>JAAVCM010000026.1:0-189553 GCA_014802345.1 Bacteroides sp.
AGCTACGATCTGAGCGTCGAGTTCGGGACGCTTGACCTCGTAGATGTTGATCTGGACATCCTTGTCGGTGATCTTCTTGAGCTCTTCCTTCAGCTTGTCGACTTCAGCGCCGCCCTTGCCGATGATGAGGCCGGGACGCGAGGTGCAGACAGTGATGGTGATGAGCTTCATGGTGCGCTCGATGACGATGCGCGAAACGCTTGACTTTGCAAGGCGGACATTGAGATACTTACGGAGTTTGGAGTCCTCGAGCAGAGTATCGCCGTATTTCTTACCGCCATACCAGTTAGAGTCCCATCCACGGATAACTCCCAAGCGATTGCTGATTGGATTTACTTTCTGTCCCATTTGTTAAGCTTTAGCGTTTTTGTTATCAATTGTGTCAACAATCAATGTGACGTGGTTTGCACGTTTGCGGATACGGTAGCCACGGCCCTGAGGAGCGGTGCGCAGACGCTTGAGCATAGGAGCGCAGTTCACATAGATAGTGCTGATGTAGAGCTCGCCGGCGTCGGCTTTACGTTCGTTCTTGGCTTCCCAGTTGGCGATGGCCGAACGGAGGAGCTTTTCAAGGCGGGCAGCCGCTTCCTTATTCGAAAATTTCAGGATACCGAGGGCACGGTTGACCTCTACCCCGCGGACCATGTCAGCGACAAGGCGCATCTTACGGGGCGAGGTGGGGATATTGAGGAGCTTTGCGAAAGCTACCGTCTTCTGTTCGGCTTTCCTGAGGTCGGCTGAATTTCTTTTTCTTACACCCATTTTATTGTAATTCTTTTCTTTTTTACAAATGAATTAGTTATATCAGGGCCCTAATTATTTCTTGCGGTTACCGGAGTGACCACGGAACGTGCGGGTGGGAGCGAACTCACCGAGCTTGTGGCCGACCATGTTTTCAGTAACGTAGACAGGGATAAATTTGTTACCGTTGTGAACTGCGAAAGTGTGACCTACAAATTCGGGGGCGATCATCGAAGCGCGGCTCCATGTCTTGATAACCGACTTCTTACCGCTCTCTTCCATTGCAGCGACCTTCTTTTCGAGCTTCACGCTGATAAACGGGCCTTTTTTTAATGAACGACTCATGATAAGTGTTGCTAATTTAAATCAGATTACTTTTTTCTTCTTTCAATGATGTACTTCGAAGAATGTTTCTTCGGGGCACGAGTCTTAAGACCCTTAGCGTAAAGACCCTTGCGAGAGCGGGGATGTCCACCTGAAGCGCGGCCTTCACCACCACCCATGGGGTGATCGACAGGGTTCATGACTACGCCGCGGTTGCGGGGACGACGGCCGAGCCAGCGTGAACGGCCGGCCTTGCCTGAACGCTCGAGCGAATGCTCGGAGTTACCGACGACACCGACTGTGGCGCGGCATGCTGCGAGGATCTTGCGGGTTTCTCCAGAAGGTAATTTGACGATGGCGTAGGTGCCTTCACGCGATACGAGCTGGGCGAAAGTGCCTGCCGAACGAGCCATGAAAGCGCCCTGGCCGGGACGCAACTCAATGTTGTGGATGAGCGTACCGACAGGAATGTTGGCCAGCGGGAGGCAGTTGCCTACTTCCGGCTGAGCCTGAGGTCCTGAAAGAAGCTCATCGCCAACTTTTAAGCCGTTGGGTGCAATGATGTAAGCTTTAGCACCGTCTTTGTAGTAAAGGAGGGCGATACGGGCCGAACGGTTAGGATCATACTCGATGCTCTTTACTACTGCGGGAACACCGTCTTTCGTTCTCTTAAAGTCAATGATGCGATATTTACGCTTGTGGCCACCACCAAGGTAGCGGGTGGTAAGATGGCCTTCGGAGTTACGTCCTCCGGAGGCCTTTTTGCCGACTGTAAGAGATTTTTCCGGTGTAGTAGCAGTGATGGTACCTTTAAATACACCGATAACTTTGTGTCTCTGCCCAGGTGTTGTGGGCTTGAATTTTCTTACTGCCATTTCTTTATTTAGATATTGCTATAGAAGTCAATATTCTGTCCTTCTGCAACGGTCACAAGTGCCTTCTTCCATGCAGCGGTCTTGCCACGGAGCAGGCCGCTCTTGGTCCAGCGGGACTTGTTCTTGCTGCGGACATTGATGGTGTTTACGCGGACCACATTCACTCCGTAGAGCTTCTCGACGAGCGACTTGATCTGATACTTGTTGGCCTCGGGAGAAACGGCGAAGGTGTAGCGGTTGAGCTTCTCGATGAGATTGCTTGCCTTCTCTGTTACGATGGGTTTGATTGAAATTTCCATTGTTGTTGCTGTCTTCTCTTTATGAGGTTAAAGTTTATTAATGAAATCAAGGCTGCTCTCGGTGACGATAACAGCGTTGGAGTTCATGAGCGCGTAAGTGTTGATATCCGAGGCGACCATTGTCTGGGCGTCGGGAATATTACGGGCCGACAAAGTTACGTTTTTATTTTGACCCGGTAAAACGAGAAGGATTTTTTTGCCGTCAACTTTAAGATTTTTAGCAATATTTACAAAATCTTTAGTCTTCGGAGCCTCGAAGTTGAAGTCTTCAACGACGATGAGCTGAGAATCCTGAACTTTGTAGGTCAACGCACTCTTGCGGGCGAGCGATTTCACTTTCTTATTCAACTTGAAGCGATAGTCGCGGGGACGGGGACCGAACACACGGCCACCACCGACGAGGACAGGCGAGTTGATGTCGCCGATACGGCTGCCGCCGCCGCCCTTCTGCTTGTGGAGCTTGCGGGTCGAACCCGAAACTTCGCTACGTTCCTTGGATTTGTGAGTACCCTGACGCTGATTGGCGAGATACTGCTTCACATCGAGATAAACGGCGTGCTCGTTTGCATCTACTGCAAAAACTTCGTCGCTGAGCTGTGCCTTGCGACCGGTGTCTTCACCTTTGATATTGTAAATTGCGACTTCCATTATTTCTCAATTAAAACGATTGAACCTTTACTTCCGGGGATAGAGCCCTTGATGAGGAGCAGATTGTGGTCTGCGATCACCTTGAGTACCTGGAGGTTTTGAATTGTCACTTTCTCGTTGCCCATCTGACCTGCCATGCGCATTCCTTTGAACACCTTGGCGGGATAAGAGCAGGCGCCGACCGAACCGGGAGCGCGAAGGCGGTTGTGCTGACCGTGGGTGCTCTGGCCTACGCCACCGAAACCGTGACGCTTTACCACACCCTGGAAACCTTTACCCTTCGAGGTACCCTGGATGTCGACGAAGTCATTCTCATTGAAGAGGTCGACTGTGATGGTGTCACCGAGATTGTACTCGCCGTCAAATCCTTTGAACTCGGCCAAGTGGCGCTGGGGAGCTACTCCGGCTTTCTTGAAGTGGCCGGCCATGGGAGCGGTGGTGTGCTTGTCCTTCTTCTCTACGAAGCCAAGCTGCACGGCCTCATAACCGTCTTTGTCAGCCGTTTTAATCTGAGTAACTACGCAGGGGCCTACTTCGATAACAGTGCACGGCACGTTCTTGCCGTCGGCACTGAAAACGGATGTCATTCCGATTTTCTTTCCTAATAATCCTGGCATTTCTCTTTGATTTAAAAAATGTGAACTGTTGTGGGAGTTGTGATTTTTTCTTCTACTTAATCTTAGGTAATGTATGCTTTACCGGGCGATTACACCTTGATTTCTACTTCGACACCTGAGGGGAGTTCGAGCTTCATGAGAGCGTCGACGGTCTTGCCGGTCGAGTTGTGGATGTCGATAAGACGCTTGTAGGACGAAAGCTGGAACTGCTCGCGTGACTTCTTGTTGACGAAGGTCGAGCGGTTGACAGTGAAGACGCGGCGGTGGGTCGGCAGGGGAATGGGTCCGCTGATGACAGCACCGGTTGCTTTTACGGTCTTCACAATCTTCTCGGCCGACTTGTCAACCAAGTTGTAATCATAAGATTTAAGTTTGATTCTGATTGTTTGGTCCATATCTTTTGTTGAATGAAAGTGGTTGTCTTACTTGATGAGATCGACACGGCCCTGACACTCGGTGAGGACATTCTTGGCGATCGAGCTGCTGACCTCTGCATAGTGGCTGAAAGTCATGGTCGAGGTAGCACGGCCGGAAGTAATCGTACGGAGGGCGGTCACATAACCGAACATTTCGGCAAGAGGAGCCTTGGCCTTCACGATGCGCGCACCTGAGCGGCTGGTCTCCATACCTTCGACCTGACCACGGCGCTTGTTAAGGTCACCGATGACGTCACCCATGCTCTCCTCGGGAGTTACGACCTCTACCTTGAAGATAGGTTCGAGAAGCACGGGACCGGCCTTCTCTGAAGCCTTCTTGAATGCCTGGATTGCACAGAGTTCGAATGAGAGCTGATCGGAGTCAACCGGGTGGAACGAACCGTCGATTACGGTTACCTTGAGCTGGTCAACGGGGAAGCCGGCGAGAACACCGTTCTTCATAGCCGAAGTGAAGCCCTTCTGGATAGCGGGGATGAATTCCTTGGGGATGTTACCGCCCTTGACCTCATCGACAAACTGGAGGCTGCCTTCGAAGCCTTCGTCAACAGGCTCAACGCGGACGATGATGTCGGCGAACTTACCGCGACCACCGGTCTGCTTCTTGAATACTTCACGAAGTTCGACGGGCTTGGTGATGGCTTCCTTGTAAGTAACCTGCGGACGGCCCTGATTACATTCAACCTTGAACTCGCGGCGGAGACGGTCGATGATGATGTCGAGGTGAAGCTCACCCATACCTGAGATGACGGTCTGGCCGGTCTCCTCGTTGGTCTCAACGCGGAAGGTGGGGTCCTCCTCAGCGAGCTTCTGCAGACCGACGCCGAGCTTGTCGAGGTCTTTCTGAGTCTTAGGCTCAACTGCGATACCGATAACGGGATCGGGGAATTCCATTGCTTCAAGGACGATGGGATGGTTCTCGTCGCAGAGGGTATCACCGGTGCGGATGTCCTTGAAACCTACACCTGCGCCTATATCGCCGCAGTCGATTGACTCCTTGGCGTTCTGCTTGTTGGAGTGCATCTGGAACAGACGGCTGACGCGCTCCTTCTTACCTGAACGGCTGTTGAGCACATAGCTGCCGGCAACGACATCGCCGGAGTAGACACGGAAGAAAGTGAGACGACCTACATAGGGGTCGGTAGCAATCTTGAATGCGAGAGCGCACATCGGAGCTTCGGGAGAAGGCTCACGGGTCTCGACCTGATCGGGATCATCGGGGTTGGTACCCTCGACAGCACCTGAGTCAACGGGGCTGGGAAGATATGCGCAGACAGCGTCGAGGAGACACTGAACACCCTTGTTCTTGAAAGACGAACCGCAGATCATGGGGACTACCTCCATCTTGAGGGTAGCGTTGCGGAGTGCGCGGCGGATTTCCTCTTCGGTGATGGTCGAGGGATCGTCGAAATACTTCTCCATGAGGGCATCGTCAAATTCAGCGATCTTCTCAAGCATCTTGTCGCGCCATTCCTCTGCTTCGTCAACGAGACCGGCGGGAATATCCTCTACCGAGTAGTCAGCACCCATTGATTCGTCATGCCAGAAGATGGCCTTCATCTTGATAAGGTCGACAACGCCCTTGAAGGTCTCCTCAGCACCGATAGGAATCTGGATGGGACAGGGATTTGCACCGAGGACATCCTTGAGCTGGCGTACAACCTCGAAGAAGTTAGCACCCGAGCGGTCCATCTTGTTGACATAACCGATACGGGGGACGTTGTACTTATCAGCCTGACGCCAAACGGTTTCCGACTGAGGTTCTACGCCACCGACAGCACAGAAAGTAGCGACTGCGCCGTCGAGCACACGGAGTGAACGCTCTACCTCGACAGTGAAGTCGACGTGTCCCGGAGTGTCAATAAGGTTGATTTTGTACTGCTCGCCCATGTATTTCCAGAAAGTGGTGGTGGCGGCAGAAGTGATTGTGATACCACGCTCCTGCTCCTGCTCCATCCAGTCCATGGTGGCAGCGCCGTCATGAACCTCGCCGATCTTGTGAGTAAGACCGGTATAGAAGAGGATACGCTCAGAAGTGGTGGTCTTACCGGCATCAATGTGAGCCATAATGCCGATATTGCGGGTATATTTTAAATGTGCGTCTGATTTAGCCATTTTTTGTTGTGTGTATGAATCTAAAATTCAATGAAAAATATCATCGGAGGGGATTCAATCTCCGGCTTAGAAACGGAAATGAGCGAATGCGCGGTTGGCTTCGGCCATCTTGTGCATATCTTCCTTGCGCTTGTAAGCACCGCCCTGATCATTGAAAGCGTCGACGATTTCGGCTGCGAGCTTGTCGGCCATGGTCTTGCCGCCGCGTTTGCGTGCATAGAGGATAAGGTTTTTCATCGAGATAGATTCCTTACGGTCGGGACGGATTTCGGTAGGCACCTGGAAGGTTGCACCGCCCACGCGACGTGACTTAACTTCCACCTGGGGAGTTACGTTCTCGAGAGCCTTCTTCCAGATTTCAAGCGCGGTCTTCTCCTCGTTGGGGAGCTTGGTCTTTACGATGTCGAGCGCGGAATAGAAGATGGTGTACGAAGTGTTCTTCTTGCCGTCATACATGAGGTGGTTGACGAACTTCGATACTCTCACGTCATTGAACACGGGATCGGGGAGGATCACCCGTTTCTTAGGTTTTGCTTTTCTCATTTTTTGAGCAAATGTTTTGTTTTTGGTTGCTTGGCTGCTGCATCTTTCATCTTCAACGGCTGCCCCTCCGGGCGCCATTTACTCAACCTGTGATTTAGCCTTCCAATCAAATCAAAAACGAGGGTTTACGACTCTGTTTTTAATTTAATTAACTGTTTTCAGAAAAGGAGTTGTCTTCAATTACTTCTTAGCTGCTTTGGGGCGCTTTGCTCCGTACTTGCTGCGACGCTGGGTGCGGTCCTTAACGCCGCTGGTGTCGAGGGTACCGCGGACGATGTGGTAGCGCACACCGGGGAGGTCCTTCACACGGCCACCGCGCACGAGCACGATTGAGTGTTCCTGAAGATTGTGACCTTCACCGGGGATGTAGCTGTTGACTTCCTTACCGTTGGTGAGGCGCACACGAGCCACCTTACGCATAGCCGAATTAGGCTTTTTGGGTGTGGTGGTGTACACACGCACGCACACGCCGCGACGCTGCGGGCATGAGTCAAGTGCGGGTGATTTGCTCTTATCTTCAAGAGCCACGCGTCCTTTTCTTACTAATTGCTGAATAGTAGGCATCTTAGTTTCTTTTGGTTTATTGAATAATGATTAGAAGTGTTTCAATTCTTTTTCTACACATCTAACGCCACACACCTCGCTGACTCTCAATGAGTTAACGATGCCGTGACGACAGATTGCTCCTAAAAGCGTTGCAAAATTACAACTTATTTTCCTAATTGCCAAACATTTCCGTCTTTTTCTTTCACACTTTAAAAACTATTTGAGTTATTTAAAATTCCAACCTACAAATTAACAAAAAAACAGTAGAGGGGCAGCCTCCCATCAAGAGATCAACCACCCCCCTACCCTACTAAGCTTCATGCTTAAAAGATTATTTTAATATTGGAAATTGAGAGTCAAGAAAATGAGGTTTAAAAGCCAATCAATCTATAACCTTAGTCTATATCTACAATATTTCTAAAAATCAATCCCAATAGGGAACATTAATGTAATAAATCACACCATCCCAAGTAAATTGTGCATTGCAGCTACGACTAGTAATTTTGACTACGGTGGCATAATTAAACTGATCCAATTTAGCACGATACATTGGTCTGTCTCCAATGAGCTTTATCTCCAAATAGACTTTTGTAAATTTTCTAGGAGGGAGGTTGCTACTTTCAACCTCTACCCATCCAATCGGTTCCCAATTTGCCATAGTTGCTTTTAATTTTATTGTATTGGATACAATCTCAATGAAGTTATAAACATTTTTTGNTTTGTGNTTTTTAGAGAAATCATGTAGTTGCACCCTCCCACTAACCCANGACCGAAGANANTTCCCAACAGGCATGGACTTCATGGGAGGTCTGCATGAGCGAAGTTACGACAAAAATCTTACAATCTCAAATAAAAAGAGAATTTTTACATTTTATTGCCGATTTCACCCGATATTTCCAGTCTCAGGCAGGGTCACGAAATTTTTCACGCCAATAATCCCTGTTATTTGCCAAATAAGCACTAATTTTGCATTTTAAGAGTAGTCCCATACTCAGTCCAACCCCAAGAATCGTTTATCATTGACATATATGGAAAAGAAATTCAAGCGGACTCTAATCACCACTGCCCTGCCCTACGCCAACGGGCCTGTCCATATCGGACACCTCGCCGGGGTCTATGTCCCGGCTGACATCTACGCACGCTATCTCCGCCTCCGCGGGGAGGATGTCGTGATGGTCGGCGGCAGCGACGAGCATGGTGTCCCCATCACACTCCGCGCACGCAAGGAAGGCATCACCCCTCAGGAGGTGGTCGACCGCTACCACACCATCATCAAGGACTCGCTTGAAGAACTCGGCGTCAGCTTTGACATCTATTCACGCACCACTTCGAAGCTCCACCACGAGACGGCTTCCGAATTTTTCCGCCACCTCTACGACAAAGNGGAATTCACCGTCCAGACAGCCCTCCAGCCCTACGACGAGAAGACCGGCGAATTTCTCGCCGACCGCTACGTCGTCGGCACCTGCCCGCGCTGCGGCAACGAGAATGCCTACGGNGACCAGTGTGAGGCGTGCGGTTCGTCGCTCAACGTCACCGACCTCATCAATCCCCGCTCAGCCCTNACCGGCGAGCCTGTGAAGATGCGCGAGACCACCCACTGGTATCTTCCCCTCGACAAGTGGGAGCCGAAACTGCGCGAGTGGATACTCGACGGCCACAAGGAGTGGAAGACCAACGTCTACGGACAGTGTAAATCGTGGCTCGATGCCGGGCTGCAACCCCGCGCCGTCAGCCGCGANCTCAAATGGGGTGTCCCCGTCCCTGTCGAAGGTGCGGAGGGCAAGGTGCTTTATGTGTGGTTCGACGCTCCCATCGGCTATATCTCCAACACCAAGGAGCTTCTGCCGGATTCGTGGGAAAAATATTGGAAAGACCCCGAGAGCCGTATCATCAACTTCATCGGCAAGGACAACATCGTGTTCCACTGCATNGTCTTCCCCTCGATGCTGATGGCCTACGGCGACAATTTCCAGCTCCCCGACAATGTCCCCGCCAACGAGTTCCTCAACCTNGAAGGTGACAAAATCTCGACTTCGCGCAACTGGGCCGTATGGCTCCACGAATATCTCAAGGAGTTCCCCGGCAAACAGGATGTGCTCCGCTATGTCCTCACCNCCAACGCTCCCGAGACGAAGGACAACGACTTTACTTGGGCNGACTTTCAGGCACGCAACAACAACGAGCTTGTNGCCATCCTCGGCAACTTCGTCAACCGCGCCGTGGTCCTCACGCATAAATATTTCGGCGGGATGGTGCCTGTGCAGGGCGAACTGACCGATGCCGACCGTGAGGTGTTCGCCGAACTCGGCCGCATCAAGACAGCNCTTTCCGAAGCACTCGACACCTTCCATTTCCGCGAGGCTCTCAAACAGGCCATGGAAATCGCCCGCCTCGGCAACCGNTACCTGCAAGAGACCGAGCCGTGGAAACTCGCCAAGACCGACCTCACCCGCACCGGGACAATCCTCAACGTAGCCCTCCAGCTCTGTGCCAACCTCGCTGTGGCCTTCGAGCCTTTCATCCCCTTCTCAGCCTCGCGCCTCGCAAAGATGCTCGGACTCGGAAAGCTCAACTGGGATATGCTCGGNCAGACCGAACTNGTCGCTTCCGGCATTGAACTCGCCCCCGCCGAACTCCTCTTTGAAAAAATCGAGGATGCNCAGGTCGAGGCTCAGGTCCAGAAACTNCTCGACACGAAGAAGGCCAACGAAATCGCCGCATGGAAAGCCCAGCCTCAGGCCGAGACAGTGGAGTTTGACACCTTCGCNGCCTGCGACCTCCGCGTCGGCACAGTCCTTGAATGTGAAAAGGTCCCCAAGGCCGACAAGCTGCTCCGCTTCCTCATNGACGACGGNCTGGAAAAACGCACCATCGTATCGGGCATAGCCAAGTACTACAAGCCTGAGGAACTCGTCGGAAAACAGGTGTGCTTCATCGCCAACCTCGCTCCGCGCAAGCTCAAAGGCATCGTATCCGAGGGNATGATTCTCTCAGCCGAGAACTCCGACGGCTCAATCGTNCTTCTCTCGCCCTCNGCNGCCGTCGCTCCGGGAGCGAAAATCGGATAAATAATCTCAATTCAAGGGTCGGGGCGCACNGAAATTCGGACAANATCACGGCGACCACGGGGGAGGTCGCCTCAATCCGATACAGCCATACGACATTAGCCACCCGANTTCCGGNCTCCGACCCTTTTCNTTTTTTCTACTGATTCAATCACTAATTGACGTTAACCTTAGAAAGACCACCTTTTTAGCCATGCAACAGACACATAAACCCCGTCTTCTTATCATCTACACCGGTGGGACAATCGGTATGATCGAGAATCCCGAAACCCACGCACTTCAACCGTTCGATTTCAGTCACCTGATAGACAATGTGCCGAAAATCAAAAAACTTGACTATCAGATTGACAACATACAGTTCAACCCCATCGATTCGAGCGACATGGACCCCGTCGGATGGGCTGACATCGCAAAGGCCATTTCCGAGAACTATGACCTCTACGACGGCTTCGTAGTGCTTCACGGAACCGACACGATGGCCTACACAGCATCGGCNTTNTCGTTCATGCTCGGAAATCTCCACAAGCCCGTCATCATCACCGGTTCGCANCTTCCGATTGGCGAAGTGCGCACCGACGGNGAGGAAAACCTTATCACCGCCCTCCAGATTGCAGCCGCGACCACATTCGACGGTTCACCGATGGTNCAGGAAGTGGCAATCCTGTTTGAAAACTATCTCTGGCGCGGCAACCGCTCGACCAAGATGAGNGCCGACAACTTCAATGCCTTCAAGAGCAACAATTATCCGCAGCTTGCCAAAATCGGTCTCGGTATTCACTTCGCCGAGGATGACCTCTGGCGNCCGAAAGAGAAGAAGCCTCTTCAGCTCAACACCAACATGGAACGAGGAGTGATGTTTCTCGACCTTCATCCGGGCATGACCCAGCAGACGCTACGTCACCTCCTAAACACCCCCGGCATACGCGGCATCGTCCTCCGCACCTACGGCGCGGGCAATGCTCCGACAGCNGGTTGGTTCATTGAAGAAATCACGCAGGCCGTACAGCGNGGCATTGTCATCGTCAACGTGACGCAGTGTGTCAACGGAGGTGTCCACCACCGCCGCTACGTCGCTGGCGACAAACTCGCCAATGCCGGAGTCATCTCGGGTCACGACATGACCTCTGAAGCAGCAATCACCAAACTGATGTATCTTTTCGGACTTGGCCTGACCCCCTCGGCTGTCGCCACCCGCATCAACACCGACATCTGCGGCGAAGTGACGCTATAAANTGCGCTACAACCGCCCTTCGTCCATNTAGGAATATGACTGGTCGCGGGCTATGATGACGTGGTCGAGGACACGGATGTCGAGATAGGCCGCCCCCTCCTTGATTTTATGGGTCAGGCGGTCATCCTCGCCNCTCGGTTTCGGATTTCCCGACGGATGATTGTGGATAAGGATTATTCCCGATGCAAGGCAGTCNACCGCACGTTTCAGAAGCAATTTCACGTCGACCACCGTTCCTGCCGTCCCGCCCTGCGACATACAGCGNCGCGACTTCACCCTNTTGCTCCGCGACAGCATCAGCACCCAGAATTCCTCATAGTCCAGACCTTCGAGCGAAGGNCCCATCAGCCGCACGACATCGTCGCTCGACCGGATGACCACCTCCCGGTTCTCCGCCATCTGTTCGCGGTTACGCCGTCCGAGTTCAAAGGCAGCCGCAAGGCAGACTGCCTTAGCGGGCCCTACCCCCTTGTACTTCGCCATAAGCTCGTCCATCGAGAGCCGGGCAAGATTGTCGACACGGTTGTCGCAGTCGCGCAGAATCACCCGCGCAAGGTCAATGACCGACATACCGGGGAGGCCTCCGCCGAATATAAGCCCGACCAGTTCGGCATCGCTCAGTGCGCGTATGCCGAGATTCAGAGCCTTCTCGCGCGGCTTCTCATCTTCGCCGAGGTCATGGATGCGGCGGGGAGCAAAGGGTGTGATGCTGTCCATTACTTCACTTTCTTATTTTCAGTCAGAACGGCGCCACGGGGTCAGACACCCTTGCGCATGAGGATTTCCTCCTCCACGTTGCGGCCGCGGCCGAGGAGAATTTTGATGAAATATGCCTTGATGAAACCGCACCCGTAGCCGCATATCTGAATCACGCTTGCGGGTACGGCCTTTGCCGCTATAGCCAATGAACGCGTCAGCACCAGAGCCGTGACAAAAATGGCCACGAGGTAAAGTCCTATCGGCAGGAGAAACCACGGCGAAACCGTCACACCGAGAATCACGAGAATCGCCCCAAGCAATACGGCCACCGCCGGAAGTGCATGGACGAGTTTGAGCGAACCGGGATAGAGAAGTTTGAGGGTGATGCGCGACATACCGAAGACGTAGACCTGACGCATGAACTTCCGCAGGTTTCCCCTGCGCTTGTGATAGACGAAAGCGGGACGGATGAGCGCGATGCTGAAACCCGCCTCACGGACGCGCGTCGACATATCAATGTCCTCCGAGAACATCTCGCGGAACCCCCCCACCCTCTCGTAGACGGCACGCGAATAGCCCATATTGAACGTGCGGGGGACAAACTTTTCAAGGCTCACCTTCCCGCCGCGGATTCCACCGGTGGTGAGAAACGAGGTCATGGCGAAATTGATGGCCTTCTGGGTCGTCGTAAAGGAGTCGTGAGCAGCATCGGGTCCGCCGAAGCAGTCGGTCGGGTGCGCGTCGAGTTCGCGTGTGAGCGTAGCGAAATAGTCGGGCGGAATCACGCAATCGCTGTCAAAAAAGATGAAATAATCGCCGCGCGCACGCTCGAGTCCGTAGTTGCGCGCTATCGACCTTCCTTCGTTTTCCTTGTAGAAATATCGTGCGTCCACATCGCCGAACTCCTTGACGGCGTCGGCGCACGGTTCGGTCGACCCATCCTCGACAATCACTACCTCGAAATTCTTCAAAGTCTGCCGCGACAGACTTTCGAGCAGGTCTCGGACCTCGTCGATACGGTTGTAGACAGGCACTATCACCGAAAACCTCGGTCGGGCAGATTCATTCTTTTCCATAATTCTCAGCTATCAATTCTCCATTCTCAACTCATCCTGTGCTTATAATCCTCGTAATCGAAACGGCGCAGATAGGTGCATCCTCCTTGTGAATCACAGAGGACGATGGAAGGATGCTGAATACCATTGAACATCGTGGTCTTCACCGTCGTGTAGTGATTCATATCTTCAAGTGTCAGGCGGTCGCCGGGGCTAAGGGGCGAGGCAAAACACCAGTCGCCGACATAGTCGCCGCTCAGACATGAATTACCGCCGAGACGGTAGCGCGGAAGCCCTTCAGCCTCCTTAGCCGCCTCAGTGATGGCAGGCTTGTAGGGCATTTCCAGACAGTCGGGCATGTGGCAGGCAAAACTTGCGTCGATGATGGCTGTCTTCACACCCTGATTATCGACAATGTCGAGGACTTCCGTGACGAGGTCGCCCGTGCGCCACATCCACGCGCTTCCCGGCTCCATGACCACTTTGAGCCACGGATAGCGTGAGCGGAAATCTTTAAGCAGACCGATGAGATGGTCCACGTCATACCCCTCGCGCGTCATAAGATGTCCGCCTCCGAAATTGACCCATTTCAACTGCCCGAAATACTGTCCGAACTGCTTTTCAAAAGCGTCGAGGACTTTTGCGAGGTCGTAGCTCGAACTCTCGCAGAGCGCGTGGAAATGCAGACCCTCTATCCCATCGGGAAGTTTGCCGCCGAGCTGTTCGGCTGTCACACCGAAGCGCGAACCGGGAAGAGCGGGATTGTACATCTCTGTCTCGATGACCGAACACTGCGGATTCACGCGCAGACCGGGCGACACTCCTGCCGCAAGCGTCCGCGCCCCGTAGCGCTCCCACTGACTCAGGGAGTTGAAGGTGAGATGTGTGGCACGCGAGAGAAATTCATCAATGGTAGCCTCCGTATAGACAGGACAGTAGACATGAGCCTCCCCGCCAAGCTCCTCGTTGCCGAGGCGCAGCTCATTGAGCGAACTGGCGGTGAAATCGCGGTTATACTCCCTGACTATGGGAAAACTGCGCCAGAGGGCATTAGCCTTGAAAGCCATGATGATGTTGACTCCCGCCTCACGCTCAACCCGGGTTATAAGCTCAAGATTGCGGCGCATACGGTCCTCATAGACGATATAGAAGGGGGTTGGGATTTCGTTTGGGGTCATGGGGTATAATTGATGATGGATGGGAAATAATTTTTGTTGTCCGAGGGGGCGGGCAAGTCGGACAAATCCGACTTTTTTCTAACCGACTATCGCAAATTTGGCGAATTTCAGCATCAGCGTGCGGGTATCGGTCGAGTCAAATTCAACCGTTATCCTTGCATCGAGGCCGGAACTGTCGATGACGGTGATGGTCCCGACACCGAACTTCGCGTGTTCGATTTTCATGCCTTCTTTAAGTTCGCTACTCGAATGGATGGAATAGTTTCCGGTGGATGACGACGAAGCGGCAACCGCCCCTCTGCTGTCTGCCGCCGCCGGCGGTCTCTGAACCGAAGAGTAGCCGCGGGGAGATTGCGGCGATGCCGGAGCCGGCATACGCCCCCCTCCCGAGCGGAGCGAGTTGAGGCTGCGCGCGCTCCCCGCCATCGAAGCCGAATAGTTGACGGTCGGACGCACTTTCGGAGCGGATGCACCGAGAATATCGTTGGTCGACAGGCGGAGATAAGCCGGGTCTATGTCACCGAGGAAACGCGAAGGTCGGCACGCTGCCGTCTGACCGTTGCGGAAACGTGACCCGGCATAGCTGAGCCAGCAGAATTTTCTCGCGCGGGTTATGGCGACATACATCAGTCGGCGCTCCTCCTCGATTTGCGCAGGTGAATCCTGAGCCATCGCCGAGGGAAACAGCTCCTCCTCCACCCCGACCACAAACACGTTGTTGAATTCAAGNCCCTTGGCGGCATGGACGGTCATAAGCGTCACGCGNTCCTCNGTGCCGTCGGTGTCTGAATCCTGATCGGTTGCGAGTGATACTTCCGCCATGAAGTCGGCAAGACCGNTGGCGGNGCTTCCCTCCTCAGTGCGTGTCTCGACNAAATCCTTCACGCCGTTGAGAAGCTCTTGGAGATTGTCCTGCTTCGAGATGCTTTCAGGAGTTTTGTCGTGGAGCAGCATCGAGAACAGCCCTGTGCGGTCGATGATTTTGGTGGCAAGCGTCAGCNCGTCGTCANCTCTGCGGTTGGCCTCGGTGAACTCCGTGATGACCCCGGCGAAAGCGTCGAGCTTACGGAGCGTCCCGGCGTTGAGTCCNGCAGGATGCTTGTCCGGCTCCTGAATCACCGTCCAGATGCTGACATTGTCCTCGATGGCACGCCCTATCAGCTTGTTGAGGGTCGTGTCGCCGATACCGCGCGCCGGGAAGTTGATGATGCGTTTCAGAGCCTCGTCGTCGTCAGGATTGAGAGCCATGCGGAAATAGGCTATGGCATCCTTCACCTCCTTGCGCTGATAGAACGACAGCCCACCGTAGATGCGGTAAGGGACGTTTCTCTTCCTGAGGGCTTCTTCAAGCACGCGGCTCTGGGCATTNGTGCGGTAGAGTATGGCAAACTCNTCGGCACTGTCGCCTGAGCGCATTTTCAGTTGCGACACACGCGAAGCCACCTGATAGGCTTCCTCGAAATCGCTGTAACACTTGACGACCTCGACAAGCGCACCCGCCTCGTTCTCCGAATAGACCTGCTTGGGTATCTGGTCACGGTTCTTGTCGATGAGCGACCCGGCAGCATTGATGATGTTGCGCGTCGAGCGGTAGTTGCGCTCGAGTTTGAAGGTAGAGAGCGAGGGATAGGTGGCGCGGAGGTCGAGGATATTGCGGATGTTGGCACCGCGGAACGAGTAGATGCTCTGCGCATCGTCGCCGACCACACATAGCTTGCCGCTCTCGCGCGTCAGTTGGGTCACGATGAGATGCTGGGCGAAGTTCGTGTCCTGATACTCGTCGACCAGCACATAGCGGAAAAATTCCTGATAGTGGCGCAACACGTCNGGATTGTCGCGCAGGAGGACGTTGGTGTAGTAGAGCAGNTCATCGAAATCCATCGCGCCCGACGCTATGCAGCGGTCGCAGTAGGCGCGGTAGATGGCAGCGAGTTCCGGGCGCTTTGCCCGGCGGTCAGCCTCGATGATTTCGCGGTCAGAGGCATANTCNTCAGGTGACACGAGGGCATTTTTCGCCCCTGAAATCGCCGAAAGCACCGTCGAAGGCTTGTAGACCTTCTCGTCGAGCTGCATATCCCTGATGATGGTCTTGACGAGCGACTTGCTGTCGGCNGCGTCATAGATGGTGAAGTTGCTCTTGAAGCCGAGGCGGTCGGCATTGGAGCGGAGTATGCGGGCAAAGATGGAGTGGAAGGTACCCATCCACAGCTTCGAGGCCGTCTCGNNGCCTACAAGCTGCTCGATGCGCTCACGCATCTCACGGGCAGCCTTGTTGGTGAAGGTCAAAGCCAAAATGCGCCAAGGCTCATAGCCGAGGCGCAGAAGATGGACTATTTTGTAGGTCAGCACGCGCGTCTTTCCCGAGCCGGCCCCGGCTATGACGAGCTGGGGGCCGTCGCAGTACTCGACTGCCGCGCGTTGCTGTTCATTTAGTTTATCGAGATAGGTTCCGGTCATAAATCAACATTAAAATTCCTCTCCGGACAGAGAAAGAATATCAGTCTTACGGGTTCACACGCAGGTGGTCGCCGGTCTGGTCGGCTATCGAGCGGTAATATCGCTCGTCATAGCCGCCGTAGATGGGCGAGACAGGCATACCCTCGGGAGTGCGCTCGAACTTGCCGTCCTTCTCGCGCTTGATGTTGCCGTCCATATATTTCACCAGCAGATAGTCGCCGAGGTCCTTGTAGCGTTTCACATAGCGTTTCGAAGCCTCGCCCGAATGTGCGGTGAGGCGCTGGCGGGCGGAAGCCTCGTCAAGCCCGGCCACCTCGGTCAGCATCGTGCCGACCTCNCCTTCGAGGGTCGACTCCTCGGCGTTCTGCACCCGGCGGATGTCGTCGATCATCTTGCTGTACTGATGGTATGCCTGATTTGCGACATAGCTCGTCACCCAGAAGGCAGCNTCCCANGAGAGGGTCAGCAGGTCGCCGTTGCCGACGGCAAATTCATGGGGTATGGCGGTGATGCCGCTGTACATCGGGACATAGACACAGGTGTTGGCATCGTCGACACCGAACCAGAGGATGCCGCGCATCAGTTCGGGATGNGCGGAATTCATCTGCGAGACAAACGAGAAGCCGGTCTGCTGAGTGGCGATGGCACGCTCGTTGAGATACTCCTTGCCGTCGACCGTGAAGGTCATCGGACGCCAGCGGTANGGCACCGCATAGGGACCCGCGCCTATATCCTGAGTCATGTCCATCGGCGTACCCTCGAAATGGTCGCGCATCATCCACTTCATATCGTTGAGGCTCACGAGGCTGTCGGGCTTCACCCAGAGGGGGAATGGCTCACCCTCNGCCTTCATGACCCAAGGCAGATACTCGTCCATACCGCTCTTGAAACGNTTGAAATAGCTCCACACGCGGCCGTCGCANCCACGCGTCGCCGTCCCGTCAAGCTCGCCGTAGGTCAGCGAGAAGCTGAAATCCTCATCCTTGCCGTCATAGTAGCCCATCTTGCGGGCGAAGTCGATGACATCGGGGGAATAGATGGTGTTCTCCTTGTCGTTCATCGGGAACTTATGGATGCGCGGATGGTTGGCATGGCCGGCTATNCAGTCGTCGGGGATACGGCGGGCCACCCATACGGCACCCTTCTCCTTGCCCCCCTTGCCGATAAGCTCCATGATCCACGCCTCCTCGGAGTCGGCAATCGAAAACGACTCGCCGCTCGAATGATAGCCGTAGTCCCTGACGAGATCCGTCATCACCTTGATGGCCTCGCGCGCGGTCTTCGCACGCTCNAGCGTCACATAGATGAGCGAACCGTAGTCCATGATTCCGGTNGTGTCCGCAAGNTCAGGACGGCCGCCCCATGTGCTTTCAGAGATGGTCAGCCCGTGTTCGTTCATATTGCCGATGGTCGTGTAGGTCTCCGCCACCTCGGGAATCTCACCGAGATACTTCCCGGTGTCCCACTCGGTGATACGGCGCATCTCGCCCGGAGCGTGCTTCCCGCCGGGACGGTTGTAAAGNTCACCGTAGAGCGTATGGCTGTCAGCCGCGTAGGTCACCATCACCGAACCGTCGGTNGTAGCCTTCTTACCCGCTATAAGGCTCGTGCAGGCCATCGCCTCGACAGGGAGGAGAGCCGCCAGAGCCAGAAAAATTGACTTGATGTTCATTTGTCGTCTTTCTGAATGTGATTTTGATTGTTTTTCCAATATGCAAATGTAGCCAAAATATTCCACTTATCCAAATCCNTGCCACAAGTCCCANATTTTAACTAAAACAATACTAAACGATTTTAACACAAACGAATTAACGCATCATTTTTTGGGTAATCCAGAAATTATTTGTACCTTTGTCAAAATGAATTTCACCCATACACTACCCCATGTNTTGAAACTCATTTTATTTGCAACAACAATCATCAATCCCCTTTTCACAATATATGGCCATGTATTGTTTCGACAACACAAGATCCAGAATCACTTCTCTCCGTCCTAACACAAAGAAAATCACATAATCGCACATCAACATAATGCAGGACTTCTGTCATCGGTATATGACCGGGACATCATTTATTTCCCATTCAGGAGTTCTGTATGNCAGTTGACTCATCTCACCTCCTATCCTGACTTGCTCCGTGGATTTGTCCACACCTGCCTTAAATACCCGACANCAATCACTCACATAAGACCTATCGCCACAGTGTGTTTTATATAAATTTGTTCGCGCGCACGATATAACTAACCCTCATGAAACTAAAGATACTCATAGTCCTCCTCCTCTCCAACCTCATCGGCTTGGATTGCATACACGCTCAGGACGCCGAATCCTTATTCGGCCGCTTTGAGTCACGCTTTAGTCTACTCGACTCCATCATACACCTCTCAGGCACCATTGACAGCAAAGCCAATATTGAGACTGCCCGTCTTAAACCGNCAATACAGCCGATTGACACCACCCTTGTCGATTCCGTCATCAACAACCGTGTCGATGCACAGATTGCCGCTGCAAGAAGCGTGACCGGCCTCTCTGTCAACGGACAGATATACGGTCGTCTCGACGAGGGATTCGGCCTGGACGAAGATGATGCGCTCTCGCGTTACAAAGCCAAAGTGCAGGCCGATATACGATGGAACATCTTCGGAAGCGCGCTCCTCCACCGCAAAGGGAAGGCAAATGAAATCCGCATCCGTGGCGAAATCAGCAAACTTGAATACCGTCGTGAAGACATCGGCCGCCTCGTTGCCCTGCAAAAAGAGCAGTTCCGCATCCACTACGACAGCCTACTCTCCGGAGTCCTCGCCCATCGCCTCTACAATCTGTCACTCCTTGATGAGACACTCTCTTTCCTATTAAAACAAGGAGGCATTTCAAGCGACGAGCTTCTTGAAATCCTCAACGAGAAATCCGAAGCCGAGCGACTCATGGCCTCCATAGTCAATCCTGCCAAACCGGTTGCCGACCTCTCAGCTCCCGGCGCGGCGATAGTGACGGTCGACAGCGCAGCCCTCATGACCTTTATCAGCCGCTACAATGTCGAGACAAGCTCACTGATTCTGCGTCAGCAACTGATTGACCAGCAGATAGCCAACACCTCCTATTGGTCTACCCTCAACGTGTCTCCGTTCCTAAGATATTCCTACTACACACGTCCTGTCATCGACAACTCCTCCAACATAGATGCCGGTGTCAGCTTCATAATTCCCATCTCCGGCGAGACCGGTAAAAAACGCCGTGCGCTCAAAGCCGAAAAGGAAGTGCTGTCACTTGAAAGGGACCGTCTGACCGCCGTGATAGCCGACAATATCCACCTCATCCTCCTCGACATCGAGCGTATGAACCGCTCCATCATCGGCGAGGTGGCCCGGCTGACCGAACTAAAGACCTATCTCAACCTCCGTAAGGATGCCTACGTCAACCGCATCGGTGAGTACAACTACCTCTCCCGCATGAAGGAATATAACGCCTACATCCTCTGTTGCGAACGTCTTCTCTCATTCAGCTATCAGCGTGACTGTATGCTGGCTTCTCTCCAAATTTATCTCCCCGACATCTCAATACTGAATTTCTGCAAAGAGACCGAGGCGAATGCCGCCATCTAAAGTTTAACCATACAACCTCAACAGGCATAATCCAATGAGAGACTTCAGTTTCAGCCAGACCGAAACCAATGATCAGCAGGACATCGAGAGGATTCTCCGTGAACGCAAGCGTAAGATATACAAGCAGCAGTTCATCTACTCCGTCATCCTTGCCATCATCATCGCGGCCATCTGCGTATGGCTCTATCGTAAAAGCGTCTATGTGGAGTTTGACGGCTATGTATCGGCTGACTACTATACTTTCCGTACAGACGAGGATGTCTATTTCCTTGACTCCAAATGGCGAGTCGGCGACCTTATCCTTCCCGGTGACACTGTCTTCTCTTACGTTATTGCCAACAACTTTTACAAGCACGAGAGCAATGACTACGAACCCACCATCCTCGTCCGCGACCGCGACATGAGAGTCCAGTACGGCGTGACGCGTCAGGATCTCAATGTGCTGCAAGTCCGTATCTCCGAGCTCGAGCGTCAGCTCGCCGTCGAGGATCACAACATCAAGTTCGGCCTCAGCGACAACCACAACAAGCTCCGCACCGAACAGGAACTCTCCGAGACCCGCGAACAGTACAAAGCCCTGCGAAAGAAACTCGGCATCCTCTGGAACGCCATCACTCAGGGACAGCAATCCGTGCAACGTCTGACCAACGGCGGTCACGGATACCTCAGGGTTGCTGATATGCGCAACGTCAAACTTCTCGACAGTCTCGGCGTGGTCCGCCACTCCATCGCGGTCGACTCCTCTATCGTCACCGAGAAACTTGTCCCCACCTACTCTCTCGTCCTCCGTGGAGAGCCAATCATGACCTCGCAGGGTCTCAACCTTGCCGACAACAACGTCTCAGTCGTGGCCTATGTCAAACCCGACCAGATGAAATACATAAACTACCACACAAAAGCAAACGTTATCGTAACCGACAAAATATCATATACCGCCAGCGTCCTCATGCTTGGCGCACGAACCGAGGAAATCCCCGGTGAACTGCGCAGCACCCTTTCGCGTGACCACACTGCCTCGATCGTCGTCTTCAACATCGACCCCGATCAGGACGTGCCATTCTGGTCGCTCATCAACGGCCTCCCGGTCATGCTGCGCATCAATAAATTCCGCGAAGGCACAAGCAACACTGACGACTACATCATCTTCAACACTACCTACGGCATCGACATAAACTCTATAAATAGGTGGCGCGCCAACAAGGAGACGATTCAGGAATGGAACGACGAAAATCTATCCCAAGAAGATTCCATCTTCAGCAATCCTCACTCACGCCACGTCAATTCTCAAAGCAAAACAAGTCCAAATCCCCAGCAAAAGGAATCATCGTCCTATCACAGCATACCCCGCAGCTCCGCCAAGACCCAGGCTGCATCCGCAACCCAGTCCTCGGCATCCGCCAAACCCAAAGCGGCGACTGCACCCGCAGCAGTAACTCCGGCCAAACCCACAGCTTCTGCATCGACTAAACCGACAGCTTCAACTCCGGCCAAACTTACCACTCCGTCAGCGACAACCTCGCTCTCTACCCTCCACAACGCTACGACCGGCTCCTTCCACATCATAGTCGGCAGCAGCCCGGAGCGTGACTTTGCAGACTCCTTTGTGGCCAAACTGCGAAAACAGGGCTTTGCCGGCGCACGCGTGATTGTCGGCGACGGACGCTTCCGCATCTCCATCGCGTCATTCTCCTCTCCCGACGCTGCAAGCGCGGCTGTTGTCACCCTGACTACGGAAACCGATTATAAATCCGCATGGGTCTCACACCAAATCATTACTAATACTAAAAAAGATTGATCACACTTATGGATCCGTACCGCATCGAAACAAACTCCGCCGGCAGGAAAATCCTCGTCATTCAGGATTACCTGAACTCACGCTTAGACGATGATTTCGCCTCGGTAGATTTTGACGTCATATTCTTTGATGTAGCCCATCTCCCCTACAATCTCGTACGAGACATGGTCGCACAGACATCGCCGTTCGTCAACAAGAGATTCCTCTACATCCCGCGCTTCATGAGTATGCTCAATTATTCCAGCTTTGAACGAATCAGCGCGCTCATCGACGGGTTTGCTCCCTCGGCCATCGACAACGATGTCACAATCCGTGCCGAAGAGATCATCTTTCAGTGCGAGAAGCTCCACGTCCATGACTTTTATAATCCCGTGCTCGATGAACAGGAACTCTTCCGCCGCATGGCTGTATTCTGCTTCACGCGCGAACAGCTCTCATTCACCAACACCACCATCCCTACCCTGCGCGAAGGTCTTTCAGCCGTATTCGCCGGCTATGTGATTGTCCGTCGTATCGTCGGTAACGACCCCAATCCTGACGACAGCAACATCCGTGAAATAACCGCGAAACTCCTTGAAGCAGGCTATATCGAACCGACCAAATTCGTCGAGCGAATCCACCTCTGTCCCTCATGCTCCCATGACCACCTTATCTTCAGCGAATGTTGCACCAAATGCAAGAGCTCCAATCTGAAGGAGGAGGACATGATCCACCACTTCCGCTGCGCCAACATCTCGAAGGAGTCAGACTACATCTATGACGACGAACTCCGCTGTCCCAAATGCAAACGCAGGCTCCGCCACATAGGTATCGACTACGACCGTCCTTCCAAGGTCCAGACCTGCATCGAATGTGGAGCCATACAGCTTCATTCGGAGATGAAAGTAATCTGCGCGAAATGCGGCCATCAAATCCAGCCCCATCAACTCACCCCCTACGATATTTACCAATACACCTTCACTCCTCTCGGCATCCGCGAACTCTGCACACACACTCTATGATCGATTTCATCTGTAAAATCATTGACGATCTTGTCGGCGGTTTCTCACGCAATGTATCGGTGGACACAATGGTGACCATTTATTTCTATCTGGTCTTCATTGAGTTCCCGCGCTACTATCTGCTTGAGACCACCCTCGTGTTGTGGCGTAAGCTCAACTACCGGAAATACATCCGGCAGAAGAAAGAAGCACGCGAAAAACTCTTCATCGAGAACCCCCTCATCACCATCCTCGCCCCCGGTAAGAACGAAGGCCGTCACATCTTCAATCTTGTCCGCTCGCTCCGCGAACAGACCTACCGCAACTACGAGGTGATAATCGTCGATGACGGTTCTGACGATGACACCCCCACCATCTGCCGTGATCTTGAGAAAGCGGGCTACATTGACCGCTACGTCCGCGCCGACGTGCGTGGCGGAAAGGCGAGTGCAGCCAATTTCGGGCTCCAATTTGCCAACGGCAAATACGTCATTCACCTTGACGCCGACTCATCGCTTGACCGCGACGCCATTGAGAAAATCCTCATCCCCTTCTATTATGATGATAATATCAAGGCCGTCGGTGGAGTCGTCAAGGTCCGCAACCCGCGTGACAGCATCTGCACCTCGATGCAGGCACTTGAATACCTCAAGACCATTCAGGTCGGACGTATGGTCACCAACCAGCTCGGCATCCTCCACATCATCTCAGGAGCGTTCGGAGCATTTGACCGTCAGGCCCTCCTCCACGTCGGTGGATGGGACATCGGTCCGGGTCTCGACGGCGACCTCACGCAGAAGTTCCGCAAGGCCAAGTTCCGCGTCTATTTCGCAGAGGATGCCATCTGCATGACATCCGTCCCTGTCAAGTGGTCGGCCCTTTTCCGCCAGCGGCAGCGCTGGAGCAAATCGCTCGTGCGTTTCCGCCTCCGCAAACATGCCGACCTCTTCCGTCCTCACCGCCATTTCTCTTTCTCGAACATGATCTCCAATCTTGAAGGCATACTCTATGATTTCGTGTTCAATTATGTGTGGTTCTTCTACATAGTGATCCTCATAATGGAGCACCCCGACCGTATCGCTGAGATTTTTATCATTGGGTATCTTATCCGAATCATATTCAACTTCGTCGCCTTCGGAGTCATAATGCTCGTCACCGAGAGGCCGCGTGAAGAAAAATGGCTGATAAAATTTGTTCCTCTTTCCACTTTCTATACGGGTTACTTCCTCCGCTTCGCGCGTCTTGTTGCCCATACAAAGGAAATTTTCTTCTTCTCCTCCTACAAGGATTCATGGAATCCGCGAAAGACTTCCGAGATCGCACAGGCCGAGGGAATCTGAGAAACACCGTTTTTTAGTAATTGATGTTTCACTAAACACTAAGAAGAAGTAGTAAGGAATTTATGAAAAGAGATTTTAAGATCGCTGTCATCGGCCTCGGTTATGTAGGCTTTCCGTTAGCATGTCTGTTCGCAAGAAAGTACCCGGTTGTCGGCTTCGACCTCAATTCCGAACGCATCCGTCAGCTTGCCGATGGTATTGACAGGAACAATGAAGTCTCATGCGAGACCCACGCAGCCGCTCTTGCCAACGGTATGCGTCTCACCTCCGACCCTGAGGAGATCAGGGACTGCAACGTCTATATAGTAGCCGTCCCCACCCCCGTCGACCGGCACCATCATCCCGACATGACGCCGCTTGAACGTGCCAGCCGCATCATAGGTGGCATCCTTTCGGCCGGTGACATAGTCATATTTGAATCCACCGTATATCCCGGTGCCACGGAGGAATACTGTGCGCCCATCATCGAAGAGGTCTCCGGGCTGCGTCTCAACGAGGATTTCTTCCTCGGCTACTCCCCGGAGCGCATCAATCCCGGTGACAGGCTCCACTCCGTCGAGACCATCGTCAAGATCACTTCCGGATCAACCCCGGAGATCGCCGAG
Organism: Bacteroides sp.; assembly: GCA_014802345.1. Lineage (GTDB taxonomy): Bacteria > Bacteroidota > Bacteroidia > Bacteroidales > Muribaculaceae > Duncaniella. Next base: position 25,152 of record JAAVCM010000026.1, read on the forward strand.
GTCATAGACGGTCTCTACGGATCGGTCCTCCGCAACGGCACTTTCAAAGCCCCGTCAATCAAGGTCGCAGAGGCGGCCAAGATTATGGAGAATACCCAGCGCGACATCAACATCGCGTTCATGAACGAAATGGCCATGATATTCGATGAGATCGACATCGACATCTTCGACGTGATCGAAGCGGCTTCCACCAAATGGAACTTCCTCCCCTTCCAGCCCGGTCTTGTGGGAGGCCACTGCATCAGTGTCGATCCCTATTATCTCATCGAGCAGTCAAAGGACAAGGGAATCTATCCGCGACTCACCACCGAAGCGCGACGCATCAACAACTCGATGGCAAAACATGTGGTCTCGAAACTCATCCGGCACATGACACTTGCCAACATTCCGGTTGTCGATTCCCGCATTCTCATCCTTGGTTTCACTTTCAAGGAAAACTGCCCCGATGTGCGCAACACAAAGATTGCCGACGTGTATGACACCCTCCGAAAATACACCTCGCGCATACAGATCTTCGATCCTTGGGCTGATCCGAAAGAAGTGCAGAGGTACTATGGCATAGACATCGTCTCAGATCCGGCTCTCCTCCACCGTGGCGAATACGATGCTGTCCTCTACAGCGTGAAGCACTCCGAATTTGAATCCTTAGGTCTCGAATCGCTGTGTCGTCCCGGAGGAATATTCCTTGACGTTAAGGGAAACCTTGACCGCAAAATCTCAACTCACCGATTATAAATTATCACAAATCCCTGATTAAATACCTTTTAAACAATAATATTAGCTGTATTAACAAAAAATTTATAACTTCCCACAAATTTTCAATAAAATGTTTGTTGGACTATGAACTTTTTTATACCTTTGTCTCGGTATATATATCAGTATATTATTTATTATCAGTATCTTATTTATGGTGAAAAAATCATGTCCACTCCTTGCATGGTTTTGTAAATTATAACGTTGAGATAATATCAATCACTACTTGAACAATCAATAAAACTAATCTTTATTTTACATTGTATGAAAAAAGAATTCAGATTTTTGAGCTTAGCAGCCGCATCTCTCATGGTCGGTGCTCTCGCATCATGCTCCGATGACAAAGTCGGTGATGGTGGTGAATCTCCTGTAGAACCTGTTGATAAGCTCTCTACAGCGTCTTACACTGTAGGCGGCGGCGATCAGAATCGTGTAGCCAATACGGGTTATTGGTATTCTCCTTCTCGTGCAACTTCAGCTTATAATTACGATTTCCCCGCTGAAATCGGTAAGGCTGAAGGCATCAAGACTCCCGAGGGTGCTGTTAAGTACACCTCAGAGGCTGACTACCAGAATGACGGTGATATCTATGCCATCCCCGCCGGCAACTATGTTAAGGAAAGCCAGTGGGAAGTGGGCGTTAATTTCCCCAACAATAAGAACCTTACCGTTTATGTTGAAAGCGGAGCCACTCTCAAGAACTTAGGCTCTAACATCAACCATCTCGATCTCTATATCTGCGAAGGTGCTGAGGTTACAATTGACGTTTACGGCATGCAAGAATGTAACATCTACAACGAAGGTACACTCAAGCTCCCCAACGGCTTCGACGGCACTAGGATCAAGAATATCTACAATACCGGTAACGTAGAAATCGGTACTGTAAACGATGGGGGTAAGACTCTTCCTGACGGTGTAGCCATCTATTCTAAGGGTGGTTATGTTGAATTCAACGCATCTGATGAAAAATACAGCGAGACCCTCATCAACGGTAACATCATTTGTGACAACATCGTTAAGTCAAACGGTAAGATCAAGTTTCAGAACACAACCGGTCGTGACATCTGCCATCTCATTTCTACTGATCTTGTTGAAATCGTTGACGGTACCAACACTTTCGGTCAGATTACAGCTCCGGACATGAAGTTTGATGGCTGCGTCCTCAACCTCCATCCCGAAGGCAAAATCGAAGCCTCAAACGAAATCAATATCCCCAACAAAGGCTGCAGCATCCTTGCTTATGCAGACGGTGAGAAGGGTCTCGTTGAATGTAAGACTCTCAGCATTCACCTTGTAAACATGCCTCTTGCTTCTGCAATCGGTCAGGGTGTATATCTTAATGCTGAGGCTCTCTATGATCAGGCTTCCTCTACCAATTACACAGACCTTTCAGAATTCGAGGTTGCTTCTCAGAACCATATCAACGCTGATGTGAAGGTTGCTCCCTCTTGCAGTGGCGATGCCGAAACCACACCTGAGCCAGAACCCAACAAGCCCTCTCTTGATCTGGTTTCTAACGTCGAGTCTCCCTCTCACGACCACGACGCTGACAAGACTGACCCGAACCGTCGTCACCTTTCGGCAACAAGCCTTACTTTCGACGGCAATGGTAACATCTACGCTTCTTACCACATGCGCGGTGGCAACTGGGGTAACGACACTTATGACAAGGACGATATCGAAGGCTGCATCGAACGCTGGTCATTCAATGGCGAAGATATCCAGCTTGGCAACTGGATGTGGACTAACGACTTCGACTTCAACCATATCCTTCTCGACGGCAACTACATCATTACTGTAGGTCACAAGGGTGGTGAAGGTGATAATGGCAACTATACTGACTTTGGTGGTATCATCGGTCGTCTCCCCGTTTCATTCGCAGATCGCAACTGGAATGCTGATGAAGAGCTCCGTCGTGATGACTTCAATTACAAGTATCTCACCACTGATGAGGCAATCCTCAACGAAAAGGGTTGGGTTGAAGATTACAAGAATGCAGGTGACGGTAACTGCGTGATCAAGGTTAACGACAAATACTTCGTTGCCACTTCTGCCGGTTACGGTGTCATCAACGCCAGTGACTTCAAGAGAGTTAAGGGCGACGACGGTAATGTGCTCTTCACTCAGACTCCCGGCTCTGCCAAGTATATCGTAGCAGAAAATGGTGAGGTCAAGGTTCTCTATCTCAACGAAAGAGCTTCAGGCAACACCACTGCAATAACCTCATTCGGTGCTACTCTTGCCACACTCTCTACATCTACCTTCCCCTTCTCCGCAACAACTCAGGCTATGCAGAACAATGTAAGCCCTGTTGACGGTAAGAACGTAATCACAGTGGACAATGGCGTTGTTTACGCTTGTCTCGCTAAGGGTGGTCTCCAGATTGGTGACAAGGTCATCTCTTTCGGTGAATCTCGTTCAGTTAACGGTGTAACTGTTGATGACAAATATGTATATGTTGCTAACGGTAACTACATCTCTGTTCTTGACAAGACTACTCACAACGTAGTTGCAGAACGCAAGGGCGAAACTAAGAATGTTTCTGCTAACTTCGTTGAAGTTAAGGAATATAACGGTGTCAAGTACGTATTCGTAGCTTTCGGTCAGGAAGGTATCAAGGTTTACCAGTTCAAGAACTGCTAATCTAAGATCGTAATAAGTACCCTATAATAGCGGGAGACTGTGTAAACATGCACAGCCTTCCGCTTTTTATTTACCAATTCCCAAAACTTTTACTCCCTACAAATTTTTAAATTATAAAGAAAGTATATCAAATTTAAAACTTCAAACTGAACGTATGCGACTCAACGGACGACGCGAAAGCTCAAACATCAGTGACCGGCGCGGTGGCGGCGGTCCGGGACTCAAAATCGGCGGTGGCATCACGGCTGTAATCATCGCTGCAATCATTGCTTGGATTTCCGGCGGCAACCCGCTCGACGTGCTGACCTCCAACGTGGGGAGCATCGTCGGTGGCGGTACTCAGTCGGAACAGACCTACACCCCGACCGCCGAGGAGGAGGAACTCGCCCGCTTCTCCCGTCAGATCCTCGCCGGGACGGAGGACGTGTGGACGAAACTTTTCAATGAAATGGGTCTCGAATACGAAGCCCCTACCCTCGTCCTCTACAACGATGCCGTCCAGAGCGCGTGTGGCAATGCCTTGGCCTCCGTCGGCCCCTTCTATTGCTCCGCGGACGAGTGTCTCTACATCGACCTCTCCTTCTTCCGTGATATGCGCAAGACCCTCGGCGCGGACGGCGATTTCGCCTACGCCTACGTCATAGCCCACGAGGTCGGCCACCACGTCCAGCACCTCCTCGGGACGCTCGACAAGGCTCATGCCGCCATGAACCGCACGGACAAGACGGAGGCCAACAACATCAGTGTCCGCATTGAGCTTCAGGCGGATTTCCTCGCCGGTGTGTGGGCTCACCACGACAACGCTATGTTCAATTCCCTCGAGCCGGGCGACATCGAGGAGGCGCTTGACGCGTCGCGTAAGATCGGCGACGACTATCTGCAGAAACGTGCGCAGGGTTATTCCGTCCCCGATTCGTTCACCCACGGCACGTCCGAGCAGCGTTCACGCTGGCTCCGCAAGGGACTCTCGACCGGCGACATCCGCCAAGGCGACACCTTCTCACTCCCCTACTCATCCCTCTGACCCATCGCCAATCAAATCGCTCTGACCAATCACCCATCAAATTGCTCTGACCAATCGCCAATCAAATTTCCATGGGCGGTTTTATGGCACCACGCCGTGGGAGGTTTGTGCCGGCTGTACGGACGTGGGCGGTTTATGCCGGCTGTACGGACGCGCCGTGGCGCGTATGCCAGATAGAATACATCAATCCGTGGTTAGCAAAATTTCCAAATCGCCACCCATGTATCATATCCCGCAGTATGAATTCTATCGTTTTCCGATGTATTCCATTCGGCATACGCGCCACGGCGCGTCCCTACAATCCATGGGCGGTTTGTGCGCCATGCCGTAAACGTTTTGTGGCTGCCTGTACGGACGCGCCGTGGCGCGTATGCCTAATGGAATACATCAACCCGTGGTTAGCAAAATTTCCAAACCGCCCACATGTATCATATCCCGCAGTATGAATTCTAACGTTTTCCGATGTATTCCATTCGGCATACGCGCCACGGCGCGTCCCTACAATCCTCGTCATAGGCGGTTTATACCAGCGCGTCCCTACAATCTATATATCAAATGAATAATCAAAAAAAAATTCTGTCGCTATGCCGTATCAGTATCGCAAATCCCCACGAGCCTTCTGGCATGAATACAACGGAGGGCTATATTTCGTCACTGTATGCACAAAGGATAAGCGACATTTCTTCGGCAGAATCAGGGATGGTATAATGTATCACTCCAAAATCGGACATTTCCTGAAAAATGAACTCCTGAACCCGGGACTGCATCACGGTAATGTCACAGTAGTGAATTATGTCGTCATGCCGAACCATTTTCACGCGATAATTCAAATCTCGTATCAGGGGATATACCCTGATTTGGATGCTCGAATGAACAAGGATTTAGGGGCAAAGAGGCTTCCGTTATTATCCCTGTATTTAGGAGCTGTAAAAGGAGCCGTGACACGTTTTGCAAGGAAAAACTGCATAGAGTTTGCATGGCAGGAGCGGTTTCACGACCATATCATCAGGAATATAGAAGAAGAATATAGAATCGCTGAGTACATTGACAATAACATAGCTACATGGGCCGACGATTGTTTCAATAAAGCATTGTAGGAACGCGAAAGCATCGTACGGACGCGCCGTGGCAAGGCTGTACGGACGTGGCAGGTTGTAGGGACGCGCCGTGGCGCGTATGCCCGATAGAATACATCACCCCGTGGTTAGCAAAATTCCCAAATCGCCCACATGTATTATATCCCGCAGTATGAATTCTGACGTTTTCCGATGTATTACATTCGGCATACGCGCCACGGCGCGTCCGTACAATCCATGAATATTTCGTCATGGCATTGCCGTGAGCGGTTTGTGGCAAGCTGTACGGACGCGCCGTGGCGCGTATGCCGATTGAAATACATCAACCCGTGGTTAGCAAAATTCCCAAACCGCCCCCATGTACCATATCCCGCAGGATGAATTCTAACGTTTTCCGATGTATTCCATTCGGCATACGCGCCACGGCGCGTCCCTACAATCCATCGTCGTCATAGGCAGCCCGGCGCGTCCGTACAACCCATCAGCGTTTCGTCATGGACAGTTTATGCCGGCGCGTCCCTACATTCTTATCCGGCGGGGGATATATTTATCCGGCGCGGGGGGGGACAAAACTAAACGGGGACGAAAAATGTTTGGGTAGATGAGAGAAATTAACTAATTTCGCATCATAAAAACAACCCAACACATCATATAAATCAGGATGAGCAAGAAACTACTTGAAGTGCGCAATCTCCATGCCTCTGTCGACGGCAAAGAAATACTCCGCGGTGTCAACCTCAGCGTCAACGAGGGGGAGGTACACGCCATAATGGGGCCTAACGGCTCGGGCAAAAGCACGCTTTCGGGCGTACTCGCCGGAAATCCCGCCTACACCGTCACCGAGGGTGAAGCCACGCTCCACGGTGTCAACCTCCTCGACCTCTCGCCCGAGGACCGCAGCCACGAGGGGCTTTTCCTCTCCTTCCAGTATCCCGTCGAGATTCCCGGAGTCTCGATGGTCAACTTCATGCGTGCCGCCGTCAACGCCAAGCGCAAATATTTCGACGAGGCTCCGCTCAGCGCGAGCGACTTCCTGAAAATGATGCGCCAGAAGCGCGCCATAGTCGAGCTTGACAACAAGCTCGCTTCCCGCTCGGTCAACGAAGGCTTCTCGGGTGGCGAGAAGAAACGCAACGAAATCTTCCAGATGGCTGTCCTCGAGCCCCGTGTCGCCATCCTCGACGAGACCGATTCGGGTCTCGACATCGACGCGCTCCGCGTCGTGGCCGGAGGTGTCAACAAGCTCAAGACCGACAAGAACGCCACCATCGTCATCACCCACTATCAGCGTCTGCTCGACTATATCAAGCCTGATTTCGTGCATATCCTCTACAAAGGCCGTATCGTCAAGACCGGCGGCCCTGAACTCGCCCTCGAACTCGAAGAGAAGGGCTATGACTGGATTAAGGAGGAGAATGACCTATGAGCAACGCCCTGACACAATACATCAAGCTCTTTGAGGAGAATCGCGCGACCATCTGCGGCCACTCGGCAGGAAAGCTCAACGACGTGCGCGACGAGGCTCTTGCCGCACTCCGCGATTCGCGTCTGCCAGACCGCAGTTGCGAGGGTTTCGAGAAGACATCCATCGACGAGATGTTTGCTCCGGACTACGGTGTCAACATCTCTCGTGTCAACATTCCCGTCGACGTAGCCGCCAGCTTCAAGTGTGACGTTCCGTCGCTCTCGACCCTCCTCGGCATCGTCGTCAACGATGCTTTCATGCCGACCTCGCTGCTTGAATCCAAACTCCCGGAGGGGGTCTACTTCGGTTCGCTCCGCCGCGGTGCGGAGATGCTTCCCGGGATTGTCGACCGCTTCTACGGCTCCATCGCTCCTATGGGCGAGGCTTCCGTTGCGCTCAACACGCTTCTCGTGCAGGACGGCGTGCTGATCTACGTCCCCCAGGGCGTCCGTCTGCCCAAGCCTCTTCAGCTCGTCAACATATTCTCATCGCCGGTATCAATCGCCACATTCCGCCGTCTGCTCATCGTCATCGAGGAGGGCGCGGAGGCGCAGTTGCTCGTGTGTGACCACACTCAGGAACGCGAGAACTCCTATCTCGCGTCGCAGATTGCAGAGGTGTATGTCGGCGAGGGCGCACGCTTCGAAGCCTGTTCGATTGAAGAATCTTCGGCTCTCACTTCGCGCTATTCGCGTATGTTCGTGCGTCAGGAACGTGACTCGCATTTCTCGTTCAACTCCACCACCCTCACCTGCGGCACGACGCGCAACGACTTCTCCATCGACCTCAACGGCGAAAATGCCGAGACACACCTCGCGGGAATGGTCATCGGTTCGGATTCCATGCACATCGACAACGATTCGTCCATCCGCCATCTGAGTCCGCGCTGCCGGAGCAACCAGTTGTTCAAATATGTCCTTGACGACACTTCGCGCGGCGCATTCGAAGGGAGCATACTCGTGGCCCCAGGCGCACAGTACACGGAGGCATACCAGAGCAACCGCAACATCCTTGCCTCGACCGAGGCGCGTATGCACTGCAAACCTCAGCTTGAAATCTACAACGACGATGTGAAGTGTTCACACGGCGCGACGACAGGACAGCTCGACACTGATGCGCTGTTCTATATGCGTTCTCGCGGTATCCCCGAGGCAGAGGCGCGCACTATGCTGATGCAGGCATTCATGGTGGACGTCATCGACAGCGTGCATATCACCGGTCTGCGTGAAAGGCTGCTCCACCTTGTCGACCGCCGTTTCTCCGGCTCACTCGGCGACTGCGCCGGATGTCAGGGGAAGGATTGCTGACACAGACAGGTATCGAAATCCCCCCACTCCACATATCTCTTTCATCCGGCATACGCGCCACGGCGCGTCCCTACAACCAACAATACCCTTACTATGGACTTAGCCAAAATTCGCGCAGAATACCCGATACTCGACCGAAAGATATATAACCGCCCGCTGGTCTATCTTGACAATACAGCTACTTCGCAGACTCCGCGCGAGGTGGTCGACTCTATCGTCTCGGGCTACACCCGCACCAAAGCCAATGTCCATCGCGGTGTACATACACTCTCGATGGAGGCGACGGAGTTACAGGAAGGGGCGCGACGCAGGGTCAGGGAGTTTATCAACGCCCCCTCGACCGAGGAAATCATTTTCACGCGCGGTACCACTGAGGCAATCAATCTCGTCGCCGCCTCCTACGGCGGAGCATTTTTCAAGGATGGCGATGAAATCATTCTCTCGGTGATGGAACACCATTCCAACATCGTCCCTTGGCAACTGCTACAACAGAGGATTGACCTCAAAATCCGTGTCATCCCCATCAGGGAGGATGGTTCGCTCGACATGGATGTCTACCGGTCGCTTTTCAATGAGCGTACGCGCTTCGTGTCGGTGTGCCACGCCTCCAATGTCCTCGGGACGGTCAATCCCGTAGGTGAAATCGTCGCCGAAGCCCATGCCCACGGTGTACCGGTGCTTATCGACGGCGCACAGGCAGCCCCGCATCTTAAAATCGACGTGCAGGAGATCGGTGCGGATTTCTATGCCTTCTCCGCCCACAAGATGTATGGTCCCGCGGGAGTTGGTGTGCTTTTCGGCCGACGCGAGATGCTCGAGAAGATGCCCCCCTATCAGGGAGGCGGCGAGATGATAGAGTCAGTGAGCTTCGAGAAGACCACATACGCTGAACTCCCCTACAAGTTCGAGGCGGGAACGCCCGATTTTATCGGTATCGCCGCCCTCCACAAGGCAATCGACTACATGGAGAGTATCGGCATCGACAACATCGCCGCCCATGAGCATGACCTGCTTGAATACACCACTGCGAGGATGCTTGCTGAGATTCCGGGATTGAAAATTTTCGGGACTGCACCGGGGAAGTGTGCCATTATCTCGTTTCTCGTCGACGGGGAGCATCACTACGATATGGGTATGCTCCTCGACAAGCTCGGCATAGCCGTGCGTACCGGCCATCACTGTGCGCAGCCGCTGATGACTGCCCTCGGCATTGATGGGACTGTCCGCGCTTCATTTGCCGTCTACAATACCCGCGAGGAGTGTGACCTCTTCCTCTCAGCCCTCAAACGCGTCAGCGATATGCTTAGGTAAACCCCGGCACGCACGACACTTCACTTCACTCTAATCATCATCCTGACCAGAAGCCATGTCAGGCGGTGGAAGATGCGGTTGTGGGCGTAGATGAGGCGCATACGCATGGGCATTGCGGTGTGGTCGAGCACTGCTTGCCGCAGTCGGGTCGACTCGCGGGAGGCATTTGAGGTAGATTCTGCGGCATATTGCGCGGCGAGAATCATCCGGCGGGCATCCACCAGAGGTATCATTTCAGTTCGTCCGGCCGCGCGGAAATGCTTCTCAATCCGATCGAGCGACCTTTCCCACACCTGTGGCTTCGCGCTGAAAGCTGTGCCGGTTATTGACTCACCGAGGCGATAGGTTATTACCGTAGGCTCTCCCGGCAGTTCATAGACCTTATCCGTCGCAAGCAGCAGGCGCACTCCAAGTTCATAGTCATTCCATCCCGGAAGGTCCTCGGCCCATCCCCCGACCTCACGGACAAGCTCAGTCCTGAAAACCATCCGCTGTGTCGACAGACAGCCACGGAAAATATGGTTGAAAAGCGGCGAGGAAGCCGTGTAGTAAAGCGTGCGGCGATTTCCGTCGAGTCCTTCAAGGATTATGCTGCGGCCGAAAATATCCATAGCCGAATGGCTTCTGATAGCCTCCGAGAAGTCCCCGACATGGGCGGGAAGCATCACATCGTCAGAGTCAAAAAACATCACGAAATCGGTCTCCACCTCGTGCAGTCCGCGGTTACGCGCAGCACAGGCCCCCGGCTTGCTTTCGGTCATCACCCTCACGTCAAGTTCAGGATGAGCCTCCGCCCATGCGCACATACACGCGAGGGTCGAGTCGGCCGAATTGTTGTCGACCAGCACTACACGCGCCGGACTGACCGTCTGAGCCGCGACCGAGTCCAACGTGCGCGGCAGGGTCGACTCGCGGTTGTAGGCCGGAATAACGATGGTTACGGGTGATTTCATACAGACAAAGTTAGTATTATTCCATCAATTTCCTTACATTTGTGTTTTAAATATATCGTACAAACACAATAATCCTAAAACTACCGACTTATGAACATTGGCGATAAAATCCCCGAAATCCTCGGCCTTGATGCCGAAGGCAAAGAAGTGAAAAGCTCCGACTTCGCGGGCAAACCCCTTATCATCTATTTCTACCCCAAGGACAACACTCCGGGCTGCACTGCCGAGGCTTGTTCAATCCGCGACGATTACAGCAAGCTCACCGAGAAGGGCTACACGGTCATAGGCATCAGCAAGGACCCAGTCGCAAGCCACCTGAAATTTGCCGAGAAATATTCACTCCCCTTCATCCTCCTTTCCGACCCGACGACCGAGGTCAATCAGGCTTTCGGCGTATGGCAGAAAAAGAAGATGGCGGGCCGAGAATACATGGGAACTGTCCGCACGACCTTCATCACCGATGCCGACCACACCGTCACCCACATCATCAGCAAGGTTAACACCAAAGCTGCCGGCCAGCAGCTCCTCGACATCATCGGCTGATAGCATCCCCCACCCTCTCCTCTCTCCTCCAACTATTTTCTACCTCTCATTTATCATATTTCTCTTTTACTCCATCTTCTATATGGCACCCATCGACGAATATATCAATCTTCTGAAAGCGAATAAAAATCTAATCTTGACCGGCGCACCGGGAACCGGAAAGACATTTCTGGCAAAAAGTATTGCAGAAGAAATGGGTGCTGAAACTGAGTTCGTGCAATTCCATCCTTCATACGATTACACTGATTTCGTCGAAGGTCTTCGACCAACTCGTGATAAAAATAACAATATCGGATTTCAACGTGTGGATGGCATATTTAAAGGCTTCTGCAAAAAGGCTATTTCAACAAACTCTCATAAAAATATATCACCTCAAGCTCCGATTTCATCATATAGAGATGCGCTAAAATTCTTCAAGCAAGATGTAAGAAGATCTGGTGTGATTAATATAAAAAGCACTAGAAGTACTACCACCATAGGCGTAACACTCCGTTCAACCGGTGTTATCGGAGTGACCAATAGTGATAAATTCTCAGTTTCTGATGAAAAAATGCTTAATTACTTAAATTCTGGTACTTGTCCAGAAAATGACACATATACACGATCCATAGGATCCCATATATCAAAACACTATAAAGTTACTACTAATAATCAAGAAGCTATTTCGGAAATAGAACATCGTATTAATAATAATACAAATAATTCCTTCGTCTTCATTATCGATGAGATCAACCGTGGTGAGATTTCAAAGATTTTCGGAGAGTTGTTCTTTTCTATTGATCCGGGTTATCGTGGTAAGGAGGGAAAAGTCAAGACACAATATCAGAATCTGATTACTGACGAAGACGATCCATTTAAGGATGGATTCTATATTCCTGAGAATGTCTATATCATAGGCACGATGAACGACATTGACCGCAGTGTCGAAAGCATGGATTTCGCCATGCGCCGTCGTTTTGCATGGGCAGAAATAAAAGCCACAGACAATACCGATATGCTCGATGAACTCGGTAATATGAAAAATGAAGCCATTGAGATAATGAATCGTCTTAATAAAGTGATTTACGACGAGGAGACACAAGATGGCATCGAAGGACTCAGCAGCGCATACCACATAGGCGGGGCATATTTCAGAAAACTTCTAAACTATATGGATAAGCCCCATGATGAAGCTCTCAAAGCCCTTTGGGACAAACATCTGAAATGTCTACTCTACGAGTATCTGCGTGGCACTCTAAACGCTTCAGAAAATATGAATCGGTTAGAGGCAGCTTTTTTCAAGAAGTCAGAGACAGTCGTAAACAATCAGACAGAGGATGATGAAACTGACTGATAATACTCCCTATACTTTTCAAAAGGATAAATTCACATCCATTCTGCCGTTAGAATCCATTGCTAACCGTCCTATTAAAGAACTTGCCGATGAACGAGGTAATGGTCTACTCATCTATCCACATTCGTTTAAGGAATGTAAGGATAAGATAGCCTCACGCCCGATTTTGAAATTTAAACGCAGTAAGTGGTGGGGAAATGAGTGTCGGGAGATAAAAGTGGAAACCGGCAATATAGTCGGATTTTTCGGATTAGAAGACATCCACATATCTATCCGCTCACGCTTCGCCACAGAAGGTAACGAGGACTATTTTCTGCACTATATGCTCCAACGGGTTCTCAATATAAATATCTTCAACCTTCCGACATTCACGTCTTCAGAGGCTGTCTTCGATTTTCTCCCCTACCTATTTCCTAAGTTTCTCAATGATGCGGTACGTCAAGGTGTTTATAAAGAATATCGTACCTATAACCATAATGACGCAAATGTGCGTGGTCCGATAGATATAAGCCGCCATATCCGTGCAAACATACCATTTAATGGACGTGTCGCATACCACACCCGAGAATTCAGTGCTGACAATCGTATCACCCGCCTTGTCCGGGCTACTATCGAACATATACGCACTATAAAAGGAGGACGTTTCCTTCTTGAAAAAGATCCTGAAACGCGTGCTTCTGTATCAATGATTATCAACGTCACACCTGACTTCCGTAAATCAGAGATTCCGAGAATTATCAAAGACAATCTACGAACTGTAAACCATCCATATTTTACTGCATATACACCTCTGCAAGAGTTGTGCCTGCGCATACTCCGGCACGAACAGATAAAATATGGAAACGAACATGATGAAATTTACGGAATACTTTTTGATGCTGCGGACTTGTGGGAGGAGTATCTCTCCACTATAATATGTCCCATGGGGTTCCGTCATCCAAACAACCGTACAGGTCATGGGAAAATCTATCTGAGTAAAGGTACCGCCCATCCTCGCTATCCGGATTTCTATGATACGGAAATGGATGGCAGAGTAATTGATGCAAAATACAAACTCGAGATTGATACCCGCGATGACATCAATCAGATGCTTATGTATATGTACAGGCTTCAGAGCAAGCATGGAATTCTGATTCATCCTGTCTGCCATTCTGAATTTCCGGCAATTAACACCTATGATCTTCACGGTCACGGTAAGAATCAAAATGCAAAACTCCATATTTATCCCTTTGTCATTCCTCAAAATCTCTCTAACTATGAAGATTTTCGTACTCAAATCGGAAAATCAGAAACTACCCTCATCAATTATCTGAAATCCATTCAATAAAACCATCCTGTAAGTATCTAAAAATGCCGCTCTGAGATTGGACTCAGGGCGGCATTGGTTTTGTCTATGCTGCTACAAGGCAGGAGCCTTGTAGGTGCATTTCTTGATGGTCTGTATTGCTCAGGCGCGAAGATTATTCGGGACGCTTGGTCTTCTTGCCGTAGCCATACTTGGCAGCAGAGCCGAGTTCCTCCTCGATGCGGAGAAGCTGGTTGTACTTAGCCATACGGTCAGAACGGCTTGCTGAACCGGTCTTGATCTGTCCGGCGTTGGTAGCAACTGCGATGTCAGCGATAGTAGCATCCTCAGTCTCGCCTGAACGGTGAGAGATAACGGCGGTGTAGTTGTTGCGCTGAGCGAGTTCAACGGCGCGGAGAGTCTCGGTGAGTGAACCGATCTGGTTAACCTTAACGAGGATTGAGTTTGCGCAACCCATTTCGATACCCTTCTCGAGGTACTTAACGTTGGTCACGAAGAGGTCGTCNCCNACGAGCTGGCANNNNTNNCCGATGAGGTCGGTGAGNATNTTCCANCCTTCCCAGTCGCCTTCNGCCATACCGTCNTCGATNGAGTCGATNGGNTATNNNTNNACGAGTTCTNTGANGATACTNNGCCTGCTNCTNNNNGGTGTACTTGGGAGCGTCGGNACCCTGNTTCCANGTGTAGTCATAGNGACCGTCNTTGTAGAACTCNGANGANGCNCAGTCNAGACCGATGGTNACNTCNTTACCGGGAACNTANCCGGCGAGCTTCGATAGCNTTGATGATGACNTNNAGAGCNTCNTCNGTGCCNTCGAGAGCGGGAGCGAAACCGCCTTCGTCACCTACTGCGGTAGAAAGGCCGCGGTCGTGGAGCACCTTCTTGAGGTTGTGGAACACCTCAGTACCCATGCGGATACCTTCCTTGAAGCAGCAAGCACCGATGGGACGGATCATGAATTCCTGGAAGCAGATGGGAGCGTCAGAGTGAGCGCCACCGTTGATGATGTTCATCATGGGGACGGGAAGCACATAGCTGTTGCAGCCACCGATATATTTGTAGAGGGGGAGGTCAAGATAGTTGGCGGCAGCCTTTGCAACGGCGAGAGATACGCCGAGGATAGCGTTTGCNCCGAGGTTTGACTTGGTTTCAGTGCCGTCGAGGGCAATCATAGCCTCGTCAATCTTGATCTGGTCGAGTGCGCTCATGCCTTTGAGGGCGGCAGCGATAGGACCGTTAACGTTGGCTACGGCCTTCTGTACGCCCTTGCCCATGTAGCGAGACTTGTCACCGTCGCGGAGTTCGAGAGCCTCGTTGACACCGGTAGATGCGCCGGAGGGAACCGATGCACGNCCGAATGCGCCTGATTCGAGGGTTACGTCTACTTCAACAGTGGGGTTGCCGCGTGAGTCAAGAACTTCACGACCGATAATTTTTTCAATTTTCATAGTCTATGGTTAATTTTAGTTGAGTTTTACCTTATTTTGAGCCTATGGAGGCGAATTGACGATTATCGTAAAAGCGAAGGCAAATTTACGAAATCTCCCGAGGCTTTGCAACAAGAGTATGTTTAAATTTTATTGTATTTTTTAAAAGCCAAGATTTTTAAATATTCTTTAAACCCTAAACTTTCATCTTAATACTCNTCCCAGCTCTTGATTTCGATGTCGTCGAGGGGATGNGTGGTGAAAGCGTCGATGTATGCCGAGGCAAGGCGTGCATTGGTCATCAGCGGTATGTTGAGGTCGATGGCCGCACGGCGGATCTTGTAGCCGTTGGTAAGCTCGGTTGTCGAGAAGTTCTTGGGNATATTGATNACCATGTCGACCTTGTGGTCATGGAGAAGCTCGATGGCCTGAGGCTGCATATCGGGCTGCGATGGCCAGTAGACACGGATTGCGGGAATACCGTTGTCGTTGAGATATGCGTGTGTGCCTCCGGTGGCATAGATGGTGTAGCCACGGTTGGCAAGCTCGTGGGCAGCGTCAAGGAGGTCGGCCTTCTGCTTGGGTGTGCCGGTNGACATAAGGACNGCCTTGGAGGGGATNCGGTTGCCGACCGAAATCATCGCCTTGATGAGAGCCTCGGATGAATCTACGCCGATACAGCCTACCTCACCTGTCGACGCCATGTCGACGCCAAGCACAGGGTCGGCACCTTGCAGACGCGAGAAGCTGAACTGCGAGGCCTTGATGCCGACATAGTCGAGGTCAAACGCNCTCTTCGAAGGCTTTTCGACAGGCAGACCGAGCATCACGCGGGTAGCGAGGTCGATAAAGTTGATTTTCAGCACCTTTGANACGAAGGGGAAGCTGCGCGACGCACGGAGGTTACATTCGATGACCTTGATGTCGTTGTTCTTGGCAAGGAACTGNATGTTGAACGGTCCGGAGATTTTAAGAGCCTTGGCTATCTGACGCGAAATCTTGCGGATTCGGCGCATGGTCTCGACATAGAGCTTCTGGGGCGGGAACTGGATGGTAGCGTCGCCAGAGTGGACACCGGCGTATTCGATATGCTCCGANATGGCGTAAGCCACAATCTCGCCGTCCTGCGCCACGGCATCCATCTCGATTTCCTTTGCACCGGAAATNAACTGCGACACCACGACAGGATGCTGCTTNGACACGTTGGCTGCCAGACGGAGGAAGCGNGTGAGCTGCTCCTGATTGTGGCAGACATTCATCGCCGCACCTGAAAGGACGTAGCTCGGACGGACGAGTACGGGGAAACCGACCTCGTCGATGAACTCGTTGATGTCTTCCAGACTTGTCAGCTCGCGCCAGCGGGGTTGGTCNATGCCGAGGCGGTCAAGCATGGCGGAGAACTTGTTGCGGTCCTCAGCGTTGTCGATGCTCTGGGCAGTAGTGCCGAGGATATTGATNTGCTGCGCNTCGAGNCGGGTAGCNAGGTTGTTGGGAATCTGACCACCGACGGAGAGNATGGTGCCGTGGGGCTGNTCAAGTTCAAGTATGTCCATGACGCGCTCGAAGGTAAGCTCGTCGAAATAGAGACGGTCACAGATGTCGTAGTCGGTCGAGACTGTCTCGGGATTGTAGTTTATCATCACCGAGCGCCATCCTTCTTTCTTGACGGTAAGGAGGGCATTGACCGAACACCAGTCAAATTCGACTGACGAACCGATGCGGTAGGCACCCGAACCGAGGACGACGATTGAACGGTGGTCGTGGAGATACTTCACGTCGTTCTCACGNCCGTTGTATGTGAGATAGAGATANTTGGTCTGTGCGGGATACTCGGCGGCAAGTGTGTCGATCTGCTTCACGACGGGAAGCACGCCGAGGCTCTTGCGGAACGNGCGGACATCAAGGAGNGCTTTCTCGGGATTGGCGAGATTTTCCTGATAGACCTCGCGGGCAATCTGGAAATCACTGAATCCCTGTTCCTTGGCCTGACGCATAAGCGGCTCGGGGATGGATTCTATTTCCTTGTAGCCACTCAGCTCATGGGCGGTATCGATGATGTTCTGCAACTTGTAGAGGAACCACTTGTCAATCTTGGTCAGCTCATGTATGCGGTCCACTGTATAGCCCTTGAACATAGCCTGAGCTATCGCAAGTATNCGCTTGTCGGTCGGCTCTTTGAGGGCGTGTTCAAGTTCCTGTTCGGGGATGTCACGCTGGTTGTTGCCGACGAAACCGTGCATACCCTGACCAATCATGCGGAGACCCTTCTGGATGACCTCCTCAAATGTACGGCCTATGGCCATCACCTCACCTACCGATTTCATCGACGAGCCGATTTCGCGGCGCACGCCGTGGAACTTACCGAGGTCCCAGCGGGGGATTTTGCAGACGATGTAGTCAAGCGCGGGTTCGAAGAAAGCGGAGGTCTCCTTTGTGACGGAGTTCTTGAGGTCAAAAAGTCCGTAGCCGAGACCGAGTTTGGCGGCGACAAAAGCGAGAGGATAACCGGTGGCCTTCGATGCGAGNGCCGATGANCGGCTCAGACGGGCGTTGACCTCGATGACGCGGTAGTCCATCGAAGTTGGATCAAAGGCNTACTGGACATTACATTCGC
Source organism: Bacteroides sp. (assembly GCA_014802345.1). Lineage (GTDB taxonomy): Bacteria > Bacteroidota > Bacteroidia > Bacteroidales > Muribaculaceae > Duncaniella. Next base: position 42,908 of record JAAVCM010000026.1, read on the forward strand.
CGACGATACCTATATGACGGATAATCTTGATGGCAAGTTTGCGCAGGAGGTGATAGTCCTCGTTGGAAAGGGTCTGTGAGGGAGCGACGACGATTGACTCACCGGTGTGGATACCCAGCGGGTCGAAGTTCTCCATNTTACAAACGGTGATACAGTTGTCGAAACGGTCGCGGACGACTTCATACTCGACCTCTTTCCATCCTTTGAGTGATTTCTCGACAAGCACCTGAGGCGAGAATGCGAGAGCCTTCTCGACGAGCGACACGAGTTCCTCCTCGTTGTCGCAGAAACCGCTGCCGAGACCACCGAGGGCATAGGCGGCACGCACAATCACGGGATAGCCGAGAGCTGCTGCGGCAGCCTTTGCGTCGATAACCGAATTGACGGCCTCACTCTTGATGGTCTTGACGTTGATTTCGTCAAGTTTCTTGACGAANAGTTCGCGGTCCTCGGTGTCCATGATTGCCTGNACGGGAGTNCCGAGGACTTCTACGCCATATTTNTCAAGGACACCCGAGCGATAAAGCTCGACACCGCAGTTGAGTGCGGTCTGTCCGCCGAATGCAAGCAGGATGCCGTCNGGCTTCTCCTTGCGGATTACCTTCTCGACGAAATACGGNGTGACGGGGAGGAAGTAAATCTTGTCGGCAAAACCGTCGGATGTCTGGACGGTGGCGATGTTGGGGTTTATGAGGACGGTGGAAATCCCCTCCTCCTTCATGGCTTTGAGTGCCTGAGAGCCAGAGTAGTCAAACTCGCCGGCCTCACCGATTTTCAACGCGCCGCTACCAAGCAGCAATACTTTCTTGATGTTCTCGTTACGCATGATGAAAGAATTCTATGAGGGGATGACGTTAAAGCATTTTNATAAACTCGTCGAAAAGAAACTCCGTNTCCTTCGGGCCTGAACTTGCCTCAGGATGGAACTGAGCGGAGAAATAGGGTTTCGACTTGTGGCGGATACCTTCGTTGGTATCGTCGTTCATATTTATGAAAAGGGGTTCCCAGTCGGAAGGAAGTGTCTCGTTGTCGACGGCAAAACCGTGGTTCTGCGAGGTGATGAAACACTGCTCNGTCCCGACACGGCGGACGGGCTGGTTGTGGCTTCTGTGGCCGTATTTCAGCTTATAGGTCTTGGCACCGGCTGCCTTGGCGAGAAGCTGGTTGCCCATNCAGATGCCGCAGATGGGCTTACCNATTTCCATAGCCTTGCGGATGTTCACTACGGTCTCCTCGGCCATATCGGGATTACCGGGGCCATTGGAGATGAACAGTCCGTCGTAAGGAATGGTGGTGAAATCATAGTTCCAAGGAACACGGACCACCTTCACTCCCCTGCGNGTGAGGCAGCGGATGATGTTGTGCTTGACACCGCAGTCGACGAGAACNACGGTCTTTTCGCCGTCGCCGTGAACCTCGACCTCCTTGCAGCTCACCTTGCCGACAAGGTTTTCAAGGTTGGGNTCATAAAAATCGACATCGTCACATCCGTCAATGATAATCTTGCCGAGCATTGAGCCGTGTTCGCGCAGATGCTTGGTGAGCTGACGAGTGTCGATGCCGTAAATTCCGGGTATTTTTTCTTCCTGCAACCACTGAGCGAGTGAACGGTCGGCCTGCCAGTGGGAATGGTCGTATGAATAATCCTGAGCCACGATAGCCCGGCAATGGATTTTGTCACTTTCGTAATATTCACTGACATCATCCTTCTCGCGGCGGGGAGGGACACCGTAGTTGCCGAGGATAGGATAGGTGGTGACCAGTATCTGCCCTTCATAAGAGGGGTCGGTCAAACTTTCAGGATAGCCGGTCATAGCGGTGTTGAACACCACTTCGCCGGCAGTAGAGGCTTCATAGCCAAAGGATTTTCCTTCAAAAGTGGTGCCGTCTTCGAGGACCAGAACGGCGCGCTTAAACTGTCGCATGCGATGGAATGGTTTATGAAGTTTGGTCGGGGTTCAAAGTAGCCCGTCTGCAAAGTTACGACTTTTTTAGCAGATAATCATAATACCTTAGAATCTGTTTCACCGCTACGGCATAAAAATTACATTTATTAATACGGAATACCGGAAATTCATGGACTNGGGGAAGCGGTCAAAGTCCNCTGCCGCTNTCACGACTCCTCGTAGGTCTTCTCGTATGCCTCGTAGGAGCGGACGCGGTCGGCCTTGCGGACCCCCTCGATTTTCAGGATGCTCTTGCAAAGCTCGTCGACTGCCTCGGTGTTGGAAACGAGGACATCAAGCTCACAGGTGAACACCTCTTTGTCGGCAGCGATGTTNAGGCGGCGGATGTCAATGTTGAGCGCGGTTGAAATCATGCGCGTAAGNTCCTGAAGGATTCCGTGGCGGTCAATTCCCTCTATGCGGATGTTGGCAAGGAAACTTCCGACGACCTCATCCCATTTTGTCGCAAGAATCCTCGGGCCGAAACTGGCTTTGAGGGCCTGCGCACGCGGGCAGGTGAGCGAATGNACCTCAACAGTCCCTTCATCGGTGATGAAACCCATCACCTCATCGCCCGGAATCGGNCGGCAGCACTCGGCGAAGGAGAAGTTGCTCTCCTGNTCGTTGAAGCGGAGGATGTAGGTTTCCTTCGTGTTGATTTTCGGACGCACGGNCTTTCCTTCGGNCTGTTCCTCAGTGGCCGTAAGCAGTTTCTTGACCTTGGTCTTCTTGTTATCGCCACCGAAACCGAGACGGAACAGGCGCGACACGAGCGACCGCGCTCCCCTCGACGTNTTGACGTTCAGATAATCGTCAATCGACACCTCTCCGCTTCCGAGCTTNTAAANAAGCTCCTCACGGGTGGCNACATGATATGTGCCNAGGATTTTGGTCATCACNCTGTTGTTGACAATGATGTCGTTCTGCACGAGGAAATTGTCAAAAATCTTCTTTCCCTCGTCGATGACAGGCTGCTGGATGCGTCGNAGCTCCTTGCGCAGACGTGTCTTGGCCTTGGCTGTGGCGAGGAATCCCATCCACTCNGGTTTGGGCGACTGCGAGTGGGAGGTCAGGACCTCGACCTGATCGCCGGAGTTGAGACGGTGGGAAAGCGGNACGAGCTTGTGGTTGACCTTTCCNGCGATACACCTGATGCCGAGNTGGGAGTGGAGCGAGAAGGCCACGTCAAGCACGGTCGCACCCGCCGGGAGNGTCAGCAACTCCCCTTTCGGAGTGAAGACCACAATCTCCGTGGCGAAAAGGTTGAGTTTGAGCGTGTCGAGGAAGTCTATGGCGTTGGGCGTAGGNTCATCGAGAATATCCTTGATNGTTTTGAGCCATACGTTCAGTTCGCTCTCCTCCTCATGCTCCCCTATCTTATATTTCCAGTGTGCGGCNAAACCCTTCTCGGCAATCTCGTCCATGCGGCGGCTGCGGATCTGAACCTCTATCCAGTTTCCGTCAGGCCCCATGAGTGTGACATGAAGAGCCTGATAGCCGTTTGCCTTCGGATTGGTGATCCAGTCGCGTGTACGGTCGGGATGTGGACGGTAGAGGTCGGTNANCGCGGAGTAAATCTTGAAACACATCTCCTTCTCCGACACNCCCTCGGGCGCGTNGAAGATGATGCGCATGGCGTAGAGGTCATAGACCTCNTCAAAGGGNATATGCTTGGTCTCCATCTTGCGCCATATCGAGTAGACCGATTTCAGGCGCGCCTTGGCCTCGTAGTTTATACCCATCGCNTCGAGNCGTTTNAGGATGGGGGTGGCGAAATCATTATAGACCAGCTCNCGNCCNGCCTCGCTNTGGGTTATCAGGCGGGTGATGCGCTCGTATTCGCCCGGATGCTCATANTTGAAGCTCAGGTCTTCAAGCTCGGTCTTGATTTCAAAGAGNCCCAGACGGTGNGCAAGGGGGGCGTAGATGTAGAGTGTCTCTCCGGCAATCTTGTACTGNTTGTTGGGAGCCATCGAGCCGAGGGTGCGCATATTGTGCAGGCGGTCAGCCATCTTGATTAGCACCACGCGTATGTCCTCGCTCATCGTGAGGAGAAGTTTGCGGAAATTTTCGGCTTGTGCCGAAGCCTTGTCGCCGAAAATTCCGCCTGAAATCTTGGTCAGTCCCTCGACTATCCGGGCAATCTTCCGCCCGAAATGCTTCTCTATGTCCTCAACGGTATATTCCGTGTCCTCCACCACNTCGTGAAGTAGCGCGGCGCAGATTGAAGTGGACCCGAGGCCGATTTCCTGCGAGGCTATCTTGGCGACCGCTATCGGATGGATGATGTAAGGCTCGCCTGAACGCCGTCTGACTCCCTTGTGTGCTTCCTTGGCAAAACGGAATGCCCGCTCGATGATTTCGACCTTCTTGCGNTGGTTGCTGGCTATGTAACCGTCGAGGAGGTCACGGAACTGCTGCTCGACAAAAGCATCTTCCTGTTCGGGAGTAAGATTATATTCCTGCATGGTGGACTGATTGAAGGACTATTGTGTTAAGGTATAAAGAATCTAAGTGGAGGTGTCTGCANTGCCGCCGGTTTTTCAGAGATANTTGTTGCCGAACGAGAGCTTGGCATCGTTGACCATCTGCTTGATGCGCTGTTCCTCTGCTTTGGGNCAGATGAGGAGGACATCTCCCGCATCGGCAATGATNTAGTCTTTCAGACCCTGCACGACCACGAGTTTGTCGGCTGGCTGNACGGCAAATATGTTCCCGGTGCTTTCGTAGGCGAGGACGTTGCAGTTCTGAGCCACGTTGTTGTCNCCGTTGCGNGGTGAGTTGTCATAAAGGGCGCTCCATGTGCCGAGGTCATTCCAGCCGAAGCTGACACACTCGACATAGACATTGTCTGCCTTCTCCATCACCGCATAGTCAATCGAGTTGGGGGGACAGGAGGTGAAGTTGGCGGCGATGAAAGCGTTTTCCTTCTCGGTGCCGAAATCCGCCTTNCCTTTGTCAAACAGACAGGTGAGGTCGGCGTCATACTTGTGGAGAGCCTCGATGATTGACGATGCGCGCCAGAGGAATATACCGGAATTCCAGAAAAATTCGCCTGATTCAAGGAATACTTTGGCAAGTTCGAGATTGGGCTTCTCGGTAAAGGTCTTCACTTTGAGGATGCCGGGTTCCGCCTCCTTGCCTATCTGTATGTAGCCGTAGCCGGTCTCAGGGCGTGTCGGGGTGATGCCGAGGGTGAGGAGCGCGTCATGGCTCTCGACAAATTCAAAGCCGCGCCGGACACAATCCTCAAATATGTTCTCGCGTGTAATCAGATGGTCGCTCGGAGTGACAATCATCGAAGCCTCGGGGTCGAGCGCGGAGATATGGTAGGCAGCCCATGCGATGCAGGGAGCCGTGTTGCGGCGGGCGGGCTCAAGAAGAATGTTGGTCGGCAGGATGTCGGGAAGCTGTTCGCGGATAAGGGGGGCATACTTCTCGTTGGTCACNACGATGATATTTTCCTTGGGGACAAGGGGAAGAATACGGTCGTAGGACATCTGAAGCAGTGAACGNCCCGTCCCGAGNAAGTCGATGAACTGCTTGGGACAGTCCTCACGCGAATAGGGCCAGAAACGGCTGCCGACGCCGCCACACATGATTACGCAATATCTATGGTTCGATTGTGCTGACATGACTTGAATAAGTTTGTAAGAGATGAATAGATTAGATCAGAGGGTGAGAGAATGNTAATCTCGTTGAGTTGAGTCGAGTTAAGTTAATGATAAATTGAATGTTTTAGCGTAAAAACAGGATTACATCCGCTAAATTACTAATTTTATTGCCAACAGCCAAACGCACGGCGCAGTTTTTCAGCGAATCCTTATGAATTTCCATCAGAAATCCCGNCGGGATACGGNGATACGGTATGTAACATCATNCCTGTCAGACCNTTCTGAAAGGAGGACGGACACTGCGCGAGGCGATGAAGCCGGAAAGCACACCAATGACTGCCACGACACCTGCCGTGATGAGTACATCGCTGAATTCAAGCACACAGGGATAGGTGATGATGGACATCTGCGAGTGGTCGCCACCGAGGGTGATGATGCCGTAGTGCTGCTGGGCGAGGCANAGGATGATTCCGGTCACGATTCCGGTCAGTCCGCCGGTGAAAGCGACAAGTATGCCCTGATAGAGGAAAATCAGCCTCAGCATCCTTTCGGTAGCACCGATTGAACTGAGGATTGCCAGACTCTCCTCCTTCTCGATAATNAGCATCGAAAGGGATGAAAGAATGTTGAACGATGCCATNACAAGNACGAATACGAGCATCAGGAATGTAATCCACTTCTCGATTGAAATCATGCGGAACGAATGGGCCTCCTGACGCAGACGGTCAGCCACGAGATAGTCCTCGCCAAGCTCATCTTCGAGTGCCGAGATTACATCGCCGATAGCGCGTGGATTCCTGACGGCAATCTCTATGGCGGTTCCCTCGGTGGTATAGTCGAGCAACTGACGCGCCGAGGAGAGGGAAAGGTATAGCATGGCGTTGTCAAACTCGGGTTGGTTCGTGCGGTAGACACCAGAGACNAGAAGCGTGTCCGTCGTGAATGCNGCCATCGGGAGGGCGGGATTGATNCGCCCGAGACGGCGCGGGACCGTCAGGAGCAGTGTGCGCTCNTTTGAGGGGCGTGCGTTCAATTGCANGGCTGTCCCGACTCCGAGAACGGCGGCCTCGGTNCCGTAGATTGACGGATGNATCATCTCGCCGTCAATAATCAGTGAGCCGAGAGNCGAAACCTTGTCGAATCCGGCAGGTACGCCGGTGATGTTGACCGGAAACTGGGCGCCGTCATAGATGGCGAGAGCTTCACCCTGAAGCGTAGGGACAGCCACCCTCACACCGCTGACTTTCCTGATGGCCGCGGCAAGAGAATCGGCGTTCTGAATGACACGCGAGGTTCTTGATGTCACCTTGATGTCCGGGTTGACGACCGAAAGGCGGTCGGCGGCAAGCTGCGTGAAGCCGTTGAACACTGAAAGCACACAAATCATCGCCATGGCAGCAACGGCTATACCGGCCATGGAGATATAGGAGATGATGTTGACAGCGGTGTGACTTTTGCGGGCCAGAAGATAACGGACAGCAATCCTTAGTGCCGGCATCATGGGTTTTGCAAGGTAAAAAATGTGANAATGATTGCGGAGACGGAGTTAGAATTAATCCATGCAGGGGCGGCACAAGAACAGCCCCTGCATGGATTATGGTTGAGTTGTATGCGNCATACGTCCCGACANGTTTAAACCCCTCCCTACTTGGTGAGGAGGTGGTCGATATTGTCGATGTAGTCGAGCGAATCATCCAGATAGAAGCTCAGTTCGGGACACTTCCTCAACTGGAAGCGCACCTTCTGCGCGAGTTCATANCGGATGGTCTTGGCGCTGTTGCGGATACTTTCGAGCAGTTCCTGCGACCTCTCGGAGGGGAAAATCGAAAGATAGACCTTGGCAATGCTGAGGTCNGGCGACACGCGGACTATGCTTACCGACACCAATGTGCCGTGGGTCTTGGCGGTTTGCTTACGGAAGATTTCACTGAGTTCCTTCTGTAACAGACGAGATATTTTAGCTTGACGTGTTGATTCCATAACAATTTATTTTAAGTGAATTTCATTTTCACTATTTACAACGCGCCGGAGGCGGCAAAGGTTGGCAACACGGCTCACCTTGACGGCGACAAAGGCCGGGAGGACTCTCAGTCGATGATGTCGAAGCCGGTGTACTTGNGCAGACACTCGGGGACCACGATGCCCTGCGGAGTCTGGTTGTTCTCAAGCAGTGCGGCCATGATGCGCGGGAGTGCGAGGGCTGAACCGTTGAGGGTNTGGCAGAGGTGAGTCTTCTTGTCGTCACCACGGTAGCGGCATTTCAGACGGTTTGCCTGATAGGTCTCGAAGTTGGAGACGGACGATACTTCAAGCCAGCGTCCCTGAGCGGCGGAATAGACCTCGAAGTCAAATGTGATGGCGGAGGTNAAGCTCATGTCGCCGCCGCAGAGACGGAGGATGTGCCACGGGAGACCGAGTTTTTCGAGAAGTCCCTGCACATGGTCCTTCATTTCTTCAAGGGCAGCGTANGAGTCCTCAGGTTTCTCGATGCGGACAATCTCGACCTTGTCGAACTGGTGCAGACGGTTGAGTCCGCGGACATCCTTGCCGTATGAACCGGCCTCGCGGCGGAAGCAGGCGGAATATGCGCAATTCTTGATGGGAAGCTGGTCGGCGGGGATGATTACGTCGCGGTAGAGGTTGGTGACGGGGACTTCGGCGGTGGGGATGAGATAGAGCTTGTCCTCGTTGATGTAGTACATCTGNCCCTCCTTGTCGGGGAGCTGGCCTGTACCGTAGCCNGAAGCCTCGTTNACGACGTAGGGGGGCTGGATTTCGAGATAGCCTGCTTTTCCGGCCTCGTCAAGGAAGAACTGGATGAGAGCGCGCTGGAGGCGTGCGCCCTTACCGATATATACGGGGAAACCGGGACCGGTGATTTTCACACCGAGGTCGAAGTTGATGAGATTGTATTTCTTGGCGAGTTCCCAGTGAGGAAGNGCGTCNGCGGGAAGGTCGGGCATCGGGCCGCCATCCTTTTCAACCACATTGTCCTCGGCGCTCTTGCCCTCGGGGACAGCGTCGCAGGGAATGTTNGGCATACCGAGAAGGATGTCACGGATAGCGTTTTCAGTGACGGTCAGNCGGTCGGAAATTTCCTTCTGCTGAGCCTTGATTTCAGCCACTTCCTCTTTTGCCTTCTCAGCCTCGTCGCGGCGGCCTGCCTTCATAAGTGCGCCGATAGAATCGGCCTTTTTCTTGAGGTCGGCGGCAAGGTTATCATACTGGAATTGAAGACTGCGGCGCTGGTCGTCAAAGTCAATCACGTCGTTGACTCCCTGCTTTCCGTCAAAACCCTTGACGGCGAGGCGCGCAATGATGCGTTCGGGATCCTCTTTGATTTGCTGTATGGTAAGCATTATATCCTTAACTTGTGTATGTTTCTTGAATTCAGTTGTTGAGAAGTTCGCGCACCTTGGCNGAAATCACNTTGCCGTCGGCACGTCCGGCGAGAGCNTTTGAAGCCACACCCATCACCTTGCCCATCTCCTTGGGAGAGGTTGCNCCGGTCTGTTCGATGATTTTCTTGAGTTCGGCGGTCAGTTCCTCGTCACTGAGCTGCTTGGGGAGATACTCCTCGATGACGGCTGCTTCGGCAAGCTCGTTGTCGCGGAGTTCGGGNCGGTTCTGCTCGTCGTAGATCTGAGCGGTCTCACGGCGCTGTTTCGCCATCTTNGCGAGAATCTTGGTGGCCGCCTCGTCGGAGAGCGAACCGTCGCCGCCCTTGGCGGTCTTCGCTTCAAGGAANTCTTTCTTGATGCCGCGCAGCGTCTCCAGACGCACTTTCTCGCGGGCGAGCATCGCACTCTTTATGTCGGCGGAAATCTTTTCAAATAAATCCATAGTCTTAGAGCGTAGTTTTAAAAATACATTGCAGCGGAGAGTAAAAACGTGTCAGGACTAAGAGGTTCACTGACCGCAATTTTCAATCTGCCGCTTAATCCCTGCAAAGATACGAGATTTTTAACTATTTTCAACGCAACCGCCTGATAAAAAAACTGACCGTGTATATGTTGATGTATCCTCCGNCCGCCGGATATGGCAAAGTTCCCGCCGTCAGAAGCGGGGGAAGCCTNACGACTCCCCTCCCCTGACGGCGGGAACGCTATTTCCACTGACAAAACTGTAACTATCCGATAGTATNCAGCTCGACGTAACCTTNACACCTTCTCAAGTGCCTGAGCAAGATCGGCTATTATGTCGTCGATATGCTCGGTTCCGATGCTCAGACGCACTGTCGCGGGAGTGATGTGCTGCCGTTCAAGCTCGTCGGGCGTGAGCTGGGAGTGTGTAGTCGTATAAGGATGAATAACGAGACTTTTCACATCCGCGACGTTGGCAAGCAGCGAGAATATCTTCAAGGCATCTATGAAGCGCCATGCTTCTTCCTGTCCGCCTTTGATTTCAAAGGTGAATATGCNGCCCGCACCCTGCGGGAAAAGTGTACGGTAAAGTTCATGGTCGGGATGCTCCGGAAGCGAAGGATGGTTGACCTTGGCCACCTTCGGATGCGACGCAAGAAACTCGACGACTTTAAGCGCGTTCTCGACGTGACGCTCGACNCGCAGCGAGAGTGTCTCTACTCCTTGAAGAAGGAGGAAAGCGTTGAAGGGGGAGATGGCCGCTCCCGTATCGCGCAGAATGACNGCACGGATGCGGGTGACGTAGGCTGCCGGACCCGCTACGTCGGCAAANACGGCTCCGTGGTAGCTCGGGTCNGGTTTGGCGATGGTCGGGAACTTGTCGGCGTTTGCCTTCCAGTCAAACGAACCGCCGTCGACGATGATGCCGCCGAGACTTGTGCCGTGNCCNCCGATGAATTTTGTNGCTGAGTGTACCACGACATCCGCACCATGTTCAAGCGGACGGATGAGATAGGGTGTGCCGAAAGTGTTGTCGACAATAAGGGGGATATTGTGACGGTGGGCNATCTCGGCNAGTGCATCGAGATCGGTCACGTCGCAGTTNGGATTGCCGAATGTCTCCACAAAGAGAACCTTTGTGTTGGGGCGGATTGAACGCTCGACCAAATCAAGGTCACGCACGTCGACAAACGTGCTTTCGATGCCGCGCGGAGCGAATGTATGGGCGATGAGGTTGTAGCTTCCGCCATANAGGTTGTCGGCAGCAAGTATGTGGTCGCCATTCTGGACGATATTTTCAAGNGCATAGCATACGGCAGCCGCACCGCTGGCCACTGCGAGGGCGGCAACGCCACCTTCAAGTGCAGCCACACGGTCTTCAAGCACACCNTGCGTAGAGTTGGTCAGACGACCGTAGATATTGCCTATGTCGCGCAGGGCGAATCGGTCGGCCGCGTGTTCCGAATCGCGGAAGACGTAGGAGGTCGTCTGATAGATTGGCACCGCACGCGCATCCGTTGCAGGATCGGGTTGTTCCTGACCGACGTGGAGCTGGAGAGTCTCGAAGTGAAGTTTGTCNTTTGCCATAATTCTGCTGTTTTTGATTTTATTTTATGATGCAAAGTTACGGCAACCAATAATTCTTTCCAAGAAATTGGATAAATTTGGAAAATATACCTAATTTTGCCTTATCTACAATAAAATTTTACTATAAAATTCAAAATNATCCATCTTGGNGAGAATATTATTCTTTTCCCCTTTTACAGCCATTCTCATGAAGACGACCTCAANGCTCGATGCTGCNGACATCCGCATCCTCAAAGCCCTTCAAGACAATTCGCGTCTTACGGTCAAGGANCTTGCCGCTACAATCCATCTCTCCCCCACTCCGACTTTCGAGCGCGTGAAGCGGCTTGAACGCGAGGGGTATATAACCAAGTATAGAGCCGTTCTCGATGCTGAGAAGCTGGACTGCGGTTTCCTTGCGTTCTGTTATCTTAAAATGAAACAGCATACTCAGGAGAANGCCCTGCGCATAATGGATGCCGTACAGGACATCCCCGAGATAGCGGAGTGCTACAATATTTCGGGNGACTATGATTTCCTGCTCAAAATCTATACGAGCGACATGAAGTCTTATCAGAAATTCCTTCTCCGCATCCTCGGCGACCTTGACTGCATCGGCTCACTCAACAGTTCCTTCGTCCTCGACGAAGTCAAAAACACCCANGAAATCCCCCTGCCGACAGANGANTGAGAATGAATAANTTATAAGCCCAAGCAGATGCGGACACACCAAATTCAATCCGGATGTGCGGGAACTGCGCTNANGCAGCNCCTGCACATCCGGACGATTAAGTAAGTTCCTTTTCAACCTTAACGGTTGTTGAGAGCCGGGAGGAAGGCATCGGGGATATGTTCGATGGTGTAGGAATCGGGAGTACCGATGACGAGTACGAGGTCAAAGCGCGGTTCGAGAGGGATGTCGTGGGTGCGGATATAGGTATCGGCTGCACGGACAAGGCGACTGCGTTTNCGGCTGTCGACNGCATCGGCAGGGTCAGTGAAGTCCGTGGAGCGCGTCTTGACCTCTACGAAACAGATTGCATCGTCGCGCATGGCTATGAAGTCGATTTCCACACCGGCGACACGGATATTCTCACCNCCGATGGCATAACCCTGCGTCAGAAGATGGTCACGCGCCACACTCTCGCCCCATTTCCCAAGTTCATTNTGTAAGGCCATTATGAAAACANTGCAANGAAAGGAATGAAAACGAGTCAATACGGGGGATTACTCCTTCNCGTCAACATCGTAATCGTCCTCGTCNAGCATATCATAGCCGTAGTCCTCGCCCTCAAAGTCCTCATCGTCGATGAAGTCTTCATCCTCAGGCATGGCGGGGACATTTTCAAAAATGAATTCGTCCTCTTCGCGCACACGNTGATGACCGTCGAGCGGACGGTGGGTGATAGGAGCGGTCTCGATGCGGTTGCGCTCGTCGGTAATCTCACGCCANAGCATATCTTTAAGCTCGGTCAGCCCCATNCCNGTGACGGCGGAGATGAAAATGTGNGGGACACCCTCNGGGAGCGTCTTCTCAATTTCCTTCATNAGCTCCTCGTCNAGCATATCGCTCTTGGAGACGGCAAGCACGCGGGGCTTGTCGGCAAGCTGCGGATTGAAGCGTTCAAGTTCACCGACAAGAATATCATATTGCGCCTTGATGTCGTCAGCGTCAGCAGGAACCATGAAAAGCAACACCGCATTTCGCTCGATGTGGCGGAGGAACCGCAGACCGAGTCCCTTGCCTTCGCTCGCACCCTCGATGATACCGGGGATGTCCGCCATGACAAACGACTGGTTGTCGNGGTAGGACACGATGCCGAGCTGCGGCTCCATCGTGGTGAAAGGATAGTCGGCAATCTTTGGACGTGCAGCGGAAATCGACGAGAGCAGAGTAGATTTACCAGCATTGGGGAAGCCTACGAGACCGACGTCAGCCAGCAGTTTCAATTCAAGGATGATTGACTTCTCGATGGCAGGTTCGCCGGGCTGTGCATAGCGTGGAGTACGGTTGGTGGCACTCTTGAAATGCCAGTTGCCGAGACCTCCGCGCCCACCGCGCAGGAGCTTCACTTCCTCGCCGTCGGACGTGACTTCACACAGATATTCGCCTGTCTCTGCATCAAAGACCACAGTTCCGCAGGGGACATCGACAATCACATCTTCGCCGTCCTTACCGAAGGAGCGNCCGCCGGAACCGCTCTGTCCGTTGCCGGCAAAGATATGGCGGCGGTAACGCAGGGGAAGGAGTGTCCACATGTGGGAATTGCCACGGAGGATGATGTGACCTCCGCGNCCGCCGTCGCCGCCGTCGGGTCCACCTTTGGGNATATATTTAGCACGATAGAAATGCCGCGAACCGGCTCCGCCTTTGCCTGAGCGACAGAGGACTTTAACGTAGTCTATGAAGTTGGAATCAGCCATTTTTAGCAGACGTTGATTTTAGAATTGATGATTATATATATTATGATAACAACCCATCCGCCCGAAAGGATTAAAAATATTTAACGTCCCGCTGCACGTCGGGTTGCCGTCAGGCATCAAGTGTCTGACGCAGATGGCGCATAAGCTCACGCGCATGNGCGAAATCGACAGGCGAACCTATGTCGATCCAAGTGCCGTTGATGGGGAAATANCTGACNCTCTTACCCTCNGCTATGGCGCGCTCGATGAGGTCGGTCGCGTCGGTGCGCTCGTCAGGGCGGAGAGTACGGAGGATGGCGTTGGAGAAAATGTAAATGCCNGCATTGGCATAGTAGGAATACGACGGTTTTTCTTCAAGCGCTATCACCCGGTCGCCCTCGGTGTCAAGGATGGCGTATGGGACAGATACGTTGTAGGGGACGGCGGCAATGGTTATGTCGGCGTGCTGATTGCGGTGGTGAAGATACAGATCTTCAAAGGAAATCGTGGTCAGGAGGTCGGAATTCATCACTATGGTGTCACCTCCGGGCGCGATGTCAACGAGGGCGGCGGAACCGATGGTGCCGAGCGGACGGTCTTCGCGGACACATCTCACCTTCACGCCGGCAACCTCTCCTGCAAAATGAGCCTCAATCTGTTCGGCAAGATAGTTGACCGTGACGGTTATGTCTGTCACCCCAACGGCGGCAAGAGCCTCTATGTTGTAGTCTATGATTGCCTTGTCGCCTATCGTCAGCAACGGTTTGGGAGTGGTGAGCGTCATGGGACGCAGGCGTTCACCCTTGCCACCCGCCATCAGAATCGCGCTGACCGGGAGAACGGTCTTGGTGACTCGGGTGTCTATCACACGGATTATGCGTCCGTCCGTATCAAGAACCGGGATGAGGGTCAGGCGATGACGACGCAGGGAGCGGAGTGTGTCCGGATTGACATCCCCTTCGTTGAGGAAGCGGAACTCGCGGAACATTGCCTCGGCGACAGGCGCATCGAGGCTCACCCCGCGCAGAAGGGCGCGGCGCACATCGCCGTCGGTCAGTGTCCCGACCATCCGTGAGTCGCCGTCGGTCACCAGCAGGGTCATCACTCCTCCTGAAAGGTCGTTGAGCCGACCGAGAGCTTCAATCAGCCGCCCCGACTCGCATATTATATGTCTGTCAATCTCCATGAGCCATTATATTTTCCGTGATAATCCAGTCAAGCGGTGTGTCGAGGTCGACCGAGCGTGAGCGCGGCATCGCGTATGGAATCCTTCGGGGAAACTCGCCGAGCGCCATCTGCCGGATTGAGGCGGGATTTATGACATAGACCGCCCCGTTATACTGCCATGCCTCGGGTGCATCCTGACGGCGTGTGTAACTCCCCTCCCCTTTCGAGACATGGAGAGTGCCGTCGGCTGCCGTTTCAAAACAGTCGTAGTAAGGATTGCAGGCCGCTTCCGTCACACTCACCACCATATCCATCTCGGGGGTATAGAGGTTGAGACACCCCTCGACATCCCCGACAGTCCGCATGGGCGACGTGGGCTGCAAGAGTAGGACACAATCATACTCAATCCCCTCGCGGTCGGCCCAGTCCATCGCATCGAGCATCACCTCACGCGAACCGACGCGGTCACCCCCGAGTGAAGCGGGACGACGGTAGTTGACCGGAAGGCCGGTAGACTCGGCGACAGCGCGTATCTCGTCGTCGTCAGTGGAAACTATTATCCTTGAATCAGGAGCGACGGCACGCGCCACGTCAATCGAATAGTGAATCAGCGGACGTCCGCAGAGCGGTTTGATGTTCTTTCGCGGGATGCCCTTGCTGCCTCCGCGCGCCGGAATGATTACGAGGGGTTTACGAGGGGTTGCTGTCATAGAATTTCTTGCTTCTGAGTGTTTCAAGAGGTGTTTCGGCAATGGCATTGACCATTATTTCAAGCGTGTCGGGACGGAAATAGGGATTTTCAGCCTCCCGCGCCCTCCGTTGTCCCTCAGGAGAGAGCGCAAGCGTGATGGCAGCCGCTATTTCGTCAGCCGAATCACCGCAGTGGACGACGCTATGACCGCAAAGCCGTCCGCGCTGACGAATGCCGATGTCGACGGTCGGTATGCCCATTGACGGCACTTCCACTATACCGCTCGACGAATTCCCGACCACCGCGCTCACACATCGCAGAGCTGAAAGATAGCGTCTCTTACCCAACGAGGGAATCACTCGCACTCGTCCGGGATTACGTCTGCCGTAAGCCTCGATACGGTCAATGATGACCTTTCCGCGCGAATCGTTGTTCGGGTAAGTGATGATGATGTTCGACTCCGGGAAGCGGTCAAGAGCCGCAAGGAGCGCATCGCAATGCCGCGCGGGATCCTCATCGTCAAGAGTGGCGGGATGATAGGTCACGAGGAGCGAACCGGGAGTCAGCGGAAGTCCGACGGAGGTTTCAAGCTCCTCCCTGTCCATCAGCGGTTCGTGCATGATGTTGTAGACTCCGATGGCACCTGTGTTTATGACCCTCTGGGGTTCCTCACCCATCGCTATGACCCTTCGGCGGTAAGGCTCGGTGGCCGTAAGATGGAGCGAAGCCATCTTTGTGATGGCATGGCGTATGCTGTCGTCGATGGCACCTTCGGAAATCTCTCCGCCCGCGATATGCACAATCGGAATCCTCAGCATCAGGGCGGCGGTAGCCGTCGCAAGCATCTCGAACCGATCGCCCAGAATTACAACCATATCGGGCTTCAGCGCGTCAAGCGCGTCGGCCATTCCCTCCATGCAGACACTCATGGCCCTCACCGCACCCACAGGGGAGTCAGTTGAGTCCGGCATCGGTATGCGCACAGGTTCCTTGAAACCGTCGGCGATGATTTCGTCAATCGTGTTGCCGTAGCGTGGATTCAGGTGCATATTGGTGGCGAGGATTGTCACACGGCAATCCTCACGCGATGCAAGCGCACGCGCAATGCCGCTGAGTAGTCCCCAGTCGGCGCGTGTCCCTGTCGCAACTGCTATTTTTCGGATTTTTGCCATCAGAATCGGAGATGAAACAGATTTTTCAATATTCGCGTTCACCGAAAATGAATGTCCCGACGCGAATCATATTGCTCCCCTCGTCCACGGCAATAGGCCAGTCATGGCTCATGCCCATGCTGACTGTGGAAAATTCCGGGTGTCCGGCAAACACGGTTGTTTTAAGCCGGTCGAAAGTCGAGCGTATCTCCCGGAAGTCAGAGCGTATGCGGGTGTCATCATCGACATTTGATGCCATCCCCATCACCCCGCGTATCTCAACCGCTTTCAGGGATGCGAGGAGACCGGGAGTGACGAATTCCAGAAGCTCATCGGGCGTGAAGCCGAACTTAGTTTCCTCGCGGGCTACATGGAGCTGAAGAAGCACTCCTATCCTGCGACCCGCCTTCGCAGCCTCCTCGTCGACGGCGCGGAGCAGCCGTTCGGAATCAATACTGTGGATGAGCGACGCGTGACCGACGACCTTCCTGACCTTGTTGGTCTGCAAATGACCGATGAAATGCCAGTCTATGTCCCCGGGAAGCTCCTGCGCCTTGGCTTCGAGTTCAAGGGCGCGGCTCTCGCCGAACACGCGCTGCCCCGCCTGATATGCTTCCATAAGAGCCTCGGCGGGATGGAATTTCGAGACTGCGACAAGCGTCACCCCTTCGGGGATTGAGCTGCGCAGACTGGCGAGATTATTGCTTATTGAGACGGCCATTATGTTGATTCACGGTTTATGTTATGCGTTATTGCCTCCGAGGTCGGCATCATAGACATCCATGATGAGTGTCTCCTGAATGGTGTTAATCTCGAAGTCGGCGAGAGTGCTTTTCATTCCGTCCATGAAATTGTCGAAAGCCTCCTTGAAATCATCGGCGGCAACAAGAATCTGAGAGATAGACTTCTTTTCGACGGCAGTCTTCTCGTCGAGAGTGATGAACGCCACCTTCACGAGATACCATTTGTCGCCTGTCCTTTCACGGAAAATCTCAGCGATTTTAGTGCGTTTGACAGCCGAGATGGAGTACTCGGAAGTGAAGTGAGCAATCTCCTCCGAAATGCGCGCCTCTGCCTCGGTGAATGAAAGGGCATCAACCAGATATGCCTCTGTCACTCTTTTGACGGAACCGTTTTCCATCGTCTTATCATAGCGGACTTTAGTTTCAAACCAATTTGCCATTGTCTTTTCTTACAGTGTATTCGTGGATATTAAAATATGTAGTGCAAAGGTAACGAAAAATTCAAAAACATTGAGTATCTTTGTCCAAATTCACATCCTCATCCATTTCATCCCGTCTGCTTCTCCGAACCGTCGGGAGTCCAGACGTGTTATAGCTAAGTACACGCATCATAATCACTTAAATTCCATACACTAACCCTTAACACCCATATTCAACTCATGATTCAACGACAATTGACTTTCGGTGAGGCAGTCCAGAGGGCGCTCACCGTCAACTACTGCAATTTTTCAGGCCGTTCCTCCCGCTCGGAATACTGGTGGTTTTCACTTTTCAGTTTCATCGTCAGTTTTGTCATAATGATATTATTCTGCTGGAGCGATACGCTTGAATATATCGTCAGCGGTCTCTGTTCGCTCTATTTCCTTCTTCCGACTCTTGGAGTGTCGGTACGCCGCCTGCACGACACAGGACGTTCGGGATGGTGGATCTTTATCAACATCATTCCATTTTTCGGACAGCTTATCTACCTCTATTTCACCATCCAGCCCAGCCAGACAGTGGTCAATAAATGGGGTCCGGAACCGAACATGATGGAAACTTGGAATTAACCATACTCTTCCAAACCCAGACAGTTTGATTGGGACGTGCGGAAGCGCGTATGCCTGATTGAGTATATCAGCCTAAAAAATCATAATTAAATCCGGCTGAAACTATTTCATTCGGCATACGCGCTTCCGCACGTCCCTACACTCCACATAAATTTCCTGTTTATCACGGCTCCACAGCACAGGGGGATTGCGGAATAGAAGTTTTTTGAGTAATTTTGTGTATAAAATCACACCCTGAATGACAAACGAAGCATTAAGTGAACGTATAGAGAATCCTGAGATGTGGAATCTCCTGCTGCGTTTAAGCCCCCGCAGGCTTGACGCGGTGATTTATTCCATCATTGAAGACAATTCACTGACACATCACCATTTCGAGCTTGACACAGCTTCTACGCCGTGGGTCGCGGCTATTCAGAACGTGGTCTACGACCATCCCGCGCTCCTAAGTGATTTCCGTAAGGTCTATTGCGTGGTGGAGACCCGCGATTATGTCATCATTCCGTCGGCCTGCGATGACGAAGAGTCGCGCCGGCTGCTTTTCAAGACGGCTTTCCCCTCCTCGCAGCTTGAAATGAATGTCAACGAGACCGGGGCTTCCAACGCGACCGTCCTCCACGGTGTGATGCCTGAACTGCGCGGATTCATCAACCGCACGTTTCAGCGGGCCACCATAGTCTGCCACATCGCCGCCCTCTCCCGCTACGCCATCCACACCGGCACCCACGGCAATAACCTGAAAATGACCGCCAATCTCCGCAAGGAATCAATCGACGTGGTCGTGACGGACGGACGGAAACTGATGCTGGCAAACACTTTTACCTATAAACACACCGACGATGCGGTCTACTATATCCTTGCCGTGCGCAAGCGCCTCGGGCTCGACGACCATACGGATGAACTGCTGCTTGCCGGTGACCAAAGCGTCCGCGAGGCAATCACCCCATCGCTGCGCAACTTCATCGTGCGCGTTATGCCTGTCATCTTCCCACCCCGGATGTTCAAGGCCGGAAAACAGGCCATGAACGCACCTTTTGACCTGATAACATTACCGATATGCGAATAATAAGAGGAAAATACGGACGGCGACGCTTCAATGTCCCGACCAATATCACAGCCAGACCGACTACCGATTTCGCCCGCGAAAACATTTTCAATGTGATTGAGAATTTGGTGGACATCGAGGGACTTAAATGCCTTGACCTTTTCGCCGGCACGGGAGCCGTCAGTTTCGAGCTCCTGTCGCGCGGAGCTGCCTCGGTGACATCGGTCGAGAAATCGCCGACACAGGCACGTTTCATCGAGAAGGTGAAGCGCGAACTCGACGACCGCAACCTGCACCTTCTGCGCACCGACGCCCTGCGTTTCATCCGCGATTCATCTTCAACGTTTGATTTCGTGTTCGCCGATCCCCCCTACGACCTTGAGGGCTTCGCCGATATTCCTGAAATGGTGCTGAACTCCAATCTCCTCCATCCGGGGAGCATCTTCATCATCGAACACTCCAAGAAACACGATTTTTCAAATCTCCCCCACTTCGCCCAGCACCGCGCCTACGGTTCGGTCAATTTCTCAATCTTTGAGATACCCGAGGAGTAATTCATAATTTCCCGATGCAGGGACGCACGGAAGCGCGTATGCCCGATTGAATACATCAGCCTAAACATCATGGCTGAAACTATTTCATTTGGCATACGCGCTTCCGTGCGTCCCTGCGTCGGGTCCGTAAGGTCTACTTGAAATTATAGGTGATAGTGCCGGTCTGTGAGGCGGGGGCATCTTCATCGACAGAAAACTGCGACTGTCTGGCCGCCGCAATGCAGCTCTGGCGTGCCGACTGACTGGCCGCCGCCGCTCCCGTCCCTGACAGATAGCTGGCAGATGTGACCTTTCCCTGACGGTTGACACTGACCCTTATGGTGATTGTCCCGAGAGGAGCCGAGGCGGGACGGTGCCAGTCAGCAAGCGTGCGCCCTTTCAGGTTGAAACCCGGACTGCCGCTCACTGCGCCGACCGTAGCATTTCCATTGGGGCTACCCGCACTCCCCGCACCGTTATTGCCTGTACCGCTCTGTCCGAACTTCACTTTTCCGGCTATGGCCTGACGTGTTTCCTGTTCGCGTTTCGCTTTCTCGGCAGCTTCTATCTCAGCCTTTGTCGGACCGGTCTTTTCAGGGACAGGCTTCTTCTCGACCTTTGCGGGAGAGGGACGTTCACTGCTGACCACGGGAGCCGGCTGAGCCTCCTCGCCGGAATTGACCAGCGACTCGACCTCAGGTTCGGGAGGGGTCTCCGCCTCAGTCTGTGCCGGAGCGGGCTCNCCTGTATTGTCGGCAATCTCCGGACGGTCACCTATCATCACATACTCCCCGCCAAACAGCACCTCCGACGAATCGACAGGAGGCCATTTGCGTTCAAGGTCGGAGGCGACCGGACGCAGATAGAGCAGCAGAAGGGTCACCACCACGGCTGCGTGAAAGAGAACCGTGAAGAACAGTGCTATCAGTTGGTGACGGCGGTCACTCCTTGGGTCGGACATATACTGAAACGGTGGACTGAGGGGTTGCTTTGTAATTTTTGAAGTGTGGTCACTGACGGCGTTCGCCGGGACGTGCCGATGCAGGCGCAGGCTTGGTGGCAAGCACCATTTTCAGATTGTTCTGCGCTCCGAGGTCGAGGACTTTGACGAGAGTTCCGTAGGTCACCTCCTCGTCGGCATAGACAGCGATATAGTCCTCGCCCCCTTCGGGACTTGCCGCCTGACGGCTGAGAAAATCAAGAAGCCCTGCCATATCCATCTCGACAGGCTCACTCTCGTCGGCAGTGGCATAGATGGCACCGGCCTTGTCGATGTAGACGCGTGTCGACGGTTTGAGAGCCGTCTGCTTCGAACTCTGCGGGAGGTTCACTTCAAGGGCGGTAGGAAAAACGAAGGTCGAGGTGACCATGAAGAAAATGAGCAGCAGGAAAATCACATCAGTCATGGATGCCATCGAAAATTCCGCCATCATTCTGGTCTGTCGTTTCAAAGCCATGGGGTTTCGGATATTAGCTGTGGGTGATTAAATCGTGGGGATGGGACACGGGAGGGACAGGACGCAGGATTGATCAGGCAGGTTCGTTGAGAAGGTCCATGAATTCCATGGTCTTGGCTTCAAGCGCATTCATCACCTTATTGATGCGTGCCACGAGATAGTTATAGGCAAACATGGCAATCAGACCGACAATCAGACCGGCGACAGTGGTGACGAGGGCGGAATAGATACCGTCGGCAAGCACTGCAATATTTGCGCTCGACCCGGCGGAGGCAAGGTTGAAGAAAGCCTGCACCATACCGATTACAGTACCGAGGAAGCCAATCATCGGACCGCCGGCAGCAGTGGTCGCAAGCCAAGGCAGGCCCTTTTCGAGAGCGGCAATCTCAATGTTGCCGGTATTCTCTATGGTGACGAGAACATCGTTCATCGGACGACCGATACGGCTGATGCCCTTCCCGATGAGGCGTGCATAGGGTGTATCGGTTTTTGAGCAGAGACGGCGCGCGCTGTCAATCTCACCGTCGTGGATATACTCGCGGATACGGTCCATGAAGGAATCATCCTCCTTCTGCGCACGGCGCAACGCCAGACAACGCTCGACGAAGACATAGATGCACACGAGCGAGAGGATGGCGAGTGGAATCATAATCCATCCGCCACGCATGGCGAGGTCCCACACCGAAAGTTCCTGCGCGATGGTCGCGGCCTGTGCCTGCACAGCCTCATTGTAGTTCATGGCAGCCGTAGCCACCGTATCGACGAATTCCTGCTGAATCATTTATAATAAAAATTTAAACTTTTAAACTCTAAGCTCATTTAAGACACTGCTTGTACTCGCGGATAGTTTTCTCAAGTCCGAGATAAAGCGCGTCGCAGATAAGCGCATGGCCTATCGACACCTCGCTCAGACGGGGAATGTTGCGATGGAAAAAGGCGAGATTGACAAGGCTGAGGTCATGGCCGGCGTTCACTCCGAGTCCGACCGAGAAAGCAGCGTGGGCTGCCTCGACGAAGGGAGCCACTGCCGCCTCGGGGTTCTTCGGGTAAAGGTCGGCGTAAGGTTTGGTGAACAGCTCCACGCGGTCGGCACCCGCACGCGCCGCAAGCCGGATATCCTCGATGTCAGTCCCGACAAAAATCGACGAGCGGATTCCCGCCTCGCGCAGACGGTCGACAATCGAAGTGAGAAACTCCATGTTCTCGCCGACGTTCCAACCCGCATTTGACGTAATGGCACCCGGCGCGTCAGGGACGAGCGTAACCTGTTCGGGTCTTACCTGCAACACGAGCTTCATGAAGTCGGGAGACGGATAGCCCTCGATGTTGAACTCCGTCTTGACGAGCGGACGCAGACGATAGACATCGTCGCGGCGGATGTGGCGTTCGTCGGGACGCGGATGCACCGTTATGCCGTCCGCACCGAATCTCTCACAGTCAGTGGCCACTTTGAGAAGGTCGGGGACATTCTCACCTCGCGCATTGCGCAAAGTGGCTATCTTGTTGATGTTTACACTTAGATTTGTCATTTTTCCTTACGCTGAAATCTTTTTGTCGGGCTGAGGGGTTCTATTTATAAAGTATTATTAGTAATTTTGTAGCTTCATTCACCCGACAAGTTTGTGATTGCAAAATTAGGCAGAAAAACTAAAATTTAGAAATATTTTGCTCCGAAAAGACGATACATCTGTCCAAAACCTCACCATCGCCCCCTCACCGGCGGCGCGGCTCGACCGTCTCTTTCCTCCTGTCGAGGAAAGCAGCACCATCCTGCTTGCCTGTCGGCGCGGCGATTTCAGCGCGTCGCACATAGCCCGCGCTGTCGAGGACTGCGACGCACACCTCATAAACCTCAACGTCACAACCGACGGCGAAGCATACGGCGACAGCCGCATAGTGGCCGAGCTGCGTGTCACCCACCGCAACCCGGATGCCGTCAGCCGCTCGCTCGAACGCTACGGTTACGAGGTCATCGGTACGGAGGGGATAACCGCTGCCGACGACAACCTCATCCGCGACCGCTACGACGAGCTGATGCGCTACCTCGGCCTGTAAATCCTCCGATAAAAAACTATACCAACTTACATGAAAATAGCCATCTTCGGCAAACGCCGTCAGAGTCCTGACGACCTACGCCACATCACCGCCCTCATGGACCGCCTCGCCGAGCTTGACATATTTGTCAGCATCGACCGTCATTTCTTCGACGCAATGACCCGCGCGACCGGCTCGCCCCTCCCTGCCGACGACGTGTTTGACGACGATGACTTCACCGCCGACTTCTGTTTCAGCATCGGAGGCGACGGCACTTTTCTCCGCACCGCCCGCCGTGTCGCCGTCAAGGAGATACCCATCATCGGCTTCAACACAGGCCACCTCGGTTTCCTCGCCGAGCAGTCGATTGCCAGCGCGCCGGCGATGGTTGACCGTCTTCTCTCGGGCGACTACACCGTAGAATCGCGCTCACTGCTTGAAGGCAAGGGAATCGGCGGCAAGGTCAAGGCCGGAGTCTCGGGCTGGGGATTCGCCCTCAACGAGATAGCCATACTCCGTCAGGATACCGCATCGATGATTACTGTCCACACCCATCTGGACGGAATGCCTGTCGCCTCCTATCAGGGGGACGGTCTTATCATCAGCACCCCGACAGGCTCGACAGCCTACAACCTCTCCGTCGGAGGCCCCATCGTGCAGCCGACCGCCCCATGCTGGGTACTCGCCCCGATAGCCCCCCACTCGCTGACGATGCGCCCCCTCGTCGTGGCCGACAGCCATGTCATAGACATCACCGTAGAATCNCGCACCGACACCTATCGCGTCACCCTCGACGGACGGTCGCTCATCCTTCCCATCGACGTAGGGCTACGCCTCCGCCGCGCTCCCTTCGTCACCAAGGTAGTCCATACACCCGACCACAATTTCATCGACACCCTACGCACCAAGCTCCTCTGGGGTATCTCCAAGCGCGACGAATGAGCAGTCTGACCCTCTCCCACCCCTCGCTCGGGACAATCTCCGTCACGGAGCGCAGAGGTTCAGGGAAAATATCCGCGCGATGGGTCAACGGACAGCTACGCGTCAACGTACCCGCCGGAATGAGCCGCAACAGCATCCTACGCGCCGTCGGACGCTACGCCGCCGACTTCGAGCGCATCAGGCCGCGCCCACGCTATGAGCCGGGGACAGTCGTCACCATCGCAACGCAGGACTCACCGGTCAGAATCTTCATCCTGAACTCCCGCGCCCCGGTTGCCGACCTGACTGCCACCGTCACCACCGACCCCGAGACCGGCACTCAGGCTTTCGCCATCCACATTCCCCCGCACACCGACCACACCCTTCCCGACATCCAGCGGCGCATCGACACGGCCGTCAAAGCTGTCGGGCGTCGTCTCGCACCCGCCATCCTCCTCCCCCGCGCCCGCGCCATAGCCGCGTCGCTCGGACTGCAGGTCGACTCGTGGGAGATAGCCCACGGACGCACCGTCCTCGGCACCTGCTATCCGCGCCTGCGCCGCATACGCCTCTCCTACCTCAACGTCTTCCTCACCCCCGAACTGCGCGACTACATCATCTGCCATGAACTCGCCCACCTCACCGAGCCGGGTCACACCCCCGCTTTCCATGCACTCTGTGACCGCTACTGCCTCGGACGTGAGCGCGAACTGATACGCCGTCTCCACACCTATCCGTGGCCGATAGAGCGGTAATCTATCTTCCAATTGTCCGATTTCACCTATCTTCGCAGAATTTTTCTAAAAATATTTGAACAAATCAAAATTAAATCCTATATTTGCCTCGGATTTTGTGGCAAAGTCCGCACGGCTGTGCCATAGCGTCCGCCCAACGTTCCAGACCGTCGGTCGCGCACCATCGGTAATGTAGAGATATAAGAGATTGAAATAAAAAGGACTTCGCGT
This sequence comes from Bacteroides sp., assembly GCA_014802345.1. Lineage (GTDB taxonomy): Bacteria > Bacteroidota > Bacteroidia > Bacteroidales > Muribaculaceae > Duncaniella. The sequence continues at coordinate 68,053 of JAAVCM010000026.1, forward strand.
ATTTTTACCGAACTAATTACCATTTGTAGAGATTTTCCCGCCAAGGCATAAAGAGACATCCGCTCCGACCGATGATTCTTGAAGCCGTCGGCTTGGCTCATATCGGCTCTGTGATAATCTCAACAGCCGCACTTCCACCTTATTTCAATACCCCGCACCACAATCTACACACGTTCAACTATCGCAGCCACCACGCTGCTCCCCCGATTTCTCCGGACGAGAGAGGAATGACCTGAATCATTTATTTTGAGATTATCATATTTACTAAATTTTTTAACACAATTCGTGCATGAAGAACATTTGTTTTCAAATGACTCGGAAAGTCTGGCTTGTGGCATTCATGGCCCTCTGTGCAGCTTTCCCCGCTTTCGCGCAAACGATTACAGTCAAAGGTACTGTAGTTGACAAGGAGGGTGAACCTCTGATCGGCGCCAGTGTCGTAGTTCAGGGCGAGACCCTCGGCACAGCCACCGATTTTGACGGTAACTTCTCAATCTCCGCGCCGTCCAACGGCACTCTCGTCGTCTCTTACGTCGGTTATGAGACTCAGGAAATCGCCATCAACGGCCGTACCGAAATCAACGTGACTCTCCATGAAAACTCAGTCCTCCTCGGCGAAGTCGTAGCCATCGGTTACGGTACAGTCAAGAAGAGCGATGCCACCGGTTCGGTTGCGACCATCAAGCCTTCGGAAATCGAAGCCGGTCTTGCAACCTCAGCTCAGGACCTCCTCGTAGGTGCCTCTCCCGGCGTTGTCGTGACCACCTCAGGTAACCCCTCGGCGGGCGGCGACATCCAGATCCGTGGCGGTGCCTCGCTTGCCGCTTCAAATGCACCCCTTATCGTCATCGACGGTGTGCCTATGGACACCAAGGGTATCGTAGGCGCATCCAACCCCCTCGCCCTCGTATCCCCCGAGAACGTCGAGTCGATGACCATCCTCAAAGACGCATCGGCAACCGCCATCTACGGTAGCCGCGCATCAAACGGCGTCATCATCATCACCACCAAGTCAGGTTCAAAGGGTAAACCACAGGTGAACTTCACCATGAACGGCTATGTCAATACCACCCGCAAGTATCTCGACATGATGGGTGCGGACGACTTCCGTAAATTCATCACTATGGAATATGGTGAAAACTCTCTTCAGGCCGGACAGCTCGGCTCGTACAATACTGACTGGCAGAAGGCTCTTACACGCACCACATTCTCGTCGGACTACACCCTCAGCATCGGCGGTACTGCCGGATGGCTCCCCTACCGCGTCGCTGTGGCCTATACCGACAACAACGGTATCGTCAAGAACACCGACATGAACCGTCTTACGGCATCAATCAACCTTACTCCCAAGTTCTTCGACAACCTTCTCTCTGTCAATGCCAATGTCAAGGGCGCATACATCACCAACAACTACGGTGCCAACACTCTTGATGCCGCAGCACGCATGGACCCCACCCAGCCTGTCAAGAACATGGAGAACGGCTCTCCCCTTTTCGGCTACTACACTTCATACGTCAACGGCGGTATCCTCGCAGGCCCCAACGCTGCCGGCGAGACCATCGACTCGACCACCTCACCCCTCAACCCCATCGCCGACAATGAGGCAGCCGTATCGAAAGGCACCGCATATCAGTCGGTCGGCAATCTCCAGCTTGACCTCAAGATGCCCTTCCTCACCGACCTCCGCGCCAACCTCAACCTCGGTTATGACTACCAGCACGGCGAAAACCACTCAAACTCTTTCGTGAACACCCCCAAGGCTTGGAACAACGGCTATACAGTGCTTGAAAACGGCAACCGCATCAATATCAAGGATGGTGGTGTGAGCCGCAAATATGAATTCCAGACCCGCGTCAACCTCCTTCTCGACTTCTACCTCAACTACAACCATACCTTCGGCGATGCCTCTACACTCGACGTGACCGCAGGTTATTCTTGGCAGAAGTTCCACAACAAGAAGCGCGACTACAACCGCGTGTTTGAGGTCGTTGATCCCGCCAACGAGAAATATATCGGCAATCAGGCTGACCCCACCAACTACACTATCGAACCATATCAGCTCGTGTCGTTCTTCGGACGTGTCAACTACACCCTTCTCAACAAGTATCTCATCACCGCTACTGTCCGCCGCGACGGTACATCCCGCTTCTCGAAGGACCACCGCTGGGGTACCTTCCCCTCGGTTGCCCTCGGCTGGAAGATTCTTGAAGAAAACTTCATGGAAAGCGCCCGTGACTACATGAACGAATTCAAGCTCCGCGCAGGCTACGGTGTCACCGGTCAGCAGGACCTCGGCGACGACTACTTCCCCTACCTCCCTGTCTTCACCCAGTGGACCGGCGGTGGTGCAGTCTATCCTTCAATCACCGGTCAGGCTTCGACAGGTACATATCCCCTCTATGCACAGTCCTACAACGCTAACCTCAAATGGGAGGAAACCCACACTTGGAACGCCGGTCTTGACTTCGGCTTCCTCAACAACCGCATCCTCGGCAGCATCGACTTCTACAAGCGCAAGACCAAGGACCTTCTGACCCGCTCGCCGTATGCCGCCGGCTCCAACCTCACGAACAAGGGCCCGATGAACCTCGGTGACCTCGAGAACACCGGTATCGAGTTCAACATCACTGCCCGTCCCATCGTCACCAATGACTTCCGCTGGACTTCGGCCTTCAACATCGCTTGGAACAAGAACAAGATTACATATCTCGCCGACGGTGCCGACACGATGGCCAACGACTTCCAGATTCATCAGGTAGGAAATCCCGCATTCAGCTTCTATGTCTATGAGCAGGTATATGACGAAGGCGGCAATCCCCTCGAAGGAGTGTTCGTCGATCAGGATGGCGACGGTGAAATCACCGAGGCTGACAAGATTACCTATCACAGCCGCGACCCGAAGGTGACGATGAACTGGAGCAACACGTTCAACTACAAGAACTGGGACTTCGGCATCACCCTCCGCGCAAATCTCGGCAACTGGGTCTACAACCAGACTCAGAACAACAAGGTGTTCAAGGAGACAAACGAGTCACTCCCCCTCAACAACCTTATGGACAACACCTTCCTGTTCAACACCCGCTCGAGCCAGACAATCCTCAGCAACTACTTCGTACAGAACGCTTCATTCCTCCGCTGCGACAACATCACCGTCGGCTACACTTGGGACAATCTTCTCAACAACGCCCTCCGTCTCCGCCTCTACGGTGCGGTTCAGAACCCCTTCGTCATCACCAAGTACAAGGGTCTTGATCCGGAAATCTTCTCAGGTATCGACAACGAGGTCTATCCCCACCCCCTCACCGTATCTTTCGGTATCGTCGCTTCATTCTAACCAAATTCATTCCACATAATTCAACAAGCGAATTAATATGAAATTCTCTAAATATATCCTTCTCGGCGCTCTCGCTGTCGTCTCGCCCGCTTTCGTGGCCTGCGTCGATGACCTGAATGTATCGCCTGAGAACCCCACCACCAAAACTGAGATTACAAGCGCTGACGAACTTTACAGTGAGCTTGCCGGTGTCTACGGCGGTCTCGTGTTTGAAGGCGGTATCACTGTGGACGATGGTGGTGCAGGCGTCTACACCCGTCAGCTCTGGAACCTTCAGGAACTTGCCACCGATGAAACCCTCATCGGCTCCAACTGGTCAGATGCAGGTATCCGTGACCTCGTACTCACCAACTGGTCAAATGACAACCACTGGCTTTTCGAGTGCTATTCACGCTTCATGTATCAGATTGCCATCTCCAACCAGTTCCTCCGCGACATCAATACTTATGCGTCGCTCCTCCCCTCCGAGGGTCATCTCAGCCACAGCACCCTCGCAGCCGAGGCCCGTACGCTCCGCGCCCTCTCTTACTATCATCTGATTGATATTTTCGGCATCGGTCCTTGGACCACCGAAGCATCGACCGTCGGCGCGACACCTCCCACCTATACCCGCGAAGAGCTTTTTGATGCAGTAGTCGAAGACCTCGTCGACGCAATCCCCGACCTCGTTCCCGCAGCGCAGCAGGTCTATGGCCGTCTCTCGCGTGAGGCCGGCTATATGCTCCTCGCAAAGCTCTACCTCAATTCAGAGGTCTACACCGGCAAACCACGCTGGCAGGAGTGCGCCAATGCCTGCAATGAAATCCGCAAGACCATCGACACTCTCGCCCCGACCTACAAATATCTGTTCTGCGCCACCAATGACAAGTATGTGGGCAACGGCGAAATCCTCTGGGGCATNCCTCAGGACGGCACCACCCTCACCACCTACGGCGGTACGACCTACATCTCCGGCGGTGCTTACCGCGGCGACTCTGACCTGATGAAGACCCTCGGTCTGGCCGTTTCAGGCTGGGAAGGCCCCCGCGTGCGTCCCGAACTTGCCGACGCTCTTGCCGCAAATGACGAGCGCCGTCTCATCTACGAAGGTGACTTCACCAAGGACATCATCAATCTCGCCGACAAGAATCAGGGCTACATGAGCATCAAGTTCGTCTACACCCCCGAAAACGATTACTATAACGAGAATCAGTCCGAACCCTACTGCAACACCATCTTCAACCCGACCGACTATCCTCTGTTCCGTCTCGCCGACACTTACCTGATGCTTGCCGAGTGTGAACTCAACGGTGCCACCGGTTGCAACGGTCTTGAACTGATGAACCGTGTCCGCGCCCGCGCAGGTCTCGGCAACGTGGCTACACTCACTGCCGAAAATATCCTCCACGAGCGTTTCTGCGAACTTCACTGGGAAGGCCACCGTCGTTCCGACCTCGTCCGTTTCGGCAAGTTTGCAGGCAGCAACTACACATGGTCGTGGAAGGGGGGCAATGTCAATGGCGCCCATGTTCCCGAGTACCGCAACGTTTACTGCATCCCCGTGCAGTATGTATCAACCGTCGGTCAGAACGCCGGCTACTAATCACCTAAACACTGATTACATCAATGAAAAAGATATATTTCTTCGCAACTCTTGCAGTAGCCGCCGCAACGCTGACTTCATGCGAGGCTGACAAGGAGCCTATCTACCACGCTCCCGATCCTGCGACCTTTGTCCTCAACACACCCCCGATGGCCAATCAGACCTACATTCTTGAGACCGGGGGCGACATCGAAATCACCACTTCGCAGCCCGACTATTCAGTGGCCACTCCCACCAACTACTCCATCGACGTGACCCTCGCCGATGCGTTTGTCGAGGCTTCGGAAGGGGTTGAGGCCAACTACATCACCGTCCTCCCCAAGCAGCCCACTCAGGCCCGTATGCTCTTCGATGCAAAGACACTCAACCAGACCATACTCGACCTCATGGGCATCAAGACCTACAATGATTATCCCGAGGAGGGTCTCGCTCCCGTGGAGCTCAACATCCGCGCCCACGCATGGCTCACCGGTGTCGAATCAAGCCGCTGCGTGTCCAACACCATCACTCTCAAATCTGTCCAGCCCTACAATCCTTATTCCGAGGGTGGCCGCGTCATCTACTGGGTAGGCGACGTTTCCGGCTGGGTAGTAGACGCTACCGATGCAGCCACACAGTATGCCGACTGGGTACTCACCGAAACCGAGAAGGGAAGCAACATCTATGTCGCCGCCTTCAACGTTCCCGCAGGTGCCAAGAACTTCCGCTTCTTCACCGAACTCGGTGACTGGGGCAAGGGCAGCATCGGCTCTACCGCCGACGGCTCAAACCTCACAGTTGCTGTCACCGACCAGCCCGTCGAGCATCCCGCTTACAGCTCAGGCGGCAACTGGACGACCGAAGAAAGCTGGGCAGGAGGCTACATCACCTTCACCGTCGACCTCAACGATGAGGAGCATCCCGCCGTCACAATGCAGGCAGGCAACTGGGACACCTCGAAACTCGACTTCATCTATCTCGTCGGCGATTGTTCAGTATGGAGTGTTGACGCAGATAACGCCGAAGAACTCTATGCCAACTTCAAGCTCTATGACTGGGAAGGCAACGGAATCTACTCCAACACATTCGAAGTAGCTGCCGACAAGGCTACATTCCGCTTCTACACCGAACTCGGTGACTGGGGCAAGGGCAGCCTCGGCTCTCAGGATGAGGACAATCCCATCGACATAACCATGACCGACGGCAACTATGCAGGTGCCTACGTCAACGGCAAGGGTAGCTGGAAAGTCACCAACTGGGAAGGCGGCAAGATGAAGATGGTCGTCAACACCAACGACATGACCGTTGATTTCAGCGCGGCTGAATAAGAGAAATCCAATCACACCATCCGTTTCCAAAGCTAACCCGACATTCGGTCGGGTTAGCGGGAGACGGTAACAATCAAAAGAACAAAAAAGACGATATGAAAAAAATATCAATTCTGTTGATGGCGGCGTTGAGCATGGGATTCGTTGCCTGCGACAATGACTTCGACTTCCCCAATCCTCCGGGTCAGTCAAATCCTCAGGAAGAAATGTTTGATGCAGCCACTCTCGGAATCGCACCGGCAGTATCAGGCACAATCAACCTCGGACAAGCCAACAATTCAAATCTCGCCGTGGCCCTCGCACAGGTGACAGACCTCACGAACTTACCCGAAGGCTACGACCTCGCATTCACCGGCCAGATTTCAGCCTCCGATGATTTCAGCAATCCCGTGGAGTTCACCACCGTGATGGACAGCACTATCATCACTGCCAACCCCGATGACCTTGATGCCGCTTTCCACGAAATATTCAACACCATCGACCCCGCAGCCAAGAGTGCCAACATCCGCTTCAAAGGCTATGCCACCAACGGCTCCGCAACAATCCGTCTCGGAGGTGAAAACACTTATTTCTGCTCCATGACCGCCAATATCGAACCTTTCGCTCCCGCGTTCACCATCGAGGATGCTTACTACCTCATCGGTACCTGCACCGGCGGAACAATCGACAAGGATAAGGCTATCAAGATGTCCAACAGCGGCGCAAGCCCATACGATGATCCCGTGTTCTCTGCCGTAGTCGACATCACTGCCGACGAAGCATCCGTAGGCTATGAATGGGCAGTCGTTCCCGCCTCGACCCTTGCTGCCGGAAGCGGTCTCGTCATCTCCGTCACTGACACTGAGTTTGCAACCGAACCCAACGGCCTGCTCAAAGACTACAACTCAACCGGTACTTTCGGTGTCATCAACTCTGACAACAAGCACCTCATCACCGTCAATATGCGTCCCGACGAGGATGGATTCTACACCTACTCTGTCGAACTCACCATCCCCAACCTCTGGACTCCCGGTCCCTCCAACGGTTGGAATCAGGATGCCTCGCAGCTCCTCTACACCGACAACTACAAGTTCTATCAGGGCTACGTCCACGTCGACGGTGAATTCAAGTTCACTTCCGCTCCCGACTGGAACCACACCAACTATGGTTTCGCCGAAGCAGGCAAACTGTCGACCGATCCCGGTGCCGGCAACCTCAAGGTAAATCAGGACGACGTCGCTTTCGGTAACGGTCTCTACTGGTGTACCGCCGACATCACTGCACTCACCTACACTGCCACCGCAATCAATACCATCGGTATCATCGGTGACGCTACCGAAGGCGGCTGGGATAAGGAAACAGTGATGACTCCCTCGGCTGACTTCCTCACTTGGACTGTCAGGACTACCCTGAAAGAAGGCACATTCAAGTTCCGCGCCAACGACGGTTGGGACATCAACCTCGGCAATACACTCGATGACCTCCGTCCCAACGGCGAAAACATCAATGCTCCCGAGACAGGCGAAGTGACCATCACCCTCAATCTCAACACCCTCCCCTACACTGCTACGGTGGTGAAGTGATGCAGTCCAGAGGTTAAACTCAACAAAAATCCCTTTATTTCAATCTGCAAGTGCCGTCCGGCTGTCTTTCCATCGTGGAAACAGCCGGACGGCCATATTTTTTCACTATCTTTGTATCTGCATTACATCGCATAAAGCACCCCCTGCGTACTGAAAAACTTTTTTTGTAAATCCTTATGAACTTACGCCCCTTACTGACTCCTGCCCTCGTCCTCCTCGCGGCTGCCGCCGCTTCGGGAGCCGACATCCTGAAAATCCGCACCGACAAACCCGGTGCGGAGATACAACCCACCATGTATGGTCTCTTTTTCGAGGACATAAACTATGCCGCCGATGGCGGTCTGTATGCCGAGATGGTCAAGAACCGCTCGTTTGAGTTTCCACAGAACCTCATGGGCTGGGAGAGCTTCGGCAAAGTCAGCGTGAGGGACGATGACGGGCCTTTTGACCGCAATCCCCACTATGTCCGCCTCCTTCCCTCCGGCCATCCCCATAAATCCACAGGACTGACCAACGAGGGATTCTTCGGCGTCGCCTATCGCAAAGGTGAGGAATACCGTTTCAGCGTCTGGGCGCGCACCATCGGCGACAAGGCCTCCCGCATCCGTGTCGAACTGACCGACCCCGCTTCGATGGGCGAGACTCAGGTCACGGCAAGCGCACGCCTGACCATCGGCTCAACCGACTGGCAACGCTACACACTGACGCTCACCCCCTCCGAGACCGTCAGGAAGGGACAGCTACGCATATTCCTTGATTCGGATGCCGGATGTGACCTCGAACACGTCTCGCTTTTCCCTGCCGATACATGGATGGGACATGAGAACGGACTCCGCAAAGACCTCGCCCAGAAACTCGCCGACATCCGCCCCGGAGTGTTCCGCTTTCCCGGCGGATGTATAGTCGAAGGCACAGACCTTGCGACCCGCTATCAGTGGAAAAACAGTGTCGGGCCGGTCGAAAACCGCCCGCTCAACGAAAACCGCTGGCACTATACGTTCAACCACCGACATTTTCCCGACTACTACCAGAGCTACGGACTCGGATTCTACGAATACTTCCTGCTGGCAGAAGAAATCGGTGCCGCCCCACTCCCGGTCATCAGTGTAGGGCTTGCCTGTCAGTATCAGAACAAGGGGATGGATGCCCACGTCCCCCTCGACAGCCTGCAACCATACATCGACGATGCCCTTGACCTCATCGAGTTTGCCAACGGCCCGGCCGACAGCGGCTGGGGCAAGCTCCGCGCCGAAATGGGGCATCCCGAGCCGTTCGGTCTCCGCTTCCTCGCAATCGGCAACGAGCAGTGGGGACCCGAATATCCTGAACGCCTTGCTCCGTTCATCGAAGCCATCCGCAGCAAATACCCCGACATCCGGATTGTAGGCTCGTCAGGCCCGAAGGCTTCCGGAGAGCAGTTCGATTATCTCTGGCCAGAGATGAAACGGCTGGGAGCCGACCTCGTCGACGAACATTACTATGCGCCCGAAACCTTCTTCCTCACCCAAGCTGACCGCTACGACAGCTATGACCGCAAAGGCCCGAAAGTATTCGCGGGCGAATATGCCTGCCACGGCAAGGGAAAAAAGTACAACCATTTCAACGCCGCCCTCATGGAAGCAGCCTTTATGACCGGCCTCGAAAGGAACGCCGATGTGGTGAGCATGGCGACATACGCCCCTCTTTTCGCCCACACCGAGGGGTGGCAGTGGCGACCCGACATGATATGGTTTGACAACCTTTCGTCCGTTCCCACCGCGAGCTACTATGTCCAGCAGCTCTATTCCACCAACAAGGGGTCGCGCGTACTCCCACTCACTCTGGACGGAAAGCCCGTCACCGGCACTGCCGGACAGGAGGGTCTCTATGCTTCGGCTGTCACCGACGATTCCACCGGCGGCTACATAGTCAAGGCCGTCAACACCACCTCCTCGCCCCGCGACCTCATCCTGTCGTTCGAAGGGCTGAAAAAAGACCACCGCCTGACTTCAGGACGTGTCATCACACTCTCGTCAGCCGACCCTGATGCCGACAATACCCTCGACAATCCGTCACGGATTGTACCTGTCGCCACATCCATTGACCTCGCGTCACCGACGTCCGAAGTGTCCGTGACCCTCCCTGCCAACACATTTGCGGTCTACATTTTTAATTGAAAATAAAATTTAATTGAAAATAAAAAGAGGGGTTATTTTGAAATAACCCCTCTTTTGTCTGTGACTTTCTGTGAGCCTTAACTTCAACAGGCAGAAGAAGTCTCGTCTAACTACATCGCGTTGCCGTTGATTTTAAGATGATTGAAGCGCACGTCGGCAGCCTGACCGTTGAGCAGCAGCGCACCCTTCTCCACGCCGTCGAAGCTCGAATTCCTGACCTCGACGTTAGTTACGTTGCAGCGGTCGTCGTAGGCATCAATGTAGACACCATACTGGCTCTTCTTGCAGTTCACGTTGTCGAGATACACATTGCGGACGATGGGTGCATAGCCACGGTCGCAAATCTCCTTCGGGTCATAGATCAGATTGATTTTGAGGACAGCTTCCTTGCACTGACCGACCTCGACGTTGCGGACGAAGATATTTTCGATGATACCGCCGCGGCAGTTGTTGGTCTTGATGCGGATGACGCGGTCAAGGAGCGGAGAATCCATCTGACAGTTCTCGACAAAGAGGTTGCGGTAGCCGCCTGAAATCTCGCTGCCGACCACGACACCGCCGTGACCGTTCTTCATCTGGCAATTGCGGACGATGATGTTCTCCGACGGACGGCCGTCACGACCGTCGCGGTTACGGCCGCTCTTGATGGCGATACAGTCGTCACCGGTGTCGAAATAGCAACCCTCGATAAGCACATTCTTGCAGGCGTCCGGGTCACATCCGTCACCGTTGGGACCATCGTTCTGGACATGGACATTACGGACAATCACATTGTCGCAAAGCGCGGGATGAATCACCCAGAAGGGAGAGCGGAGCATGGTCACACCCTCGATAAGAACATTCTTACACATCATGGGGTTGACAAGCTGCACGCGCATACCGTAGCCATCGCCGAGCCGACGCTGCTCGACAGGCACACCCTTCTCGTTCCATTCAAGGAGTATGGGGCGGCCTATACGCTGGGAAATCACTCCTTCCTCCCAACCGAAATGCTTCGCGCCACACATACGCCACCAGTTGCTGCGGTCGCCGCCACCGTCGAGCGTACCTTTACCGGTGATAGCGATGTTCTCCTGCTGATAAGCGTAGACCATCGGCTGATAGTTGTAGCAGTCGACACCTTCCCAGCGGGTACGCACCACGGGATACTCTTTCAGGTCGGAGGTGAACAGGAGTGTCGCACCCTCTTCGAGATGAAGGTTCACATTACTTTTAAGGGTCACAGGGCCGGTGAGCCATGTACCGGCGGGGATGATTACGCGGCCGCCACCCTCACGCGAACAGCGGTCGATGACACTGTTGATGAGTTCGGTGTAGAGATAGCCCTCGGTCTTGGACTGCTTTCCATACTTGAAGATGGGATAGTCCTTGTCGCGGAACACCGGAGCCTGAATTGATTTCTCGATTTCGGGATAAAGCTCAGACCAGGCTTTGGCTTCCTGCTGGGCGCGCATCTCAGCCTTTTCCTTTGCCGACTTCGACTGTGCCGATACCGGCACGGCGAAACTGCCCGCACCGAGGGCACAGGCAAGCATCACTGCGATAACAGATTTTTTCATGGTTGTTATAAAAATTAAAAATTTGTCGTTGACCGATAATTAGTCTTAAAACCGCTACAAATATACGCATTATCCCCTGAAATAGCAAAATCGGCCTTCCAGATAGTCTATTTCAACTATTTTTCTCCTTTTTCCGGGGCTGTCAGCAGGGCGTGAGAGCCGTTTCGGATGTCATTTTTCTTGTATCTTGCTGATATTTACAAAAAAATGCGTATCTTTGCGCCTCGAAAACTTAAATATCTAAGAAGAATGATGGACACTACAGCTGTTGCACCTCAGATCGACCTCCTTTTTGAGGTGAGCTGGGAGGTCTGCAACAAGATTGGCGGTATCTACACCGTCCTTTCAACTAAAGCCAAGACACTCCAGAAACTTTATAAGGATAAAGTTATTTTTATAGGTCCCGATGTGTGGACCGCCGAGACACCCTCCCCGTGGTTTGACGAATGTAAGGTCGAGGGACTCTCTGAATGGGCCGAAAGCGTCCAGCTCCCTGACGGAATCAGTGTCAGGGTAGGCCGATGGGAAGTGCCGGGCCGTCCTATTGCGGTGCTTGTGAAATTTGACGGAATGTATGCCGTCAAGGATGAATTCTACGGAGAGATGTGGCGCAGATTCGGCGTCGATTCCCTCCATGCCTACGGTGATTATGATGAAGGCTGCGCCTTCGCCCACGCCTCAGGTATCGTCATCGAATCAATCATAGCCTCAGGCTTCGGTGCCGACACCTCCAAGCAGAATCAGCCACGCATCGTGGCACACTTCGACGAGTGGACAACCGGTATGGGACTCCTCTATGTGAAATGGAAACTCCCGCAGGTCGCCACTGTCTTCACCACCCATGCAACCAGCATCGGCCGCAGCATCTGCGGCAACAACAAGCCCCTCTATGATTATATGAAGGGCTATAACGGCGACCAGATGGCGCGTGAGCTTAACATGGAAGCCAAACATTCGCTCGAAAAGAGTGCCGCCCACGCCGCAGATGTCTTCACGACCGTAAGCGACATCACTGCCGCCGAGTGTGAGCAGCTTCTGGAACGTCGTCCCGACGTAGTCACCCCCAATGGTTTCGAGCAGAATTTCGTCCCGACCGGAGCCAAATTCGACGAGGCACGCGCCCTTGCACGCGCGAGGATGCTCACCGCAGCCTCAGCCCTCACAGGCCGCCGCATGGACAACAATACGTTCATCGTCATTTCAAGCGGACGCTGCGAGTACCGCAACAAGGGTCTCGACCTCTTCCTTGATATGTGTGACAAGCTCCGCCATCTCAGTATCTGCCGCGATGTCGTGGCCTTCGTGATGGTTCCCGCATGGTCCAAGGAAGCCCGCACGGATCTCGCTGAACGCATGGCTCCGATGAACGACAAGCCATTTGTCAATGACGAATCCCCCCTCAATGATCCGGTGCTTACCCACTGGCTCAACAATCCTGACCACGATGCCGTCAACTGCCGCATCCATCAGCTCGGATTCGCCAACCCCGATGGCCGCGTGACGGTCATCTACGTCCCCTGCTACCTCAACGGTACCGACGGAATCTTCAATCTTTCTTACTATGACCTCCTGCCGGGTGCCGATGCCACCGTGTTCCCCTCCTACTACGAACCGTGGGGCTACACACCGCTTGAAAGTGTGGCCTTCGGAGTACCGACAGTCACCACCTCGCTCTCAGGTTTCGGCCAGTGGGTGCTCAAGACCTCTGAGAACTATTTTAATGAGTGTGGCGTAAACGTCATCGGCCGCGGCGACTCGAACTACGGCGATGTGGTCGAAAACATCGCGCACTCAATCGAGTACCTCACCTGTGCCGACGAGGAAGACCTCAAAAAAATCCACAAGGCAGCCATGGACACCGCCTCGGCAGCCGCATGGGAAAACTTTATGGTCTTCTATGACGAGGCTTATGCCCTCGCTCTCGACAAGGCAGCCGAAAGAATTGAGAAAAAAGCCTGAATACTTAAATCAACACACTATCTCCGATTAAAATTGCGGATGTGACCTCCCGACTGCCAGTCAGCGGAAATCCGCAATCACATCAAGAAACATAATTTTAAATAATATGAAACTGCCTGTAAGCAAAACTAATGCCCCCGTATGGCGCGACCTCACGGTGAAATCCGTACTCCCGGAGGCATTGAAACCCCTCGAAATCATCTCACGCAACCTCTGGTGGGTGTGGAACAGTGCTGCCAAGAACCTCTTCCGCGATCTTGACGCCGACATCTGGCGTGCCACCGGTGAAAACCCCGTCATGCTTCTCCAGCAGCTCTCCAACGAGCGTCTCGAAGAAGTGATGAACGATGCCGAAATGATGGAGCGCATCAAGGGTGTCTATGCCATGTTCAACGAATATATGGCAAAGCCCATGCGCAAGGATATTCCTTCGGTGTCATACTTCTCGATGGAGTACGGCCTTTGCAACTGCCTCAAAATCTATTCAGGCGGTCTCGGCGTACTTGCCGGCGACTACATCAAGGAGGCTTCCGACAGTTGCGTCGACATGACAGCCATCGGCTTCCTCTACCGCTACGGCTACTTCACCCAGTCGCTCAGCGTAGACGGCCAGCAGATTGCCAACTACGAGCCTCAGAACTTCAACCAGCTCCCCATCGAGCAGGTGACTGACGGCAACGGCCATCCCATGATTCTCGAAGTCCCCTTCCCCGGCCGTATCATTTACAGCCACATCTGGCGTGTCAACGTAGGCCGCATGAAGCTCTACCTCCTCGACACCGACTTCGACATGAACAGCGAATGGGACCGCTCAATCACCCATCAGCTCTACGGCGGTGACTGGGAAAACCGTATCAAGCAGGAATACCTCCTCGGCATCGGCGGTGTACTCGCCCTCAAGAAACTCGGCATCAACAACACCATCTACCATGCTAACGAAGGCCATGCCGCACTCCTCAACCTCCAGCGTCTCGTCGACTATGTAGAGAAGGGTCTCGACTTCACCACCGCTCTTGAACTCGTCCGTTCTTCAAGCCTCTACACCGTACACACCCCTGTACCCGCAGGCCACGACTACTTCGACGAAGGCCTCGCTTACAAATATCTCAACGAATTCCCCGCACGTCTGGGCATCTCCTGGCAGGACCTCATGAATATGGGCCGCGAGAACCCCGACAGTCAGGACCGCTTCTCCATGAGCGTATTCGCCCTCAACACCTGTCAGGAAGCCAACGGTGTTAGCTGGCTCCACGGCGAAGTGTCCAAGAAGATGTTTGCCGGCGTATGGAAAGGCTACTCCTGGGAGGAAAGCCATGTAGGTTACGTCACCAACGGTGTCCACATGCCGACATGGGCTGCCAGCGAATGGAAGGCCTTCTACGGCGAAAAGCTCGGCGAACAGGTGTTCAGCCACCAGAGCGATCCCAAGGCATGGGAAGGTATCTTCAAGGTAAAGGACGAAGAAATCTGGAATATGCGCACAACGATGAAGAACAAGTTCATCAACTTCGTGAAGCGTGATTTCAAGGCCAAGTGGCTCGCAAATCAGGGTGATCCCTCAGCAGTCATCAAGATTCTCGAGCGCATCAACCCCAACGCACTCATCATCGGTTTCGCCCGTCGCTTCGCCACTTACAAGCGCGCACACCTCCTTTTCACTGACCTCGACCGTCTCGCACGCATCGTCAACAACGAGCAGTTCCCCGTTCAGTTCATCTTCTCAGGTAAGGCACACCCCGCCGACGGCGCAGGTCAGGGTCTCATCAAGCGCATCATGGAAATCTCGCGTATGCCGCAGTTCCAAGGCAAGATTATCTTCCTCGAGGACTACAACATGATTGTCGCCAAGCGTCTTGTCACCGGTGTGGACATCTGGCTCAACACTCCGACCCGTCCCCTCGAAGCATCAGGTACATCAGGCGAGAAGGCCGAGATGAACGGTGTGCTGAACTTCTCTGTCCTCGACGGATGGTGGTATGAAGGCTACAAGCTCGACGAGCAGGCTGGTTGGGCCCTCACAGACAAGCGTACATTCACCGACCAGAGCCAGCAGGACAAACTCGACGCAGCTACTATCTACTCGATGCTTGAAAACGAGATTATCCCCCTCTACTTCGCCAAGAACTCGAAGGGCTATTCACCCGAGTGGATTCAGTACATCAAGCGTTCAATCGGTCACATCGCTCCCCAGTACACCATGCAGCGTATGATCGAGGACTACATTGCCCGCTTCTACGACCCTGAGGCAAAGCGCTTCGAAAAACTTTCAGCCGACAACTGCAAGCTCGCCAAGGAAATTGCAGCCTGGAAGGAGAAAGTCGCTGCCGCTTGGGACGGCATCAAGGTACTTGACGTAACCTCTGACCGCGACCTCAGCCAGCACGGTAACAGCGGCGAGAACTTCGTCACTACCATCAAGATTGATTCCAACGGTCTTCCCGACGACCTCGGTCTTGAACTCGTCTGCGACAAGCTCCATGACAATCAGGAAGTGCGTCTCGGCTCAACTCCTTTCAAGGTTGTTGCGAAGGACGGCAATATCGTGACCTTCCAGCTTGCCGACAAGCTCCGCGATCCGGGCGTGTTCCGTTACAGCTACCGTCTCTATCCCTCAAATCCTGCCCTCCCCCACCGTCAGGACTTCGCCTTCGTCCGCTGGATCTAATCCAATCCACGAAGGATTAAAATAAAATGTCCCGGAAAGATGAATCTTTCCGGGACATTTCTTTTATATGTCTACTACATCTGTTACACCGACGGAGCCTTGAAATTCTTGGCTATTAGACGAAAAGTATCTATCTTTGCAATATCACCATAACTTAAATACCTGCTCCCCATGACATTCAATCAACTTGATTTCGTGACATACTGCATAGGAAGTGTCGCAGAGGGTCTCAACATTGATCAGCCGACAGTCTATAAGATGCTTAAAGATTCAGGTATCCTTTACGGTTATATTGTCCCTGCATACGATGTCCTGCATACTTACAGTGGCCGACGCATAACAGAAGAAATCACCGAAATCATGCACGAAAGAGGAGTATTGAAATGATAGTCTACCACGCATCTTATACGGAAATCCGCAAACCTGACATCAGTTTCTCACGCGAAGGACTTGATTTCGGTCGTGGCTTTTATGTCACCAAACTGCAAACGCAAGCTGAAAACTATGCTCAAAAATTCAAATTACGAGGTAAGGAAGCTATTATTAACATATATGAATTTCCAGACAATATCACGGAAAGCATAAATTATAAAATCTTCGAGGTATATGATGAGGAGTGGCTGGATTTTATAATAGCCAATCGGTCAGGTTCAGATTGCAACCACTATGACATTGTCGAAGGGGGCGTAGCAGACGATAAGATATTCCGCACGATAGACCTATATTTTTCCGGTGATATCTCCAAGGAGGAAGCCTTGGGCAGACTTCGGTTCGAACATCCAAACCACCAGATTTGCCTGTCATCGCAATCGGTTATTGACAATTATCTTAACTTTTTAAGTTCCATAAAATTATAGCAGACATGGAAGGCTCACAGACCATTTTGCAGATGAAATATGCTCGTATCGTCAACGGTATAGCAGAGAAGCTCGGAATAAGTCTGGAGGAAGCACTCGACAGAATGTATAACTCCGAGACTTTCAAACTTATTGACGGAAAAATAGCTGACCTGCATTGCAGAAGTGATCTCTACCTGATTGATGAATTCATCAATGAGTGGAAAGAAAAGGGAGATTTGCCCGAATGACACCAAAAATACAAGATGATATTAATATAGCTACCGCGCGTCCCTATGCCTGATGCAGGGACGCGCGGAAGCTATATTAATTTATGAGAGCATGACGATTAAATAGGATTGCCTGACATTCTATTCAGTGCAATATGGTCTCCTATTTGGAGGTCATTATGCGGAGGACGAGGCGGTCGGTCTCGTTCATTGCCTCGCGTCCTATTGAGGTCAGATTGTGGATGGTCGCGTCGACATCCTCGCTGATGATGCCCTCTGTCGAAGTGACGCATTTGCCGTTCATGGCAAGCATGGCAGACATCATCGCCGTAGATACACCCGAAGAAATCTTCAACGCACACGAGGGTTTCGCGCCGTCGCAAATCATACCCGTAAGGTTCGCCACCATATTCTTGACAGCAGCGCAGACCTCATTGAAGCCTCCACCCATAAGGTAGACGATGGCAGCGGAAGCACCTGTCGAGGCCACTACGCAGCCGCATAGAGCCGACAGACGGCCAAGGCTCTGCTTGATATATATGCTCGTGAGATGACTGAGGATAAGGGCGCGTATGGTCTGCTCCTCCGATGCCTCCATGTCGGCAGCAAAGCTGACGACAGGCATGGTAGCGGTGATTCCCTGATTGCCGCTACCCGAATTGGACATGACGGCGACAGGCGCGCCACCCATGCGGGCATCGCAGGCGGCGGAAGTGAACGAAATCATGTGTTCAACGGGGGTATCGCCGTAATATTTCAGACCGTATTTACGGAGTGTGGAACCAAGTGAATGACCGTAGTCTCCCGCCAAGGCTGTCTCGGCGGCAGCCATATTGAGCCGCTTCGCTTCAAGGATAAACGAAATCTCATCAATGGGTGTCTCGGTTGCGAACTCATAGACAAGCGCGAGATTAAGCTCCACATCGTCGGACTGCTCGGCACCGTCGCCTGCGGACTCTTCTTCCAACAGTGTCTCGCCGTTCTTCTGAAGAAGGATAAAATGGGTGTGTTCACATGAAATCACGGCTCTCGCCTTGCCTCCATCGCCATCGGTCACTGTCACGTCAACATGGAGCTTGGAGGGCGCCAGTTCGTCGTGTGTGATGGCTATGCGGCCTTCGGATATGTAGCGCGACCCGGATTCAACAGCCTCAGGGGTCACATCCTTGAGGACTTCAAGACCATAGGCCGACTTGCCGACAAGAGCCCCGAGTGCCATTGCGATGGGAAGGCCGATCATCCCTGTCCCGGGGATACCGACACCCATAGCGTTCTTGATCATATTGCTGCTGAGGGCAGCTTCTATACGCGCAGGCTTACAGCCGAGAAGTTCGGTAGCTTTGGCGACACAAAGGGCAACGGCGACAGGCTCTGTACAGCCTATGGCCGGAATGACCTCCCGATTGATAAGCGCAATGATTTTTTCTCTCGTTGATTTACTTACCATTATCTTTTAGTGTGATTTTAATCTGGTATAATACTAAGGTTGCGGGGACAAAGTTACGCCATTTGCATCTCCGAAGCAAACAATTAGAATTAATTCAGCTACGGAATCGTAAATTTCGGCATATTTGTAAAGGATAGAAAAATTCTCGCCCGGACGCAGGGATAGCAAAAAAGACCGCAGCGAGAAACATAATTCTCACTGCGGCCTTCGGATATGAATATTATGGTCGTTAATAGCTGTCTGTTATTCCAAGTAACCGAATGAACGGAGCTTGTTCTCACGGTTACGCCAGTTCGGTTCGACCTTTACGAAAAGCTCGAGGAAAACGCTCTTGTCAAAGAACTTCTCGATGTCCTTTCGGGCCTCCATTCCGACTTTCTTGATTTTGCTGCCTTGATGACCGATGATAATGCCCTTCTGCGACTCGCGCTCGACATAGATTACCGCCATGATGTGGATGGACTTCTCTTTCTCCTCGAATTTCTCGACGATGACCTCGACCGAATAGGGAATCTCCTTATCGTAGAGGGTGAGAATCTTCTCGCGGATAATCTCTGTGACGAAGAAGCGCGCGGGCTTGTCGGTCAGCGCATCCTTTCCGAAATAGGGAGCGGAGACGGGGAGCAGCTCGACGATACGTTTCAGAAGATTGTCGACATTGAATCCCTCCTGCGCTGAAATGGGGAAAATCTCGGCGTTGGGGAGCAGCTTCTGCCATCGCTCGGTCAGTTCCTCAAGCTGAATCTGAACCTTCACCAAATCAATCTTATTGATGACGAGAAGCACGGGGATTTTCTCCTTGGCCACTTTTGCGAGGAAGTCGGCGTTTTTCGACGGATCCTCAACCACATCGGTGACATAAAGAAGCACGTCAGCGTCGACGAGTGCGCCTTCGCTGAAATTGAGCATACTTTCCTGAAGTTTATATTTAGGCTGGAGTACTCCGGGGGTGTCCGAGAAGACAATCTGATAGTCCGGCGTATTCACGATACCCGTGATGCGGTGACGTGTGGTCTGGGCTTTTGAGGTGATGATACTGATGCGCTCGCCTACGAGGTCGTTCATAAGGGTCGACTTTCCGACATTGGGGTTGCCGACAATATTGACAAATCCTGCTTTATGTTCCATATCGCTGATTTTCGTATTGATGATTATAATGTTTTTTCTATTACTACATATATAAACAAAAATAGCACCTGAAAAGATGCTATTTCCGTTAAAATTTCGTAAGTCGGAAGGATCAGAGATCCCAGATAACATACATCGCACCCCATGTGAAGCCCGCACCGAAAGCGGTGAGGATGAGGCGGTCGCCCTTCTTCAGACGGTCCTGATACTCATCAAGACAGAGGGGGATTGAAGCAGCGGAAGTATTACCGTATTTTTCGATATTGACGAGGACTTTGTCATTGTCGATGCCCAGACGTGAGCCTACGGCCTCGATGATGCGGAGGTTGGCCTGATGTGACACGAACCAGTCGATGTTGTCGACGGTAAGGTCGTTGCGCTTCATCACTTCAAGCGATGATTCGAGCATATCGGTGACAGCGTTCTTGTAGACGTTGCGGCCGTCCTGAATGACATAGTGCTGCTGTGCGTCGACGGTCTCATGTGAGGCGGGGAGGACAGAGCCACCGGCGGGCATCCAGAGATGTTCGAGACCTTCGCCGTCGACATGGAACACTCCGTCCATGACACCTACCGGTTCTTCGGTGGGCTCGAGGAGCATTGCGCCAGCGCCGTCGCCGAAAAGAGGACAGGTCGCACGGTCGGTGTAGTTGGTCATCGACGACATTTTCTCGGCAGCCACGACCACGACCTTCTTGCGGAGACCCGAGCGGATGTAGGCAGAGCCATCTTCAAGTGCTACGAGGAAACCCGCGCAGGCAGCCTGAATGTCGTAGGCGTATGCGTTTTTGAGTCCGAGCTGGTGAGCAATCACCGATCCGGTCGAGGGGAAACGGTAGTCGGGATTGGAGGTAGCGCAGATGAGGAGATCCACTTCCTCGGGTTTTGTCCCGGTGCGCTCGAGAAGTTTCTCGATAGCCTTTACACCGAGATATGAGGAGCCTTTGCCCGGCTCGCGGAGGATTCGGCGTTCCTTTATGCCTACGCGCGTGGTGATCCACTCGTCGTTGGTGTCGACCATTTTCGACAGCATTTCATTGTCGAGAATGTCGTCAGGTGCATAGGAAGCCAATCCTGAAATTCGTGCATGAAGCATAACAAAAATTTCCTTATTTTAATTTAGCAGGAGGTTCAGACTGTATGGACAGACCCACGCGCGGCTCCGACAGACCCGCCGTGGATGAACACTCCTTGAAATAAATTCATCCCGCAAGTCTGCCGGAGCCGCGCGAGATTCTGAAAATCGGCTTCAGCCTTAGACTGCTGCTGTCTTTTCGATAGCGATGCGTCCGCGATAGTAACCGCATTCACCGCATACGGTGTGATAGAGGTGCCATGACCCGCAGTTGGGGCAGAGAGCGAGAGTGGGGACTACAGCCTTGTCATGAGTACGACGCTTTGCTGTACGGGTCTTTGATTGCTTGCGTTTAGGATGTGCCATGATTTATTATTTATTTTTTGTTTTGCTTGATGAAATGTGAAAAACTTGTAAACTTCAATATCAGAAATCATTCGTCGGCGCCCGAGGGGTCTGACGAAAGTTTTTTCAGCGCGTCCCAGCGCGAATCGGTGGGGCGTGAGGTTTCCGATGCCGTGTCGGGAGCCGAATCCATCGAGTCCATCTCGTCCATGAGCTGATCGGTCAGCTCTGCATCCTCGTCGTCGACCTTTGTCGCACGGTGCTTGCGGAGCAGGGCGCTCATGGCGCGGTTGCACTTGCCGAGCGGATGGACGTGCTTGACCGGAATGGCAAGCGAGGCGGTGTCGAAAATCATGTACGACACGTTGAGCCAGTTGTCACTCTCGGGGATGATGAGCAGCTCATCGGTCTCCGAATAGTCGTCGCCATACTTGACGGCGATGTCGTATGTGGCATCGATAGGCTGGATGAGGTCATCGAGACAACGGTCACAGATGAGCGTGACAGTGCCGGTGACGTGAAAAGCAAGGTCATAGATGTCATGCTTGTGTGTCACCGTCAGCTTGACCTGAAGGTCAGCATCGTGTATGTCAGCACTCTCCATGTTGACGAAAAACTGTTTACCCAGATGGTATTCAAACTCCTGAACACCTTCAGGGATGTTTTTCAAAGGGAGACGGAATTCTGAAAATTTTCCCACGACAATATTGGTTGAAAAAACTGCGCAAAGGTAGGCAAAAAGTTTCAGAATTCAAAACAAAACTCGCCAAAACCACAATTTTAGCCTAAAACACCTGAAAAAACAGAATTCAACCGCGGCTGTCCGCACCTCGACGGCGGGTGACGAGGTAGACAGCTACAATTATTGTGAGTGTCAGCAGTTCCGATGCGGGGATGGCACCCCAAAGCCCCCACCCTCCTGCCAGACGCGGGAGAAGCACGAACATCGGGACGAGAAGTATCACTCCGCGCATAAGGGTGAACAGCATGGCTTTTCCAGAAGCCTCGATGCTCTGATAGTAACCGATAAAGGAGATATTGGCGGCGAAAAAGAGCGCGCAACAGGCATAGACCGGAAGTCCGGCGACGGCAAGCTCACCCGCCTCGCAATGAACGTCGATGAACAGTCCCACTATTCCGCGTGCGCCAAGCGAAATACCTCCGAAGGAAACAAGGCCGCAGAGCAACGCGACCCCCATACTGAGCCTGAACGTATCGCTGACACGACGCAAGGCACCCGCACCATAGTTATAGCTGATGATGGGCTGCGCCGACTGCGCGACCGCATTGCTCATCATGAACATCAGGGGAAACAGGTAGCAGGCTATGCTGAAAGCTGCGACACCTGCCTCGCCGTAGAAGGACAGGAACATATAGTTGCCAGTCAGCATCATCACCGACATNGCAATTTCCGTCACGAAGGCCGACGAGCCGACCGACACCTGCCGCCATATATTGGCACCCAGTCCCGACGGCTCCCAACGGAACTTTATCACATAGGAAAACCTCAGAAAGTAGACCAGCACCATCGAGGCACCGATGATTATGCTCGCGGAAGTGGCAATCGCAGCCCCCTTGACCCCCATCTCCATCGGGAAGACGAGCCACCAGTCGAGGACAATATTGATGACGGCGGGAATGACATTGCAGAGCATGGCAAACTTCGGGGAGCCGTCAAGTCGGATCACCATCATGCCGATGCACTGAAAGAGCAGGAAGAACATCCCCGGAATAAGCCAAGTCAGATAGTCGAGCGCCTTGTCCATCAGCACTTCCGAACAACCGAGCATCACGGCGACCCCGGTACGGAAACACAGCAGAAGGAGAACCATCAGCGCCATTATGCTCCCGGAGACCACGAATGCCTGCGAGACGTTGACACTTGCCCTTCTATTGTCGGACTGCGACATCGCCACCCCGGAAACTACGGAAGCACCGATACCGAACATCAGGCCAAGCCCCGTGACGACCATATAGAGCGGAGCTATGATATTGACGGCGGCTATGCCGTCAGGCCCTACTCCCCGCCCGACGAAGATACCGTCAATAATGGTTATGAGGGCATTGAAAATCATGCCCAGAAGCGTAGGGAAAAATATTTTCGCAAACAACTGCGTGATTCTGCCTCCGGCATAGTCAAGTCCGGCAGTAGCGTTATCGGAAGATGCCATAATGATGAAGTTTCTGTCTGTAACCGGGCGCACCCGACATCTTATCCAGTCAAATAGTTGCGACTATCGACCCTCCGATGAGCAACTGCAAAGTTACTAAACTTTATTCGGATAGCCAAACCGAAATACTCCACCTCTTCCGTCCACGACTGTCGCCGACGACATTACGAAATCTAATCGCCCGGCACTCCGGCAGCCATCTGCGTCATGATTTTCCAATCAGTTTTTCAACTTGGCGACTGCCTTTTCAAGTGACTCCGTAGGTTCTATTATGTTGTAGTCCTTCCAGAAATCCGGGTCGCTGAAATCGTCGACCATATCATAGAAGATGTCTTTGTCCCTGAATGCTTCGCGGGCTGAGATTGCCGTGGCGGGACATTCCTCACGGTCAACCATGACCATTTCGGAAAACGCTGTGTAGCCCGACGAGAAAAGCCGGCGTTTCCAGTCGCATTTGAAGCGCGTCCGCGCACTTATGTAGTTCAGGTACGACACTCCGTCCTGAAACTTATAGGTCACGACGAAATCCACATCCTGAGGTTTGAAATGTAGTCCACGCGGCTTCTTGTAGAGGATAGCCCTCGTTGCCTTCTCCTTATCCGACACGTCGAGTGAATACTCCGCCTTCGTGAAGGATGTGGTTTCCTGATCAATATACAGTTTTCCCTTGTGGAGCGGATAGTCCATCTTTACTTTCGGCGAGAAACTCACCACAAACTGCCGTCTGTCATCGAGCATCGCCATTGGCTCCATCTTGAAATTGTAGTTGTCAAGGTCGGCAAGCCCAAACAACAGCTCCTCGTTCTTGACAAAATCAAGCAGCACCGGGATGTTCGGGCCTCCGAGTATCTTCACAGCAATCGTATCGCTGTTGCGCTGGCTCACCTGCCTGCGCCCCTTCCTCAGCCTTACGCGGTCGCCCATTATGTTTCTGTGCTTGTAAGGCTTCTTGAACACATCGACGATTCCTTCCGAAACCCCGATATACCGCTTCCCCTTCTGAATGGTCTCGCGGTAGAAGGAGGAAAACAGATTCGGCACAACGGAATAGTTTTGCGGGATTTTCCGAATAGCAGTCTCAACGAGAGCCTTGGGGTCGGCACCGTAGACGACGACATCTTCAAGCATTTTCGGGTTCGGCTGCAAACGGAAAGTGACCGGCCCGGAAGTAAGCTGCCGCCCACTCAACGAGTGGGTCTTATAACCTATCTGTTCGGCTCTTATCCCCTTTGCCAGCAAGCTGTCCGGGAAAGTCAGCGAAAAGTATCCCTCATCGTTGCTCACCGTGCCGATGTCTGTACCGTTGACTATCAGGCTCACCCTGTCGATTATCTTATTACTGGACTTGTCCCTTACGACACCGCTGACGGTAACGTCACGACCCCATACCTGAAATGAAGTGGCCAAGAGAACGATTCCAGCCAGAAGACTCAAGCTATCGGTTTTCATAATAAAACTGTGTAATGCGATGGTTATATTGCGTAAAGTTACAATTTTTCTGCGAAGTTACCTACCCCATCCCACTGTAACATTATAAATATTTCGGTTTTACGCTACATTTTTTCGCATTTTTCGCCCTATTGAGTCCATCCGTGTTCATTCCGGATTTGGTGCAAGGCTCATCAATTTATCCGACAGGCGGCAGGACCGAAAATCACAGGATAATCGGGATGCCTCTGAAACCAAGCGATGGCGTAGGCACACGTCGCCCCAATCTTGTTCCCGTCTGCAAGGATTTTATCAGCGGCGAGTCTCACCAACTCTCCGGCAACACCCTGTCCTCTCAGGGATTTGTCCACAAAAGTATGGTCGATTGTCGAAATTCCGGCTTTGGTCGGGAATGTCACTTCTGCAATCAGCTTACCCGTAGGGTCGGTTGCATATATACGGTCGCTTTCAGTTATAAATTCCATATCTATATAATATTATCAATGATTAACACATTTAGGCAGTGAGCAGCACGAGCACTATTCCAAGNATGATAAGAAGAGTGTTGGAGACGGCATAAGTGATGGTGTAGCCCAGAGCCGGGACACTGCTCCCCAGCCGTTCCTGAACGGCTCCGAGGCCGGCAGTGGTCTTACGGGCCCCTGCACAGCAGCCGAGTGTGACGGCAGGATGAAACTTAAATAGCTTATGACCTATCAGAATAGCCAGAAAAAGAGGAACGAGAGTCACAATCAGGCCGGCCACAAAAATCTTCGGGCCGACATCGGCAAACGAGCTTACAAACGACGGACCGGAAGCAATACCGATTACAGCGATATACATATTAAGCCCGAGGTTATTGAAAACCCACAGCGAAGCCTTCGGGATAGCTCCGTAGACAGGCCGCTTCGCACGAAGCCACCCGAGCACCAGACCAGACACAAGAGCGCCTCCGCTGGCTCCCAGACTCACGGATACACTGCCGATTTTCACTGCAAGCGCACCGATGAGACCGCCAATCAGAATGCCGAGACCGACAAACACAAAGTCTGTGGCAAGCGTGCGGGGATCGGCATAACCGATTTCTTTCGAAGCACAATCAACATTTTTCTTGAGTCCTACAAGCTCTACGATGTCGCCGGGGTAGACAACCGTCTCGTCAAGAGGATTAAGGGGAATCTCATTGCGCTTTATACATTTGATATCTACGCCGTCCATCCACCTCTGGTCGAAAAATTCGCGCACGGTCTTCACCTTACAGTTTTTGGATACGGTGACATCCACATCCTCCACAGGAAACGCAAGCAGTTCCACGCCCGCCACCTCATGGCCAAGCCAGTCGTTGTCGCCAACAATCATCTCGCGTCGGCCGGCAAGCACAACAGTATCGCCGTGAGCTATCATTGTATCTGGGGTTATCGCGTCAATACGTTCTCCTCCGTTGCCCCGCTCTATCCTCTCCACCGTTAGCCTGCGCGATGATGACTCAAATTTCGATTCAAGCTCACCAACGGTATGGTCACTCTCCATCCAACTGCCATCGGCCAAAAATGCCCTGAAAGCCACCGGACGACAGGCACTGAAACTTGCAGGGTCATTTCCGGCAGCCGGACTAAGGGTCTTTTCAAGTTCGCGGGTCATGGCTTTTACTTTATCGATACCACCCATCATNGCCGGCCCCACATANCCGAGCAGCCACACGGCTCCGAGNGTGCCGAACACATAGGTCATGGCGTAGCAGACAGGGATTGCCTCCGCCATTGCCTTGATGGTCGCCGGATCGCCCGGAAGTGAATTGACGGTNTCTTCTGCCGCACCNACCACGGGCGACGCTGTCGAAGCACCGGCCATCATACCCGCTGCCTGACCCGGATTAAGACCGAAAAGGAAAGCTACACAGATGGAGGCTCCGAGTATGAGCAAACAGACCACCACGGCAAACATCACCTCTTTAAGACCGTCGCCACGCAGCGACCTGAAAAACTGAGGCCCGACGCTATATCCGATACANAANAGAAACAGAAGGAACGATACGGTTTTGAGAGGTCCTCCTACATTGATGTCAAGTTGACCCACAAGGACTCCGATAATAAGCACTGAAGTAACCGTGCCAAGGGCTATACCCTTAATTTTCAATTTACCGAACCAGAATCCGAATCCNATTGTGAGAAACACCGCCAGAGCCGGGGTATGTCTCAATGTCTCTACAAGCCACATAATTACAGATGAATGAAGTGTGATGTTTAATAAAANTATAACCACGCTACATTCCGTTTGGTTCGGCATAANAATGACAATATCCAGCATCGCCACACTAACGACAAGCACATGAAAACATCATCCGTCCCATNAACACGTCACCCCCCCTTTTGCNTCCGCCCCGTCAGATGCTGTTTCGTGGACAATTTGTGGACAAAATGCCTNTAACAAAAAAAACTCAACCACTTGATTTAAAGTGATTGAGCTTTTATTAAGTGACCCCGGAGAGGCTCGAACTCTCGACCCACTGATTAAGAGTCAGTTGCTCTACCAACTGAGCTACGGAGTCATTGTTTTTGTTTTGCTGAGGTGTTTCCCTCAATTGCGATGCAAAGGTACGCTGTTTTTTCTTTACCACCAAATATTTCTTAATCTTTTTTCAGCCAAATTTGGTTTTCAAGTGCATTTTCAGCAATACAGACTATTTTTTAATCTGTTTTACCTAATAGCCATTACATCTCTTTCAGTTAATTCTTCCATCAAACAAAGGTAGAAGTTTAGAGTCTCCCCTACTCCCCATAATAATTACTCCTATAATAATACTCCTATATATATAATATTATATCCGATGGTCAGGATGGGGGGACATGGCTGTCCGGCGGTCAATCGTAGCGACCACTGATTCCGGAGGCTGACTTACGTTGACGGAAAGTAACCGTGATGTTAGCCGTCGTGTTATTTTTTTCAACATTTTTTGAGCGGCTGCAAGAGTTGCGGGTTGAGAAATTTTCACTACCTTTGCACTTTCTTTTTTAAAAGCACCAATCACTAAGGACAATCCAACTATGGGAGGTTTCTTCGGCTCAATTTCGACCAAACCCTGTGTCAACGAGCTTTTCTATGGCACAGACTACCATTCTCACCTCGGAACCAAACGTGCGGGTCTGGTCACATTTGACCCTGAACATGGATTCAACCGCACGATCCACAGTCTTGAACGCGATTATTTCCGCTCCAAATTCGAGGACGAACTCGACCGATTCGTCGGCTGTCAGGGACTCGGAGTAATCAGCGACACAGACCCCCAACCAATCATCGTAAACTCACACCTCGGTCGCTATGCTGTGGTGACGGTCGCCAAAATCAACAATCTGCGCGACATTGCCGCCGAGCTTCTCGCCGAGAGGATGCATTTCAGCGAGCTCTCGGCCAACAACATCAACCAGACCGAGCTCGTCGCGCTCCTCATCAACATGGGCAAGGATTTCGTGGACGGCATCAACCTCGTCTATAAGAAAATCAAGGGCTCATGCTCGATGCTCATCCTCACGGAAGACGGCATAATCTGCGCGCGCGACTATCTGGGACGTACCCCCATCGTGATAGGCAAGAAGGATGACGGCTATGCTGCCGCAAGCGAGACAGCCGCATTCCCCAACCTCGGCTACACGACCGTCCGCGATGTCGGGCCCGGCGAAATCGTCCGTCTCCGTGCCGACGGCATGGAGGTCCTTCAGGAACCCGCCCGCAGGGAGCAGATCTGTTCCTTCCTCTGGGTCTACTACGGCTTCCCCGCCAGCGACTACGAGGGAATAAACGTCGAAAGTATGCGCGAGGACGGCGGCCGCAAGATGGGACAGGAAGACCCGACGGAAGCCGACTGCGTATGCGGAATCCCCGATTCGGGCGTAGGCCACGCACTCGGCTATGCCGAAGGCCGCGGTATCCCCTACCGCCGTGCTGTCCTGAAATACACCCCGACATGGCCCCGCAGCTTCACTCCGGGCAACCAGTCGCGGCGCGACCTCGTGGCGAAGATGAAACTGATTCCCAACCGCGCCATCCTTGACGGCAAGCGCGTCGTGTTCTGCGACGACTCCATCGTCCGCGGCACACAGCTCCGCGACAACGTCCGCACGTTCTTCGAATGTGGCGTCAAGGAGGTCCACGCACGCATCTCGTGCCCTCCGCTGGTCTACGGTTGTCCCTTCATCGGCTTCACTTCATCGAAAAGCGACCTCGAACTCATCACCCGACGTATCATCAAGGACTTCGAGGGCGACGACAAAGCCAAACTCGACATCTACGCGACCACAGGCACTCCCGAATACGAGCGTATGGTCAAAGAAATAGCCCGCCAGCTCGAACTCTCGACCCTCCAGTTCAGCAAAATCGAGAACCTCATCGACAGCATCGGACTCCCCAAATGCAAGCTCTGCACCCACTGTTTCGACGGTTCAAGCTATCACCCCGACGAAGCATGGCGCGAGGACCATCCCGAGGAAGCCAAGGAGGAATCCAAAACCGAAGAGAACAAAGAGTCATAACGCAGGACTCAGCCTACTAAATCATCTCGGATGCAAAAACGACGGCAGGAATTACCGATTCGGTGATTCCTGCCGTCGTTTTTGCATCCGAGAGTCCTTGGTCAGCAGTCCACTCCGGCATCAGTTTAGCTGATATGCCTTTTCCTTAAACTCAACGCCATATTTCACAGTCTGCAAGACGGTGACTCTCACCGTGAAAATCCGTTCTTTACCTGTCGTCATGTTCTCAGTCACAAGGGTAGCATAAGTGTCTATGACGCCCTCGACACAATTAACATCCGCATAGACACCCGTCATCGCCGGGACGCTGACATTGTAGACCTTATAAAAACTTTCACCCTCGAAGAGCGAACTGTCGTCCGGCGGCAGATACTGACTACCGATCGAAAACGGGACAGTCGCCCCATAGAAACCCACCTTACGCTCAGCACCTGAGACAGTAGGTATCGGTGCGCAATAGCCGTCCGTATCAAGCCCCTTTATAACAGCGCCGTCAGTATCAAGCTGGAAATGGACCCCTGTCCGACAAAGCTCGCTGACCGAATAGGTATACTCGGTTGGGGTCTGAGTAGCGTTAAGAAGCACCAACTGTTCATAATGACGCTCACCGGAAGTAAACCGTAGGTTAGATTCATAGAGCATCTCCTTTACTTTGAACATAGGCGGTTCTTCCGTCGACGGCATGACGAACATGATACAAAATTCCCGCCCATAGCGGTAGCGGATTGTGACGAGACACAAGGCATCTTCCCCGAGAGAATTTGTCAGCGATGTGAGTGAGATTTCCCCGGACGGACTACCGGTTATCTCAAAACTCACATTGTCGCTCTCCACCGTCAACCGGGGAATAAAAGGCTGAGACGAAGTAATGTCGAAAAGTGACATCGTCACGACATCCGTATAGCTGGCAAAGACTTCGCCGGACGCAAGATATTTCACACAGTCATATTGATCATAAAAATCAGCCCTCACCTCAATCAACCCATCGGTCGGAAAACGGAAAGTCGCCGTCTCGCCGACACTGACTGTCGCCTCCGTATCTGCGGGAACCACCTCTCCGTCTATAAAAATATCTTTGTTGCATCCGGCCGTAATGACAACAAGAATCACCGGAAGCAACCATCGCATATAAGCCACGTTCATTCCTCGTAATTTCATAAGACATCAATTTGCGACAACCGGTCACCGCTTGTCGTGGAAACGATAGCCGAGACCTATCATCAGGTTGTTGGGATTCTTGAAACTGTTGAGCTGATAGCCTATGTGGACATATAGGCTCTTGGCGACATGAATTTTCAGTGCAAGCACCTGATAGAAATTCTTGGCATCCGTGTTGCCTATCAGATTATAACCCATACCGGCATTGATGGAGAAAATCGGCATGACAAGCTCGCCGCGCGCCGACAGGCCCCATGACACCTGACTGAAAAACGACGGGCGGTAGAATTTTATGGACTCACCTACCGACCCCTCTACCCAGTGGTCTGACAAGTTGGAACTTTCGTCATACTGCACGTCGAGCGACACACCGGCTCTCAAAAAGCGGTTAAAATTATACATCGGGGCGAAGTTGAGTCCCGCAATCCCGAAATGTCCGGGAAGAATCTCCGGGAAACCGTTAAGAGCAACCACCTTCTTACGCACCGCACCGTAGGCCACAACGTCATAGCTTATGTGAGGGCGGAATGAGACAGGCGAATAATTATCGGCAAGGGTGCGGAGAGCGCGGTCGCCGTCAAACGTGCGCGTCACGCCTATGCGTCCTCCAATGCTGTTGACACCCGGATTCGGAATCGATGTATTGCCGTTGGAATAGTGGGTCAGATCGACTCCGGCAGTCAGGCTCCAATCGCGGTTAATCCTGTAAGTCAATAGGAAACCGAGATTGATATAAGCGTTTACCGGTGAGCCCACTATGAGGTTGACAGGAGTCCTGTAGTCATCCCTGTACTTTCTCCATCCGAATGAAACTCCGAAATTCCATTCGTAGTCAAACGTCAGATTCGGGGCGAGCCTTACTATCGGCGCACCCTGAAACAGATATGCACTGACAGGCATTCCGGTATTGGAATTGTCGAAAAAGCTCGTAGCCCCGACACCTATACCCTGATAGGCTCCCGGATAGAGCCGTCCCTCCCTGCTTCCCGAGGGATACGAGAAGGAATATTTTATGTGGGCTGATGCCCCTGCATCCTGCGGCGGAGCGACATAGTAGGTATCCTCGACAGACTTACGCGCCGGAGCGACGTAAGCACCGCGAAAATCCACTCCGACATGATGTATAAATCTTTTCGCCGAGTCCGTAGGCTCATAGGCAGAAGCCAACGAAACCGGCAGCAACACTCCGGCGACAGCAGCGACCAATCGACGGTATATAAAATCCACTTTCATATCTTTTCGATTTTAATTGATAGGCTTAAAGTTCAACTCTTTCATAATCCAGCGCATAGAAATTTGGCTGATTCACGACCACATCCACAGGAATAAAGAATTCATTGCCCGACTCAACATCCCTCGCTTTCAGTTTCCCCCGGACACGGGTGGTGACCCTGTACACATAGAGATATGCCCTCACCCCCACATTAGGAGAAAGGTTGAAACCATACAGATGGTCAAAACTGTAACCTATTTCTCGTAGACCCGGAGAAATGGCAGAATCAAGCCCCGGAGCGACGACAGTCTGCCACGAGAAAGGAACCGTCGCACCATACAGCGCTGCACGACCATAGCTCAAACCCTCTCCGTAGTCGATATGCTCGTAAGTCGGAATCTCAACGTCGACTTTCGGCTGCTCCGCACCGAACAATGGAGCCATGTCGGGATTGATTCTGAAATCGGTGTACATCTTACAATGCGGGGCAATCGGGAATTCCACCCGCAGCTTATCATTCCCGCGGTTGAAAGCCTCAAACGGAATCGTATCAGTAGAATGGTCATCTTTCACCCAGACATCTTTGTCATATTCAATACCGGCCACGACATAGCGACCCGCCTGCGTGGGCATCGTCGAGGCAACCGACACATCAATCCTGTCAGTTTTATATCGGTATTCGAAATCCAGTATGCAGTTGAAAGCCGAGTCCGTCAGATTGCAGATGTTTTTGATTTCAACTCTCCTCCCCTGCTTGAATTCAAGCCCGAACTTCACCACGGCATTTTCCACAGTCAGGCTGCGGCACAGCTCCCGATCCTTATCAAAAATCTGAAGCCAGCCACCCCAACGCATCACCACCGTATCGCACCGACCGCCATCATAGCAGAAGCGGCACACATAATCGAAATCTTCACGGCTATATGTCGGATAGGCGGGTTCCGGCTTTTCAGGTTCCCAGTCTCCGGGGTCGTTAGGTTCATTCATCTGCCCGAAGCTCGGCAGATGAAGCGTCATTTCATACAGGTCCTTCCCCTGATAGCCGAATTCACTGACACCACCCGGCTCAAGC
Source organism: Bacteroides sp. (assembly GCA_014802345.1). Taxonomy (GTDB): domain Bacteria; phylum Bacteroidota; class Bacteroidia; order Bacteroidales; family Muribaculaceae; genus Duncaniella. Next base: position 100,806 of record JAAVCM010000026.1, read on the forward strand.
GTGACATCCGACTCCATTGGAGCTTGGTCGTCATCTATAAAAATATCGCTGTTACATCCGGCGGTGACGAAGAGAATTACCGGAAGCAACCATCGCGTGTGCAAGACGTTCATTTATCTGCTATTTACTGTGTCTTCCTTTAAATCACTCCGCCCCGGCTAAGCAGCGCGGACATGACAACCGCAAAGATAACTAAATCTGCTCTACTCCATAGCTTTCATTAAATTTTTTTAGCTTATTTAGTCTCACACACTCCACTGCAAAACCGTGAAGTGTCAAAAATGAGCCAAAAAGTCCACGCAAATGCCTCTAATTAAAAGAAAATTCGTATATTTGCAAGCTGAAATCGGGAGTTGTCCCGTTTCTCCATGAAAACCAGCAAAATAAATCATTAACTAACCATTTTTTAATACATCACTTAACCACAATGCAAAGCAAAGGATCTTTGGGAAGTGTTGTCGCAGGCGTGATAGCCGTATTCATGGTGCTTATCTGCTTGTTCTACCTTTCTTTCACCATGGTGACAAACCACTATGAGAAGAAAGCCTCGGAATATGCAGCCGTCGAAGCAGCCAAGGACAACAACAGCCCTGAAACTAAACGTAAAGCCTACAGCGACTACATCAAAAACATCGCCAACGAGAAGGTTTATTTAGGCTATACCTTTAACGAAGTACAGAAACTCGGCGTAGGCCTCGGTCTTGACCTCAAAGGGGGTATGAACGTCACCCTTCAGGTTTCAGTCCCCGACATCCTTCGCTCCATGGCAAACGCCGACGGCAACCCCTACTTCGACCGTGCCGTAGCGAGCGCCGACTCAATCACCCGCGCCAACAAGAGCACTGATTTCATCGACGTTTTCTGCAACGAATACCGCAAGCTCGACCCGCAGGGCGACCTCTCTGTCGTATTCAAGGATCAGGTGAAACGCGGCGACAGCATGGATGCAATCAAAAATTCACTCCGTCAGGAAGTGAAGGACCGCGTCAGCAGCTCGACCAATGTCCTCCGCACCCGTATCGACCAGTTCGGCGTCGTCGCCCCCAACATTCAGGAACTTGAAAAGGACGGCCAGATTCTCCTCGAACTCCCCGGCGTGAAGGAACATGACCGTGTCCGTGAGCTCCTCAAATCAAGCGCGAACCTCGAATTCTATGAGACCGCACAGTTCGCCGACATCGCCCCGATGCTCCAGAACCTTGACAACGCTCTCCGCAACGACACCACCGGCAATGGCCGCGGTCTTTTCGACTACTTCCTTCAGGTAGGCGGCCCGACCATCACCGTCGGTTCGGCTCTCGATACTTCGCGCGACACCATCAATGCAATCCTCGCATCGCCCGTCGCCAAGGGTATCATCCCCGCCAACATCAAACTCGCATGGGAATTCAAGCCCCAGACCGTCCAGATCGAGGACTCCGTACGCGGCAAGCGCAACGTCAACATCTATCAGCTTGTAGCCCTCAAGACAGCCAACGGCAAGCCTGCCCTCAGCGGCGACGTAATCACCTCGGCCACCAGCGACTATGATGCAATGCAGGGCGGCAACTATGTCTCCATGAACATGAAGCCCGATGCAGCACGCCAGTGGGCGCGCATCACCGCCGCCAACCTCAACAAGCAGGTGGCAATCGTCCTTGACGATCAGGTCTACTCCGCCCCCAACGTCAACTCCGTCATCGAAGGCGGCCGCTCACAGATCACCGGCAACTTCACCACCGACGAGGCAAAGGACCTTGCCAACGTCCTCAAGAGCGGTAAGATGGCTGCCAAGGTCGACATCATCTCCGACACCGTCATCGGTCCGTCGCTCGGCGAACAGGCCATCAAGGACGGCGTTTGGTCATTCGTCGTGGCCATCGTCCTCCTGATGATTTTCATGTGTCTGTTCTACGGATTCATCCCCGGCCTCATCGCCAACATCGCCCTTATCTTCAACATCTTCTTCACCTTCGGTATCCTCGCCTCCTTCCAGGCAGTGCTGACCCTCTCGGGTATCGCCGGTATCGTGCTTGCACTCGGTATGGCGGTTGACGCAAACGTGCTTATCTACGAGCGTACCAAAGAAGAGCTCCGCGCCGGCAAGAGCCTCCGCACCGCTATCGCCGACGGTTACTCCAACGCCTTCTCCGCCATCTTCGACTCCAACCTCACCTCTATCATCACCGGTGTGATCCTCCTCCTCTTCGGTACAGGTCCCATCAAGGGCTTCGCAACCACACTCATCATCGGTATCATCTGCTCGTTCTTCACAGCGGTTTATCTGACCCGTCTCATCTACATCCTCTGTGCAAAGACCAAGCCCTTCGAACATCTCACCTTCACCACACCCCTCTCGGCAAAGATGTTCTCCAACACCCACTTCGACTTCCTCGGCGCGCGTAAGATCAGCTTCACCGTTGTCGGCATCGCCATTGTCGTAGTCATCTGCTCATTCTTCATCAAGGGTCTCAATCAGGGCATCGACTTCTCAGGCGGACGTAACTACGTCGTTCAGTTCGACCACCCCGTCAAGACCCACGAGCTTCAGGCACAGCTCGCACCCCTCTTTGACGGCGCACAGCTCAGCGTCATCACCATCGACGACGACACCAAGGTGCGTATCTCGACCAACTACAAGATTGACTCTGACGAGGAAGGTATCGACAACGAAATCACCGAAATCCTCTACAAAGGTCTGCAGAACCAGCTCAACGGCATGAGCATCGAAGACTTCTCGACCACCAACGAGAACATCGGCATCATGTCGTCGCAAAAGGTCGGCCCGACCGTGGCAAACGATATGCGCACCGATGCGATCATCGCCGTCATCATCGCGCTCCTCGCCATGTTCTTCTACATCCTTCTCCGTTTCCGCAACGTGGCCTTCTCGCTCGGCGCACTCGCAGCCGTTGCGTTCACCGCCTTCATGATTGTGGGCTTCTACTCGATTTTCTGGGGCTGGTTCCCCTTCGCTATGGAAATCGACCAGTCGTTTATCGCCGCCATCCTTACCGTCATCGGTTATCAGATCAACGACACCGTGGTGGTCTTCGACCGTGTGCGTGAGAACGTAGGTCTCTATCCCAAGCAGAACTTCTACACAACCATCAACTCGTCGATCAACTCGACCCTAGGACGTACAATCATGACCTCATCGTCAACCCTCCTTGTACTCCTCTGCATCTTCATCCTCGGCGGCGACGCCATCCGTTCATTCGTCTTCGCAATGATCTTCGGTGTGATTATCGGCACACTCGCCACCATCTATGTGGCAGCCCCCGTAGCCTACCTCACCGATGCCCGCCGTCACTCCAAGAAAGTGAATGCCTGAATCACGGTCCGGCATCTGACTCAGCCGGCTCCTTGAACACCAGTTCCAGCGGTCCCCTCCAATCCGGAGGGGGCCGCTGTCATTTTATGCCTATACATAGACAAGCGCCTTTATCCGTTAACAATTCTTCATAAATTTTCCCACCCCTTATCCCAAAAAGATTTAATCCGGCCGAAAGTGCAATATCAGCAATAATTGCGTGTCATTCACGCAACATACAATTCAAACAAAAACCACGAATTACCCATAACTTTGCGACACTTTTCATTCAAACCGCATGAAAATTAACCATCGTTCTATCAAAACAGTAACAAAAAGCTAAACATCACTTGAAAAAACCGTGAGAGCACACGCTTCTCCGACCTTAGCCTTCCGCCCATAACCAGTGGGAGGCACGCGCTATATTTTGAACGTACAAAAGTAACTTTTCTAACTAATTTAATTAAATTTATGAAGAAAAAATTTGTAAAAGTTGCCCTTCTGTCGGTGCTCACTTGCGGTGCCCCCGCAATGTTCACCTCTTGCGACGACGACGGCTGGAAAGACCGCACCAACGTCCTCGATCAGGAGATGGCTGAGAAAGGTGAGCTTATCAATAAGCTGACCGAGCAGACAAAGGCACTTGACACCCAGATTGCACAGTACAAGCAGGAGGGTGAGGCCGCTCAGAAATCGGCTGACGATGCCATGGCCGCAGCCCAGAAAGCACAGACCGCCGGTGACGACGCCATGGCTGCTGCCAAGGCTGCCGATGCTGCCGCCAAACTCGCCGAGGCTTCTGCTGCCGAGGCTAAGAAGGAGGCTGCCGAAGCTCTCAAGAAGCAGTATGACGAGCTTATCGCACTCATCGAAGCCAACACCAAGGAGATTGCCGCTAACAAGGCTCTCATTGAAGGCAACACCGCTCTCATCGAGCAGTACAAGGGTCTTATCGACGGCAACACTGTCAAGATTAACGACAACGCCGGTGCAATCGAAAAAATCCTCGCCGACCTCAAAAACTACGCTACCACCGAAGACCTCAAAGGTGTCACCGAGGAGCTTAACCAGAAACTTGAGGCAGCAGGTGTTCAGGCAGCCAATGCCATCACCGAACTTAACGGTACAGTAGCCGGCATCAACGCCGCAGTCATCACCCTTCAGGGTCAGGCTGAAGCATTAGGCGTTAAGGTCGACGGTATCGAGAAGGCAATGAACGACCAGCTCGGTACACTTGAATCAAACCTCGTCGCTAAAATCGAGGCTGAAGCAAAACTCCGCGCTGACGGCGATGCCGCTCTCCAGTCTCAGATCAACAGTCTCAAAGACGAGATCAGCAAACTTAATCTCGCAACCAACCTTGAGGAATTCACCAAATTCATCAGCGAGACCAACACCCAGATTGCAGCTCTCAAGGCTTACGACGACAAGCTGACCACTGATCTCTCTGCTCTCGCAAGCAAGGTGACAGCCGCCGAAAAGCTCATCAAGGAGAATCAGGACAAGATTGCCACTCTGACCACTGATCTTAAAGCTGCATCCGACAAGGCTGCCGCCAACGCAAAAGCGATCACTGATCAGGCAGTCCTCATCAAGGCGAATGCTGATTCTATCGCTAAAATCAACACCAGCATCACCGAGCTCAACAACGACATCAAGAATCTCAAGGAAGGTGAAATCGCCGACCTTCAGGGCTACGTTACCAAGCTTGACGCTCAGATGTCAGTGATGAACGAGACACTTGACCAGCTCGTCAACGAACTCAGTGGTGTAACCCCCTACATCATCACGATGACTATGGATCAGCTCCGCGGTCTCGTCTTCATNCCCGANGCNTTCGTAGGNGGTATNGAGAGCGCCCTCTCATACAATATGCACTACACTCCCCGCACTCCTTGGAAAAATGCCGGTGATACCTATACAGGNANTGTGGANGGTGTAACGTATAAAGTTCCCAACTTTAAAAAACAGGGACTTGATCTCGTTATTGAAAACAACGCCAAAGAAGTTGTCGTAAGCCCCGAAACCGAAATTGCCTATCACCTCAATCCTACCAGCGCAAAGGTAGAATTCAANGATCTTTCTATTGTCTCTACCGACGCTGAGATTATCACTCGTAGTGCGAAGGCCGGTATTACTCTCAGCGAGAAATACAATGACGGCAAGGGTCTCAAGATTGAAAACGGAGTTCTTAAAGTGGCCATCAATGGTGATGCATCGCTTTACGATTACTATAGCAGGAATCTTAAGATGCCCGTATTCGCGCTTCAAGCCAAGGTTTATTCTGAAGAACAGGACGGAAAGACTGTCGTTACAAACGTAACTTCAGACTATGCAATGTTCTCTCAGATGAACATCACTCCTCAGAAACTNTCCTTCAATACACCTGCTTTCATCAAAGAATTCGGTCCCGGACAGGGCCGTGGAGACAAGGAAATCTTCCCCNACCTCTATGGCTATTCTTATCAGAATCGCCAATATGACGAGAATGGTAATCTTGTTGTAGATGAAAACGATAACCTTCGTTTCTCTACTACTTACCNAGGCGTTATGGCAATAACCCCTGCTATCAAAGTGGCATGGGACGGTTCCGCTAATCTCGGCGATGTAATCGAAATCGGTTACTGGGATTCTCAGCGTTACACTGACGGAGCATGGATCAGCTCTGAGGAATGGGGTAAGTTCGGTCTTAAGATGACATTCTCTCTTATTGACTATACCATCGGTGACAACAAGGTATCAGAAAGCTCTTGGGCTTCTATCGATCCCGAAACCGGTGTNCTCACTCCTTGCGTCAACGGCGATCCGACCAAACAGTCAACTGATGAACTTGGCCACAAACCTCTCGTCCGCGTTGTCGTGACTGACACTAACAACAATAACAATATCGTTCTTCAGGGCTACTTCCGCGTCAACATNGCACCCACTGCTGATGACTACGTTACCAAGACCCTCACTTACGATAATGTCAACTTCGATTGTAATGGTACGAATGGCATCGAGAAGAATGAGAACATCCTCAATATGATGCTTGATGTCACCAAGCTTTCAAAGGATGTATTCCTTGCTCACTACAAGCCGGCTACCTTCAAGGATACCCGTTCAGACGAGCTTGGCACCTTCGAGATTGAGCTTATGACTCAGTTCAAGAAGAGCTCCGAGGCAGAAGGCTCCGTATGGACTTCTGAGAACTACGATGGTATCGGTGACATCATCTATCAGAACAATGTCGCAGGTGACATCAATCCTGAGTATCACTTCGTATGGGATCTTGATGTTGAGGCTAAGCAGAANGCTTANGAGAAAACCGGTCACAAGGGGCTTACNTATGTATGCTTCGAGAGCGATGATCCTGCTGTCTTCCCCTACGTTTACCTTCCCATGGAGATCACAGTCAACGACAAGCCTGTGGCTAACGTCGGCACCAAGATGGAAGCTCGCTGGTTCCGTGACATGACTACCGCNCTCCTCAATGTCGAGCAGCCGACCAATGGTCAGTTTGTTGAGACTATTAAGACAGATCTCGACCTCCTCTGGCAGGGTCAGAAGCCGACNTTCACCAANGTATCAGGTCAGCCTAATCTNAANGCATCNACCTANGCTACCGAAAATGGNCTTGCCGGTGGTTATCGCTACTACTTCCCCGATNTCCAGAAGGATATTAAAGGCGAGAAGGATACTAAAGNCGTGAAGNTCACTGTTACCAATAAGACCAACCCCTGCCTNATCGGTGGNAGCGCATCCAACGCCAACATGGGCAACCACGCTCTCATGGTCGTCAAGNANGGTGCCTTCGTAAGCAACGGTGAATACAGCAACAATCAGATCTTCGCCNATGGCAAACTTCTTGCCGAACTCGACCAGAATANCGGCGAAATCACTTTTGCAACCACTCCCGAGGCTCAGGCCCTCCTCAACAAGTATGCTTCTAACGGCGACGGTCTCAACCGCACCAATGCTNNACTTCAGGTTCAGGTCGGNGTAGTAGCCTACAACGAATGTGGCATTGCNCTCCAGCTTGCTGAGAACTCTGTGATTCCCTCAACCTTCCTCCGTCCTATCAACATCGTGGATGCCAAGAAATCACTTAACTTCACCGATGCTACCGCCAACGGTTCAAAGGTTAACGTTTATGACCTTCTTGACTTCTCTGACTGGCGCGGTGTAGATTTCGCCAAGAACGAATGGCTCTTCGCTTACTACAACGTCCAGAAGGTTGAAATCAATCTTGCCGGCATTANGTCTAATGCAGCCAATATCAACACTGATCCTACTAAGTTCACCGTTGACAGCAGTGTAAATCAGGCATTCTCACTTGAAGGCCAGAGCANCACCAACTTCACTGCAAACANNGTCAACTCCGGCAACAGCGCAGCTATCAAGTCGACTGTATCCAACGCATTCGGTAAGATTGTCTACGACAACAGACTCCTCAACGTCCAGCAGTTCGAGGTTNAGATCCCGATGACTATCTACTATCAGCTTGGTAAGTTTGATGTAANTGTCAANGCTACTGTTAAGTCCACTATGGGCGGTAACTAATCAAGCTCTATAACACAGCATCCTAAAATCAAGGGGGGTGGCACACGCCACTCCCTTTTTAATTAATCACTTACAATCTCCAAGACAAATCATCATGAAGAAACTCCTTCTCTATTCCNCNCTCATTCTCCTCTTTGCCGGAATGTTTAACGCTTGTAAATCGAAAGGCGAACAAGGGGAAGCCGAAGAGCAGACTTACAGCGTCAGTGTGGCTGATTCATCGGCAATAGTGAATAAGGCCGTGGAAATCCTCACCCTCATGCAGAACGATGACTACGCTGCCGCATCNGAGCGTCTTTACTCTTTCAACCCTGCCGACTCGACACTTACACCTATTGACGAACAGACACGCAAAGATCTTGAATTCCGCTCACAGGTGTTCCCGGTTAAATCATTCTCACTCTATTCCACTGACTTTGCCAACGCGTGGAACAATGCCGTGATGTTTGATGTGGCCTTCGGCGCACCTGATGCCGAGGGNAACGCTCCCATGACGAAGATGGGATTCAATATCATCTGCAAGGATGGCCGCTTCTATCCCACCATTCTTGAAAAGCGATAATCATATTATATCCCTGCANAATACCGTAATCCCCTCCTGATGCTGNACTTGCATCAGGAGGGGATTACGGTATTTTNCATANAAAAAAATCCTGCACGATGTCTCCACGACAGCGGGCAGGAGGATCGGTTGTTGGCTATATGGGATACAACCTTTCTTACTGAATATTTACATACGAGCGTTAAGCATCAAATCTATGTGTAAGCTACGTTGCTTGGGGATATAACATTTTTGTGCTTGCGAATTTACATCGTTTATCACAGGATGCCTTCAAGGAGTAGTGATTGACAGTTTTTGATAGCTTGACTAAATTTGCTGACCGAAATTTCTTTGTGCAAATTTACAATAAATCAATGGAAAACAACAAAATCAATGATGCAAAAATATCACATTTATATGGCGTTTTTATCACACAGCAAAACATTATTAAAGCATGAATGGCTTTAACCATTCTTTCGAGGACAATCACTGCTCTNCCTGACGGTTGTCCTTATTTATGGGTAAGTTGCGGCTCAGTTCTATAAAAAAGTCGCGGTTGAGAATCACAGATATGCGCATCAGTAGCGCGGTGTCAATGGAATGTTTTTGAAAAAGCCGGTAGACATTCGAACGATCACAGCTCAACTTACGGGCAAACCACGAAATGCTGCGCTCCTGATTCATCAGTTCTTCACGGATGATAGTGCCGATAGGTTCCATAACAATAAAAATTTAACACTATGTGCGGGAGAGAAGTCGGCGCGCATCCCAATGCCGAAAATTAAAGAAGGTTAATGCTCATGTACGAAAACGTGGGATGCCGAACTAATCTCCCTGTCTTCCAACTCTCGGCCTTCGCACTGCCTACCAACGGGGGACAGAGACATCCGCAGCCCACGTGGAGACATATAGCGATTAAACAATGGCCCCCATAATACCATAATANATATAGGTATNTATGGGAATGGCCACGGATAGGCATATACGCCACCGTGGACGTAAAAACGGTGTCTCAGTCTGCCGTTGGAGTAAAAAAATGTGCGAAGTTTTTTTGAGTTGGCAGAAAAGAAACGATGTTAAACGTCTTCGTAATATTCTTAACCGGAATCCTGCACTCCCGCCGCTGCGGATGAGTATTCGGCATCTGNGGGGTAAAAAAAATCTTGCCCCNTAATTCCCGGCAGATTCCGTCGTACAAAGTTAAGCATAACTCCTCAAAATCCCAACTCTGATAATATGGAATCACCATCCGATAATATGTACATTAATAACAACGCCTGATTTAACAATAATATGTTAAATTTAATGTTTATGTTAAATTCAACAATATTTTTGNCCTTGTTGAACAAANAAATCTTTACCAATGTTATAAAATCAAAATCCCNAGTGAACGACACACACCCCTCCCCCCGAAACGACACACCTAAGGATAAAAAACAAAAAACTCAAACACACACTTATAAAAATTTCACNACAACGAGTCTACTAAAAAAACGTGTTTCATCTAAAATTTATGAGAGAATGAAAAAGAATTTGTTAATCGCAGCAGCTTTAGGCGGAATGTTCTGGAGCGCAAATNACGCAAACGCACAGGAATCAGCCACAGGTATCGTGATAGAAGAAACTCCCGTCCTCGTGCAGGAGGTGGACTGCAAGGACTACTATACTCCCGGTTCATGGAAAAACAACTGGTTCATCCAGCTCGGCGCAGGTATCCGCTCACCNTTCGTGGAGAACTCAGCTCTCAAAAACGGNNATGACAGCCGCCGTATCACCGCTCTTTACAGCCTCGGCGTAGGCCGCTGGATTTCTCCCTACTTAGGCTTCCGCTTCTCCGCCTCCTACGGCGCAATGCACTGGAACGACGGTGTGACCGCAAAAGCACGCGTAGCCAACGCAAATGTCGATTTCATGTGGGATATGTTCAACTCAATCGGCGGTTACAGNCCCAACCGTGTCTTCTCGATTGTCCCCTTCATCGGTCTCGGCGGTACATTCGTCTATGACTACGAACCCGCTCTCGGCAACATCAAGGACCGCCACGGCAANGGCACGAAGTCAAATCAGTGGCTCCTCCCCGTATCGGCAGGTCTGCAACTCCGCTTCCGTCTCAGCAACTATGTCGACTTCTTCGCTGAGGGTCGCGCACAGTTCTACGGCGACAACTTCAACAATGAGGCTTACGGCCGTCCCGTCGACATCGACCTCTCTGCCATCGGCGGTTTCACCTTCTACCTCAGCGGTTCGAAGTTCCAGCGCTACAATCCCTGCGATTATGTAAGCTATATCAACAANGCCAACGCCCAGATCAACGACCTCCGCGGTGCCCTCGCCACTACCTCGGCAGCCCTCGCAGCAGCAGAAGCNCAGCTCCCCTGCCCCGAAGTTTCCGAAACTGTCGTCGAAGCATCGTCCACCACAATCCTCCCGACTGTCCGNTTCAAGCTCAACTCTGCCTACGTCAGCTCAGAGGAAATGGTCAATATCTTCAACATGGCTGAATACATGAAGGCTAATCCCGACGCTACCATCGTGGTACGCGGCTATGCCGACAAGGATACCGGCACTTCCGCCTACAACATGAAGCTCTCCGAGCGCCGCGCTCAGGCCGTCGCTGACATCCTCACCGGTGACTACGGCATCAACCCCAGCCGCCTCATCCTNGAAGCAGCAGGCAGCAACACTCAGATTTATGACAAGAACGATTGGAACCGTATCGTAATCTTCGCCATNCCTGAATAATATACGCAACGAATCCTAACNATAGACAACAACAATAATTGACGTTCCGCGACCCGGAAAGCATCGTGATGCTTTCCGGGTCGCAAACTTTTGATCTGATAGGTACGCGCAGCATAATCGTTCAGCTTGTAGGGACACGCGACATAATCGTTCAGCTTGTAGGGACGCGCGGTCGCGCGTATGCCGGATGAAATAGTCTATAATTTAGGGTTTTTATAGTTTAGGATTTATAGTTCAGATAATGGTTTTGCCGGAAAAATATCATCCGGACCTATCGTCCATACTTTAATCTCTATGCTAAAGTGATGAACTATTCTATTGTGATGAACTATTCTATTCGGCATACGCGCGACCGCGCGTCCCTACAATATGATGATTTATGACACCATTATGCCGCGTGTCCCTACAAGCTGAACGATTATCCTACGCGTCCCTACAAGCTGATGATTCCTAAGCTATTATTACGCATTATGAATTATGCACTATGAATTAAATGAAAATTTATGCATTATTAAATCAGATTAGCTAATTTTGCATAAGGATTGACGACAATAGGTCANAGTTCAATNNATGTAGATCCGTTTGACAGTCGNTGAATCCGGAATATTTCNATCGTACAACAAATATAATGAGCATTGTAATCTTAGGAATCGANTCGTCGTGCGACGACACTTCGGCAGCCGTCATNCGCGACGGTGTGCTGTTGAGCAACGTGATAGCCTCGCAGGAGGTCCACGCGGAGTTCGGGGGTGTCGTACCCGANCTCGCATCGCGCGCCCATCAGCAGAACATTGTCCCTGTGGTCGACACCGCCCTGCGCCGCGCAGGAATTGAAAAATCCGACCTCAGCGCCATCGGTTTCACCCGGGGACCGGGACTTCTCGGCTCACTCCTCGTCGGGACCAGTTTCGCCAAGGGACTTTCGCTCGGACTGCGCATCCCCATCATCGACGTGAACCATCTCCACGGCCATGTCCTCTCCCACTTCGTGCGCCGCGAGGAGAATGACCCTGTGCCGGACTATCCCTTCATCTGCCTTCTCGTCTCCGGCGGAAACAGTCAGATTATCCTCGTCAGGAACTACAACGACATGGAAATCCTCGGCCAGACCATCGACGACGCCGCTGGCGAGGCTTTCGACAAGTGTGCGAAAGTGATGGGTCTCCCCTATCCCGGAGGGCCCCACATCGACCGTCTGGCAGCCGAGGGTGACCCGAAGCGTTTCAAGTTCGCCAAGCCACATATCCCGGGACTNGATTACAGTTTCAGNGGACTGAAAACGTCGTTTCTCTACACGCTGCGCGACGAAATCAAGAACGACCCCGATTTCATAGCCAACAATCAGGCCGACCTTGCCGCGTCGCTCCAGAAAACCATCATCGACATCCTCATGGACAAGCTCGACAAGGCGGTGANGCAGACAGGGGTAAAGACGGTGGCGATAGGCGGAGGNGTNTCGGCCAACTCTGGTGTGCGCGATGCCGTCGCCGACTATTGCCGTCGCCGTGGTCTGACAGCCTTCATCCCGCCGCGCGTCTTCACGACCGACAACGCCGCGATGGTAGCCATAGCCGCCTACTATAAATATCTCGACAAAGACTTCTGCCGCTACGATGCAGTGCCATACGCACGCGTGGGAGTGTGANATTCNAACTTTAAACNCTAAAAAATGCAACTATCCATAATCGTCATTGGTGATGAGCTGCTGCTCGGACAGGTGACAGATACCAATTCNGGCGAGATTGCCCGCCACATAGCTCCCTACGGCTGGGAGGTGAANGATGTTCAGACCGTAGGCGACGANGCTCACGAGATACGCCGTGCCATCGACCGCGCNTTTCANCTCAGNGACGTNGTCATCACCACCGGCGGCCTCGGCCCCACCAAGGACGACATCACCAAGACCGTCCTCTGCGACTATTTCGGAGGTACGCTCGTCGAAGACCCCGCCGTGCTTGCCAANGTCAAGGAAGTGGTAGGGCGCAAAGGTTTCCGGCTCAACGACCTCACGGCTGCTCAGGCGATTGTCCCCACGTCNTGCCGNGTCATACAGAACCGCGTCGGGACAGCCCCNATAATGTGGTTCGAGAAGGACGGGAAAGTCCTCGTCGCCATGCCCGGCGTACCTTTCGAGACACGCGAGATGTTTCAATCGGAGGTATTCCCGCAGCTCCGCGAAAAATTCCACACCGACGTGGACATCGAACACGCCGTCCTCATGGTNACTGACTATACCGAAAGCGGACTTGCCGAGAAGATAGCCCCGTGGGAGGAGGCACTCCCCTCCTACCTCCATCTCGCCTATCTCCCGAAACCGGGNCTCATCCGTCTGCGTATCGACGGCTCACACCCCGACAAGGAGTTCATCACCGCAGAGGTCNGCCGCGCTGCCGGTGAGCTTCATGCCATGCTCGGCGATGCCGTCATAGCTACCGACGACCTCACCCCCGCACAGATTCTTCTGCGGGAATGTGGCGACCGTGGCCTGACCCTCGCCACTGCCGAGAGCTGNACCGGAGGCAANATAGCCCACGAACTCACACTCGTTCCCGGCTCGTCNGAAGTGTTTGTCGGCTCGGTCGTCAGTTACAGCAACGATGTNAAGATGCGTCTGCTCGGAGTCGGAGCGCAGACCCTTGACGAAAACGGTGCGGTCAGCCTTCCTGTCGTNCGCGAGATGGCCGAGGGAGTTCTGCGCGCGACGGGTGCAAGCGTNGCGGTCNCNACCAGCGGCATAGCCGGCCCCGGCGGAGGCTCGGAGGAGAAACCGGTCGGAACCGTCTGCATCTCAGCCGCCATNNTGACACCCGAGGGNATGACCATCTGCGAAGCCGAGACCTANCACTTTGCCGGGACACGCTCACGCATCATCGAGTCATCGACCACCCGCGCACTCATCAAGGCCATCAANCTCCTGCGCGCAGACCGTTAATCGTTCTTAACATCTCAACCCTCCTCACCNTATAAGCGTTTTAAATAGTGAAATTGAACTTAATCTTTCACTATTTAAAACGCTTATAATTATGACTTACAATCAAGCAATCCAAAATCCCGGTACAGTCCTCATNGAATTCTACGCATCATGGTGTCCTCACTGCCAGCGCATGATGCCGGTTGTCGCACAGGTCAAGGAACTGCTCGGCGACAGTGTCCCTGTCTATCAGTATGACATNGACCAGAACAACGAGGCCGCCAACGAAGCCCGCGTCCAGTCAATCCCGACTTTCATCATCTATCGTGACGGAGAGGAAATGTGGCGTCACAGCGGTGAAATCGACGGCAACCTTCTGCTTGCAAAAGTCGAATCATTCGCATGATCCGCAGNACACAATAAAAAGATAAACGGAACGAAATAAGGTCAGACACTATGGAACGCGACGCGACACTGTTCAGTGATTTTCTCAACACACTCGGTGTGAAACACACCCCCGNCTATTCCGACCGGCGGTTCAAGGATATGCCTTTCAAGACNCTTTTCGGACTCTCGAAACTGCTTGAAGAATANGGCATACCCAATGAGGCACTGCGTCTCGATTCGCCCGACGAAATCACTGCCATCGCCACGCCGTTCATAGCGCATACAGCAGNGGGCTTCGTTATCGTCACTGANCTTGACCCCGAAGCGTCAAACGTCGGCTATCTGACCCAAGGAACACCCGAGACCATGCCGCTTGATGATTTCAAGCGTGCATGGNACGGGGTTGTCCTCCTCGCCTACCCCGACGAAAAGTCTGTCGAGACAGACTATGCCGAACATCGCCGCAACCTTTTCTTCACCACAGCAAAGACATGGGTCCTCGCGGCAGGAACGATAGCTCTCTTCCTCTATCTTTTCATCAGCAACGGACTTTACCGCTCGTGGTCCACAATAGGCATAGCCGCNGTGGANATCTTCGGGCTTTGGCTCACATATATGCTGGTGCAGAAGTCAGCCAAAATCAAGAATACTGCNGCNGACCGCGTTTGCGGAGTGCTTCAAGCCGGAGGATGCGACAGCGTGCTTGANATGAAGGCATCGAAATTTTTCGGGCTTTTCGGATGGAGCGAGGTAGGTTTNGCCTACTTCTCGGTGAGTCTCCTGACCCTCCTGATGTTCCCGCAGTGGATAGGCTATCTGGCTCTGTGCAACGCCTGTTGTCTTCCGTTCACTTTCTGGAGTATATGGTATCAGAAATTCCGTGCGAAGGTCTGGTGTACGCTCTGCGTCAGCGTTCAGGCTTCGCTCTGGTTGCTTTTCTTCTGTTATCTCGGTGGCGGATGGTTCAGGNACATCTTCCCCTTGCGGATTGAGTTTTTCGTCCTCGGACTGACCTATCTCACCGTACTCCTCGGCCTCAACCGTCTCCTCCCGCTCATCGACAAGTCGGAGGAAGACACCGGCAGCAGCGACGCAGATTCGGCAAACCGTCTGTAAAATCATCGTCCGCCCACAAATAANTCATCTAATCAATCTAACGATTCCACCAATATCCCCATCAAAAAACACAAATGGAACAGAATACAAACCGACATCCCCAGCTTAAAAGTGCCGTCCGCCTCACAGCGCGTGAGATGAACGCCCTGCGCTTTTCAGAAAAGCACACAATCCTGACCCCCGAACAGCTCGAAAGGCTCGCACGCAGCGCGTCGCCCCAATAAGGCTCAATCGTGATGCCCTTTCCGCTCCTGCATCATCGTGTCAATCAGATTATCGTAATAGGCAAGTATCTTCGGATTCATTGTCGCGCCGACAAGCTCACGGGCTTTACCTACAAGGCGGTGTGACGACGGTGTGCGGAGATATTTTTCGTCAAGTCCCCACCGTCCGAGCCGCCAGCGGTCAAGAGCATCGGCATCCTTGAAGATGGCATACAGTTTTCCGACCCTTTCCGACCTGTCGGGGAACGCCTTGCGTATCGCCTTTATGCCCCGGCTGTCGTCAAGGTCATGGTAGCGCATCAGATAGACCGCTTCGGGATGAAACACAATCTCATCCGGATGCTCCCGGCAGAAATCCTCGTAGTGGACGGCGGCACGCGCTCCGTGGCCGGTGTCGAGATACTCGTCCTGACGGCGTGTGTCGTGAAAAATCGAGGCGTGAGCCAGAATTTCAAGAGCCTCCACGTCGTCGCCCATTTCCATCGCCCCCATCATCAGCGCGTGGAACAACACACGCTCACAGTGAGACTTGGCGTGCAGAGGGCTGTCGGGCATATTGAAGTCGACAGTCGAGTAGAGAAATCGCCCCCATTTTATGAACATTTCTCTTGCGGTGCGGGGTAGTTCATCGCTGAAGGCAGCGGGAGTGAGCATGGAGCCTGACATATTCTGATTTTTATAACTTTTATCGGACAATGGTCCTAAGGTTCAAGCGGATAGAGCAGTGATGCCTCAAAGCGCGGGAGCGCTACGAGATGAATCTGCGCGTCAGGTTCGCCGGGTTCTTTGAGGCAGTTGAATCCGTTGCCGAAATATTCAACCCCGACCTGACGCAGAGCCGACTCGACGGCATCGAGGGCTTTGTGTGGGGTATTGTTGTCGTGGGAGAGATGACAGAGGAACACATTGCGCAGACGGGGCGTGTAGATTTCCGCCAGATAGCGTGCGGTGACGCGGTTGTCGAGATGGCCGTTCTCTGCCTCGATACGCGCTTTGAGGTATTCGGGATAACGCCCCTCGCGGAGCATCTGCAAGTCATAATTTGCCTCGATGACTATGTGGGTGGCCTGACGCATATAGTAGTCCACGCGTTCACTGATACATCCGAGGTCGGTCGCAACGGCAAAACGCACGTCACCGTGGGTGATGAAGTAGCCGGCATTGTCCGCGCCATCGTGCATCACATCGAAGGCAGTCACCTCGAAATTACCGATTTTGAAAGGGAATTCCTTATAGATGGGTGTATGATAATCCTTGATGCGGCGCGAGACGTTGTGACGGCGCAGAATCCCGTTGAGGGTCTTCGGTGTGCAGAACACCTGAAGATGACGGTAACGCCTCAGGAGGGCATATACGTCCCTGATGTGGTCGCCGTGGTCGTGGGTGAGACAGATTCCCTTAACCCGTTCCATCGACACTCCGTTGCGGCGCAGTCCGTCGACGACCTTGGCCACCTCGACCCCGGCATCGATCAGAAAGCCGCTCTCGCGGTCGCCGATGTAGGAACAGTTACCCGAACTTCCACTGCCGAAGCTCATAAAGAACACCCGCTCGGATGCCTGAAGGGGAGGAAGCTCGTCAATGACCTCCTCTTGTTTTTTGCGCGCATTGTTCATCTGCCGCACTATCGCCTCCATCTTTCGGTCAGGGATAATGCGGAAATTGCTCTCAGCCGAGTTGCTGTAATCGTCGGGCGAGTCAAACAGCCCCGGCATCGGGCGTGGTGTCATCGGGCGCGGTGTTATTTTTTTTGATTTGGCCAATGGGTCTTGACGTGTTAATGGTTCTGTATATTTCTGAGCGGATGGAAGTTCCTGATTCTTTTCAGGAATTCAGGAGGAAGATGGTCGGAATCTTGTCATAGTCATATTTCCGTCGCGCCCAGGCCGAGAGCGGTAGGGTCACGATGGACTGGGCAGGCCCGGTGATGTCGGAGGCGACACAGAGCTTCATGCCTCCGGGGAGAGTCGAGGCAAGTTCGGCAATAAGACGGTTGTTGCGGTAAGGTGTCTCGATGAAAATCTGGGTCTGACCCTCGCGGCGTATGCGCTGTTCGAGTTCCCGCAGGCGCGACGTGCGCGCCTTGGCTTCATGGGGAAGATAGCCGACGAATGAGAAGCTCTGTCCGTTGAACCCCGACCCCATCAGCGAGAGGATGATGCTCGAAGGGCCGACGAGCGGGACCACTTCATAGCCGCGTTCCTGCGCTATTGCCACAAGGTCGGCTCCCGGGTCAGCTATGGCGGGACATCCGGCTTCGGAAATCACCCCGACAGCCTCACCACCGGCAAGAGGCGCAAGCATTGCCGGAATCTCCTCGGGACGCGTATGCTCGTCGAGCACGGTGAACGATAGAGCGTCAATGTCAATGCTACGGTCACAACGCTTCAAGAAACGACGGACGGTGCGGACATTCTCGACCACAAAGTGCCTTATCCCGCGAATCACCGCAAGATTTCCGTCAGGAATCACGTCGGTGACCGGAGCATCGCTCATGGTCGAGGGTATGAGATAGAGTGCAGCTTTCATCCGACGGAGCCTTCGAGGGTGATCTGGAGAAGATTCTGAGCCTCGACCGCAAACTCCATCGGGAGCTTGTTCATCACCTCCTTGGCATAGCCGTTGACGATAAGTGCGATTGCTTCCTCGGTCGGGATGCCGCGCTGATTGCAGTAAAAGAGCTGATCCTCCGAAATCTTGGAGGTCGTCGCTTCATGCTCGACAATGGCAGTGTCGTTAAGCACATCTATGTAGGGGAAGGTGTGCGCTCCGCACTTGTCGCCCATCAGCAGGGAGTCACACTGCGTGTAGTTGCGGCATCCTGTGGCATCCTTTGCGACACGGACGAGTCCTCGGTAGGAATTCTGCGAGTGTCCGGCAGAGATACCCTTAGAGACGATGGTCGATGTCGAATTCTTGCCGATGTGTATCATCTTTGTACCGGTGTCGGCCTGCTGATAGTTCTTGGTGACGGCGACAGAGTAGAATTCACCGCGAGAGTTATCGCCTTTAAGCACACACGAAGGATATTTCCATGTGATTGCCGAACCGGTCTCCACCTGTGTCCACGACAGTTTGGAGTGGTCGCCCCGGCAAAGTCCGCGTTTGGTGACGAAATTGTAGATTCCGCCACGACCTTCGGCGTCGCCGGCATACCAGTTCTGGACGGTTGAATACTTCACCTCCGCACGGTCCTCGACCACGATTTCGACAATGGCGGCATGGAGCTGGTTCTCGTCGCGCATCGGGGCTGTACAGCCTTCGAGGTAGCTGACATAGGCATCATCATCGGCCACGATAAGTGTGCGCTCGAACTGACCCGTGCCTGCGGCGTTGATGCGGAAATAGGTCGAGAGCTCCATCGGACAGCGTACGCCCTTGGGTATGTAGACAAACGAGCCGTCGGAGAACACCGCCGAGTTAAGCGCGGCAAAGAAATTGTCGCGGTAGCTGACGACTGAGCCGAGATATTTCTTCACAAGGTCGGGATAGTCCTTCACAGCCTCGGAGATTGAGCAGAAGATGATTCCCTTCTCCGCCAGCTTCTCGCGGTGGGTGGTCTTGACGCTCACGGAGTCCATCACCGCGTCGACGGCCATACCCGCAAGTGCTTTCTGCTCCTGCAAGGGGATACCGAGGCGGTTGAAGGTGTCGAGCAGCTCAGGATCGACTTCGTCGAGGCTTTCAGGACCCTTGGCCTTGGCACGGGGCTCGGCATAGTAGCTGATGGCCTGATAGTCGATGGGCGGGATGTTGAGATGCGCCCAGTCGGGCATTTTAAGTGTCTCCCAGTAGCGGAAGGCTTTCAGGCGGAATTCAAGCAACCACTCCGGCTCTCCTTTTTTTGCCGAGATGAGCCGCACCACCTCTTCGTTCAGCCCGACAGGGATGATGTCGGTGTCGATGTCGGAGGTGAAACCGTACTTATATTCATCAGACGTAGCGTTCTTTATAAGTCGCTCGCTGTCATTGCTGTTGTTTTTATCTTTTGTTTCCATTTTTTCTTCATTCAAAAGTAAAACGAGGAGCGGGATGGATGGTTCACATATTCACACCTCAGCCGCGGACTCTGTTGCGACCGGGATTGGCTCACCTTCCGGGCAATCATCTGCCCCCTTGTCCGAAGGATGGATGGCGTCGAGAACCCACGGAGCGAACCCTACCGTAAGTTCGACCACCTTTCCCCCTGCCAGCCGCGAATCGGCGAGGAATTTTGCCGAGGGAAAGAGGACTATGTAGAGGTTGAGCAGGAGGCTGACAAGAAGACCGTATTTCGCCACCGAAAAGAGTGCCCCGGCTATATGGTCGAGCGGAGCGAGAAGTATGGCATGGGTCGCGGTGTGGAGAAATTTTGCCACGAGAATCACCGCATAGTATGCCACGAGATAGATGACACCGTTGGCGAGTATCGACACCCCGTAGCGCGAGAGGCTTGAACCTGTCTGCCAGTCGGGGTGACAGTCAAAAAACAGATTCTCGACAGTCGCGCCGAACATACGGCAGGCGATTATGGCAACGACGATGGCCGCCACCGAACCCAACTGCACGATAAGCCCCTTGCGGAAGCCGAGCCACGCGGTGAGGATGAAAATAAGAATTAGTATGATGTCGATGGCTGCCATGAGAAGTCAGTTTTACAAAAAAGCAAATACGTTTTTACAAAAAAAGCAGATGCGTTGCAAAATTAACAAATTATTCTTTAACTCAGTTGTAAAGATAGTTAATTATATACCCTACCCCACCAAAACTAAAACTCCGGCCTCTATCCACCGGCAGCGATTTCAATCCGCATTACCCGAAAATCGCCTTCCAAAGTCTGCGAGTTGATGATGTGGATTATAATAATGTCGGCTGCATGAATCATAATTTTCCTTGTTTGGCACGGAGGATTATACTGTAATCCACCGGAATCATTCTGCTTCGTCGCCATTTCTATTGGGTTTATGCTTAAATACGCGCTTGAACTCTTCGCCATTTTCAAATCTGTAATAGATCAACCCATATTTCTTTGAAATGACAAATTTGTCGATTTTATTTTTAATCTTATTCTCTTTGAGAGATGAATAGCACGCATTAGTGGAATCAGCAATCATGCAATTGTGATATATCACTGAATCCATCTCGAAATCACAAATTTTTAATGGAATATAGTTGAAAATCTGTATTTCATTTGATTCAAAATAGTTTAATGTGAATGATGTCCAAAGGGAATCTTCATCTACAAATTTTTTTATAGAAAACGATCCCCAAAATGTTGTGTCAGCATAATTTACGTCAAACCTATACCCTGCATTGGCCTCATATGTGTAGGATTCCCCTTCATTGAAATAAAACCTATCCGTAGAATTGTGAATACTAACTCTTTGATAAGACAGGGTGGCAATCTCCCCGGTATTGGATACAAACTTAGGTGAAGGATAGTGACTGTAACACTGAATCCAGCCCAAATCATCCTTCGACAGATGTGTCATCCGAAAATAGACACACTGCGACAGACACAAAAGAAACAGCAAAAAGAAAAATATAACTCGCTTCATAAGTTTATTTTTTTAGGTTTTAATGCTNTAACTATGTCTNCAATACTATGCGTAGGAAGATAGCCTGTACAAACAGGAATTATTATACCGGGAGGTNTCATCCCACAGATATTCTGAATAGCACTTACAGGATCAAGGCATACATTATATCCGAGAACAGAGTTGCTTGCAGAGATATAATTTACGACTTTCCCATGCTCCGAAAGTCCGTTAAAAAGCATAGTTGCTATGCTGACTACGGCTGTATTAAATGTGATCGCACTGCGCCCGGTTGCCATAGTTGCAGCAATTGCATTACCCCCTCCCATCGAGTGTCCAACAAATGTCAGTTCATATTCTTTAAGCTCAGAGTCCAATATCCTTGCATTTTTAATCGCTTTCGANTATTCCATTGACAGACCGCCAATCTGCATTATGTCTTCAACACCGTCTTCCCATGANTTTGTGCCGGCATANACATAGGCATATTCAGTTGTCCCGTCTTCTTTCGTTTTCTGAAATAACATTGATTGTACACCNATTCCGGTTCCAGCAGGATGATTGTACTTAATAGCGGAATTATGNTNAGAAATAANCCANTNTAACTNCTNTAAATCATATATTATATCCTGGTATCCTTTATCCATATAAACAGCCCGTGCCATCAAAGCTGCCTCATAGTTAGTTGGTTCCTCACCAGTTGGATCGATATAGCTTATCGGGTTNCCTGCGCAGTAGGCNTANGGGGAGAGCCANGGGTACTGCTCGTTGAGGGCNTCCCACGACGAGAACGCCGGGACTGCCGAATTGTAGCGGCGNGCNTGGAAGTCNTAGTCGTTAAGCCCGTCGATGAGCAGNCGCTCGTTGCCGCTGAACATGAANGGGNNGCCGTTGTTCTCCCNCCACGGTTCNCCGTANGGATAATAGTTGTTCTCCTCNGTTATCTTNGGGCTGGANTCTACGACAGCNGTGTGGTTNCCCTGATGGTCGGTGATGTAGTAGTGNGGCATCCCGTCCNGNTNGAAGTAGCCGCCGGGNAAAGNGGTGTAAGACAGATAGGAGACAACACTGCCGAGAGCCGGACCGNAGGTGANTTCAATCTGCCCGTCCCCCGCGTANGTCTTGGTNAGATACGGNTCNTCCTTCGAAGCTCCTGCGCGGTTGTAGTAGCGCGTCGCCAGATGGTTCCCGAAGCCGTCCCAGACATCGCGCTGCTCGTTGCCGTCCTTGAACACCGTGCGGACAGGGTGTCCGTCGTTGTCGTAGCTGACCGACACTATACCGCGACGGACGTCGCTCGACAGCCGNCCGGAGGCATCNTANCNCACCGCCATGCTCCCCTTATTAAGNCCCACCCCNGTCAAGCCGTCGAAAGGCAGAGCGTCNGTCAAGGCNCTCACCGACGAGAGNCGGTTGCCTGAGTAGTCCATNCTCAGTTCGTCGAGAAGCCCGAAGGTCTCCCTTGTCCCCGNCTTGTCGATGACNCCCTTGCGCGACAGTGAGTTAATCCTGGCGGAGTATAGGCAGTAAGGCATATTAGAAANAATATTAGTTTANATAAATTATAATTTNCCTTGTTTGGCACGGAGGATTATCCTATCATCCCANGGNATCCTTTCCCCCAAAAAATACATATAATGCTTATCAATTCCATACTCATCAAAAAGATATTTAAATGTTTCGGAGTCAGCACCAACCACTAAATACTCTCTAATATATTCAATGTCAGAACAACCATCACTATCCGGAGCAGCCCAGTCCTCACAGATAACCCTTATCGGATAATATACATGATTCTTGTCTTTCGCATATTCGCAGGCCTCTGAGACGACGAATGACTTTGCATCAACTTTCAATGGTCTCGTATATTTTACGCAACAATGAGCTCCTTCGGCAGTCGTACCATAGATCGAATCGCCGATCCTGATATACCATNCTTCACGCTCNCCNTCTTTAAGCGTATGCCACTGTGCGGCATCCGCNACCTCNTCATATCCTTCATGGGTATGAAACATCCAGGCTAAGACACCCATAAGTGTCACAATCATCAATATGTCTATTCGTTTCATAATTCTATAAGTTTAATTCTTTTTGGGTTTCAGTCTACCGTAACAATGATATGGTCATTTTTATATAGAAAATAGTCCGGTATTTTCCCAAAATATCTCTCAATCTCTCTCTCAGGTATTATTACAAACCGTTCCACATATTCTGCCTCATTGCCATCGGATAGTAAAATTACCTGGAAGGATTTGCCGGGCGACAGCACTTTAATGAAATTATAGCCTAATACTATACCACAGTCACCGAAAACTATATTCGGGTCGGTAATCAGATGTCCGAATGCGAAGACTCCCCCTTTCGGAATCGTCCAGAAATATTGTCTAACCAAAGCCTGTGAGGTAGTCTCACCTACAGGAGTAGGATTGATCCAGAAATAACAGTCTTCCTCGGTCATATTGTCTATCTGTATAATATATCTTCCGTTTGTCTCCGATTCATTTTCAGTAGTGGGACTTACGTCATTATCTGTCTCATAAGCCAGACAACGTTCCGAAAAACCAACAGCCAATAACATTATAAAAGCTTTAATCGTATTCATTACCTCATATTTTCAATGGTAGCTGGTTTACTTTTTAAATATACAAAATTGAATCATTGAGTGCCAGTTTTTCTTCAGTAAGAAATGGGAATACTCTGTGTGGTAACTTCATAATCCATGCAGATGTATTCTCCATCATTTGAAACGGAGCCGCACAGAGCATCAATAAGAGTATCAGTTTCATGGCTTAAGGAGAGTTAAAGTATTCAATTCCCTGCAAGTTAAGGACTTTTTCGCTATCATCCAAATAAATCAGTGGTAAAAGCTAATATTTCCTCTAAAACGGACTACGCCCNTCAGCGCAGATGGCCGACGGGCGTAGAAGAAANTTTAAACGGTGGCGTATATTCCGGATAAATCTCTTTTTCAGATTGAATGGCTNTTATTTTGCCGATGCCATTGCCTTGGCTACNTCGCTGCGGAGTTCNTCGCTCTGCTTGTCGCGGCTGAGGATGGTTCCGTCAGGNCCGAAAAGNATGATGGTCGGGATNCCCTGTATGCCGTAAATCTCGGTCGGGATGCTCTGGGCGTTGATGACATTCATCCAAGGGAGGTCATGGTCCTTGATACCTNTGAGTGTATCCTCGGGCTTGTCCCATACGGCTACGCCGATGACTTCGAGACCCTTGGGNCCATACTCCTTGTAGATGTCCTTGATGACTGCGCTCTGACGGATGCAGGGGCCACACCAGCTTGCCCAGAAGTCGACGAGGACATACTTACCCTTGCCGACATAGTCGCTGAGACGGAAGGTGGAATCATTGTAGGTCACCTCGAAGTCCTTGAACATCTTGCCTTCGGAAGTCTCGTCGTAGTTGACGAGNGTCTGACGGAGTTTCTGTACNCGCTTGTAGTCGCCGAGCGAGGGATGGGCTGCGATAGCCGAGTCAAGTCCGGNGAGACCGAGTTCGCGCGCGGGACCGTTNAGGAACATATAATAGCCGAGAGCATTGTCCATATTCTCCTCGAGGAGCTTATCCTGTGCGGACTGGATACGTCCGTTGAGCTCCTCNTACTTTGACTCTTTCAGNGAGTCGGGGAGCTGACGGAATTCGTTGACGACNGCCATGTACTCGTCAAGATAAGCGGCGTTCTTAGCATTGAGTTCACCGCCGGTGATTCCTTCGTTGCTGATATTGATGGAATCAGCTTCGAGGAAAAGATTGGTGAGGGTGCGGTCGTCGACACGGAGGGCAGCATAGCGGGGAGCGGCGACTGTGCCTTCGAAGACAACCACGCCGTTCTCGATCATAGCGCTGTCAAGGGTATCGTCGGTNTCGAANTCGACAATATANGCCATCTTGCCGTTGTAGCTGTCNTCGGCATTCAGGGTAACGACATAGTTCTGTTTAGGGCTTTGCGAACAGGCGGCGAGCATNAGAAGACCGGCCGCATAAAATAATGAACGGTTCATTTTTTAAATAAGAAATTGTGATAAAAAGTNTGGTCCTGAAACCGGCCAAACGTGAGGACAGGCCNGTTTCAGATATATTCGCCGACAAAGGTACGGCTTTATTCCAACAACCTAAAATTATATGTAGTGTTAAATAACAGAAATTTTTTGAGGGTAAAGAAAAAAAATAATTATTATATTTGCGCTTTCCACTCANTCACGCCAACCAACAATCATGGATAACGACACTCACGCCGGTCTCACGGCACAATCATGGCTCACGCAAATCCCGGGATGGCCCGGAAAGGTCGTGAGGTTCTATGTGGAGGGGTTCAGGTCGATGACGCTCGGGAAGAAACTATGGATGCTGATACTTATAAAGCTCTTCATCCTCTTTTTCGTGTTCAAGCTCTTTTTCTTCCCCGACATCCTCAGCCGCGACTACGACACGGATGCCGAGCGCGCCGAGGCTGTCCGCGAATCNCTCCTCAACAGATAGCCTCCTCCCCGCTCCTCACGTCAACCGCTCCTCACGTCAACAGCTCCTCATGTTTCACCGTAAATTCAAAACAACATTTATAAATTTCACACAGATTAGTTTTTTATGGATGACTTAATGACCGTAGTCGACTGGTCGAGATGGCAGTTTGCCCTCACGGCCATGTACCATTGGCTCTTCGTGCCGCTCACACTCGGACTGAGCGTGATTGTCGGCATAATGGAGACAATCTATTATCGTACCCGCAACGAGAAATGGCTCCGCACCACCAAATTCTGGATGACACTTTTCGGCATCAACTTCGCCATGGGCGTTGCGACAGGTATCATTCTTGAATTTGAATTCGGCACCAACTGGTCGAATTACAGTTGGTTTGTCGGCGACATCTTCGGAGCGCCGCTCGCCATCGAGGGTCTGCTCGCCTTCTTCATGGAAGCCACCTTCATCGCCGTGATGTTTTTCGGCTGGAAGAAGGTCAGTCCCGGCTTCCACCTCGCGTCGACATGGCTGACAGCACTCGGTGCCTCGATTTCAGCCCTCTGGATTCTCATCGCCAACGCATGGATGCAGTATCCGGTCGGCATGGAGTTCGATCCCGGACAGATGCGCAACATNATGGACAACTTCTGGGCCGTAGTTCTGTCGCCCGTCGCCATCAATAAGTTCTTCCATGCCGTGTTTGACGGCTGGGTGGTAGGAGCCGTGTTTGTCTGCGGTGTCAGCGCATGGTACCTTATGAAGAAACGCCGTCAGGAATTCGCCATGGATTCCATCCGCATAGCCGGATGGGTCGGTCTCGCCGGCATCATCCTCACCCTCTGGACCGGCGACGGTTCGGCCGTGCAGGTAGCGAAGGTACAACCCATGAAACTTGCAGCNATGGAGGGACTCTACAACGGAAAGGTCGGTCAGGAACTCGTCGGAGTCGCCCTGCTCAATCCCTCGAAAGAGCGCACCGATGNCAGTGACCCCTATCTTTTCGACATATCCATCCCCAAGGGGCTCTCGATACTCGCCAACCATGACCCNAACACGTTTGTCCCCGGCATCAATGACCTCATCGACGGCATCAGCCTGACCCCTCAGGGCGACACNATCCGCACTGACTCCTACGCCGAGCGTATCGCCATCGGAAAGCGTGCCCACGAAGCCCTCCGCGAATTTGACAGCGCGATGGCAAAGGGCGACCGTCAGGCCATGGAAGCAGCCCGCGCCAANCTCAAGGAGGACTACCGCTACTTCGGCTACGGCTATCTCAACAGCCCCGACGAGGCAATCCCCCCGGTNGCCATGACNTTNTACTCATTCCGCATCATGGTCATGGCGGGAGGCTATCTCTTCCTGTTCTTCATCATCACCGTTTTCACCATGGGTCGCCGCTCACGCCTGTGGCAGCAGAAATGGTGGCAGTGCATAGCCATGCTCACNATTCCGGTGGTCTGGATCTGCTCCGAAGCCGGATGGATCACCGCCGAAGTGGGTCGCCAGCCGTGGATCATCGAGGGTCTCATGCCCGCCAAGGCTGCAATCTCGGCCATCTCCGCCTCGACCGTACAGCTCACCTTCTGGATGTTTGCCGCCGTATTCACCGCTCTGCTCGTGGCGGAAATCACCATTATGATCAACCAGATCCGCAANGGGGCATCGGACGGGAACGACTATTGANACCCGGCAACGACATCTCATCCACTCCCCTTCCATACACATAATAATATATAAGAATCATCTAATATGGAACTCGCATCATTACAGATATACTGGTGGCTGCTGATTTCAGTCCTCGGCGCCATACTGGTCTTCCTGCTCTTCGTTCAGGGAGGCCAGACCTTCCTCCTCAGTGTCAACGACAACTCGGAGTCGTCACGACGCATGATCAGTTCATTCGGCCACAAATGGGAGCTTTCGTTCACGACCCTTGTGGTNTTCGGCGGTGCTTTCTTCGCCTCCTTCCCCCTGTTCTANTCAACCAGCTTCGGCGGTGCCTACTGGCTCTGGATGCTCATCCTCATCAGCTTTGTGCTTCAAGCTGTCAGCTATGAATTCCGCTCGAAGGAGGGCAACATTTTCGGCACCCGNACNTACGACACTTTCCTTTTCATCAACGGCAGTGTCGGCTGCGTGCTTCTCGGCGTAGCGGTAGCCATGATGTTCTTCGGCGCGGAGTTCACCGTNACCAAGGGCAACATCCTCGATGCTTCGTCGCCCGTCATCTCCGTCTGGGCTCCGACCCATGGCTTCGAAGCCATTTTCTACTGGAAGAATCTCGTGCTGGGCTTCGCGGTACTGTTTCTCGCACGCACTCAGGGCGCGCTCTATCTGCTCAACAACAATCCGTCGGATGATAAATTTTTCCGCGCCAACAAGCGCCGCGTGTTCCTCAACGCCATTATCTTCCTCGTATTCTTCCTCCTGTTTGTCGGCCTGCTCCTGACTGCCACATCTCTTGAAACTACCTTTGACGGCAGCATCGATGGTCCCCGCAGTACATTTGCCCCGGTTGAATACAAGTATTTCAACAACTTCCTCGCCCTCCCCTGTGCNTTGNTTGCCTTCCTNGTCGGNGTNGTGATGGTGCTTTACGGAATCNTCCGTTCCGCCTTCGCCGCCCACTGGACCAAAGGTATATGGTGGAGCGGTATCGGCACAGTGCTGGTAGTCCTCGGNCTTTTCTGGGTGGCAGGNTATAACAACACCCCCTACTACCCCTCGCTCACCGACCCCGCATCGTCGCTCACCATCTTCAACAGCTCGTCGAGCCANTTCACCCTCACCTGCATGAGCTGGGTATCGGTAATCATCCCCGCCGTNCTTGCCTACATCGCCTATGCNTGGTATTCAATGGACAAAAAACATTGATTTGACGGACAAACGAAAACATTGATTTGACGGACAAACGACATTGATTGTAGGGACGCGGCGTGCCGCGTATGCCGGATGAAATAGAGTTATCCTATTCAGAACTGTTAACGTTAGCCAATTAAAAACTGATAGCGTTAATCAATTCATTATAGTGATTTTTCATTAGCCTTATATTTGGCTGATGTATTTCATCCGGCATACGCGGCACGCCGCGTCCCTACAATCAATGTCGTTTGTCCATCGAATACAAATCAATGGTTGCCGTCCGTCGGATACAAATCAATGTCGTTTGTCCGTCGGANATTTCNTGTCTGTCAGACTGCAATCAATGTTTCTGTNCCGGACTCTGTGCGGGGNGATTAANGCTAGATTCTTANAGGTCGAAGAATGTCTTGAAGGCACTGATGGTGTAGGCGTGGTCTTTGGTGGCCATTGTCTCGCGGATAGAGTGCATAGCCCAGATAGCCTCGCCCATATCCACTCCGCGCAAATCAATCTGCGACGTGAGGATATTNCCGAGTGTCGAACCGCCCGCAACATCGCTGTGGTTGACGAAATACTGACACGGAACCCCTGCCTTCTCGCAGATGGACTTGAACACGGCTGCTGATTCGGCATCGGTCATGTACTTGCAGTTGGCATTGATTTTTATGACNGGACCACCGCCGACCACCGGATGGTT
Source organism: Bacteroides sp. (assembly GCA_014802345.1). Classification (GTDB taxonomy): domain Bacteria; phylum Bacteroidota; class Bacteroidia; order Bacteroidales; family Muribaculaceae; genus Duncaniella. The sequence continues at coordinate 130,112 of JAAVCM010000026.1, forward strand.
CGTCGGGTCATACTTCTCNGGATAGTTCGGGTGATAGGCATGNGCATTGTCGGCCGATACCATGAACGACGAGTCGATGCCGCGCAGATAGTCCTCGTCGCTGCCGCCCAGACACATCACGATACGGCGCAGNAACTGCATCAACACCGGGGATGCCGCACCCTGCTTTGTTCCGGAACCGGTCTCCTCGTTGTCGAAGATAGCCATGACGCGTGTCTGCTTGGTGGATGTCGTCTCGAGGAGCGCGGTCATCGCACCGTGAACCATACTGAGGTCATCGAGACGNCCCGACGACAGAAATTCGCCGTCAAGCCCGACNAGCGACGCGGGAGTGGTGTCGAAAAGCGAAAGGTCGAAGTCAAGAATATCTTCCTGAGCGCAGCCGACCGCCTCGGCAATCGTGNGGAGGAGAAGATTGTCCTTCTCGGCGGCATCCTTCACNATGGCGATGACGGGGAGCATATCNTTCTGCTTCGAGAGAGGATTACCCTCGTTGACGGCACGGTTGAAGTGGATGGCGAGATGAGGGATGGTGAGGAGCGGACGGTCAAACCTGACAATCTCCGTGCGGGGACGCAGGGGGTCGTCGCTGCGCAGCACCACGCGGCCGGCAAGCGAGAGGGGACGGTCAAACCAAGTGTAGAGTATCGGACCTCCATAGACTTCGACATTGAGCTTCACCACTCCGCCGTCGGTCAGCATCTCGGCGTTGGGTTTCACACGCAGACAGGGGGAATCCGAATGGGCTGAGATNATGCGGAANCCNGACGCGGGNCCTTCGGTCGACACGACGAAAGCGAATATCGCGCTTGAATTTTTAGTGATATAGTACTTACCGCCGGGGACAAGNNTCCACGCATCACGGGGNTCGAGGTGCGTAAAGCCTGCGGCATCGAGACGGCGGCTCACGGTCTGCACGGCAAGGAAATTGACAGGACTGTGGTCAAGAAATTCCATCAGTGACCGGGCTGTGACTTTTACATCTTCCATTTGTGTTCTGTTGTTTTGAGTTGGTATNAGTGAATTGNATCGGCATCAGCCGGTGAAAAAACAGCTTTGCCTCCGGTAGTGGCTCTCAGTCCACACCCGGAGGCAAAGATAATAAAAATAAGGCGTTTTAAAGCTCAGGATTGAACAGTTTTTTGACGGCGGGGTCGAGGAAACGCTCTATCTCGTAGGGATAGACGGCCACGTCGACATTGCCGAGCGAATAGGGGCCCACCTCGTAGGGGTCATAGTGGAAATAGAGGACNTTGTTGGTGATNTAGGGGCGCCCGGGATAGGTCAGTTGGCTGACGAAGATACCGGCATCTTCAAGACTGCTGACAGGGACACCCAACTGCCGGGCAAGTGCCTCGGTGATGATGGGCATGACAGAGTCGTTGGTGACCTCAGGGAGGAAAATATTGGACGAGTCAAGCACCTTCCCTTCGGCAAAATCNTAGGTGAAGGGGCGCACNCCCGTCATCGGATGAGCGCCTCCGAGGAAGGTTGANCCGACAATCTGATAGGTGACCATCGCCTCATCGAGGTCAAGGACATTGGCGGTCACNTTGCTGAAATATGTCATCGAGTCGACCGGAAGCGAATCCACNGCCACNACATCCTTGGCACCGTCGACAATGGATGTATCCTCTATATATTTCTGGATGGCCTCCTTCACGGTGGTCGAGGCCGAATCCCTGTAAGCCTTCTTTATGAGCGATTCCTGAAGCGCGGCGATGTCGTAGGCNCCNAGTTCGTCGGGCCACTGCACCGACGTGGACATCTGAAGGTAGACCGTTCCGTAGTCCGTGTCCACACGGTAGTTCTTATCGGCATAGAAGAACTTCTGGCCGACGGTGAATTCATTGATGTCGTCAGACATTTCTCCCTGCTTCGAGGCTGACCCATTGCCACAGGCCGTCGCAATAAGCGCAACGAGCGGAAGTCCAAGAAGATAATATTTCGATTTCATAGTTACAGGCTGATAGGTGTAAGGGTGACGTGAGTATTTATCTACAAAATTGATTAAAATTTTTGTTTTAGTGGCATAACGCACACACAACGTAACAAGTTTGTAACATGGAAAATATTTTAATTACCGCCAAAAAGGACAGCCAGAAGCCGAAAAAGGTCAAAAAATCGGCAAATCATAGCCTCATTAACATCTTTATACGTTTGGATAGTTGAAAGTTGGCAAAAAATACTTACCTTTGCACCACAAATGCAGACCACTCATGCATTTTGCACCCTAAAAACGAAATTAATAATCAACTTACCAATTAGAAAAAAGCTATGTCTGAAATTGCATCTCGAGTTAAAGCTATCATCGTTGATAAGCTCGGTGTTGACGAAAACGAAGTAACAGAAACCGCAGAATTCACCAAAGATCTTGGCGCAGACAGCCTCGACACCGTAGAGCTCATCATGGAATTTGAGAAAGAATTTGGCATCACTATTCCCGATGATCAGGCCGAGAAGATCAGCACCGTACAGAACGCTATCGAATACATCGAGGCCAACACCCAGAAGTAAGACATCCGGTCTGTCCATGCAGGCCCTAACCGGCTCTGCGCTCTGACCGAGCCAACAAAGGCTCCCCACGCAATCATATTCAGCGCGGAGGAGCCTTCTTCTCAATCAAGCCTCCCCTTCCTCTCCCGACGGTGTGGCGTCAATGTGCGCCAGACAAATTCCTCCCTTTTCACGAACAACCCATATTATCGCCAATGGAATTAAAAAGAGTAGTGGTGACCGGCCTCGGCGCCATCACCCCCATAGGCAACGATGTTGAGACCACATGGCTCAACGCCGTAGCCGGCAAGAGCGGTGCCGCTCCCATCACCCATTTCGACGCATCTAAATTCAAGACCCAGTTTGCCTGCGAAGTCAAGGGTTATAACGCCAGTGAACACTTCGACCGCAAGAAGCTCCGTCAGCTCGACCTCTACGCCCAGTATGGCATCGTCGCAGCACGTCAGGCTGTCGCNGACTCCGGCCTTGAAGAAGCCCCCAATCTTGACCGCAACCGCGTAGGCGTAATCGTCGCTGCCGGTATCGGCGGCCTCCACACTTTCGAGGAGGAAGCCGGCTACTATGCCGTCAACGGTGCAGAGCAGGGTCCCAAATACAACCCCTTCTTTATCCCCAAGATGATTGCCGACATCGCTTCCGGCCANATCTCNATGGAATATAACTTCCACGGACCCAACTTCGGTGTNGTNTCAGCCTGCGCATCGTCCAACAACGCAATCATCGATGCCTTCAACCTCATCCGTCTCGGCAAGGCCGACGCTATCGTCACCGGCGGTGCAGAGGCAGCCATCTATCCCGCAGGTGTCGGCGGCTTCAACTCGATGCACGCCCTCTCGACCCGNAANGACTCACCCGAGACCGCATCACGTCCGTTCAGCAAGTCGCGCGACGGTTTCGTCATGGGCGAAGGCTCGGTAGTCCTCATCCTTGAAGAACTCGAACACGCCAAGGCTCGCGGCGCAAAGATTTATGCCGAAGTAGCCGGNGGCGGCATGAGCGCTGACGCTTACCACCTCACCGCAACCCATCCCGANGGACTCGGTGCGAAGCTCGCAATGAGCAACGCCCTCGAAGATGCAGGCATGACTCCCGCCGACATCGACTATATCAACGTACACGGCACNTCNACCCCCGTCGGTGACATCTCTGAGGTCAAGGCAATCGTCGAACTTTTCGGCGANAACGCCCACAAGCTCAACATCAGCTCGACCAAGTCGATGACCGGCCACCTCCTCGGTGCAACCGGCGCACTCGAAGCCATGTTCTCCGTACTCGCCTGCAAAAACGACATCGTTCCTCCCACCATCAACCACGAGGANGGCGACGAGGACGAAAACATCGACTATACCCTCAACTTCACCTTCAACAAGGCCGAGAACCGTCCCGTCCGCGCAGCCCTTTCGAACTCCTTCGGATTCGGCGGCCACAACGCGACAGTCATCGTCAAGAAGTACGAGGAATAATCCCCGAGGAAAAGAAAATTTCTCACAACAAGCCATAGCCCGGAGGTGNGCGGACAGCCGTCCGCCCACCTCCTTTTTTTCGGCGNGTCCCCGCGAACCGGGTGATGACGCTNAAAGCCGTGGGGTTAAAATATGTGAGTCACATCTAAAAAGAGTGAAAATCTTTTGGTTAAGCGGGAATAAATGCTTAACTTTGCAGCCGAGTTTTGTGGCACATCCTTGNAAAAGGGCTTTGAATGATGCACTTAGCCCTGATATGAGAAGGGAGATGGCGGCCACAAGACGTTGTGACTTAATCATTAATAACAAAGAGATAAAAACCAACAGCCATGTCAAAAATTTGTCAGATTACAGGCAAGAAAGCAATGGTGGGCAACAATGTGTCGCACTCAAAGCGTCGCACAAAGCGCAAGTTTGACGTAAATCTCTTCAACAAGAAATTCTTCTGGGTTGAGGAGCAAGCTTGGATCACCCTTACCATTTCAGCCGCAGGCCTCCGCACCATCAACAAGAAGGGTCTCGACGCTGCTATCAAGGAAGCAGCCGCAAAGGGTTACATAACTGAAATCAAATACTTAGACATTTTATAAGAAGATGGCAAAGAAAGCTAAAGGTAATCGCGTTCAGGTCATCCTCGAATGCACCGAACACAAGGCATCAGGAATGCCCGGTACTTCTCGTTACATCACCACCAAGAACCGCAAGAACACCACCGAGCGTCTTGAGCTGAAGAAGTACAACCCCATTCTTAAGAAAGTTACCGTACACAAAGAAATTAAATAATTCACTGACTCATGGCAAAGAAAACCGTTGCATCTCTGCAAAAAGGCGAAGGCCGTACATACAGCAAGGTCATCAAGGTCGTTAAGTCGGCGAAGACCGGTGCATACACCTTCCAGGAACAGATGGTTCCCAACGACGCTGTCAAGGACCTCCTCAAATAAGAGCNGTCCACGCGAATTTTCCCGAACNACTCTTGAATCGAAAATATACCCCGGACACAGGCATCAAAAGCCATGTCCGGGGATTTTCGTATTCGGGAATTNCATTTTTTTGTCGGACTCATCAGAGCAGCCAGACCTGTCCGACAAGTCCGATTTCTCTGACTGCCCTGACTGCTGAGTCTGCTCAGNCCTCCCTGCTCCCCCCGTCGCTCCACCATCGTCTCGCCCTCCCCCCACCCTCGCGCCGGCCGTTCCCGGCTTTCTCCGAAAAGTCCGCAAGTTATGTTGTCCAACATAACTAAAAAGCAGATTTCCAAAACATCCGCGACTTTTTACACACAAAGTTTGCTTTTGTCGGAATAAAACCATAAATTCGTGACTTGATAACAACGACCCCGCTCTTCTTCTCAGAGTCCTCCCCTCCGGAGCCGCTTCAATTCTAACTATCATACGACAGAAATCTAACAATCAATAATACCCAATATTACATGAGCTATCTAAAGTTTGATAAAAACCTCATGATTAATCTGGAGCAGTCACTCCCCAAAGAGATGCTCCGCACTAATCAGTCGGGAGCTTATCACTGTACGACGATAGTTGACTGCAACACGCGCAAGCAGCACGGACTCCTCGTGGTTCCGGTACCTGAGTTCGGCAATTCGTCGCACGTCATGCTTTCGTCGCTCGACCTCACGGTCTATCAGCACGGGGCTCCCTTCAATCTGGCTCTCCACCGCTATCGTGGCGGTGTCATGAGTCCCAACGGCCACAAGTATATCCGCGAGTTTGACTGCGAGAGCGTCCCCCGCACAACCTATCGCGTAGGCGGAGTGATTCTGACAAAGGAAAAAATCTTCATTTCCAACGAGAACCGTATCCTTATCCGCTACACCCTCGTCGAGGCTCACTCGCCGACNACTCTCCGCTTCCGTCCNGTTCTTGCCTTCCGTGATGCCAATGAGCTTTGCGTCGCCAACGATGCNCTTGACCCCACCATNCCCGAAATCAAGAACGGTGTCTCGGCCTGCCTCTATCCCGGCTATCCCCGCCTCTATATGCAGTTCAGCCACAAGCCGACATGGACCTACGAACCGAACTGGTACAACGGTTTCGAGTATGTNAAGGACCTTGAACGCGGAGTNCCTTACACCGAGGACCTCTGGGTGCCGGGCTATTTTGAAGTCCCCATCAAAAAGGGAGAGTCAATCATCTTCTCGGCCGGACTCAGCGAGGTTTCGCCNCGTTCACTCGCCAAGATGTATGAGAACGAAATCGCTCACCGCACCTGCCGCACATCATTCTTCAACTGTCTGAAAAACGCCGTCAAGCAGTGCTATCTCAACGAGAAGGACGGAATGTATCTCATCTCAGGCTATCCTTGGGGTAAGATTCTCGCACGCAACACCTTCATGGCACTCCCCGGCGCTACCATAGCCATCAACCACCGCGATGATTTCGAGCGCATCGCCGAAACTGCCATCAAAGCCCTCAAACACTTCATGGCTACCGGCGAGAACGACAAGCGCATCATCGGCATCGACCTCCCCGACGTGCCTCTCTGGGCTATATGGGCTCTCCANCAGTATGCCAAGGCATACGGCCGCGACGATGCCAAGGAAAAATACCTCCCCATCATCCGCGAAATCCTCAACTTNATCCTCAGCCAGAAGCATCCGTTCCTGAAAGTCGACGACAACGGCATGGTCNTCACCGATGGAAACGACAAACCCATGTCGTGGATGAANGCATCGCTCGGCGGACATCCTGTCGTAGGGCGCAGCGGTCTCCTCGTCGAGTTCAACGCCCTCTGGTACAATGCCCTCATCTTCGCGTCGAAGCTCTCCGAGGGTACACCCGATGAAACAAAATTCCGCGAGGCCGCAGAAAAGATGGCCGCTCCTTTCGTCAGCACCTTCCTCAACGACTACGGCTATCTCTACGACTTCGTCAACGGTACTTACGCCGATCCCTCCGTGCGCCCCAACATGGCCATCGCCATCGGTCTCGACTATTCGCCCCTTGACCGCCGCCAGCGCAAGAAAGTGCTTGACATCGTGACCCGCGAACTTCTCACGCCCAAGGGTCTGCGCACACTTTCACCCAAAAGCTACGGCTACCGTCCCTGCTACCTCGGCTCACCCGAGGAGCGCGAAATGGCCCTCCACAACGGTCCCGCACGTCCGTGGCTCATGGGCTTCTACTCCGACGCATATCTCAAAGTGTTCGGCATGAGCGGTGTCAGCTACATCGACCGTATGCTCATCGGTTTCGAGGACGAGATGACCAACGGCTGCATCGGTTCGCTCTCGCAGCTCTACGATGCCAACCCGCCCTACACAGGCCGAGGAGCCATCAGCCACGTCACCAACGTCGCCGAAGTCCTCCGCACGCTGACGACACTCAAGAAATTCATAATGGACTAATATCTTCACACCCCTATGAAAGCTTTAATGTTCGGGTGGGAATTCCCGCCTCACATCCTCGGCGGTCTCGGCACTGCCAGCTACGGTCTCACTAAGGGTATGTGGGAGTGTGGCGATATGGAAATCACGTTTGTCATACCCAAGCCTTTCGGTGACGAGGAGAAACACTTCGCCAACATCATCGGTATGTCGCAGGTGCCCATCGTCTGGCGCGATGTCAACCGCGAATATGTGCAGGAGCGTATCGGCAACGTCATGAGTCCCGACCTCTATTTCCGTCTGCGCGACCACATCTATGCCGATTTCAACTATATGCGCACCAATGANCTTGGCTGCATAGAGTTCTCAGGCCGTTACCCCGACAACCTCGTCGAGGAAATCAACAACTATTCAATCTGTGCCGGTGTCGTCGCACGCACTGTCGACTTCGACATCATCCACTCTCACGACTGGCTCACCTACCCTGCCGGCATACACGCAAAGCAGGTTTCGGGCAAGCCCCTCGTCATCCACGTTCACGCCACGGAGTTTGACCGTTCACGCGGCAAACCCAATCCCGTCGTCTTCGGCATCGAGAAGGACGGCATGACCCACGCTGACCACATCATCTGTGTGTCCAACCTCACCCGCGACACCGTCATCCACAACTACGGTATCGACCCCGCCAANGTGACCACCGTCCACAACGCCGTCACGCCCCTTACGCCCGAGCAGCTCAATGTACCTGAACACAAGAGCAAGGANAAGGTCGTCACCTTCCTCGGACGTATCACCATGCAGAAAGGTCCCGAGTANTTCGTCGAGGCAGCCGCCAAGGTTCTCAAAAACAACCCCAACGTGCGCTTCGTGATGGCCGGCAGCGGCGACATGATGGACAAGATGATTCTTCTCGCAGCGGAGCGCGGCATTGCCGACCGCTTCCACTTCCCCGGTTTCCAGCGCGGCAATCAGGTCTACGAGATGCTTAAAGCATCGGATGTCTACATCATGCCCTCCGTGTCGGAGCCTTTCGGCATCTCGCCNCTCGAAGCCATGCAGATGGGTGTCCCCTCCATCATCTCCAAGCAGAGCGGATGTGCCGAAATCCTCACNAATGTCATCAAGACCGACTACTGGGACATCGACGCAATGGCCGACGCCATCAACTCGATTGTCACCTATCCCGCGATGTACCAGCAACTGCGTGAGGATGGTCTCGCCGAAGTCAACCAGATTACATGGGACAAGGCCGGACGTAAAGTGATTGATATTTATAATAAGGTGTTAAACAAATAAGAGGCAACTCAATCGCTGATTCAGCCTCTACCAACCATACAGACATAAATCATGAAAGCAATTTGTTTTTATTTTCAGATTCACCAACCATTCCGTCTGAAAAGATACCGCTTCTTCGACATAGGCAACGACCACTACTACTATGACGATTTCGCAAACGACGATATCGTCACCCGCATAGCACAACGCAGCTACATCCCCGCTGCCGAGACTCTCCTCCGCATGATTGAAGCCACCAACGGCAAATTCAAATGCGCCATTTCTGTCACCGGAACAGCTCTCGAACANTTCGAGCAGTATGTCCCCGAGTTCATNGACCTTCTCAAGAAACTCGCCGATACGGGATGTGTGGAGTTCCTCGCCGAGACCTACGCCCACTCTCTCTCGTCGCTCGCCGACCCCGAGGAATTTGCCAATCAGGTGAAGGTTCACGATGAGAAAATCAAGGANCTTTTCGGTCAGACTCCCAAAGTNTTCCGCAACACCGAGCTTATTTATAGCGACGAACTCGCTCCCCAGATTCTCGACATGGGCTACAAGGGTGTAATCACCGAAGGTGCAAAACATATCCTCGGATGGAAGTCGCCCAACTATGTCTACTGCGCGGCTTCGGCTCCCAAGCTGAAAATCCTNCTGAAAAACGATAAGTTCTCCGANGATATTTCGGACCGTTTCTCAAACACCGCATGGGACGAATATCCCCTNACCGCCGACAAGTACATCGACTGGATCGCATCCACTCCCGCCGAGGAGCAGATCGTCAACCTCTTCATGAATCTTGAAGTGTTCGGCGATTTCCAGCCCCGCGAGACCGGTATCTTCCAGTTCCTTGAAGCACTCCCCCGCTTCGCCGAGGAGCGCGGCGTAGAGTTCTGGACTCCGACCACCGCAGTCACCAAGCTCAAACCGGTTGCAGAACTTTCCGTACTCCACCCCATCTCGTGGGCAGACGAGGCACGCGACACCTCCGCATGGCTCGGCAACAAGCTCCAGAACGAGGCTTTCAACAAGCTCTACTCCGTCAGCGAGCGTGTGCGCCTCTGTGAGGACCGCCGTCTGAAACAGGACTGGTACTATCTCCAAGGCTCAGACCACTTCTTCTATATGTCGACCAAGAATATGCACGATGGCTCAGTCCACTCGCAGTTCTCGCCCTACGACACTCCGTTTGAAGCGTTCACCAACTACATGAATGTCCTTGCCGACTTCATCGTCCGCGTCGAGGAGCAGTATCCCATGTCAATCGACAANGAGGAACTCAGCTCACTCCTCACCACAATCCGTAATCAGGAGCGTGAAATCGAGGTACTCAACAAGGAAGCAGAGTCCATGCGCAAGAACATCGAGCATTTCAACGAGGAGCATCTCCTCCGTGAAAAGCCCGAGGCCGNTGACGAAGCTCCCGCAGANGAAAAGCCCAAACGCGGCAGAGGCAGGGCTAAAAAAGCTGACGCAGAACCCGCCGAAGCTCCCAAAAAGCGTGGCCGCAAGCCCAAGGCAGAAGCNGCAAANGAGGAAGACAGCGAAGCATAAANCTGATATAGATACAGCACCATAAAANCATCTACGGCCGNCAATCGGATATGAATTCCGATGTCGGCCGTAGATGNTTTTTAATACTGTCGGGATTATGGACTTTTCCNGGTCATCACAAGAACAGACACGCATCACCGTAGGANAGGAAGCGGAAACGCGNATCGGCAAGCGCATAGTCATAGATACTGCGCCAGTCAGGATTGGCNGGATTGCTTGCGAGAAAGGCGGAGACAAGNAGCAGGAGTGTAGAGCGTGGCTGATGGAAATTTGTCACCATACCTTTAACGACCTTATATTCATAGCCCGGGGCAATCATAAGGCGCGTGGAGGCGACGAAAGTCTGTTCGCCNGTGGNATCAAGGTGNGTCAGGATAGNTTTCATCGCNTCTCCGACACTCAGGTGAGGATGTGACTCATCGTAGGGATACCACTGCGGAAGCTGATCCGCACTAAGTCCGGCAAAAAGCCTGCAACCGAGATGATACAGACTTTCAAGCGTGCGCACCGAGGTGGTCCCGACGGCTATCACCCTCCTGTCCTCACGCGCAAGTTCCTCAATCAGCGGACGGCCTACNGCTATGAACTCACTGTGCATATCATGCTCCCCTATCACGTCGGATTTCACAGGCTGGAATGTCCCGGCNCCGACATGGAGNGTCAGTTCACGGCNCGGAATACCGCNACGGTCAATGGCTTCGAGCACCTCAGGCGTGAAATGCAGTCCCGCAGTAGGAGCGGCCACGGAGCCGTCGATATGCGAGAATACGGTCTGATAGTCGCGCGTGTCGCTCTCCTCCGTCCCTCGGTTGAGATAGGGAGGGATAGGNATCTCGCCGACNGCAGATATGATTTGTGAGAAGGTCACCGCCTCGTCATCCCANGCAAACTCNACGACTGAGGTGTTACCCTCGCGGGCAATGCGTGTGGCGGTCAGCGTCAGATTACGTCCGTCGATACCGACAGTCATACGCAGAGGCTCATTCTTCCATCGTTTGGAGTTGCCTACGAAACATGACCACGAGCAGCGCGAGGTCGANGCGAAGCTGCACGCATAGTCGGCAGGAGCGACTGGTTCGAGGCAGAAAATCTCAATCAGCGCACCCTCTCCGCTCTCACCCTTGCGGAAACGCAGGCGGGCATTGATGACGCGCGTGTTGTTGTAGACAAGCATCGCATCCGCCGGCAGAAGCTCGGGCAGCTCGTTGAATATATGTGTCGAAACNTNCCCCCGGTCATCCTTGACCAGAAGCAGACAGCGGTCNCGCTCGGCCAGAGGATGGCTGGCTATACGGCTGTCAGGGAGTGGGTAGTCAAAGGACTCTATCCTTATGTCGCGTATGCTCATCGTGAAAGTTCCATAAGGTCAGCAATCGCCTTGTGGGGGTCGGGAGCGCCGAATACATAGCTTCCGGCCACAAGGATGTCTGCCCCCGCCTCTATCAGAGCCGGAGCNGTCTTCATGTTNACNCCGCCGTCNATCTCGATGGTNGCGTTGGAGCCGGTCTCGTCNATAAGCGCCCGGAGTTCNCGCACCTTCCGCAGAGTATTCCCGATGAAGCTCTGACCACCGAATCCGGGGTTGACACTCATCANCAGCACCATGTCAAGCTCACGGATGATGTCGCGCAGCAGCATGACGGGAGTGGCAGGATTGAGCGTGACAGCAGGACTCATCCCAGCGTCGCGTATGGTGTGGATGACGCGGTCGAGGTGTGTGCAGGCCTCCCAATGGACATTCATTATCGCCGCTCCCGCGTCGCGGACCTGACTGACATAACGACCCGGGTCCATAATCATCAGATGGACATCAAGGGGNTTTTCCGCGATGGTACTGATNGCTTTTATGACAGGGAATCCTATNGTAATATTGGGGACAAACATTCCGTCCATGACATCAATGTGAATCATGGACGCACGGCTTGTNTTGACCATGCCGACGGCTTCGCCGAGCCGGGCGAAGTCGGCTGAGAGAAGTGATGGCGCTACTTGTATCATATCACTCTGTTTTATTTTTAAGGTCTGCATCAGGCCACCGGAGTTTTCGGGCGNGGCTTGAAGGCATTCCAGAGGATGATGCCTACGCAGANCACACCGATGCCGAGACCGATNTATGTGAGATAATCGTTATATTCCTCCACTTTGGCGTAAAGCTGGTCCTGAGGCACCATTTTNCCGAGCCAATAGCCNAGGACACCGAGGACGATGTTCCATGTGAGCGCGCCNAGCCCGGTAAAGATGACAAACTTTCCGACATTCATACGCGCGAGTCCGGCGGGAATCGAAATAAGCTGACGGACGGCGGGAATCAGACGGCCGATGAAGGTGGAGATGGCTCCGTGCTTGTCAAAATACTCCTCGGCATGACGCACTTTGGCCTCGTCGATGAGACAGGCGTGACCGATACGGCTGTTGGCAAACCGATAGACAATCGGGCGGCCTATCCACACGGAAAGGTAATAGTTTATGAGCGCACCGATTATCGCGCCNACAGTGGCAAGACCGATGACGGCATAGATGTCGACATCACCCTTGGTGCAGGCAAGGTAAGCGGCGGGAGGGACTATGACTTCTGAGGGAAAAGGGATAAAGGAACTTTCGACAATCATAAAGCCGAGGACGAGAAGATAGACCGTCATCGGATCGGCAACCAGAAACTTAGCCATGATTCCGGCCGGGTCAAAAATGGCCAGAAGCGGTAGGAAATCAAACATTTTTCGAAACGGGATTAAAAATATGACAGATGAAACCTGAGACGGGACAACACGATAATGCGGAANGTCCCCAAAGTGTCGTGCAAAATTACATATTTAATGCCTAATATCAAATTTAATGACCAATCTCAGCCTNCGGGTCAGAGCAGCCCTGCCTTCCTGAAAAGCTCACNGTAGGCATCGGCTTTCTTCTCGACGGCAAGCGGATANGCGCGCGAGGTGGAGGGCATACGCGTGATTTCAAGCATACGNCCATCCTCAGGCCATANACTCTCCACCCACTCCCCTATCTTCGGGAGCGGCGACGATGTAATCATCGAGATTACACTCGCTGCCTTCTCGCCGGTAGTGGCTATGTAGCGGCAATCCGGCATCTCTCCGAGCAGCGCACCGAGATTGACCGGCTCGACAATCTCCAGAAACTTGTCGGAAGCATTGTCTTTAAGCCTTCTTACGGCCGCACCGGTATCATGCAGTGCTATCCCCTTCTCTTCAAGGAAANTCCTTATCAACGGCTCGTCAAACGTTCCGTCGGGGAGGCGGAAATGATTGACATCGCCGTAGAAGATTATNCCCATCACACGCCAGAAATCATTGGTCTTGTTGGGGTAATAAAACTCCATCGACCAGCGCACCGGTTTTGGAGGGAAAGTCCCCATAATCAAAACCTTTGCATTGGCGGGGATGAANGGAGGAAACGGATGGCGNTCCAAAGGGAGTGAACTTGAATCGGTTGACATTGCGGACAGGATTAAACTGGATTGGGATAAACGTAAGTAAGTGGAGGAGAGAACCCGGAGNGGGNTCACTCAGCTTTACCGGTAAGGATACGTCCGAGGGCGGCAGCGGCTTCACGACACTGCTCTATCTGCTCGGAGGTCGGGGCGTGTTTGATGGCAAGCGGCTCGGTCACACACTCGGCTTTGAGTGCGCCGAGATATTCCGACATGACCTTGACAGCCTGCTGCGCCCACGAGCATGACCCCATCATCAATATCTCACGNTTCTTTATCTCACGGTTGGTGATGGCCTCCATGAAATTGCGCATCGGGGGGAAGAGGGTGTTGGAATAAGTCGGAGAAGCTATGACAAGCCCANGGTGACGGAAGACATCGGCGAGGATGTAGCTGAGGTCGGATATCGAGGCATTGTGGACGGCTATGTCGCGCACACCGGNCTCGGCAAGAGCTTCGGCNGCGGCTTCGGCAAGCGATTCGGTGTTGCCGTACATCGAACCGTAGACGATGGTCACGCCATTGTCAAGAGGCTCATAGAGACTGAGCGAATTNTAAATTCCGACGACCTCGCTCAGACGCTTGCGCCATACGGGACCNTGAGTAGGACACACGGTACCGACAGGAACATCGGCAAACTTTTTCAATGCGCGTTGGACAGGCTGACCGTATTTTCCGACGATATTGCTGTAATAACGCACCATTTCNGGTATATAGTGGTCGGAATCCATATCCTCGTCAGTCACCGCGCCGTTGAGTGCGCCGAAACATCCGAAGGCATCCCCCGAGAAAAGGGTCTTTTCCTCCACGAGATAGGTCATCATGGTCTCAGGCCAGTGGACCATCGGGGTGAGGGTGAAGCGGAGGGTNGTGTCATCGCCGAGGGAAAGGGTATCGCCNTCCTTGATTATCAATGTATTGTCGTCGACACCATAGAAACCCTTNACCATGGCGATGGTCTGNGCGTTGCCGACGATGGTGATGTCAGGAAACGCNGCGCGGAGCATCCTTATCGCGCCGGAATGGTCAGGCTCCATGTGGTTGATGATGAGGTAGGAGGGGTGACGGCCTTCGCCGATTTCCTGAATGTGGTCAATCTGTTTGAGTGCATGGCCTACTTCCACTCCGTCAATGATGGCACTCTTTTCAGAGCCGCTGACGAGATATGAATTGTAACTTACGCCGTAAGGAAGCGGCCACATCCCCTCAAATAAATGTGTCGTACGGTCATTGACNCCGATATAATGTATCCTCTCGGAAATTTTGCTTACTTTCATAGCTTAAATCTTTCTTATCTTATTATCTAACAACTTTTGCAGTGATAAAGATTAAAAAATCAAAAAGGCCGCGGTCAGATTNCGTCCGCGGCCTTTTTGAAGGTTGATATGTCTGCGCCCGGCCGNACAGGTGGGTTCACCTATCGGACTGACGGCAGTAGATTATTCCTTGATACGCTCCACATAAGAACCGTCGCGGGTGTCGACGCGCACCTTATCGCCGATGTTGCAGAAAAGGGGTACACGGATTTCGGCACCGGTCTCGAGAGTGGCGGGTTTCAGTGTGTTGGTGGCGGTGTCGCCCTTGATACCGGGTTCGGTATAGGTGATTTCGAGAACCACGCTTGTGGGCATCTCGCAGGTGAGGATGGTGTCCGACTCAGCGTGAACCATAGCCTCGCAGATGTCACCCTCTTTGAGGAACTGAACGCCGTCNATGCTTTCGCCGGGGAGAGCCACCTGCTCGAAAGTCTCGGTGTGCATGAAGTTGTAGCCCATATCATCCTTGTAGAGATACTGATAGGGACGACGCTCGATGCGGACCTCGTTTACTTTCACGCCGGAGTTCCATGTCTTGTCGAGGACACGGCCGGTCTTGACGTTTTTGAGCTTGGTGCGCACGAAAGCCGGGCCTTTGCCGGGCTTGACGTGGAGGAATTCAACGATAAAGAAGTAGTTGCCGTCGATGTCGAGGCACATACCGTTTTTAAAGTCTGCAGTTGTTGCCATGTGTTGTTAATGGTGTTGTTGTGTTGTTGTTTAAGCGTTAAAGAAATCCGTACCCGCAGGGGGGAGATTACTTGCCGCAGCCGTCACAGCCACANGAGCTGTCGCCGCTGCCGCAACCTGAGTCGCCGCAGCCACCGCCGCAACATCCGCCTCCGCATGAGGTGGGATGAAGTTCCTCGGCCGTAGCGTCGCGGACGGTAATCACCTTGCCTTTGAAGCGGAGGTCCTTGCCCACGAGGGGATGGTTGAAGTCCATGACGACCTGATCGGGTCCCACTTCAAGCACCTTGCCGGTGATGCGGAANCCGTCGGCAGTCATCATGGGNATGTAGGCATCCTTCTTGACGGTCTCGGCNTCAAATTTGCCGTCGACCATGAAGATGTNCTTGTCGAGGACGGCCACATCGTCGGGGTTATAGGGGAAACCCTCGCCGGCTGCAACGGGGACGTCGAATGTACGGCCGGCTTCNAGCCCTTCGAGAGCGCGCTCAAGGGGAAGGATGAGACCCTTGGTGACTCCGAAAATGAAACGTTCAGGTTCTTCGTCAATCACATTGTGGACGAGGCTTTCAGTCCCGTCGGGTGCTACCTCATAAAGGTCATAGCTTATTTCGACATACTTGCCGGGGAGAATCTTTTCCATAATCTTAAATAGTTTTAGTCGTTAGTAACTGTTGTCAGGGAGTCTCANGCCTCTCCTTCAGTCACACCGGCCAGTTGGGGATCAATCATGATACGTCCGCAATACTCGCAGACGATAATCTTCTTGTGCATTTTGATTTCCATCTGCTTCTGCGGGGGAATACGGTTGAAGCATCCGCCGCAGGCATTGCGCTGGATGTAGACCACGCCCAGACCGTTGCGGGCATTCTTGCGGATACGCTTGAAGGCCGTCAGCGTGCGGGGGTCGATTTTAGGCTCGATTTCCTTGGCCTGAAGGCGGAGACGCTCTTCGTCCTTCTTGGTCTCGGATACGATTTCCTCAAGCTGGTGACGCTTGTCGACGAGGATGTGGTTGCGGTCGGCAAGGGTATCCTCGGCGGTCTTGATGTCAGCGGTCCTGTTTTCGATCTCGCGGGCATACTGGTTGATGCGCTTTTCGGAGAGCTGAATTTCGAGGGTCTGAAACTCTATCTCCTTTGATAACAAATCAAACTCACGATTGTTGCGTACATTGTCAAGCTGCTGCTTGTAGGTTGCGATCTGTGCCTGTGCCTGCTCGATGTTGGCTTTCTCCTTTGCCGACTTGACGCGGAGATCCTCGATTTCGGCGCGGAACTTGTCGATACGCGTATGAAGACCCTCGATGTGGTCTTCAAGGTCACGCACTTCCTCGGGAAGCTCGCCNCGGATGGTCTTGATGCGGTCGATTTCCGAGAGGATGGTCTGGAGCTCGTAGAGAGCGCGCAGACGCTGCTCTACTGACAGTGACTGTTCGGTTTTATTTTGCTCTATCGCCATATATGTTTAGTGTAGAATTTTTTAATTCTTACGTCAGACGTAACGCACCGGATTCTGTTCGGCGCGCGATTGCCGGACTGCAAAGTTAGGAAATTTTTCTGATATTATGTCCGAAAAAATTGACTTAGTGCAGATTTCGCTCTCATAATGCCCGGTGTCTATCATCAGAATCTCCTTACCGTGGTCGACGAAGTCGTGATAACGTGTGTCAGACGTTATGTAGGCGTCGGCTCCGGCGGCTATCGCATCGGTCACGAACTCACCCCCTGACCCACTGCAAAGTGCCACACGGCTTATNGCCGTCAGCCCTTCGGGNCCNGCTGAACGNCGCACGACGGGAGCGCCGTAGACCTCCTTGACCCTGTCGATGAAATCGCCGACGGTCAGCGGCTCCGCATAGTCGCCCGCGATTCCCAGTCCTGTCGACTGGCTTCCCGNCTGAGGGGCGAGGACGGNCATTCCTGTCAGCCCGAGCATCGAGCCGAGCCTGTGGGACACTCCTTCCGAAGCGGAGTCGAGGGCGGTGTGCGACGAATAGACGGCTATCCCTCCNGATATAGCAGAAATCACCGCGCGCTCCACTGGGGAAGCGCCGGTGATGTGTCTGAGACCCTTGAAAATCAAGGGGTGATGGGAGATGATGAGATTACACCCTTCGGCTTTNGCCTCGGCGACAACCTCGGGGGTNACGTCGAGACAGAGCATTGCGCCGGTGCAGGGTGTCNAGACCGGGAGCGGACAGAGCTGCCACCCGGTGTTGTCCCACTTCTCCTGAATTCCGGGAGAGGCGAAGTCTTCAATGCAGCCGACGATGTCGGCAAGCGTCACGGATTGCTTCGCGCTCATGGATTGCCTTATTTCGTTTCGTCTTTGAGGTCNAGACGGATGCAAAGCTCGTCGAGCTGCGAGTCGTCGATGGCAGAGGGGGCATCAATCATCATGTCACGGCCTGAATTNTTCTTCGGGAAGGCGATGACATCNCGGATNGAGTCNAGTCCGGCGAGGATGCTGACGAAGCGGTCGAAACCGAAGGCGAGACCGCCGTGAGGGGGTGCGCCATACTTGAAGGCGTTCATCAGGAAGCCGAATTTATACTGTGCGTCCTCCTCNCTCAGACCGAGCAGACGNAACATCTTGTCCTGAAGCTCGGCTTCGTGGATACGGATTGAGCCGCCGCCGAGTTCNTTGCCGTTGACCACCATGTCGTAGGCCGTCGCGCGGACAGCACCGGTGTCGCTGTCGAGCAGATGGATGTCGTCGGGNTTNGGNGANGTGAANGGATGGTGCATNGCGTAGTAGCGNTGNGTCTCCTCGTCCCATTCAAAGAGGGGGAAGTCGATGACCCATAGGCAGGAGAACTTCTGCGGGTCGCGGAGNCCGAGGCGCGAGCCCATCTCCAGACGGAGTTCGCANAGCTGCTTGCGGGTCTTCATNGTCGGGCCNGCGAGGATGAGGATAAGGTCGCCGGGCTTNGCTCCGCAGCGNTCGGCCCATGCGCGNAGTTCCTCCTCGGTATAGAATTTGGATACTGANGANTTGATTGAGCCGTCGGCTTCCATCTTGACCCACATCATGCCCTTCGCACCGATCTGCGGACGCTTCACGAAGTCCGTGAGCTGGTCGAGCTGCTTGCGGGTATANTCGGCACAGCCGGGGGCGACGATTGCGCCNACATATTCGGCATCGTCAAGCACGGCGAAGCCCTTGCCGCCGGTGAGGTCCTTGATTTCGACAAACTCCATGCCGAAGCGTGTATCAGGCTTGTCGGAACCGTANAGACGCATTGCGTCCGCCCACGTCATGCGGGGGAAAGGCTCGGTNAAGTCGATGTCCTTGACATATTTGAAAATGTGCTTGACGAGTCCCTCGAACATATTGAGGACATCCTCCTGATCGACAAACGACATCTCGCAGTCTATCTGCGTGAACTCGGGCTGACGGTCGGCNCGGAGGTCTTCGTCGCGGAAACACTTNACNATCTGGAAATAGCGGTCAAATCCGCTGACCATGAGAAGCTGCTTGAAGGTCTGGGGCGACTGGGGAAGAGCGTAGAATTCGCCGGGGTTCATACGGGAGGGGACTACGAAGTCACGCGCGCCCTCGGGNGTCGACTTNATGAGCACCGGGGTCTCGACCTCGAGGAAGCCCTTTGAGTCGAGATAGCGGCGGATTTCAAATGCCATGCGGTGGCGCAGCTCGAGNTTTGCACGCACGCAGTTGCGGCGCAGGTCGAGGTAGCGGTACTTCATGCGGAGNTCGTCGCCGCCATCGGTCTCGTCCTCGATGGTGAAGGGAGGCACATCACTGCGGTTNAGCACTTTGAGGTCAGTNGCTATGATTTCGATGTCGCCGGTAGGGAGATTGGGATTCTTGCTCGTGCGCTCGGCCACCTTGCCGGTCACCTGAACCACGAACTCGCGTCCGAGATGATTGGCGGCATCGCAGAGAGCCGCGTCATTCTCCACATTAAACACCACCTGAGTCAGACCGTANCGGTCACGCACGTCGACAAAGGTCATACCACCCATCTTACGGGTGCGCTGCACCCATCCGGCAATGGTCACCTCCTGACCGGCATCGCCGAGTCGGAGTTCACCGCAAGTTTTCGTCCTATACATAAAAGAACTTAGCTTATTATCTTTGGTTATATTATCTGTTTTTCGATTCAGAAACTGATTCCGGGCGGCAGCCTCACCGCCAGCCCTGCGGACAGNCCCGGCAACAACGCCTACCGCCCTTCAATCCGCAAAATTACAAAGAATCAGATAGAAAATCAAAAAAATAAATTCATCTACCATTCATGCACCAAGTGAAACTTAGCTATTTATATCTTNATTACCAAATTTGGANGNATTTNATTTNCCAATTTGGCTGAGTTTCATTTCCCAATTTGGCTGNATAGAGGGTTGGTCATACACATTTTTAATACAGGTTTTCATTCGATAATCGTTACTTTTTCTTATAAAGAATGTCAACGGATTTGGTGCGGATGGATTTTATTACCTACTTTTGTGGCAAACTCACCACTCNCNAACATGACAATCTCCTTATCAGTGACAGATGCCGACGAGATATTCCGCCGATATTACCGGCCCCTCTGCCTCTACGCCCTCCATTATCTGCGCTCTACGGAGGACGCGGAGGATGTGGTGCAGGACTGTCTGACTGATTTNCTNGAACGCTCCCTGCTTGCCGAGAGGCCGGAGAATGTCAAATCATACTTATATATAATGGTGCGCAACCGCTGCCTCGACACCCTCCGGCGCGACAGCCACATTGACCGTTCACTTTCGGCCGAGGAATTTGACGAGAGCATAGCCGAGAGTGAGTATGAGGAAGCNTCGTTCATCGAGGCACGGATGTGGACAGCCATTGACTCNCTTCCCGAGCGNTGCCGNGAAGTGTTNCTGATGAGCAAACGCGACGGTCTGAAATACGAGGAGATAGCCGACGAACTCGGCATCTCGGTCAACACGGTCAGAAATCAGATAAGCAAGGCTCTTAAGACNCTTAAAGAGGGGTGTCACCGGGTCTATATGTTCTTCTTCGGCTAAATATCCTGAAAAAATTTCCATCCGCNGCATAGTACTTTTATCANCCTTCCCTGTCATAGTGATAAAATCNTCTTCACGCTACACGGACTATGGACAGAGAAAACCGNTACCTGCGTTTCGTGGTCAGGCACTACCGCCNTGACTGTTTCGATACACAAAAAGCCCTCGCCCGCTACAAGGCCACTCACCCTTCAAAGCGNCGAATCCACTGGCGTACCTTCGCCGCAGGGATAGCCGCCATGATAGCCGTCTGTCTTGCGACGGCCTACATTGTCATGCAGCGACGTGCCGACCNGCCTGTGGTCATCTACGCCTCCNCAACCGAGGTCACCTACATCCTCCCCGACAGTTCGGAGGTCATCCTGTATCCTCATTCTTCGCTCTCCTACACTCCCCGCCTCTTTGACTCTGACCGGCGCGACGTCGGGATGAAGGGAAAGGTCGGTTTCAAGGTACGCCACAATCCGGCAGCTCCTTTCACGGTCAATGCCTCCTACGGAACAGTACGTGTCCTCGGAACGCAGTTTACGGTCGACGAGACCCGCACGGACTCCGTAACGGAGGTGAGCGTGACCTCGGGACGNGTNCTTTTCACCGCCGCGGGCTACACCGAGGGTGTNGTCCTGACNCGNGGNATGGAAGCGACACTCACCNTCGGCGACAGTGTGCCTGANGTAGCGTCCGCCACCCCTCCGGCTGCCGCACCACNCCGATTCGTGTTCACCGACACTCCACTCNCAGAAGTCCTGAAAACCCTCTCCGGGCATTTCAATGTCAGGCTCTCCTGCNAGAGCGAAGGGAAGACCCTCACAGCCGAATTTGACACGGCAGANCTCGACCTCATCATCCGNATGATTGAGAAATCGCTCAANGTCACCATAACGAAAGATAAAGATACCGAATGATGAAGCTACGAAAGTCAGTCATTGCCGTCGGTCTCTGCTGTCTGGCTCCGACCGCCATGGCGACCACAGTCCCTCCTGCCTTCCGCCCCACCCTNCGCCAGATGATGGACAGCATNCGCGCCATCCATTCCGTCAAGTTCATCTATGATTCATCGCTCCCGCTCGATGCCCCCTACACAGGTCCGGCAATAGGCAANCTGAAACTGCGCGACGGNCTCAGGAGTATTTTCGCCGNTTCAGGCCTTCGCTGGGAGCGCGACGGCGACTATGTGGTGCTGCTCCCGCAGAAAAGCTATACCATAAGTGGCTACGTCACTCAGGACGACGGAGAGACCGTAATCCACGCGACCGTGATGGACCTGAAATCAGGAGCCGGGACACTCACCAACGAGCATGGGTTTTACAGTCTCACCCTCCCNGAGGGCGCGCATACAATCCGTTTCAGCTTCATCGGNACTACCGAGAAAATCGAGGAGGTGAAGCTGACCGCNGACCTGACGCGCGACATCACACTCCTACCNGCCGAAAGCCTCGGTGAAGTGGTGGTCACAGCCGATTTCAATTCGCCGCTCAACACGACACAGACGGGACGCGTCTCGCTCACCGGCAATAAACTCCGCCGCGAATATGCCCTCCTCAGCTCCCCTGANGTGGTGAAGACCCTCCAGAACCTCGCCGGTGTCAGTGCAGGGACGGAACTNACGTCGGGACTCCATGTCCACGGNGGAGGNAATGACGAGAANCTNTTCATGCTCGACGGAACGCCGCTATATCAGGTCAATCACCTCGGCGGTCTCTTTTCGGCGTTCAACACCGATGTCATAAANAACATAGACTTCTACAAGAGCGGTTTTCCCGCGCGCTATGGCGGAAGGCTCTCGTCGGTGGTCGATGTCCGCACGAAGGATGGCAACATGAAGGAGTTTCACGGCACATTCAGCATCGGTCTGCTCGACGGACGGTTGCAGTTCGAAGGGCCGATAAAGAAAGACCGCACATCTTTCAACGTCGGGCTGCGCCGGAGCTGGCTCGACCTCATCACGACCCCTATCCAGTGGATACACAACCACAATGCCAAGGACAGAAGTTTTTTCAGCAGCTCCTTCCACGATTTCAACGCCAAACTGACCCACATTTTCTCCGAGCGTAGCCGTGCGGATGTCAGCTTCTTTTCAGGTGACGACAGATTTCACGCCAAGGACAGATACAGTCATTCCTACACGTTGATTGACCGAGATGTCAATGAGCGCGATTATTCGGAGGCAGCCCTGCGCTGGGGTAACACCACTGCCGCGCTGAACTGGAAATATGTCTTCTCGCCGAAACTCTTCGGTGTTTTCACGGGCTTTTACGCCCACAACCGCTCACTGACTGACTATCTTGACGACTATCATACCTACGACGAGAATGACAACCTCATCAGCGTTTTCCATGACCGCAACCGCAACCGTGCTACTATAAACGATATAGGCTACCGCGCGGAATTTGACCTGCGCCCCAACAGCACCCACCACATCCGTTTCGGGTCAAACTTCTCACTCCATCATTTCAGGCCGCAGGACTACTATTCAAACCACTATTCAGGCAACAGCCTGAACATCGACACCGTCACTACGCTGCGCTCCCATTCCTTCCACGGTCACGAACTCGCGGTCTACGGCGAGGACGACATCGCAATCGGCAAGAAATGGCGCGTCAATCTGGGCGCNCACATCACCCTGTTCAATATTCCGCGCAAGACCTANGCAACCCTCGACCCGCGCGCNTCGGTCAGCTTTCAGGCAAATGAACGCCTCACACTGAAAGCNTCCTACACGCTGATGAGCCAGTTCATGCACCAGCTTTCCAGCACNTATCTCAACCTCCCGGTGGACTACTGGGTTCCCTCNACGGCAAGCATAGCCCCATCACGCTCCGGNCAGATAGCCGCAGGTGCCTACATGATGTTGCGCCGNCGTTTCAGGTTCAGCATCGANGGGTTCTACAAGACATCGTCCAATCTTCTGGAATACGTCGGGGAAGGGACGCTTACTCCACCCTACGATGACTGGGAGAACCGCATCTGCAAAGGNCGCGGCCGTGCCTACGGTCTCGAAATCGAAGGAGGCTACGGCAANGAGCGCGTATCGGTCAACACCTCCTACACNCTTGCGTGGAACGAGCGTAATTTCAAGGAATTTTACAGNGGATGGTATCCCGACAAGTTCGACAACCGCCACAAGTTCAANATCAATCTGAGCTGCCGTCTCTCCAAAGGCACCGACTTCTATGCCGGNTGGACCTATAATTCGGGCAACCGCATGACTCTCCCGCAGCAACTCATCCCGGGNCCATTCATCCCCGGTGTGGCGGAACTCCCCTCGACCTCCACCCTACTCTTCTGGGAGCAGACCGTAANACCGTTTACCCCGGTCACGGAATGGTATTACGAAAANCCGAACAACATCACCCTCGGTGCATATCACCGNCTCGACATAGGCTTCAATTTCCGCAAACCTACCAAGAGNGGNGGGGAAAGGATATGGAACATCAGCATCTACAACGCCTACTCACGTCTCAATCCGTTCCTCGCCTCAATCAGGCAGAGACCCGACGGCTCTTTCTACGGAAAGACAACTGCCGTAATCCCAATCATCCCCTCGGTTTCCTATACTCTGAAATTCTAATCCCAACCNGTCACACTTCANCTGATGCAAGTCAAGAATATCTCCCGGCTCGTTCTTCTCCTCCTCGCCGCCTTATCCGTCCAGTCATGTACCTCGACATTCGANCTTGACGAAATCAACGCCTCGCAGAAGCTCGTGGTCTACTGTATGCCTGTCGCCGGACGCGACACCACCATCATACAGCTTTCAAAATCCATCCCGGTGAATATGGCNGGGATACCGCCGCAGGGACTTCCGGATGCAAACATAGATTTTACGGTCAACGGTAAATCTTACCCAGCGCAATGGAATCAGGAAAAGANATCAAATCTACCCGCGCAGTGCTACTATGTAGTGACTCCCATCCGCGAGGGTGACACCGTCAGCATAACAGCCGATGCCGACGGCCTCCCCACCGTCAGCTCGGCCACACAGATTCCGGCTCCTCCCATAGTCGACCGCGTGNAACTCTCCTACAAGCACAGCTACGAGAGCGGCGACCTGATGCAGACAAGCATCACATTCACCGATACGCCATCAGCCGACAACTACTACGGCGTCCGCATCATCTNCCGCCGTGTGAAGCAGGAACGCTACCTTTCCTNCCTGACGGGCGAATGGGTCTACGCGACCGACATNTCAGANCCNTCACCCTTGACAGCCGACCTTACCGACGAACCGCTGCTCAACAATCAGATAGGNCTGGATGANACACTTGAACTGGACTATGACTACTGCTATAACCTCTATATCTGGGACGACAAGCGGCTCGACTCCCCGACCTACACCCTGCGCCTCAACAGCTATTATTTTCCTTCATCCATTGAGGAGTCTCCCGAATTCTATCATAAGAGATATGACGAGTATAAAATCTACTTCTATCACCTCACACCCGAATTTTACAGATACCTCAAATCCGTCAACGACATCTACAATAATGAACTCGGAAAAAACGGTCTCGCTCCGATACGCAGCCACTATTCCAACGTCGAAGGTGGTATCGGACTCGTCGGAGGCTGCCAACTGCTCGAGACTGACTGGATCCAGAATCCTGACGAAACAACGCCATCCGTCTGGCAACCCTGAACCTCATCAGTCCGTGACCATCACGCCGACTAATACACTCACATTTCTTTAATTCCTAATAACTTATCAAAATGTTTAAAAATCTCTCTGCAACAGGCATCCGCCTGCTGCTAACCCTTCTCGTCCTAACATCGTGTGGCAGAGGAAAAGATTATGACCCTGTTCAGGCTTCNTTATCTTCGTGCCGCATACTTGTGGAATGTCTCGGAAGCGANGGCCGAAATCTTCTGACCGACAANNCCTTTGTCGCATCCATATCCATTGAAGGAGAGACTTCACATTCCACTCTGCGCCATGAAATCGTAGCCATCGGCGACCGCAGATACATAGCTTTCAACGCCGACATCCCCGGTACCGACGACCTGCAATGGAATGTCAGCCATAAGGAGGCAACGGCAATCACACGCGTCAACGTCAATTTCGGGAAACAGAAAATAGAGCTGCGGTGCATNATGAAATACACTGCCCAACGTCCGCCGGCAATCGCGGGAGGTGTACTGACCCTCGAAGAAGTCACCTACAACAANCGCACCNTCAGCCGCAGCGGTTCAACCGTCACAATAACCCTCCGTATGGACCGCAACGGCAGACTCGTCTNAGGCNNCTTAACCTATTTTATGGGGTGTTTTAACATTTTTGGACGGATTTCTTTGTTATTTCCACAAAAGGCTGTAAATTTGCCTTAGTCACAATTCTAATTTATTGAACAGACCCGCTTCTTTTCACTAAGTTAAAATCCACGCTACTGATACCGCCCGTGCGTGCAAAACAGCCCGGAGAAGAAAAACCAAATTAACCCCCTAAAATTATATGGAAAACGAACAGTTACTGAAAGAAGTCACCGAGAAAGCCCAAGTATGGCTCGGCGACGGTTATGACGAGGAGACTCGCGCCGAAGTAAAACGTATGCTTGACGCAGACGATAAGACCGAACTCATCGAATGTTTCTACAAGGACCTTGAATTCGGCACAGGCGGTCTCCGCGGCATCATGGGTGCCGGTTCAAACCGCATGAACATCTATACAGTGGGTGCAGCCACCCAAGGTCTTGCCAACTATCTCAAGGAAGCCTTCAAGGACCTGCCCGAAATCAGCGTTGCAGTAGGTCATGATGTCCGCAACAACTCGCGNAAGTTCGCTGAAATNGTTGCCGACATTTTCTCTGCCAACGGAATCAAGGTCTATCTTTTCGACAGCTTCCGTCCCACNCCCGAGCTCTCGTTTGCCATCCGTCATTTCGGCTGTCAGAGCGGCGTGAACATCACCGCCTCACACAACCCGAAAATCTACAACGGATATAAGGCTTACTGGGAAGACGGCGCACAGATCATCGCCCCCCACGATGTCAACATCATCGACCATGTCAACCGCATCAAGAGTGTGAAGGACATCAAGTTTGAAGGCGACAAATCGAAAATCCAGATTATCGGCGCTGACGTGGACAAGATTTATCTTGAAAAAATCAAGGCNCTCTCACTCAGCCCCGAGGCCATCGAGCGNAACAAGGACCTCAAGATTGTCTATACTCCTATCCACGGTACAGGCGTAGAGCTCATCCCCGCCTCGCTCCGCAACTTCGGCTTCGCCAACATCATCCATGTTCCCGAGCAGGATGTCCCCAGCGGTGACTTCCCCACCGTAGAGTCGCCCAACCCCGAGGTTCCCTCCGCAATGGCTATGGCNATCGCCAAGGCCAAGGAAGTGAACGCCGACATCGTCATGGCATCNGACCCCGACGCTGACCGTGTNGGCTGTGTCATCCGCGACAACAACGGCGAATATGTCCTCCTCAACGGTAACCAGATTGTGATGATTCTCCTCAACTANATCATCACCCGCAACAAGGAACTCGGTCTGCTCAAAGGCAATGAATTTGCTGTCAAGACCATCGTGACCACCGAAATCCTCAAATCAATCTGCGATGCCATGGGTGTACGNCTCTATGACTGCTACACCGGCTTCAAGTGGATTGCNGCCGTCATGCGCGACAATGAAGACGTGCTCCGCTACCTCGGCGGCGGTGAGGAGAGCTACGGTTTCCTCGCCGAGACCTTCGTCCGCGACAAGGATGCCGTCTCTGCCTGCTCGCTTCTCGCCGAAGCCTGCGCATGGGCAAAGGACAAGGGTATGGACTTCCAGGCCATGCTCGCCGACATCTANATGAAGTATGGTTTCAGCCACGAGGTAGGTGTATCCGTTGTCCGTCCCGGCAAGAGCGGTGCAGAGGAAATTCAGGCACTCATGAAGCAGTTCCGCGAGAATCCTCCCAAGACTCTCGCAGGAAGCCCCGTCACCATCATCAAGGACTATGCTTCGCTTGACCTCACCCACACCGACACCAACACTGTCGAGAAACTCGACTTCCCCTGCACTTCAAACGTGCTGCAATACTTCACAGCCGACGGTTCGAAGGTATCTGTCCGTCCTTCGGGAACAGAGCCTAAGATCAAGTTCTACATGGAAGTGAAGGTGCCTATGGAAAAACCTGAGGATTACGACAAGTGCGGCAAACTCGCTGCCGAAAAGGTCGAAGCCCTCAAAAAAGACCTCGGCATCTAAAATCAAGATTGAAAATATAATTCCTGTCAATTAAATCAGACCATGGCTAAATCCGGCCACGGTCTGATTTTTGTTTTAATTGTATATTCCCGCAAAAATAGATACCTTTGCATTTATAAATAAGGACGGTAGATGAAACAGAAATTCAAATATGACACTGCTATAAACGCGATCCTCTATGTCCTGATACGACTTGGAGGACAGATTGATATGCACAAGCTATCGAAAATCCTGTATTTCGCAGATCAACATCATCTTTCTTTATATGGACGAAGCATAACCGGCGACACTTACATAGCGATGCAATATGGTCCTGTACCCTCCAATGTGGACGACATCCTTAAAGCCGTGCGTGGCGACAGTTTTTTCTCAAACTGTATCGGAGACCTCAGAACAAAACTTAAATTTGAGAATCGTTTCATCGTGAAGGCTCTTACAGAACCTGACACCGACGAACTCTCAGAGTCAGACATTGAATGTCTCAATTACGCCTCTGACCTTTGCAAAAATAAAAGTTTCAGTGAACTCACTGCGTTCTCTCACGGTATAGCATGGGCAAGTACGGCAAGGGACAGAGCAATCTCTGTAAAAGACATTTTAAGGGAGACCGGCGATGATGAAAGCTATGTCGAATATATCGCAGATCAGATCAAAGCCCAAAATCTGTTTTTCTGATGGAACTTCCAAATTCTCTTATAGAGGGATCAATTAAAAGGGGTGATATTCTCCACTCAACGATTTTTGAAGAAATTGACCATGGAAAGTTTTTTGCAGTCATGGGAATTTCAGACGGTATGGTAGCGGGATTCTTCTTCATAAATTCCAGAATCCACCCAACCCTGCAATCCAAACCTGAACAGTTTGCCATGCAGTATCTGTTGCGTAAATCAGACTACGATTTCCTACGTTATGATTCTTTCCTTTGTGCCACTGTCCTGCTTAAAATTCCGGTTTCCAAACTGGCAGAATCAATTGTAAGCAGACAGACATCATTAGTCAGCAAACTGACGGACGTTGATCTAAACTCAGTCCTTGAAGCCTGCCGACAGTCAAAACTCTTTTCAAAAAAGGAAAAAATTCAGTTCTTTTACTGAAATATCTACCCATCACATGAATATCTCCACCCTTGAAAATATTGTCAGTTCGGTCAGAGGAGTGCTGACCGACTACGTCATGGTGACCGTCCTGTTGGTCGCCGCACTGTTTTTCACCGTCATCACCCGGGGCATACAGTTCAGAATGGTCGGCGAGATGGTGCGTCTGCTCATTCATTCGGGNAAGCGCGACAACGACCACCGCAAGGACGACGAACCCGCCCACGGAACCATCAGCTCNTTTCAGGCATTCGCACTCTCGATAGCCTCACGCGTCGGTACCGGGAATCTGGCGGGTGTTGCCACCGCGATAGCCGTCGGAGGTCCCGGCGCGATATTCTGGATGTGGATCATCGCCATCTTCGGTGCGGCAAGCGCCTTCGTAGAGTCGACACTCGCACAGCTATTCAAGGTCAAGGGTGACAAGTCGTTCATGGGAGGTCCCGCCTACTATATCCTCAAAGGTCTCCACAAACGGTGGTGGGCGGTTACATTCGCCGTGTTGATTACCCTTACATTCGGCTTCGCCTTCAATTCCGTGCAATCCAACACTATTGCCGACGCCCTACGCACATCATTCGGAGTCCCGACCGTATGGACGGCATGGGGACTGTGCATCCTGACGCTGGTAGTCATCTGGGGTGGCATCCAGCGCGTGTCGCGTTTCAGCGAAATCGTCGTCCCTGTCATGGCTGTGGCCTACATACTCCTTGCCTTAGTCATAATCTGCATGAACATCACCCGCTTCCCCGAGGTGATGAGTATGATTGTCAAGAACGCCTTCGGTTTCGACGAGGCTCTCGGCGGCACGATAGGGGCNGCAATGATAATGGGTATAAAGCGCGGACTATTCAGCAACGAGGCAGGCGAAGGCTCAACCCCTAATGCCGCCGCCACTGCCTCTGTCACCCACCCCGTCAAGCAGGGACTCATCCAGACTCTCGGCGTCTACACCGACACTCTCCTGATATGCACATCGACAGCGTTCATCATCCTTTGCAGTGGAATCTTCGAAGATGGTCATGACGGAATCGTCCTCACCCAGCACGCCATTGATGCAGGACTCGGAACAGAGACAGCTTTCGGCTCTACCTTCGTCAGCATAGCCATCTTCTTTTTCGCATTTACAAGTATTATAGCCAACTACTATTACGGCGAGACAAACATCCGCTTCATCCACGACAGCGACACACTCATCAATATCTACCGTCTGCTCGTCAGCGCAATCGTCTACGCCGGAGCTGTCGTGTCGCTCGACCTCGTGTGGGGCTTCGCCGACATCACTATGGCACTGATGACGCTTTGCAACCTCGCAGCAATTTTCATGCTCGGGAAATATGCAGTCATACTCCTGCGCGACTACCGCAGTCAGCTCCGTGCAGGCAAAGACCCCATCTACCGTTCATCGACCATCCCCGAAATCGCCCCCGAAACCGAGTGCTGGAAGTAAATGGGCCAAGTTCAGAAATAATATTTCACAGAGACCTTCACCCTGTTGTCAAATAGCTCTGAACTGAGCGGAAAGTTCCTCTTTTTCATATAGATCATACCGAAATAGCCTATAATGCCGATGGATATGTTATCTCTGATAATATCACATCCAAAGCCGCAAGAAAAATTAACCGGCTTCAACATATCATCTATATTCTCCGCTGGATTATCAGGCACATCCGAAGTATGGTTACTGAAAAAATAAGAAAATTCCACACCGACCAACGGAGATATATTCAATAAGTCGGTTATTTCAAGTAGATAACCTCCGGTCAGAGATGCAGAGACAGAACACCGCGTCAGACTTATCTCACTACCAGTTGCATCGCTGGTATTAAACTTTATATCGTTGACATCAAACGAGACCCCCGGCTCCAAATACCAATTTGATAGCCATGATACATTACATACACCTCCAATTCCGCAACCATAGCTGATTGTCACATCCTTTGATGTCCAACCACCGGGAATATTAATATTGAATGAAGGCTTAACCCCCCATCTGACCACTTCCCCAACAGTCCTCTCCCTTGCTTTACCGACAAAAGGGAACAGCAGCAAAATACATAACAGTACGTAACGCATATATCTACGTGATAATTACGGTAATATGTGGTCTTTTCTGCCGTATCTTACCGTAAAAGTTATTGTTTAATCTTATTATACCAATAGTTTGTACTATAAGCCGCTGTTGAAAGTGCTGAATATACCGCGCTCTTTTGCAAATCTGTTATTTGTGAATCACTTTCTATCAAATCAATTAATCATTAATTAAAATATTACTAAAAATGTTATTTCGGCACAAAAATAAAATAATATTAATAATTATACAATTCTTTTATAAATTTATATATTTCCCAACACCACTATGTCACTGATGACGCTCTGTAACCTCGCGGCAATCCTTATGCTCGGCAAGTATGCCGTCATGCTCCTGCGCGACTACCGCAGTCAGCTCCGTGCAGGCAAAGACCCCATCTACCGTTCATCGACAATCCCCGAACTCGCCCCCGAAACCGAGTGTTGGAAGTGAAGTAAGACAAAGGCATTTGTTAAACTTTATTAACACACATACATCTGATTATAAGCATATAAACCTTACAACACAATAATATGCTATTATAAAAATAGCCTTATTTTAACATCGGTTAANATTCGGTTAAATTTCTCAATCGTATTATATAAGAGTACCAACAATCAACACGAATATGAAATTAGCAATCGTTGGCACTCGAAATCCGGGTGTAAATTATCAAGACTGGGANAAGCTCCTTCTTTCAAAGATTAACGAAGCAAAAATCGCCACTATTGTATCGGGTGGCGCAAAAGGAGTAGACACCTATGCGAAACTCTTTGCAGCACGTCACAATAAAACCTACATGGAGTTCGTCCCTCAGTATGNCCTCTATGGTAGAAAAGCCACTCTGAGACGAAATACCCAAATCGTTGAGGAGGCTTCTACTGTCATAGCCTTTCCTTCTGCCGAGTCCAAAGGAACCTATCACTCCATCAGAGAAGCAAACNGNTTGGGAAAAAGACTCATTATCATTCATCTACCCTCAAAAAGTGCATAATTCTTATTTTTCAATAAACTAATAATCTAAGAGTTGCGCACGACACNAATTAGTGTATCTCATTTATGATCGGCTATGCAGAACAAAATGGTTCAAACGTATTCGTTTATAACCAAAATGGAGGCTTCCTNTGGAACAAGACTGGCACTCTGATTAGCTATACTTCTACAACCGTAAGTATCAAACACGGTGGACTCACATACATTTGTGGAGAAAGAGGAGAAATCAAATTTACACGATAATCTGCCATGCAAGAGGACTATCGAAAATNTATAGAATGGTGGCTCAATGAATTCGGGGCCGNCAGCCAATTGAATCACTATATCGAACTATTCCCGGAACTGGACTCTCGCCTTGCCAAATTTACTGTCGGNATCTTCATTTGGAATATGCTTGAATTAATTGACATCAATAATCCTGATGATGTCAGCAAGGTAAGAATGATTCTTAAAGTCATCGACCAAACACCGGGTTATGATTTCTTCGACAATGTTTTCAATGGATCTGATCCCGATACAGTGTGTGGGATACTCAGTACGAAATTTCTCAATCCTGTAGATAGCGGAGACATTAAATTTAACTATAGTATCCATGAAATACAGAGTTTTAAGGACGCACATAGTTACTCGGATGCCGTGTCATGGTGTATAGTGATTTCAGAGGAATCCTATAACGCCTACACTGCAAACGGCAATCAATTTTACTTTTGTTGTAATGATGGCTGGAAAGAGACAGAGTCTGTTCCGGGATGCGACTTTCCACATGATCACTTCGGATACTCCCTTATTGCGGTAGAAGTCACTCCCGACAACGAAATTGCATCCGTGACCTCACGATGGAATACCTGCGACAGCACTTCCAGAATGTTCCTATCCCGCGACAAACTTAGGGAAGTCCTCGGACAAGCGAACTTCTGTAAACTCTTTTCTAAACCGGAAGAAGATGGAACAAAGCATTAGAAATCAAGTCTAAAATTCACAACAATAGCCTATTTATGCGTGAGAAATCAATCATGCAACGCTTGATAATTCAATATTAGTTTGTATATTTGCCCTCATAATCAGTAGAGACTGATTTGATGACATATTGAATCAAGCGAAGCGTTATGCTTTCTTGTTGACGGAAACCTGAGAAATTTCTATAACAGACAAGGACGGCATAATGGTTTCTCACGCATAGCGTGGGCTGCCATTACTACATCTGTCTGTAAGGTTTTCTCAGGACCTCNGTTAACGATGTAAGTTGCAGTTCGCGCTTATTCAATTAATACAGTTCAATAACTAATCACAGAAACTAAGTATGGCAAGAGTACTACAAGAGAAGTTTTTCAAATGGCTTCAAACTGACCAGTATGGTTTACTCAAGACAATCTCTCAATATGATTGTTTGTCAATACAATTTTCGGAGAGTGAAAATTCGAATAGTGAATTAAAAGTTTACTTTAAGGGATGCCTCATCCTTACTATTTCAGATAAAATAGTGGACAATGACAAGCTCACCTTTGAAGAGCTTGCTGACTCCTATTACAAAAAGGAGCCTAATGCCAATCGTATTACAGAAATAGTAAATAAAGGCGTAAGTATTTCAAATTTGGAGGAATATCTCGATTGTGTCATCGGCTTTTTAAGCAGAAGAAATAACGATGGTAGTGAAAAGGACATACGTCAAAGAATTACCTATGTCAACAATCGAGGCCCTGAGGCTACTTCTACTGACTATTTTGTAATAGCTGAAGAATACCAAATAGAAAATGAATCAAGGTTTGATTTAGTGACCCTCAGA
The DNA here is from genome assembly GCA_014802345.1 of Bacteroides sp. Classification (GTDB taxonomy): domain Bacteria; phylum Bacteroidota; class Bacteroidia; order Bacteroidales; family Muribaculaceae; genus Duncaniella. The sequence goes on from JAAVCM010000026.1 coordinate 163,872, forward strand.
TGGCGTTCCGATGGAAACATAAGAAAAAATTTCAGTTCCAAGCAATCAGACTTAGAAATAGTTATTTTTGAGCTAAAGCGAGGGATCAAGGCTATTAAAGATTTGAAGAAACATTCTACAGATTTCATGAATCTTATCTCAAATGACGAGAAAGTATCCAAATTTAAATTGGATATCATCAAGATGTTTGTTCAACAGGCATCCCTAAAAGGATTCTTTAATACAGAAATTAAGTGTATGAAATATGTAGAACTACTTTCTACCACAGAGAGGGAAAAAGAGATCGAAGATATAGCAACAAAAATTCCGGTAAAGTTCGGAATAATAATATCCGACTACAACCAAGACAGTACAGGACTAAAAGAGGAAATCGAAAAGATTCAAGACGATTTTTTATTTGCCAGATCTTCTTTTATGGGATATGGGCTGTACAAGGAATCAATGGGTAACCGCCAAGATTTACTAAGAATACTTAATGAACATCACAATTCATAGAGGCACCGATCAGATAGGCGGTTGTGTCACAGAATACGAATACAAGGGTTGGCGATTGTTTGTTGATTACGGCGAACAACTTCCCGGCATACCCAAAACGCCCTTAAAGGTTGAAGGACTCACCCATGGTGATTTAAGCAAGAGTGCACTACTGATCACTCACTATCATAGCGATCATGTAGGGTGTATTGCAGATCTGCCTAAAGAACTCCCCATTTATATGGGACAGACTGCAAAGGAAATTCTTGATGGTTTGTCAAACCATATCGGATATGCCGATGAAAAACAAAGAGCCCTGAATGTCCGCTTGAACTCAGTAAAAACATTTTCACCCGGCCACACCTTTGAATGGGGGAAATTCCAAATTATGCCCATCATGATGGATCATTCGGCTTTCGATGCATACGCTTTTAGAATTGAAGCCGGAGGGTTGAAAGTCTTTCATTCAGGCGACTTCCGCACACATGGTTTTCGCGGTAGGAAGCTACCGCAAGTCATTGAGAAATATGTAGGAAGAGTGGATTACATGGTATGCGAGGCCACAAATGTACGTCGCTATAATGAGGACATGAAATCAGAGCATGACCTTCAGAAAGAATTTACCGAAGCCTTTACAGCCAATAAGTACAATGTGGTTTACTTATCCTCTACCAATATCGACCGGCTATTTGGTCTTTATCATGCCGCACTGAGAGCCAATCGTCCTTTCTATGTAGACGAATATCAAAAAAAGATGATGGACATCGTGGTCGCAAGCGACCATGTCTGGGGTAAATCGCGCTTATACAAATATAAGGAAGGACGAGACCCAATTGTCTTACAGCGAGAGGGTGATAGATTCAGAGTCAACAAAAAGTTCATGGATTTTCTTTCCGATCAAGGCTATGTACTCATAGCTCGCGGAGGAAGCAGATTCGATGACCTCCTTTCCCGTATCCCCTTTAGAGGCCGCAAAACCTACTTCTCTATGTGGGAAGGATACCTTGACAAATCAAAGCCCACGTATAATCCTGTATTAGCTCAATCCGTGTCATGTCCCTATGAATATTTCCACACAAGCGGACACTGTGACATGGATAGTGTTAAAAAATTGGTCGAAATGCTCAATCCCAAGATCATAATCCCTATCCACACCGATGCACCTCAGAGTTTCGCAGAACTATTCTGCGATAAGTGGCCGGTATTGATAATGGAGGACGGCGAGACATTCCGTCCAATCAAAGAAACCGGCTTTGACCATATTTCAGCAACAATTTTTGCCAAGGAGACTTTGAAAGACGACATTCAGATTGTCGCCAATCCTGAGAATATGGAAGTTTGGTCGCTTGACGAACAGTATTTGGGAGCATTCTCTCATAAGGAAGATGCCCTATGGACTTTACGCCACACCATATATTCTCCCGAAAGGCTGCTCGGATATGCAGTCGAAGATGTTGAGGATATGTCACCATGTGACTATAAGCTCTATGATACCGATTTCAATCTTCTGTCCTCCTACACAAAAGGTGGACACTTCCCTAATAAGGAGAACTGGCAAGAGAAAAGCGGCTATGATCCAGGAAGTAAGATATATGCCCTGTACTATTACCCTTTCTATGTAGTATTACCATGCGAAGTCATTGGTCCGATTACCGAAAAATTCGCCAAAAAACAATTTAAAGAGGATGAGTTCACACCAGCCTCTTCATATAAAGAATATGTCAAAGGCTACTCGGACTGGGATTGGGATACCGTGATCGTAAAACCTCTTGTACATTTAAAACAAGAGGAATACAGGGAAATACCGGAACAGATAGATGTGAATCGTGTTTATCTATTTCCCTTCAAATAAGATGAATAAGTTCTCACTGCAATTCAATCTTATACCTAATAAGTAAAGGGAGTCTATAAAGACTCCCTTTACTTATTATTTTCACACAATTGGATTAACTCTATGGTTAATCGCCTTTACTCCTCTGTGGCGGCGAATTCCATGAGGTAGGCTTTGATGAAGGCGTCGAGGTCGCCGTCCATCACGCCGCCTACGTCGCTGGTCTGATAGTTGGTACGATGGTCCTTCACGCGGCGGTCGTCGAAAACGTAGCTGCGTATCTGCGAACCCCACTCAATCTTCATCTTTCCGGCTTCAATCTTTGCCTGCTCCTGCAAACGGTGTTGAAGCTCCTTGTCGTAAAGAATCGAGCGGAGTTGACGCATGGCGTTCTCCTTGTTCTTGGGCTGGTCGCGCGTCTCGGTGTTCTCGATGAGGATTTCCTCATGCTCGCCGGTATAGGGGTCAGTGAACTGATAGCGGAGACGGACACCCGACTCCACTTTGTTGACGTTCTGACCGCCCGCACCGCCGGAGCGGAAGGTGTCCCACGAGAGAAGTGCCGGATCGACCTTTACCTCGATGGTATCGTCGACGAGCGGAGTGACGAAGACGGATGCGAAGGAGGTCATGCGCTTGCCCTGTGCATTGTAGGGTGACACGCGCACGAGTCGATGCACACCGTTCTCGCTTTTGAGATAGCCGTAGGCAAAATCGCCCTCTACATTGATGGTACACGACTTGATGCCCGCCTCGTCACCTTCAAGAAGGTTGGCGATGGAGGTCTTGTAGCCATGGCTCTCACACCAGCGGAGATACATACGCATGAGCATCGATGCCCAGTCCTGACTCTCGGTGCCGCCGGCGCCGGAGTTGATTTTCAGGACGACTCCGAGCTTATCCTCCTCACGGCGCAACATATTGCGGAGTTCGAGTTTCTCGATTTTGTCTATCGCGTCGGCATAGAGCGCGTCAATCTCGCTCTCCTCGACGAGACCTTCCTTCAGGAAGTCCCATGCGAGTTCAAGCTCGTTGACAGTCTTGTCTATTTCCTCATAGCCGTCGATCCACGCCTGAATGTCCTTGATTTTCTTCATCTGTGCCTGAGCCTCCTTGGGATGTTCCCAGAAGTCAGGGACGTGAGTGCGGAGTTCTTCCTCCTCTACTTGGATTTTCTTGCTGTCGATGTCAAAGATACCTCCTCAGCGCCAGCTTGCGCTCAAAAGTCTCTTTTAATTGTTCCTGTGTAATCATAAATCGGGTTACGGATGAAACGGGGTTAGAAAAAATTTACATTATGGTTATTGCTTCTGCAAATTTACGCATTATTTAGTAATTTTGCAGCCATGCAATGGATTTATGACATATTTCTGAGCCATTCGGCTCTCCAAGCGGTGATTATAATTTCGGTAATCATTGCCGTCGGTCTCGCGCTCGGCAAGATAAGGGTATGGGGCATCTCGCTCGGCGTCACCTTCGTGTTCTTCGCCGGAATCCTCGCGGGTCACATCGGACTCTCAATCGACCCTACCATCCTGCACTACACCGAAAATCTCGGCCTCGTCCTCTTTGTCTACGAACTCGGACTGAAAGTCGGGCCCGGCTTCTTCAGCTCCTTCCGCAAAGGGGGGATGCAACTCAATCTCCTCGGGCTTGGAGTGCTTGCGATAGGGACTCTTATGACGGTGCTTTTCAGTGCGGCACTCGGAGTGCCTATCGGCGAGGCGACGGGAATCCTCTGCGGAGCGACCACCAACACCCCTGCGCTCGGTGCGGCGCAGCAGGCTCTCGANCAACTNGGTCTTTCGGCCAACGGTGCGGCACTGAGCTGCGCCGTCACCTATCCTCTCGGCGTGGTTGGCGTAATCCTCGCCATCATCGTCATGCGNAAGACCCTCATCCGTCCCGGCATGGCTCTCTCTGCCCCTTCCGATGACCCTGACGGGACATTCATCGCCGAATTCAAGGTGTGCAATCCCGCNATCTACGACATGACCGTGCGTCAGATTTCCAACATCACCAAGACAAAATTCGTCATCTCCCGCCTATGGCGCAACGACACCGTNAGNCTTCCCGACTCCGACACCGTGCTGCACAAGGATGACCATCTGCTCGTCATCACNACTCCCGACGACAGTCCGAAACTGAAAGTGCTGTTCGGCAAGCAGGAGGCGCGCGACTGGAACAAGAAGGACATCGACTGGAATTCCATCGACAATCAGCTCATCTCNCGCCGCATCATCGTAAGCCGGTCGTCAATCAACGGCAAGAAGCTCGGTTCGCTGCGTCTGCGNAANCAGTATCACATCAACATCAGCCGTATCAGCCGAAGCGGTCTGACCCTCCTCGCCACTCCCGAACTTGTGCTTCAGCTCGGCGACGTGCTGAACGTGGTCGGAAGCGCGGCCGACATAGAGAAGGTCGAGANTATTCTGGGAAATACCGAGGTCAAGCTCAAAGACCCCAATCTCGGAGCCATCTTCATCGGCATAGTCCTCGGTCTGGTAATAGGCTCGATACCCATCGTCATCCCCGGCATATCCACCCCAATCAAACTTGGTCTTGCCGGAGGCCCCATCATCGTCGGNATACTCATCGGGCGTTTCGGACCGCAGTTCCGNCTCGTGACCTACACCACCCGCAGTGCCAACCTGATGCTGCGCGGCATCGGACTTTCGCTCTATCTTGCGTGTCTNGGNCTTGACGCGGGCGCACAGTTCATCGACACCATCATGCGTTCCGAAGGNCTTCTGTGGATAGGNCTNGGCTTCCTGATAACACTTGTGCCTGTGNTGATAATGGGAGCCGTAGCCATGAAACTGTGTCGCCTCGACTTCGGGCTGACNTGCGGAATGCTCTGCGGGAGCATGGCTAACCCGATGGCTCTCAACTATGCAAACGACATCGTACCCGGCGACTACGCTACCGTCAGCTATGCCACCGTCTATCCNCTCTCGATGTTCTGCCGCGTCATAGTAGCCCAGCTTATAATAATCTGCTTTATATAGAGATTTCGCTTGCGTGCGTTTAGTCACCTCTATATAAACTATTTCATTTGGTATATAAACTATTTCATTTGGCATACGCGCCACGGCGCGTCCCTACAAATTCTACCACGGAACGCGGTAGGGGTAGCGCCACGGCGCGTCCCTACAAATATCCACTACCTACCACGGAACGCGGTAGGGGCAGTCTCCACACATAAGGAAATTAGATTGCAGCAGCAAAAAAACTATCCTCAGAAAATCGACTCGCGGGTATATGTGGTGAGGAGTTCGAGGGCTTTCATCCCCATNACGGAATTGCCTTTCTCGTTCAGGCGCGGACTCCATGTAGCCACCGCATAGCGTCCCGGATAGACAGCTCCTATACCGCCCCCTACTCCACTNTTGCCCGGCAGACCGACGAGGTANGAATATTCACCGGCATCGTTGTAGAAGCCGCAGGTCTGCATCACCGCGTTGATACGCTTGACCTGCGANGATGTCAGNCTGACACCATCAAACGCAAACTCCGAATTTCTGTCGGCAAACGGAAGGAAGGCGCGCGAAAGTTGCCGGCAATCCATCTCGACCGAACATTGAAGGAAGTAGAAGCGCAACACATCCTCAATCTCGTTGTCAAGATTTCCGTAATATTTAAGCATATTGGCAATGGCAGCATTGATATAGCCCTTCTCACGCTCGGAAGATGCGACTTCACGGTCATAGCCGATTGTCNGGTCACCCGCTATGCTNCGGACAAANGACAGNTANTCCGCCTCCGGNTCATGCAGACGTGACATCAGTACGTCGGCCACAACTATCGCCCCGGCATTTATGAAAGGATTGCGCGGGATGCCGCGGTCAAGTTCAAGCTGGATGAGCGAGTTGAACGCCGCACCCGAAGGCTCTTTGCCCACACGCGTCCACANTGACTCTCCGATGATGGACAGAGCCATGGAAAGCGAGAAGACCTTCGTGACGCTCTGGATTGAAAAACGCTCTGTCACGTCGCCCCATTCNGTCACNTCNCCGTCAACTGAGGTGATACAGATTCCGAAGCGGTCAGGATTGACCTTAGCGAGTGCAGGGATATAGTCAGCCTGATGGCCGACACCGCGCAGAGGTTCAATCTCAGCGGCAATATCCGATAAGATTTCGTCGTAATTCATGGTATANGTTCAGTCTAATATGTCACATCCCAAAGAAAGAGNGCATGGCCGGGCATCGAGGTTCCGGCAGCACAGCGGTCACGTTTGGCTATGACCTCGGCAAAACGCTCGACCGACATCTTGCCTCGCCCGACCTCGACGAGCGTACCGACGACAGCCCTCACCATATTACGCAGAAAACGGTCTGCGGTGATGACAAACACCCATNCCTCCGGCCCGATCTGCTCCCACNGCGCTTTGGTGACACGGCAGATATTCGTCTTCGCGTCAGTGTGCAGCTTGGCAAAGGAAGTGAAGTCGGAAGTCTCGAGGAGGAGTGCCGCCGCCTCGTTCATCTTTCCGAAATCAAGCCCTTCCGGAGCCTTCCAGCTCAACGGATAGAAGAAAGGCGACTTCCGGGTGACGGCATAGTAATGATAGGTGCGTGAAGTAGCGTCAAAACGGGCGTGCCTGTCAGCTTCGACCTCATAAATCTTCTCGATGGCTATGTCCTTCCCGACAAGCGCATTGAGATTATTGACGAGCCTGACGGGATCGGCAAGAGGTTCGGGAACATCGAAATGAGCCACCATCATGCGGGCATTCACCCCGGTGTCAGTNCGTCCGGCNCCGACAATCTTTATGTTTGACCGGAGTATGGTCGACAGTGCAGCCTCGATTACAGCCTGAACGGTCACTTCCCCGGGCTGGCATTGCCACCCGTGGAAGTTGGCCCCGCGATAGGCAAGACGCATGAAGTATCTTGTCTGTCCCACCGCAATCAGTCTTTCTCGATGTAAGTATATCCGTAAAGTCCCGACCGATAGTTGCTGAGGAACTCACGTCCCTCGTCAGGGGTAATCGTNCCGGCCTTCATCGAAGCAGTCACCCACGCCTCGACATTGCGCACAAGGCGTTTCGGATTGAACTGCACATAGTCAAGCACGTCGGCTACGGTCTCGCCGTCGATGATGCGGTCAATCTCGTAGCGGTCCTTGTAGACGGANATATGGACGGCANTGGTGTCGCCGAAAAGATTGTGCATATCGCCGAGGATTTCCTGATAGGCACCCACGAGGAATACACCGAGATAATACGGTTCGCCCGGCTTCACGGTGTGGACCGGCAGGGAATTGGCCACGCCGCCGTAGGTCGAGATGAAATTTGAGATTTTTCCATCGCTGTCGCAGGTGATGTCCTGAATCGTACAGGTGCGCGTCGGCTTTTCGTCAAGACGTGAAAGCGGNATGATGGGAAACACCTGATCGATGGCCCAAGAGTCGGTCAGCGACTGGAAGAGTGAGAAATTACAGAAGTATTTGTCGGGAACCATCTTGGCCACCTTGCGAAGCTCCTCGGGNGCGTGCTTCATGCCGACGGCGATGTCGCCCACCTCGCGGGCAATGCTCCAGAAAAGCTCCTCTATCTGTGCGCGGGTGCGNAGGTCGAGCATCCCGAGGCTGAAAAGGTCNAGAGCCTCCTCACGGATCTGAAGCGCATCGTGCCAGCTCTCGAGCAGNCGCTGCTGGTCGAGCTTGTCCCAGATTTCATAGAGTTCCTTNGTCAGTTCATGGTCACCCTCCTTGACAGCCTTCGAATCCTTCCAGAAGGGGAGCTGGGTGGTCTCAAGAACCTCGAACACGAGCACTGAATGATGGGCGGTNAGCGACCGTCCGCTCTCGTTGATGATGTTGGGCTGTTTCAGACCATTCTTGTTGCAGGCATCGACGATGGTCGATACAGCATCGTTGGCATACTCCTGAATACTGTAATTCATCGAACTGCCCGAGGCCGAGTTGCGNGTGCCGTCATAGTCGACACCCAGACCGCCGCCGATGTCCATGAAGTCGATGTCAAATCCCATCTGCGTGAGCTGGACATAGAACTGCGCAGCCTCNCGGATGGCAGTCTTGATGCGGCGGATTTTNGTAATCTGGCTACCGATNTGNAANTGGATGAGTTTCAGACAGTGCTTCATCTTGTTGCGCTCCATGAAGTCAAGTGCTTCAAGAAGCTCCGAAGAATTGAGNCCGAACTTCGACACGTCGCCGCCNCTCGTCTCCCACTTGCCCGAACCCGACGATGCGAGTTTGATACGGATACCGATGTTGGGNTCGATGCCTATGCGCTTGGCTACTTCCGAGATGATACGCAGTTCGTTGAGCTTCTCCACCACTATATATATACGGCGTCCCATCTTCTGNGCGAGGAGGGCAAGCTCGATGTAAGTCTTGTCCTTGTAGCCGTTGCAGATGATGAGGGCGTTTTCCTTTATATTGGTTGCNAGTACGGCATGAAGTTCCGGCTTCGAACCGGCTTCAAGACCGATGTTGAACTTCTCACCGTGGCTGACGATTTCCTCCACCACGGGGCGCATCTGATTGACCTTTATCGGATAGATTATGTAGTTCTTCGCTGTATAGTCATACTCTTTCGATGCCACGGCAAAACAGTTGGAAATCTTCTCGATACGGTTGTCGAGTATATCCGGGAAACGCAACAGGACAGGCGATGTGATGTCGCGCACTTGCAGTTCATCCATCACCTCACGGAGATCCACCGAGGCAAACCCCTCGCGGGGAGTCACTGCCACATTGCCCTTTTCATTAATGGAGAAATACTTACGTCCCCATCCCTGAATATTATACAGTTCCGCACTGTCTTCGATTCGCCATTTTCTCATCGGCTCTTTTTTCTTTGATTTTGAAGGGTTATAAATCTGTGAACTGATGCATCCTATTGATACGGATGCTACTAAATAACAAACAAAATTACAACTTATTTACGAAATCATCCATTTTTCCGCACAATTATTTTCATAAATTTGGTTTATTAACAATAAAGGTTGTATCTTTGCTACTGAATTGCGTCCGCCTATATTTTTAAACGTAAATTCGTCAAATAATTATAACAATTTTTTTTGCTATGGACAAAAAAATCGCTTTCTCTGTGCTTCTTGGCTCAGCCGTCATGCTGACAGGATGCGGAAAGAAGATGAATCAGTTCGCAGCTGATTACTTCACCACCAACCCCAATCCCCTTGAAGTAGTAGGACAGAACGTACCTGCTACCGTTACNGGCAACATTCCCCCGAAGTTCTTCGTGAAGAATGCCACCGTAACAGTGACCCCCTACCTCACTTTCGACAACCAGGAACTCGCCGGTAACTCGATGACCTTCCAGGGTGAGAAAGTCCGTGGCAACAACCGTGTCATCTCTTACGACAACGGCGGTACTGTCACCATCCCCGTGAACTATGTNTACCAGCCCGAGATGCAGCGTTCAGAACTCTACCTCGGCTTCACCGTTGACCAGAAAGGCAAGCAGTATGTCCTCCCCCGCGTGAAGGTTGCCGACGGTGTCATCGCTACCGCAGCTATGGCTGACGCAGGTGCAATCGACCCCGCACTCGCCCCCGACAAGTTCCAGCGCGTCATCAACGAGAAGTATAAGGCAGACATCCTCTTCCTCATCAACGTGGCAAACCTCCGCGAAAGCCAGCTCAACTCACCCGAGGTCAAGAACTGGAACCAGCAGGTAGCTGACGCCAACGCTGACAACCGCCGCGAAATCAAGGAACTCAACATCGAGTCATACGCTTCACCTGACGGTCCCTACGATTTCAACGCACAGCTCGCACAGAAGCGTGAGACCAACACCAAGGGCTATCTCGAAAAGCAGCTCAAGAAGGATAACATCACTGAATTCGGCGAACTTACCGCCAACTTCACTCCCGAGGACTGGGAAGGTTTCCAGAAGCTCGTTTCCGAGAGCAACATTCAGGACAAGGACCTCATCCTCAGCGTACTCAAAATGTACTCTGACCCCGAAGTCCGCGACCGTGAAATCCGNAACATGACCAGCGTATTCGACGAACTCGCCGAGACTATCCTCCCCCGTCTCCGCTACTCTCGTCTGACCGCCTCTATCGACGTTATCGGCAAGAGCGACGCTGAAATCAATCAGGCTTTCGACACCAACCCCAACACCCTCTCTGTCGANGAGCTTCTCTACGCTGCCACCCTCACTGAGGACAACGGCCGCAAGCAGGCTATCTACACCGCTGTCACCACCATCTATCCCAACGATTTCCGTGGCTTCAACAACCTCGGTAACATCCTCTATCAGAAGGGTGATTACAACGGTGCAATGAGCAACTTCAAGAAGGCTGCCGCCCTCAACCCCTCTGCTCCTGAAAGCCAGATGAACCAGGGTCTCATCGCCCTCGTCAACAATGACTTCAAGGGTGCTAATCAGGCATTCGGCAAGGCCGGCGGTCTCCCCGAACTCGGCTCTGCCCTCGGTGTNTACTATATGCAGCAGGGTGANGTCAACGCCGCTGTCAAGGCATTCGGCAATGACAAGAGCAACAACGCCGCTCTCGCTCAGATTCTCAGCAAGGATTACAGCAAGGCTAAGTCAACCCTCTCTGCCATCCAGAACCCNGACGCCACCACCTACTACCTCATGGCTATCGTAGGCGCACGCACCAACAACGAGCAGATGGTTACTTCAAACCTCCAGCAGGCTATCAAACTTGACAACAAGCTCGCTAAGCAGGCTGCCAACGACCTCGAATTTGCCCGCTTCAACATTTCTTCCATCCTCTAATCAGAGCAANCTCTGAACCGAAGGGTTCAGGAAGAATACAGCANCAATAACAACAAATCTCATCCGNATCCCTCACAGGCAGGGAAGCGGATGAGATTTTCTTTTGCCACTGCCCCATTTCCCCGCCGGCNNNCTCAACCAAGCCCGACACCTGCGCGTTATCTTTTTATACATATATTAATGTATATTCACCAATTCATCATTAATCCCCACCTATAAATATGAACACGCACGAGGTAATAAGCAATGTGCGCAGATATGCCATCGACGTGCTGCGCTGGATCATTATCGTCCTTTCAATACTCCTGATTGTCTTCATCTCTGTCGACACATTCCAAGGAGTGAATTTTCTTGTGAATCATCGTTATATGACCTTCCAGTTCTGGGTATGCGTCGTATTCATTGCCGACTTCTTCATAGAACTCGCACTCTCCAAGGACAAGTGGCACTATGTCCGGACCCATTTCCTCTACTTTATNCTCTCGATTCCCTACCTCAACCTCATAGACCTTTTCCANATCCAGCTTACGGCGCAGCAACTGTTCTTTGTCCGCTTCATCCCGCTTGCCCGGGGTGTCATGGCTATGACAATCGTAGTCGGAGCCTTTTCAGAAAACAAGCTCACATCATTTCTGGCCTCCTACATCGTATCGCTCGCCTCGTTCATCTATCTGGGTAGCCTCCTGTTCTACTATTGTGAGAGCGGCGTGAACGCCGAAGTGACCAATTTCTGGCTCGCACTCTGGTGGGCGTGCATGAACGCGACCACCCTCGGATGTGACATCTANCCGGTCACNGTGACAGGCAAAATCCTCGGATGCGTGCTTTCCATCGGGGGGATAGTCATGTTCCCGCTCTTTACGGTCTACATCACTTCGCTCATCAGACGCTACGCCACTTCCCACAAAATTTATCAGCAATAAATTCAGTCCAAATTCATCCAACGCGCAAAAAAAGTCGTAACTTTGCATTTCCGGAACCGGGCGGAAGGGTATCCGTCGCTGTTTACTCCGGCCAACAACTGAAATTATGGAAGAGTCATTGACCAACAGGCCAGTCATCGACCGNGTGATAGACCACCTGTGCAGCATAGACGAGATGCATCACGTCTGCCCCACCCGCGCAGGAGAAGGGGAACCCTTGCTGTCAAACAGCGAGGTGCGCCGCATCGTGGAGTTAGCTTCACGCCTGATGTTTCCCGGATTTTTCACCGAGAGCTTCCGAGGACCCTCTGTCATGCGCTCCGTCATGACTCTCGAATGTCATGAACTCTACGATATTCTCACGACCCAGATTGCAGCGGGACTCTGCTTCGACCGCACCAACTGCGGCTCGACAATGACTGAAATCAACAGTCGGGCGGCCACAATCGCCGAGACATTCATCGAGAGTCTTCCCGGTCTGCGCCATATCCTTGACACTGACATCGACGCTACCTATCTCGGCGATCCGGCAGCCGTATCAGCCCACGAGGTCATCGCCTGCTATCCGGGNATACGCGCGACCATCAGCTACCGCATAGCCCATCGCCTGCAAGAACTGGAAGNCCCCATCGTCCCACGTATGATTACCGAACTCGCTCATTCCGACACCGGAATTGANATCCATCCCGGTGCCACCATCGGAAAAAGTTTCGTGATTGACCACGGGACAGGNGTNGTCATCGGTGCTACGGCCATACTCGGCGACAATGTGAAAATCTATCAGGGTGTCACACTCGGAGCCAAGAGCTTCGTCACNGACGATTCCAACAATCCCGTCAAGGGAATACCCCGCCATCCCATCATNGGCAACAACGTCGTCATCTACTCCAACTCGACCATCCTCGGCCGTATCACTGTCGGAGACGATGCCATCATCGGCGGTAACCTCTGGGTCACCCGCGACGTAGAGCCGGGCGAAAAGCTCATTCAGGCACGCGCCGACAACTTCCGCTCCACGCGCTGACGGCACTAACTCTCCTCTGCTCCGCTTTGCCCATATCCCCTCNCCCCTCCCAACNGAAATCAATAGCAGAAAGAATAATATACAGAAAGTCAAAGAAAAGAATGGAACATCGTTTTGAAATGGTCGCCAAGACCTTCAAGGGTCTTGAGGAGGTTCTCGCTGAAGAACTCCGTTCACTCGGAGCGGTCAACGTCGAGCCGGGTCGCCGCATGGTCTCGTTTGAAGGAGACCTCGCCATGCTCTACCGAGCCAACATCTGTTGCCGCACAGCCCTCAGCATCCTCAAACCCATCTATAAGTTTATCGCCAAAGATTCGGACTCGCTCTATGAAATGGTCAAGGAGTACAATTGGAGCGATGTGCTGACACTCGAAAAGACTTTCTCAATCGACACAACTTCCCATTCATCCGAATTCACCCACTCCCGCTTCGTCACTTACAGGGTCAAGGATGCTATCGTGGACTANTTCAAGGACCGTTTCGGTCCCGACAAGCGTCCCGGCGTGCGCCTCAACGATGCCGANGTGATGATCAATGTCCACATCGACGGCGACCGTGTGACCCTCTCGCTCAANTCCTCGGGCGAATCGCTCCACAAGCGCGGATGGCGTGAGGCACAGACCGAAGCNCCCATCAATGAAGTGCTTGCCGCCGGAATCATCCTCAAAAGCGGATGGCGCGGCGACTCTCCTTTCGTCGACCCCATGTGCGGTTCCGGCACCTTCCTCGTCGAAGCTGCGATGATTGCCGCCAACATCAAACCCGGAAGCTACCGCAAGAGCTTCGCTTTCGAACACTGGCATGACTACGACAGCGAACTGTTCGAGAAGGTGATGGAGGAAGATTCCGAGCGCCGCGANGTGCCGTTCAAAATCTACGGTGCGGATGTCTCCCCAAAAGCTGTCGCAATCGCCGAACGCAANATCCTTGCCGCCGGTGTCGACGAATATGTCAACCTGCGCATAAAATCGCTCCAGCAGTGGGATGCNGCTCCCGCCGACGGTGTGCCGGGTGTGCTTATCACCAATCCGCCCTACGGTGAGCGCATCAATTCGCAGGACATCGAGCAACTCTACAAGCTCCTCGGCACCAAACTGAAACGAGTGTTCCTCGGCTACCACGCATGGGTGATTTCATCGAATGTCGAATATCTGATGGCAATCGGTCTGAGTCCGTCATCAAAAGAAGCCATGCAGAACGGCGGTCTTGACTGCGAACTGCGTGAATATATCATCTTCGAAGGCACCAAGAGCGACTTCCGTAAGGAGGGAGGCGTGTTGAAGGAAGTTCCGGACAGCCGTCCCGACCGCAGGCAGCCCGGCCGCAAGAGCGACAGCGAATGGAAACGCGANGCCCGCTCGAAAGGCATGGGAGGCAANGAGGCCGCNCCCTCGCGCCGCAAGCCGAATCCTCTCGAAGACAAGTACCGCCCCAAGAAGGGAGGCTATGCCCGCAATGAGGAGAGACGACGTAAATTCAAGGAGGAGACAGCCGCCCAGAGCAAGCTAAGGGACGACAGCAACATCCCGAGCGAGGCAGAGGAAATCCTCTCGCGCCGCCGCAATCCCCATGCGCTCAAATCGCTCGGCGAATCGCCCAAGCGNCCCTCAATCCCCGCATCGGGNGGNCCATTCATGCGTACACGCCGCCGCTGGAAGCGTCCCGACAATGATACGACNGAGGAATAATCGTCCCGGCAATCAACTTTTCCACCCCAAACCCATCNTCCACAACATCATATACACCCTATACACCCCATCAACATACTTATAAACCGGTCATGTCAATCCAACAGAACCTCAACACGCTGCGTCACCCCGTCAGCAACACCCCCGAAAAGAGTCCCTTCAANGCAGGTGAGANNCTCGCACAGCAGGGTGAGAAACTCAAAGTCCTCCTTCTCGGTTCAGGCGGACGTGAGTGTGCGCTCGCTTGGAAAATATCTCTGTCGCCCCGCCTCGAAAAGCTCTACATCGCACCCGGCAACGGTGGCACCGGCGCATACGGCGAAAATGTGAAGCTCTCCCCCCTCGATTTCGAGGCTATCGCCGATTTCGTAAAGGAAAATGGCATTGACATGATTGTCGTCGGCAATGAAGATCCGCTCGTCGCAGGCATCTTCGACTACTTTGCAGGAATCGAAGGCGCACCCATTGTCGTCGGNCCCTCGAAGGCAGGTGCCGCACTCGAAGGGAGCAAGGATTTCGCCAAGCAGTTCATGGTACGCCACTCAATCCCGACGGCACGCTACCAGAGCTTCACTGCCGAGACCGTCGAGGAGGGATGCAAGTTCCTCGAGACACTGAAAGCCCCTTACGTCCTNAAAGCCGACGGCCTTGCCGCCGGAAAGGGCGTNCTTATCATTGACTCTCTCGACGAGGCCAAGGAAGCACTGCGCGAGATGCTGGGCGGTATGTTCGGCAAATCGTCGGCCACAGTGGTAATCGAGGAGTTCCTCAAAGGAATCGAGTGTTCGGTCTTCGTTCTGACCGACGGTAACGGCGGCTACCGCATCCTCCCCGTCGCCAAGGACTACAAGCGTATCGGCGAGGGAGACACNGGCCCNAACACAGGCGGTATGGGCGCAGTCAGCCCCGTCGTGTTCGCCGACGANGAATTCATGCGTAAGGTCGAGGAGCGNATCATCCTCCCGACCGTCAACGGNCTGATTGCNGAGGGNATCACCTACCGTGGCTTCATATTCCTCGGCCTCATCAATGTCGATGGAGAGCCGATGGTGATTGAGTATAACGTCCGTATGGGCGACCCCGAGACCGAAGTGGTGATGCTCCGCATCGCTTCCGACCTCCTCCCGCTCCTCGAAGCTGCCGCGCGCGGCAATCTCGGCAATCTCCCNCTCGCCGAAGACCCACGCTTCGCCACAACCGTAATGGTGGTGTCAGGTGGCTATCCCGGAAGCTACTCAAAGGGTGAGGTAATCACCGGAGCCGAGGATGCGGTCAACGCCATCCTGTTCCATGCAGGCACATCGCGGGCNGCCGACGGCGAACTTGTNACCTCAGGCGGCCGCGTCATCGCTTGCAGCGCCTACGGTAACGACATCGACGAGGCTCTCGCCAACAGCTATGCCGCCGCCGACAATGTNAAGTTCGAGGGCAAGTATATGCGCCGTGACATCGGTCAGGATCTCAAGAAGCTCTCCTAAGCTCAAACACCAACGGATTTATGACCCGCAAGGAAGTCACATTCACACGAATCATACGGTCACGAGGCATTGCTGTCATCATCAGCCTCGTGGCCATATTCATGACTGTACAGGCATTTGCTTTCGGCAAGGTGGATGTTCTAAGGGACTTCCGGACCATAGCTTTCCCGACCCCTAACGAGTGGCTTGCCAACGGCTGGCTCTCGATGTGGGCCAACCTTATGGTCGTGACAGGCACCGGTGCGCTGATGATATTCATCAACCGCCAGTTCAATCTTCTGCGCACGACCTCGGTTTTCTTCGCCGCATATTTCATGCTGACAATGGCCTGTGTCCCGACGGTCATGGGCCAGTTAACNGCCTCGTCGCTCCTCGCGCTNTTAATAATGGGGGCAATGGGNCTGATGTTCAGTATCTANAACGTCCGTCCGAGCAGCCGCAGGGTGTTTCTNGTCTTTTTCCTTATAGGACTCGGAATGTTANTGGAATACACNTTCATCCTCTACATCCCGATTTTCATAGGNGGACTGGGGCTGATGCGAATCTTCAAGTTCAAAAAAATCATAGCCTCCATCCTCGGCATCATCACNCCGGCATGGATAGTCTGGGGGCTTGACCTTGTCCCGCTACCNGAGTTTCCGCAATTTGAATTCACACCNCCGATGATGCTGATAGAGTCGCCCGANAGCTGGCCGCTCCTNGCCGCNGTCGCGCTGACACTCGTCGCCGGTTTCTTCCTCGGAAATTTCAGCTTTCTTAAAATTCTGGGCTTCAATGCGCAGGCCCGTGCCTACAACGGCCTCATATCCCTAATCTCGGTAGCGACCGGAGTGTTCGCACTGGTCAACTTCACGAACATAGCCTTCTACGTCACCCTGCTCAACGCCTGCGTAGCCTTTCAGGTGGGACATTTCTTCCGTATGACCGTCATGCGCCGCGGCTACATAATCGTCGCCACGCTTATGGCGTGCTATCTCGGAATCTACATCTGGGCTATGGTGAGCTGATGTGGCAATACGCCTCATATCCGTCACACGTCATCTCCTGAAATTTCTATGAACAAGAGTCTCAAAATCGTTGCCGACCGCAACATTCCCTTTATCGCCGAAGCAATCGGTGAGCTCGGCACNGCGGTGTATCTCCCCGGCGATGCTGTAACTCCCGAAGTGATGCGCGATGCCGACATACTCCTGACCCGCACACGCACGAAGTGTGATGCCGCACTTCTCGACGGTTCACCCTGCACTTTCATCGGGACAGCGACAATCGGCACTGACCACATCGACCTCCCCTATTGCGCATCGCGCGGCATAACTGTCGCAAATGCCCCCGGCTGCAACGCTCCGGCGGTAGCGCAGTATGTCCTCGCTGCTGTCAGCCGTACTCTCCGTCCCGGCGAAACGCTTGCCGACAGGACTCTTGGAATCATCGGTGTCGGCAACGTCGGGTCGGTTCTCGAACGCTGGGCAAGGGGACTCGGGATGACAGTGCTGCTCAACGACCCTCCACGCGAGGAGGCCGGGAATGACGGAAAGAGCTATGCAGGGCTTGAAGAAATTGCAGAAAAGTGTGATGTCATTACCGTCCATACCCCCCTGACACGCGAAGGTCGCCATGCGACATTCCACCTCATCAACGATGAATTTCTTTCCATGACCCGCCGCCGTCCGATGATAATCAATGCGGCACGCGGNCCGGTAACCGATACCGAAGCCTTGNAACGCGCTTTCAGAAGCGGGAAGATTTCAGCTCTTGCAATCGATTGCTGGGANGGGGAACCGGCAATAGATACCGAACTGCTCGATATGGCAGTTGTCGCCACTCCTCACATCGCGGGCTATTCACGCGAAGGCAAAGTCAGGGGTACCTCGATGGTTCTTGACGCACTCGCCCCACATCTCGCCGGCCGCTACGGNATGGACATCACGGCTGAAANNCTCAAAGCCTCACTTCCTAAAATCGGCCTGACTCCCGAANTCATAACCGCCGACCGGATTGGGTATGACATCGAGACTGACACCGCNGCCCTCAAATCCGTACCTNCCGACAAGCTCCCNTCAACTTTCGAATCGCTCCGCAACAACTANCCCCTNCGTCCCGAACCGCAGATGTGACCGTCAGGANGAGTCCAATAANCCTCATCTATAAATCAAGTGNTTCATCTGCCAAGCAGCCATTTCCATGCAGGGATGACTTGGATTNAATTCTGAGACAAGTACAATAAAAACTGTCCTAAAATTTAGGACAGTTTTTAATTTTTTGTCCTAAATTTTGGGACAACTAATATNATTACTGACCCGCAGGGGCGAAAAATATTTTAAACGGCNGGAGANNTTTTCAGCNAATTTCACTCAGAGCTTGATTTCAAGGACGTTGCTTGACTTGATTTCGCCAAGGACAAAGGAGCTTTGCATCTTTACTATGCCGTGGACTTTGGTGAGTTTCTCGAAGACGAACTTATTGTAGGCATCGAGGTCCCTGAGGACAACTTTAAGAAGAAAATCATAGTGGCCGCCCGTGCAGTAACATTCCATCACTTCNTCAATAGCGGATATTTCAGAAGTGAAACGCGCTATATGCTCGTCGTCATGGACAGCAAGGGAGACATTGCAGAACACGACCAGCGGCANTCCGACCTTCTTGGGGTCGACAATGGCGGTGTANCCCTTGATGACACCCTCCTTTTCCATCCGCCGTATGCGGTCATAGACTGGGGTCTTGGAGAGATTCACTTCATCGCAGATTGTCTTGGTGGCCATCTTAGCATTGCGCTGAAGTGCTTTCAGCAGTTTCACGTCGATTTCATCGAGTTGTGTCATAGTCATATTTTCCTTATAGTGCATGATTATAAAGGCTCATTCAGGAACNATCGCCTTAATCTGATGCAAAATTAGGAATATTTTCTTACTTNCAACCGCTATTGCAGGACTATCAGAGCTTATATGTAACTTTGCAGAGTAAAAGCCGACATCATGAACCGCAAAAGTAACTTAATCCCGCATCTTTTCGCATCCCTCTCGGTAATCGTCTGGGGCATCACCTTCGTATCGACCAAGACCCTCATCGGACAGGGACTGAGTCCGCTGCAGATTTTCGTCTACCGTTTTGCCCTTGCCTACGTCTGTATGCTCCCGCTTATGCGCNGACTGTGGGCNGCNAGTCTCAGAGATGAATTGACTCTGATGCTCGGCGGTCTGACCGGCGGCTCAATCTACTTTCTCACCGAGAACACAGCCCTCGGTCTGACATTCGCCTCCAACGTGTCGCTCCTCATCTCGACCGCTCCGCTGTTCACAATGCTTCTTGAACGGGTCATNTNGGGGACACGCCTGCGCAAAAGTATGCTCGGCGGNTCNATCATTGCCCTTGCGGGAGTAGCCANGGTAATCATCAGTTCCAGCGTGGAATTCTCGCTCAGTCCGCTCGGTGATTTCCTCACGATAGTCGCCGCCATCCTCTGGGCGGGCTACTGCCTCGTGGTGAAAAGCATGAGCAAGAAATACGACACCTTTTTCATCACCCGAAAAGTGTTTTTCTACGGTATAATATCCGTCCTCCCCTTCTTCCTGCTGACCACAGACTCCTCGGAATACGCACTGCTNAAAGAGACATACGTNTGGGTCAATCTGCTCTATCTCGGCCTCCTCGCCTCGATGCTGTGCTATCTGATGTGGAACGTNGCGGTGCGCGCNCTCGGTGCCGACAAAGCATCCAACTATATCTANGTCGTCCCGCTCGTCGGGGTACTCGCGTCGGCCATCTTCCTCGGNGAACCCCTGACCGTNTACACCATTATAGGGGCNGCCGCCGTNATCGGTGGGGTCTTCATCGCGGAGAAATGCGGCTGACCGTGCCGGAGGTCCGCAGAATTGCCGGAGGTTTATAGTGGCAATCGGCGAAAAATTACTATCTTTGCAGCGATAAAATAGCGGCGGCAACTCCGCGACATTGTATAACTTAGATTTTTAGTCTTGGACTCTGACCCCTTCCCGGCCACTGAGCAGGTGGCAAACCTTCTTCTCGACATCATCAACAATCCCCTCCTGAGCGTGCCGGTCATGTCGACCGCACAAATCGTGGCGCTTGCCCTTGCTGTGCTTGCCCTGTTCATCTCAGGCTTTGTCTCGGGGAGCGAAATCTCATTTTTCTCGCTTACACCCATCCAGTGCGATGAACTTGAGGAGTCATCCTCAGGCGAGCGGGTGTTGCGTCTGCTCCGGATTCCCGAACGCCTTCTGGCGACAATCCTNATCATCAACAATCTGGTCAACGTCACGATTGTCGTACTCTGTAACTTCGCCCTCGGTCCCGTGTTCTCCGGGCTGAGTCCGGTGTGGAGTTTCGTATTGCAGACCGTCCTCCTGACTTTCCTNATCCTNCTTTTCGGCGAAATCCTCCCGAAGCTCTACGCCAATTCCAACAACATGGGATGGGCGAAGATGGCCGCGCCTATCATCGANGCNGGTGTGAAGCTNTTCTATCCCCTATCGTCGGTACTCGTCAAGAGCAGNGGCCTCGTCAAGAAGGTCGTGACAAAGAAGAATACATCCGTCACAGCCGACGACCTTTCGCAGGCACTTGAAATTGCTCAGGTGAGCGACGGCGACAATAAGGATATGCTTGAAGGTATCCTCAAATTCGGCGACACTACGGCTTCNGAAGTGATGACACCNCGCGTGGATGTCACCGGTCTGGATGTTGAATCTGATTTCGCCGAGGTGATGAAGGTAGTCATCGAGAGCGGATTCGCCCGCCTTCCGGTCTATGAAAATTCGATGGACAATATCAAAGGTGTCCTCTATTCGCGCGACCTTCTCCCCTACATNGGCAAGACCAAGGAGGGCTTCGAATGGCAGAAACTGATGCGCGAACCTTACTATGTACCCGAGGCGCGCATGATCGACGACCTTCTCGAGGATTTCCGTTCGCGCCGCGTCCATCTCGCCATCGTGGTCGACGAGTATGGCGGCACNCAGGGAATCGTNACCCTCGAAGATGTCCTTGAAGAAATCGTCGGTGACATTGACGACGAGTATGACGANGAGCAGAAGACCTACCGACGCTTACCCGACGACACATATATCTTCGAAGGGAAAACGCTGCTCAATGATTTCTTCCGCATCACCGGNCTCGACGGNGAGGACTATGCGGCCGTCACGGAGGACTGCGAGACACTCGCCGGTATGCTTCTCGCCATCAAGGGGGATTTCCCGAAAGAGAAGGAGTCAATCGTCTATGGCCGCTGCCGCTTCCTNGTGCTTTCAATCCATCAGCACCGCATCGTCAACGTGCGCGTCAAGGTTATGCCTGAGGTGCAGCCCGACCAGATGACCCCGACANTTCCCGCCTGAATCCACTCCAGACAATTCNCGCCCAAGTCTTCTCAGCCATGNACGCCAGCAACATAAANCCGCTCCTCATCTCTGCAATTCTCGCGNGGGGTGTGGCNGCTTCATGTACCCGTGGAGGCGACACGTCCAATGCCGTCCCAAAGCCCGAAGGGTGGCCGCGCATCGAAATCCCGCAGGAGAGCTACACGATCAATGAAATCAACGGGGTGGAACTGGCAATCAATTCGGCTGCCAATGTCGAGACNCGCGAAAACAAGGACGGCGGGACATGGCTTGACATCACCTATCCCACTTTCGGCAATACCCGCCTCTATCTCACCCTCCTGACGGTCGACGGGGAGAAGGAACTGGCCGACGTAATCGCAAACCGTTCGGAGCGGATGGAGCTCAACAGCGGCGGNGCCGTCACCGAACTTACGGAACTTACATCCGAGGGTGGATGGGACGGACGGCTGGCGGTGACACGCAGTTCGCTNACCACACCGGTACAGATGCTGGCTCACGACGGACGACACGTAGTCACCGGTGTTCTCTATCTCAATTTTCCCCCTGCCACTCAGCCTGATTCCGTCGCCCCNATAGTCACTGCCGTGAGGCGNGACCTGCTCCATATCCTCAAACACCTGCGCACGCCATGAGCATCCTGNTAGAGACGGAACTTTACTCCCTTATACTTGCNCCCATCCTCTCCAGCCCATCNATGACNCGACAGGAGTGTGAACGCACGGCTGCCCGCGCCCTTGCGTGGGAGCTTATCGGCGAGAAGTGCGAAATCGGNCATTATCCCGACGGTGCGCCTTACCTCAGCGGCCATGAGGAAATNGCCATCTCCGTCTCCCATTCATCAACGACCTGTGCCTTTGGGCTTGCATCGTCTCCACGGCCGTTCGGCATTGACATCGAANCACCCCGCCCCCAGCTTGAAAGGGTGAGGAGTCGATTTCTCACGACGGAGGAGACTGCGGNATTNGACGCAATCANCTCAGCCACAGGAAAGATGGAGTTTCTTCTNAAATGCTGGACAGCGAAAGAGGCAGTCTANAAGGCGGCNCGCACTCCCGGACTGGGACTGAAAGAAATACATCTTGACAAGGGATTGACCCGCGCCGAAACGCCGGGAGCGNGCTATGGACTCTCGTATCACGGCNCAGACGACNGNCAAATCATCTGNGTCGCCTGCGGAGAGGTCAGTTGATTTCGTAGTTCAATATAGCCTCAACCACATANAGCCGTCTGATGTCGGCGCGNGGTACGTCCATGTCGTCATAGTCAGGATTNTCGCTGTGNAGNATNACCATCTCNGGNTNGGGATGACGGCGGAGATACTTGACCATACGGAATTCCTGAAGCTCGACAACATAAATCTGTCCCCAGAAAATNGTGCGCATATCGCTTATGGGACGTATGGCNACATAACCGCCGTTGATNATGCGNGGNGCCATGCTGTCGCCACGCACCTTTACAATATTGGAGTCGAGGGGGACACCCGGAAGATCAACAATCCCGACAGGCTTAATCTCGCCGAAAAGTTCTTCAAGGCTGCGGCACCCTGCCGTCACGTCAAGGTCATAGACGGGGGTTCCCTGTACTCCNGACCCACCNTGCTGCCCNTCCATCATTCGGACAGGAGCGGCGGGAGTCACTTCCCTTGCAACAGGAGCTTTCTCAAACGGCAGTCCCACNCCGTCGCGCAGCCACGACTTCGACACTCCAAGGTCGGCAACCATNCGGTTGACAAGTCCGTCGGAAAACGGGAGTTTGCCGTTGAGGACTTTCGAGAGGTTGGAGGCATCGATGCGCAGTATCATCGCAAGCTGACGCTGGGAAAGGCGGCGCACCTCCATCAGATGGCGCACACGTCCTATGATTGCATTGGTGTCGGGAAGGAACATATCTTTTTAAGTGTTAAGTGACAAGGNTCAAGNCATGTAGGGACGCACGGAAGCGCGTATACCAAATGAACCGGGGATGAATAATTGTTATTTTAACAACAAAAATACTATATCATGGTAGTTTTGTCAAGTTAATTTACCTTAAATCTACCTCCCGTATATCCCGCACACACTTTTACCCCATATTTTTACTATCTTTGTCTTTGTATCCTTAGGAACCTCATCACGAAANATCATCAAATGAATAAAGAAGCAACAGACATAATGGCGATGGTCTGCACTGCCGCTGCCATCATCACCGGATTTATGCTTCACGACGAAGTACACCATCAACTCCTCTCCGACAATATAGCGCTCTGGACCGTCCACGAGACCGTCGGGATTATACTTGCGGCATCCATATCCATGCATTGCACCCAGCACAAACCGTGGTTCAAGAACTACCGTAAAATCCCGGTCAAGCGCAAAAGACCAACGACCATTCTGCTTGCTGTCGCTANCCTTGTCATAATGTCGGGTATCCTGCTGATGTGCGGCAGCCACTCGCAGTTNATATCCATCTTCCACTACATCGGAGGAATCCTCTTCACCCTCCTCGCCACCGCCCACGCCCTCAAACGCTGGCCTCTTTTCCGCAGCCTGTTCCGATAGAAAACCATACATAATTCCGAATTGGAATTGCAGATATGAAATAAAAAATGTAAATTTGCAGTAACAGACATATCGATGTCTGTGTGACATATTTTTGAAGCGTTTTCGTGCTTTATTCCATACTTAAAATCGCCAAAATTTTATCCAAAGGAATTGAGCAGTCAAAAAGCGCTCATGCTTGTCNTATATCAACNTCCCACGCCGAATGTGGTGGGAGTCGAAATATCGACACGGCGTGGGAGTGGACTGTTTATTTTTGGATGGGCGTTTGGCGATGCCTGAGTATGATAAACTGAACATCGTCCCACGTTTCTGTATCCAATAACCTTTTAAATCTGTAATAATCCGGTAAGTTGGGGACGGTCATACCAAAATTATGTATCAGTATAAATTTTGCCAAACAATCTGCCGCAATCTGGCATATCAGCGATCTAACTTTGCGTGATATTTCACTCAATTCAGTAATTAAGGAGCGTTTATCCGTAGCCGTCCAACAATCCTAATACAGCAAAAGATACAGATTCCCAACGCTTTGTCCATTCTAAAAAAGCCAANACCGCCGACGAGGGGATGACCGAGGCGACAAAAACACTTTCTTACCATGAACCGTCTTTTTAGTAGCGTAACGNGCATGCTTTGCATACTCTTTACAGGACTAACGCTAAATGGTGCGATAGTCCGTACCAATCTATCAGGATTGCAGATGGGTGACAGTGCGACCATCTCAATCAGTTCNGAAAAATTTATGGCCACGCAGGTCCTGAAAGCCAACGGGTCTCATCAGTTCCCGGATGTCCCNGAGGGGCTTCATGCCGTGAAGGTCGAAGTCTCAGGCTACAATCTGCCTGACTCGAAGCTCGTCAGGGTCAACCCCGACGGCTCTGTCGANCCCAAGACCGACATCCAGCTTGTCATAACAAAAATGGATGANGATGACTCACGCTGGACCCACTCGTGGGAGGCTGACGGCAGCGTCAGCGGCTACACNANGACNAGCCACNTCAACANCCGCCCTCAGATNGATTTCTTGGGNAAAAANNTTGTNCCGGCAGATGTCCCCTCNATGGCACTGCTGCATNANNANTATAANATAATACTCTCNGACGANGAGGAACAATGGACTCAGGAGTATGCCTACCGTCTCCTCGAGACCTTAAAGACCATTCCGGTAAACAACTCACAGACCAAACTNGCNAAATTCGTCCTGACCTCATCATCGCTCGCCGACGACATCACCGTCAACGACCTCGGCGAAGGGAAAGAAGTCATGATTTCNAAGGATGCCTTCTACTATGCCAATCCCTTCCTCGTGACGCTCGACGGNGTGCGTGGNCGTTTTTTCTCGAAGCGTCTTCATCATGCAATGGTGAAATATGTCTCGGATTTCGGAAAGGACACCGGAATCATTGACCAGATACTCCGTGAGCGTTTCGGNTGCTCAATCTCCATTCCCGACATCNCNGCNCTGACAGGNGAANATGCNGCNNANTTTCAGGANTTCTATCCGTCNGANTTAGTNGCGATAATCAANATGTTTGAGGAGNTGCCNGAAGGATTNCATAAAATNCCNCAGCTCAAATATCTCGTCCGNCGTCAGGACGGNCANACCAANCCCAATCCAATGTAC
>JAAVCM010000026.1:189558-206911 GCA_014802345.1 Bacteroides sp.
GGCGGCCGCCATANCGTGGTGNAGCGANGANGGATATATNGAGTTCATCAATGCNCCNCANNTNGGAGTANCNGCATTNGGTGGNAACAACGAGCAGTTCGACACCCAACGCCTGATTCTCCACGAAAAGACCCACTTCCTCTGGGCTTTCTCCTTCTCGGAGGAAATCAAAAATGAATGGGCCACCATCGGCGGGTGGTACAGAGANCCCAACGCAGGTGATGACCCCGACGCAGGATGGTCAACGACAAAGACAACGGAATTTGTAAGCGCATACGCCCACGCCATCAATCCAAACGAGGATATGGCGGAGTCAGTAGCCTTTTATCTCAAAGACCCTGAGAAGCTNCGTTCACGNTCAANGGCTAAATATGACTTCATCCGTGACCGNATCATGCACGGTACACGCTACATTTCAAGTATTCCCGACCATCTGACCTTCGAGGTCCTGAACCTCTGGCCTGACTATGACTATCCCGGCAAAATCACGAAGGTGGAAATCGCNGTCGAGGGTAAGCCNGAGGAGGATAAACTGCTGACCTTCGATATATGGCTGAACCACACCGAAGGATGTGACGACGGTGCATCAGGAGCCTACACCCGCATAATGAGTCCGAGATACATTGACGATGANGGTCACAAAAACGGCACATACATAGATTTANNTTTCAGTCCTGTCGACGGAGACAACTGGCATCTTCGCGGCACTGCGACCATCAGCAAATATTCAAAAGCCGGTTATTGGGTTNCCGGAGACATCACNGTAAGCGATCCGGTAGGCAATGAAAGATATGAAGGAAGAAACGACTGCATCACCAATGTTTATATAAATAACCCGCTGGAGGATTTGATTGCACCCAAGTATGAAAAAGGGAGCCTGAAATACTCGCTCAGTGAGGTCAACTTCGGTGAGCATCACGAACAGCTCCTGTCGGTAAAAGTNAATGCCTACGACAACATCGGCATTGCGGGTGTCTACGGCGGACTTTACACCGGTGTCGACTCAAACCACATGCCCGGATGGAGCACAATCATCGACAAGGANAATAANACCATTGAAATACAGTATCGTATCAGGGACTATTTCCATACGANTGACTACTATATAGCCCATATCGGCATCAATGACATTGCCGGNAATGAAAAGGACATACGTTTTTCAGAAGACCCGAACCATGAACCGGTACAGAAAATACACATAACTACCCCTGAGCCCGACTACGAACATCCGGAAATTGACCTCAACCGAATGTATGTATTCGCAGAGCCGGCCAATCCTGATGCTCCCGACGGTGAAACCCATGTCAATGTCACTTTCTATGCAAAAGATAATATCTCCGGTCTGACTTCGGCTGAATTTACACTGAGAGATCCGCAGGGAGTGATACATGGCGGNGGCTACGGTGGCTTCGACAATGANACTGACCAAGACGGGTATTTTATGGGNGACCCCACCGTCTGGAAAAAATATGAAAGCACAATCATTCTGCCCAAGGGTTCAGCCCCGGGAATATGGGGCATAGCAGGATTGTGGGTATGTGACCACGCCTTCAATAANTATACCTACAACTTTGTTGANACCCTTATNTTCGANCCTGATGANTCGGANGACGGNTGGGAACTGTTTGCCGACTGGGAGNATACTTCAAGTCTGCGCCTCCTCTTCCCNAACAGCCCGACTGATGCCTACGGNTTCACCTACCGCATCATCAACGAGGAGACCGGCGAAGAAATCACAGGCGAAAACAAGAATCAGTCGCGTGCATCGGTCNAGGACGGATGTCTGGTAGATGTATCGTCACTCAGCGNCGGNAATCTACTTGTCATAGCAACCGTCAAGGATGCCGAGGGNACTCCCATCTCTGTCAAGTCCAAAAGGATTGTCAAATCCACCGGCACGGNAGGGGTCACCGTTACGGAGAAGGACGATAACAAACTGCAAATCATAATCGAGAACCGACAGCTCACCATCAACGGCGTTGACGGTTCNGAAAGCGCAGCGCTCTATGATGTGCAGGGGCAGACTTGGTTCTCCGGAAGTGTGGCCGAATGTCAGTCACTGACCCTCCCTTCAGGAATCTATGTCCTGAAGATCGGCGACTACGTCAACAAGCTCCTGATNAAGTAAACCTGACTTACATATAAACAACGCTAAGTTATTGCCCCAAATTCAATCCGGATGCAGGCGGCTGTGACANTTCCAGCCCTACATACAAGGANAGTTATTAACATCAAAGTAGAGTTATTAACAATAGGCATAGTTATTAACACCAAATAAGCGTAGTTATTAACACCGGCTGCNGTTATTAACATCATAAACACTTNCACCTNACGTGAAAATATCCTCTCGGCATAAGGATTGAATTTGAGGCAATAACTTAATTTACAATATTTTTTAATATCTAAACATCAAAAATGCAGGTTATTTACACCAAGATTATCAACATTGAGTTATTAACATTCTCACAAGCCGTGTTAAAAGAATGTTGAAATTATGTCAATAACAATGTTAATAACTTTTTTCTGAAAAAAATTTTGCAGTTTCAGAAAAAGTCCCTACCTTTGTCGTCGCAAAAGCAAAAGAATCTTCATTCAGATTTGATGGCGAGATAGCTCAGTTGGTTAGAGCGTCGGATTCATAACCCGGAGGTCCCGAGTTCAATTCTCGGTCTCGCTACAAGCAAAATCGGTCACACTCACGCGAGTATGACCGATTTTTCTTTGAAATTCCGAAAAGAATTTGTAATTTTGCCCCGCAATTTGGCCAATCCCGTCCCGGATATGGCTTCAAAGTCTTGTCGGGACTTCAACAAAAGGCTGAATATCAAATTATTATTAACTAAAACCATTTAATCAAAAAACCACAATGATCATCGTACAAGTAAAAGAAGGTGAGAACATCGAGAAAGCACTGAAGAAATTCAAGCGTAAATTTGAAAAGACCGGCATCGTGCGCGAACTTCGTTCACGTCAGGCCTTCCAGAAGCCTTCGGTGACCAACCGCAAGAAGATGATGAAGGCTGTCTATGTTCAGCAGCTCCGCACCAACGAGGAATAAGAAACCTACGTCACCGTGCCTATCCAAGAGTAATCTGAACTCGGACAAACAGAAGAATTTTTTTCAAATCAATCGAAAGGAGGCTGAACACCCCCAAGGATCACCCGAATTTATTTGATAAAACACATAAACGCTATGGCGGTGAGGAGTGGCAGCAGCCATTCCACATCGCTATTGTTGTTGTAAGCCCGCGCCCACCAATCCGACAGCCAGTCATATCCATCCCCCCGCCGATGCCCATGCGTTGCCTATCGCAAATACATATAGTCATGCTCCTGCTTGCCGCCGCAGTAATCCCTGCGGGGTGCCGTCACACCATCGAGGAACATGACGGAATGCTGAAATGCGACAGCTTCGAGGTCTATCCCGACAGCATCGTGCGCGGTTCGGAAAGCTATACCGCCCTCTCACCTTTTGAAATCAGCGGCGCATGGAAGCTACCCGACTCCCTACGGCCGGCCGTCAGCTACACATCGTCCCAACGGATGGCCGACGCACTTTTCACCAAGGCCATGAGCGAGACCCCGGACTATAATCCGCGTGAAATAGCGCTCTGCCTCGGACTCCTCCAACCCGAGAAGTCAATGGAAGCCCTCAGGCAACTGGCTGCGAAGCCGACACGCCCTGACGAGGATTTCCCCTACTCCACCCTTATCCCCGACTGGGGAGCGGCAGCATGGGAGGTGTATTGCGCCACCGGCTCCAAGCCTTGGCTACGCGAGGCATACGAAACGCTTTCGAAAATGCTCGCACGGCAGCAGAGGCTGAACACATCGACCCTCAGCAACCTAAAATGCGGCACGCCAAGGAGCGTCACCGACCCTTCGGACTTCTATCCCGACTGGATGGACGAGATGGACCGCTTCCAGACATTTTCCTCATCCGTCAACATCACACGCGCACAGTCGCTCGAAATCCTTTCGCGCATGGCAGCCGAACTACGCCTCTACGCGGAGCGCGAACATCAGAAACAATCCGGCCATCTGCGCGACATCATCAACGACCTCCTCTGGTTTCCCGACCTCCAACGCTACGGCCAATACCTCTACTGCAACTATTATCCGATAGTCTCCTCCGTGACCGACAACGAGGCCAATGCACTTGCCATCCTTTCTGGCATAGCCACTCCCGAAATGGGTGCGGCACTGATAGGCTCACTTCCCCTCCTTCCCGACGGTATTCCGGTCACCTATCCCGCGACGAAGCCCGACATCCCCATGCGTGCCGACATTCAGACACTCATCGGCCTTGCGGCAGCCCGTGTGCGTAATCCTCATGTCTTCACCCATGCCTCTGCCACGCTCTGGAACATGACCCTGACAGACCGGCATCCGGCACTCTGGCCCTCGCTTGTCATCAAAGGACTGTTCGGTATCCGGCTAACTCCCAAGGCGATGACATTCAAACCGATAGTGGCTGCTGAATTCGCAGGTGAAAAAACCATCAAAGGGCTTCCATACCGCAACGCGACACTCGACATCACCATCCACGGCAGCGGCGACCGCATAGTCTCCTTCACCCTCGACTCCGTGACCACCGCCAATCCTGAAATCAGTGCTGAACTGACCGGACATCACACAGCCGTCATCACCCTCTCGGGCAACGACATCCAGTCAAAAGCACCAAACATAGTCGCTCCCGAGACCGTCGCACCTATTCCCGACCTGAAATGGCAGTCGCCCACCGAGATGACCATCACAAACTTCAATCCTGACCTGCGCTATGGCGTGCAGATTGACGGGGTGACGCAGGAAGAAATCACGACCGACAGCTATTCGTTCCCGTCTGACCGTCCGGCTGTCATCACAGTCGTCCCGTCGTTCAGCCGCGGTCACTCCGGCTATTCCCCCCGCCCACATCTCTACACCCCCGAGAAAGACCTGATAACAATCCATGCCTCCTCCATCACGCCACGGCGACCGCCGCTCCACTTTATAAAGGACCCGGCTACGGCGACAAACTACATCGAGCTTGCCGCGCGCCACAATACCCGCATCACCTGCTATGCCAATGCTCCCGAGGAGGGTGACTATTTCCTGACCGTCGGCTACACCTCAGGCATGAACCGCTGTGCGCTCCGCACGCTCCATGTCAACGACCGCTATGCCGCCACCCTGACATTCCCGCGCCGTCAGGCCAACGAGTGGATCCACGTCTACCCCTCGACGACCGCCATCGTGCATCTCAACGANGGCTTCAACAAAATCTCCCTTACCTACATTCAGGGAACAATACTTTTCAACCGCCTCACCCTAATACGACGCTCATGAAAACTATCGGCATACTATCCGACACCCATTCATGCTGGGACGACCGCTATGCGTTCCACTTCAAGGACTGTGATGAAATCTGGCACGCGGGCGACATCGGCGACATCGACATCATCCGCCGTCTTGAAGGTGTGGCTCCCGTGGTCCGNGCCGTAAGCGGCAACATTGACCACGGCGACGTTTGCCGCCGCTGCCGCGAGACGGAATGTTTCGAGGTCGAGGGTGTCCGTGTGTGGCTCACCCACATCGGTGGCTATCCGGGGCGGTATTCCCCCGGCATCAAGCGCGCGCTTGCCGAAAACCGCATCGGACTGATGGTCTGCGGCCACTCACACATCCTCAAAGTCATGCCCGACCGTCAGCTTGGGCTGCTCCACGTCAATCCGGGAGCGGCGGGCTACCACGGATGGCAGAAGGTACGCACCCTTATCCGCCTCACCATCGACAGCGGNAGCGTCACGTCGCTCGAAGTAATNGANCTCGGCAAGGGTTAAAACGCACAAACATCCGTCAGGCCATCGCGGAGGGGGACTCCCGTTCCGCTTTTCCTGACGGATGTTTATTGCTTCTGGTTTAAACAACAACCGTTGGAAGCAGATGGTTCAGAATGAGAACTGCGCCAATGCACCTACGCGGCGCGCCCAGCCATGTTCGCCGTTGAAATCCTGACGCTTGCCTATGTTGGCCTCAGCACCGAAACGGATGCGCGGAGTCACGTCCCAGAACACGTTGACGGCACTGTAAAGACCATATTTGTAGTCAGTACCCTCCGCACCGTCCGACGGCAGATAACGTCCCTGACCGAAAGTGGCCGACATGAAAACTTGCGGGCAGAANTTGTATTGAAGACCGACGAAATAACCCCAGCCCGGGACGGTGTTGAGCTTACCGGGATTTTTCGAGTCGGCTACGAGGTCATATTTTCCAAGAAGGAAGTCGCCGCCGAAGTTGGAATATGACTTACCGGTGTTGACCGTACCGTAGACAGTGAGGGGAGCGACAGGACGGAATACGGTGCTGAACTGCACGCCGTAGCCCACCGCCTGATGATTGCGGCCATTGACGAGGTCGCGGTAAGGAAGGAAACGGGTGATGCCTGAAAGACGGATATGCTGTCCCGTGGCCCATTCATACTGCACCATTGCCGCGATATTGGGGAGGAACTGGCTCCGCGCCGCTGTCTGCGTGCCGTCGGTCTGAAGCGACATCGAAGGGGTCTCGACAGATGCGGCGACATACATACCGCTTTTGCGGAAGTGGTGCATATAGCGGATGAGGACATTGGTTGCATCCATCTTCATCGTCGGNCCCGAGGAGTCGACAGTCGGGGCTACCGCCGCTCCGTCGCCGAAAGTCGAGGCGGCATAACCGATGGTCCAGTCATTTAACATCGCGTAGGCTTTTTTCAGATGGAAGTCACGTCCCTGATAGCCGTTGAAATTTGCCTCTATGTAGAGCTGATAGTCACCTAAACGCTTATTCCGGCCGATGACCCGGAAAAAGAGCGCGGTTCCCGCCGGAGTCGTGCCGAGTACCTGACGGTTGAGTTCATCGCGGTGTACAGGGATGAAATACGGTGAGAAACCGGAGATTCCCGTGGTGCCCCCCCAATCGAAATAACCTCTCATCCTGACCATGCCGCCGATACCCATAGCGAGCTGTGAATCGCGGCTCATGAAAAGAAAGTATGGCGCCTGAGGGTCATGGAAACTNCGGAACTGGTCATAGTAGAAATTCTCCACGAGATTGCGTATTGAATCGCTCTGCGGGGTAGNCCCCTCGCCGAAAAACACAATTTTATGGTCGTTGACAAGAGCTTCATGCTGTTCTTCGACAGGACTTTTCGCCATTGCAGGAACGGCTGCCATGACCGACAGAGTCAGGCCAATGAGCGGNCGTAGGATGTTCATAAGTGATGAATGGGAGATAGTGTTAATNATGTGTAGTATATTTTTACTTTTTATAACACATCCGGCTGATAGACGGTTCACCATCGGCGGAAAGATATTTCCACCGAAAGNAAAATTTTTAGCAAAACAGTGTAACGTTCAGGGGCATTTTCCGTCTATATAACAAACGGACACCAGAAAGTCCTTCGATTCCGTCACATAAACGCCAATGAACCGCAAAGAGTTTGAACGCATGGCTCCGGCCTTACGCAAGCGTATCGTCAGCATGGTAGTGGGGATGTCGGCATCTGCCGACCCTTCGCTTGCCGATGATGTCGCTCAGGACACGCTGCTCAAACTCTGGACCATCCGCGACCGCCTTGACGAGTACCGCAGTGTCGACTCCCTCGCCCTTGTCATAGCCCGCCACCGCGCCATAGACCTCCTCCGTGAGACGACCGGTGCCACCGTCGGACTCGACGCACTCCACGAAACCGCCTCANCCTCCCCTTCCCCGGAGGAGAACGTAATNCGTTCCGAAGCGGCAGGGAGTCTGNTNGACATCATCGACTCNCTCCCCTCAGTCCAGCAGACAGTCATCCGCATGAGGCACATCGAGGGGCTTGAGATAGCCGACATCGCACTGATCACCGGCTCGACTCCGGGAGCCATAAGAGTAGCCCTGTCGAGAGCCAGACAGAACATAAAAGATTTATTCATGCAACAGCAAAATCAATGACCGACATGACAGACCATTCTGAAATAGACCTTCTCATCAGCCGTTTTCTCGACGGCGAGACCTCGCTCGACGAGGAGAAGGCCCTCTATGCCTTCTTCAGCCGTCCTGACGTGCCGGAGGAGCTTGAACCTTACCGCCGGATGTTCGGATGGTACTCGTCACTTGCTTCCGCAGGTGAAGCGATGCAGCCCGCAGACNTGACAACGGCNCTGCCGGCGGCAATGCCCACCGGGAAGCGGCCACGCTTCCGCCTGCTCCGCCCATGGCAGTGGGGTGCGGTCGCCGCAATGCTCGCCCTCCTTTTCACAGTCGGCTTCTTCCTCCGCACGCCATCCATNCCCGAGGAGTATCTCGCCTACGAGGGGAGCTACATTGTCCGCGACGGCAAGAAAATCACCGACCTCCGCATAGTGGTCCCNGAAATCCTCCGTACACAGCAAGTGGTCGACGAGAGCCTTGATGCCATCAATGCCACCTTTGAGGAAACCGACGGGGCTTTTGACGCCGCTGTAATCAGCAGCTACGANCTCTCCGACCCGACGGTCAAGGAAGCCATCTCGACAGCCTTTGACCTCTGAGCAGTTTAAGCAAAAACATTTTCCTATACCCCATAATAACATCATGAAGATCNTACACCGTATAGCAATTGCCATTCTCCTTCTCTCCCCGCTCGGAGCGGCAGCCCAAAGCATCCTCGAATCCGTGATGAAAGATGTGGAAAAATCCAAGAGCCTCACCAACGAGGTCTATTCCGAACGCCGCAATCCCGACACCAAAACACTCGAAAAAGCAAGCTATGCCTTTGAGTTCACGGACAACAAACTGGCTGACAAACTCATTGATGCCATACGCCGTGAGCGCGACCATGCGTCGTCCTACGAGCTTGTCAACCGCCACAACCAGTCGCGGAACGTGGTCTACACCATCACTTTCGACACCCCGAAAGCCTACGCGCAATATACCCTCATTCAGCGCGGCGAATCGAAATGGATGCTCACAGTCACCAAATCAGGGCCGCGCAACGTAATCATCAGATCGAACAAGAGATCCAAAAACCATACCGACACCAAGACGACAATCTACCGCGACGGAGACGAAAACGTCATCATAACTGTCGACGGTAAGTCCTACGATATAGCCGATATGTCATCACTATGCCAGAACGCCGTCGACGAGGCTCTCCGTGAGATTACATGGACTACTTCCGACGGCGAGATGATATACATACGCAACTTCGATGGCTTCGACGATCTCAGCGAGCTGGAACATCTCAGCCAACTCGACGGACTCAAAGAGCTTAAACAGCTTAAACAAATCAAACAGCAGAAGGCTTCCAAAAAGGCAACGGCAAAAAAATCAGCCCGCACTATCTACAAGTCTGCCTCAAAATCGTCAAGCCGCCAGAACCGCCGTTCATCATCATCTTCATCATCATTCTCCTCCTACTCCATCTGACCAATATCCTGTCAGTCATCCAACACATCCAAAGTTGTATCAACTGTGATTCAACAGTCCGATGTATCAACCGCGCTCCAATAGTCCGACTATTTCTATATCTATTTTGCNTTCTTGTATAACTAAAAATCCTGCCGGAAGATGCGCTCTGCGCAACTACTTTCCGGCAGGATTTGTGTATCCTGTTTTATTATCANCCATTGCCCGATTAGAAAGGCAGGTCGTCCGTAGCCGACGGAGTGAGGTCGGGCATCGGAGGCGCGGGGGCTGCGGCAGGAGCAGCATAGCCCTGAGGCATATTCTGGGCGGGGCCGTAGGCTGCGGGAGCTCCGTAGGGGGTTCCCTGAGGTGCGGGAGCAGCCATGTTGGGGTCTTCGGCTTTCCAAGCACGGACTTCGACATACCAGCGGCCATTNTATTCGCGGCTGTCGATGTCGAAACTGATTTTTACTACCTGACCTACCTGAAGGGGATACTGGTCAACGCGGTCACCGAAAAAGTTGAAGAAAATCTTACGGGGATATGTCTCCTGAGTTTCAAGCACATATTCGCGCTTCTTCCAAGCGTTGCCTTTCTGGGAGGTGCCACCCACTTCCGGGAGGGCCACTATGATTCTTCCTGTTACTTCCATGATGGGATATTAAGTTTTTAATTATTCAAGTTAAGCCGGCTTTGATTCCTCATNGATAGCCCATCCGTCGGCTCTCCGTACCCCTGAACAACTCAGTCCGCACAGCCTCCCGACGATATTGCGATTGACCTAACCGCCGATAAATCAAGCCTGACTACAAAATTACTCAAAAATCTCTGACCGACCAACAAAATCCCACCCCACTTTTCAACAAACTTATTAACATTCCCCATTCAAAATTATCTGACATCCAAACTTAGCTAAAACTTTAAGTGTTTAATAATCAAAACATNTTAATTACCTCGCATAATATTTGCAACGATAATTTAAATACAGTACCTTTGCAAAATAATCAAAACATCCGGATAAATATGAATTAATATGGAAACGACAACTACAATAAGAATTCCGAATCCCTCTAAGGGGTTAGTCGCTTTCATAGAGAAAGCGCAGAAACAAAAAAAAGAAAGATTGGAAATGATGCGCGAAAGTTTCTTGAAGACTCAATCGTCCAAATTCTAATGGAGTGTATCGAACATAAATTTTCAGATAAAGAGGGCAATCATTTATTGGTCGCCCTCTGCTTTTGTGATGATGANTATAAGCTAAGTTCATTACATATACCGGAAGAATATGCAGAGATAAAAGTGATAGACATAAATATAACCAAGGCTTATGTTGAAAAACC
Source organism: Bacteroides sp. (assembly GCA_014802345.1). Lineage (GTDB taxonomy): Bacteria > Bacteroidota > Bacteroidia > Bacteroidales > Muribaculaceae > Duncaniella. The sequence continues at coordinate 200,289 of JAAVCM010000026.1, forward strand.
CATTCATTTCAGTGTATTCTTTAAAATGAGTTCTTGGCTGTTACAAGAATTTGAGAAACATGAAGATGCCATTTATACATTTATCTGTTCCACGGATGAACTTGCTACAAATCATCCAGACTTTCTACCACAGGAATTTAGATGGAATCTGTTTGATCGACTCTATCAAAGACAAGCCAATACTTCAAATATAAAAATTCAGGATGTGGCAGTNGGTCCGGAGGGCTATCAATCCTTAGCCAGAGCTTTCTATCGNAACCGACATAAGCCAATNATTAATATAATAGTCAATTATCTGCAAGAGAAACAACAATTATACTATTGAGACATTCTGATGTCNCNCTGCCGTCCCCTTTCATCCCNNTTCCCNNNATTTTCTATCGCCTAAATATTCGGATTTTCGCTGATTCTGTGTAATTTTGTACTGTTTTTCGGTGCAGTCTCCTGTGCCGGAGTTGTTATTATGAATATATTNCAAGGNTTATGAAGCGCTATCTTCAACATCTGTTCCAACTGATCCTCTCGCCCGGCAACGGTTGGGAAGACATCGGCAAAGCGAATGTGGCGACGCGCGACATTGCTGCCAACGGCTACTATCCCCTGATTACCCTCACAGCCGTGAGTGTATTCATGCAGGGGGTCTATCACCGTATTGACTTCCTTGTGCTGTTCATGAGGATGATTGTCAGTTTCGTGGTATTCTTCGTGGCCTACTTTTTCGGGGTGTTTGTCCTCTCGCTCTTTGTCGAGCCTACACTTGAAGGACGCTACGACGAGAAGCGCTGCCACACATTCGTGCTTTACACGCTCGGACTCCTCGCGCTGATTTCGCTAATCATCAANGTACTCCCGGTCACATCGGCCATGCTTTTCTTCCTTCCTTTCTACGTCGCCCTGATTCANTGGAAGGGATGCAGCTACATGAGGATACGCCCTGACCGCATAGGCATATTCATGATTATTGCCATCCTCGGCGTGCTGATGCCCCTCTACCTATTCTATTTCCTTTTCTCGCACATCATCGGATGAGCGCACTCTAACAATCAACCACAACACACACCACTCCAACAACTATGATTTCAAAAGACATCAACATAAAGAATAAACGCGCGACCTACGACTATGCCATCGGCGATACTTTCACGGCGGGAATCGTCCTGACCGGTACGGAAATCAAATCAATCCGTCAGGGGAAGGCTTCGCTTGCCGANACGTTCTGCTACGTCGACAAGGGTGAGGTGTGGGTAAAGAATATGTATATCGCCGAGTATTTCTACGGCACTTACAACAACCACGTCGCCCGCCGCGACCGCAAACTGCTGCTCAACAAGAAGGAGATTGCCAAACTTGAAAAGAACGGCAAGGAGACAGGATTTACCATCATCCCCCTGCGCCTGTTCATCAATGACCGCGGTCTGGCGAAACTCGTCATCGGAGTGGCACGCGGCAAGAAGGAGTATGACAAACGCCAGTCAATCAANGAACGCGAGGACAAGGTCGCTATGGCGCGTATGATGCAGAAATGACNCAGATGTGATCGCGTCCGTCGACATCAAGGATATGATACCAGACCGCTTCGGCGGTCTGTTTTTTCATCCTTACCTCGGTAAGTTTCATCGGGGTGCCGTTGACGGTCAAGGTGGCATTACGNCAGATTGAGTCAGCCCCGACATTTCCCGCCACGAAGCTCACGCGCGATGTGCCGTCGAGGTCAACAAATTCACGGGTACCGTCAGCGAGATTTTTGACGAGAACACCGCAGCGGTCAAAGCGCAGTTCGACACCGCGCCCGACATAGCGCACGCANCCGTCGGCCAGCTCTGCGGAGAAATCGGGTGTCTTGTCGCCGACACCCGGACGGTCATCACCTGTATTATTCCCGGGACGGTTGTCCTCNTTACCGCCGTTTGTATCCGGCTCAGGCACGGGACGTGTGTTGTCGGAACTGCGGTCACACCCTGCGGCCAAAAACGCGAGGAGAAGCCCCGGAAATGCCCTGAGGAGCATATCAGGAAGGAAGTGTAAGGCGTATATAGGTTTCATGGTCTATTTCTCAATCTTAATCATCACCATTCCGCTCTCACGGGTCGACGGCGATGTGTAGGTCAACCGATGGCTTCCCGGCGCAAGGTCGCTGACGGGAATTGATGTGGCTGTGACCGCACGGCCATCCACGCTCCAACGCGCATCAGCCGGGACTTCGGGAGAATAAAGGTCAACCCTCGCATCGGCCGCCGTATAGACACCCCGCAATGGTTGCGCCTCTCCTTCGACAATGAATTTCTCCCCCTTGCGGTCTCCCCAGAGGTATTCCGCGAGTTCAGGGTAATCGACGAATGGATTACGGTTGCCTTGAAGCCCGCTGCCACGGTCGTTGCGTACGCTCTCACGCTCCGACGGAGGCGACGAGCGGTGCCACTCCATGAGCATCGGGATGGCATAACCGCTAAGAGCCGGATAGAGCGTACCATCCAGCATCATATAGGCGCGCTCTGTCCAGACTTCGGCTGGATAGGCAGCGGCCATATACATGAATACCCTCGCAAGCTCACCGCGCAGTGATGCAGGTGGAAGGTAGACTTCGGTCTCGACTCCGTAAAGCTCCGTGCGTCCCGCGCTCCACAGATTGTCCGCAAATGAAGGCATGGTCACTTCCACGGCAGGGGGCAGGTCGCGGCGGGCGGCACGCGTCGCAGCGTCGAGCGGCAGNAGATTGAAGAAATCGTCGGCAGCCATGCGCTGCAACCCGGGGGCGGCATTCCCCCACCAGCTTGCGGGNACAAAGCAGTCCCACTCGTAACCCTCGGGAAGCNGTCCGGCTTCGACACTTATGTCCCGACCGGTAAACTCGTCGCGTAGAGTGAATGTAAGGGTGTTTTTGTCGACCGTCGTCTCAGGACGCGAGGCGGCTGCGACGGCACGCATAAGAGCCTCCCCGCTTTTACCGTTAAAAGGCACTTCGGCCACCGTCAATGTGGAAGCCGAAGTGCCTATGAGCATTATGGCGGAGAGAATCCGTCGCATATCCGATATGTGATTTTGATGCTTAGACGTAGCCGCGCACGATGCCGCGCTTCGAGTTGCGGACGAAAAGGATGATTTCGTCGCGTTCCTTTGTGGCGGGCAATTCGGCTTCGATACGCTCGACAGCATCAGAGTTATTCAGACCCGAAAGATAGAGGTAGCGGTAGATTTCCTGAATGTCGCGGATGGTCTCGTTGGAGAATCCTCGGCGACGCAGACCGATGGAGTTGACACCGACGTAGGCGATAGGGTCNCGTCCGGCCTTGACGTAAGGGGGAATATCCTTGTTGACAAGCGCACCACCCTGAAGCATCACATGGGGACCGATGTGGCAGAACTGGTGGATGAGTGCNCCTCCGCCGATGACGGCATAGTCNTCGATGACGACCTCGCCGGCACACTGGACGGCATTGGACATAATCACATTATCGCCCACCACGCAATCGTGAGCCACATGGCAGTAAGCCATGATGAGGCAGTTGCTACCGACGACGGTCTTGCCCTTTGAGGCTGTGCCGCGATGTACGGTGACACACTCGCGTATGACCGTGTTGTCACCNATGATAGCGACCGATTCCTCACCACGGAATTTGAGGTCCTGAGGAGGACCGGAAATCACGGCTCCGGGGAAGATGGTGCAGTTCTTGCCTATACGCGCGCCCTCCATGATTGTCACATTGGAGCCGATGCGTGTACCCTCGCCGATCTCCACGTTCTGGTCGATGGTCACAAACGGATCAATCACGACGCTGGGATGGATTTTTGCGGCGGGATGGACGTAGGCTAATGGTTGTTTCATTTCTTGATTCGGTTATTTATTCTTTATAATCTGAGCCATGAACTCACATTCGGTGACGATTTTCTCACCGACGAAGGCATAGCCCTTCATCATGGCGCAGCCGCGGCGCAGCTCGGTCATGAACGAGACGTGGAAGATGAGTGTGTCGCCGGGAACCACTTTCTGACGGAATTTCACGTTGTCTATCTTCATGAAGTANGTCGAGTAGCGTTCCGGTTCGTCAAGACCGCTGAGGACGAGCAGACCACCCGTCTGAGCCATTGCCTCGATCTGAAGCACTCCGGGAAGCACCGGCTCCTGAGGGAAGTGACCTTGGAAGAAAGGCTCGTTGGCAGTGATGTTCTTGACACCGACGATATAGTTTGTCCCCTTCTCGATAATCTTGTCGACAAGAAGGAAGGGATAGCGGTGAGGGATGAGTTCGCGGATGCGGTTGTTGTCCATCAGCGGCTCCTTGTTGGGATTGTAGACGGGAGCCTGAACATCCTGATGCTTGATTTCGCGGCGGATTTTCTTGGCGAAAGTGGTGTTGATTGAGTGACCGGGGCGGGTCGCTATCACACGGCCTTTGAGCGGACGGCCGATGAGGGCGATGTCGCCGATAAGGTCGAGGAGCTTATGGCGTGCAGGCTCGTTTTCGTGAGAGAGGGGCGAATCGTTGATGTAACCGAACTGGCTTACGTCCTTGCGGGGGACATTCATCAGGTCGGCGAGACGGTCGAGTTCGGCCTGCCCCATCGGAGTGTCGTAGATGACGATTGCATTGTCGAGGTCACCGCCTTTTATCAGATTGCCCTTCACGAGAGGCTCGATTTCACGCACGAAGACGAAAGTGCGGCTCGAACCTATTTCCTCGCCGAAATGCTCCATGCTGTCGAGGGTGGCGAACTGGTTGTTAAGCACGACCGAGTTGAAATCAATCTTCACGTCGGCTGAAAAATCGTCGTCGGGAAGCACGAGGATGGACGACCCTGTGGCCTCGTCGCGGACTTCGATTTTAGATTTGATATAGAAGAAATCCTTGTCGGCTTTCTGGTCTTTCAGCCCGACGCGGGCAATCTCTTCAACATAATAGCGGGCGCTTCCGTCAAGGATGGGNAGTTCGGGAGCGTTGACCTCGATGAGGACGTTGTCTACACCGGCGGCATAGAGAGCGGCCATGGCGTGTTCGATGGTCGATACGCGGGCATCACCCTTGGCGATTACGGTGCCACGGTTGGTGGCTACCACATTTTCAGCGAGAGCATCAATTTCCGGCTGTCCCTCAAGGTCCACACGTTTGAATTTATAGCCATGATTGTCAGGCGCGGGAAGGAAACGCGCTGTAATCTCAAGGCCGGTATGCAGCCCTTTGCCGGTGAGGGTAAACTCGCCGTTTAATGTCTTCTGGTTCATATCTGTATATAATGTTGGCTTATTTTATCTTCTTTTCAAGCTCTTTCACGCGCTCGTAGAGCGAACCGAGTTTCTTGATGTGGACGAGTGAGCGGGCATACTCACCCATATCGACCGCAGGCGCGCCCATTATTCTCTCTCCCGGCTTCGTNGTGCCTTTGCTGACACCGCTCTGTGCGCCGATCTGTGTGCCGTCGGCAATCTGGATATGACCGACAAAACCNACCTGACCGCCGACCATACAGTGTGCGCCGATTTTCGCTGAACCGGCCACGCCTGCCTGAGCTGCCATGACCGTATGCTCGCCGACCGAACAGTTGTGGGCAATCTGAATAAGGTTGTCAAGTTTNACACCGCGGCCAATCTTAGTCGCACCCATCATGGCACGGTCAATGGTCGTGTTCGCGCCGATTTCCACATCGTCGGCAATCTCGACATTGCCTGTCTGCGGAATCTTTTCGTAACCGCCGTCGACAGGAGCGAAACCGAAGCCGTCAGCACCGATGACCGCCCCGGAATGGATGATGCAGCGGTTGCCGACCTTACAGCCCTGATAGATTTTCACACCTGCATAGAGGATTGTACCCTCGCCGATGGTGCAGTTGTCACCGATGTAAGTCTGGGGATAGATTTTCACGCCTTTCGCCAATTTCACGCCCTTTCCGATATAGGCGAAGGCTCCGACATAGGCATNNTCAGGGATTTCGACACCCTCGGCGATGAATACGGGCGATTCGACACCCACCTTTTCAACNTTGGTCATCTCTGTCACCATTTCAAGCAGACGGGCTACTGTGGCGTANGGGTCATCCACTCGGATAAGCGTGGCCTTGACCGGCTGTTCAGGCTCGAAATCACGCCTGACAAGCACGACAGACGAGTCCGTGGAGTAAATGTGATGGGTATATTTGGGATTTGCAAGAAATGACAGGGCACCGGGATGGCCCTCCTCGATTCGGGCAAATGTACTGATTGTTACATTTTCATCACCTTCAACCGATCCGTTGACAATAGCCGCGAGCTGTGACGCAGTGAGTTCCATGTATGGGGGGTTAAATTGCTTGATAAATATTGAGAAATGAACGGATACACCGATCCATTCATGTGCAAAATTACAATATTTTTATTTAACGTCAAACAAAACCAANCAAATATACCATATAGATCAGGATATATGCAACTTGTATAGGTTCGTAGATTTATATTCCGACNTTGGATTCATGCCNGATGGNATATAGGTCTGGGGAAAGGNAGGGATATAAAAAAGCCGAAGCCCGATGCGCTTTCGCGCTCAGGCTTCGGTCGGTTTAGAGGGGGCGGTGATCTACTTTCCCACTTTCGCAGTATCATCGACGTGGTGAGGTTTAACTTCTCTGTTCGGAATGGGAAGAGGTGGAGCCCTCAC
>JAAVCM010000027.1 GCA_014802345.1 Bacteroides sp.
GTGGCGCGTATGCCGTATGGAATAGTGTATAAAAACGACCTGCCCGACCATTGGCCAAACTATTCAAAATTCACCCATACACCATTCGGAAACTATAACCATACACTATTTAATCCGAAAACTATCCACTATTTAATCCGAAAGCCGTACACTATTTCATCCGGCATACGCGCCACGGCGCGTCCCTACAACCCGGAATTTTTTTGGATTTTGCAAAAGGACGAAAATCTATAAATCCTTCTCGACAGGGTTATAGAACACACGGCGTTTGCCGGTTATAAGCGGGGAGCCGTCAGGTTTGGTCGGAGCAAGTGGAGAACCATTCATAAACGAGCTAGGATTACTCTTATATTCATAAAGCATCTTGTTAAAAGTTTTTCGGTCTGTCGGAATCAATAGGGATCTTATCTTATATCCGAAATTATTGTCACTTTTCCTTACCTGCATTGCCTCGAAGATATGCTCCTTGTCGGAATCCTCAATTTTAAGTATCAATCCCGGAAGCCCTCCGAATTTCAGCGGGCCGTTATCGATGGGAATGTCCTCGGCATACCATGCGTTCCACGTCCGTCCTCGGAACTCCGCCGTCGCTTTCTTGCATTTGTGTCCGCAGACTTCATCCGTCTCGTCGGTAAACTGCCAGTCAAATGTCGGTAGCTCCTCGTCATAGGCATACGTTTCACCAAAAATACTCTCGAAATGCCTTAACTTCCCTTCATCAAAATTTTTAATTGTTTCAGTCAACCGGGAGCGACCTATTTTCTTTCCTAGTTTTTCAAATTCATCGACTGTAATTCCGGTTGGATAATCAGCCTTAATTATAGAATCTCGCAAATAATTATTATAGTCTCCGTATCTGCTTGCCTTACGACCAATCTCAAGAATTTCGTCCTCTATTCTTGTTTCATCGCAATAGGGGTCATAGATACAATGTTCATAGACACACTCCATAAAGCTCTTATCCACTGTCTGATATTTTCCAAGACGTGCCAAACGTGACCCTCCTGCCACATTGTCCGATAAGGACTGCGCGGAAAGAGTCTCTAAGAAAATGATAAAAAATAATATGATATTTATAATTCTCATATCAAGGAAATTTAAAGCATCCATAGTGAAAAGTATACTGTGGATGCTTTGGTGTATAATTCTAGTACTAAGAATAGCTGCTAACAGAATCTAAGCCTATATTATTATATCTTTATGGCTATTTTGGACCGCAGAGATATTCATCTATTTCTGCAAAATATTCGTCGGCATCCTTCTCATCCTCAAATGCCTCCTTATCTACTGTTATAGTCTTTTCACCACACCATGCTGTGTATACAGCGTCTGCCATAGCTAATGGGGCAGAAACCGCAGCTACTACACATAGTACACTAACGATAATTTTTTTCATTTTTATAGGTTTTATTGTTAGAAATATGAATATCTCTTATGACCTCTAAGAGATTTTATTTATAAACTCAATAGGTTAAAGAACCATGAAAAATCTGATTGCCGTCCGTACGACATACAATATCATAGTTGCCGGAGGGTAGAACGGGTATTGTGGTTCGGGGATTCTCCCGCGTCACAATTCCTTCCCACAGAGTATTCTCGTTCTTATTCAGACTGACTTCCAAGAACAGAACGTCGGAAGGCACTGCGAAGGAAATATGCCCTGCCGAATAACGACACTCTATGAATATGCGCGATGGCATACGAGCACCAGGTTTATTTTTGGGAGTCAGTATAACTGTGGATGTATCGTCTGCATCAACAGCATCGTCATCCCCAGCTCTCACACCTACGAAGGAGAATAGCAGGATAAATGCTAAAAGCAATGTTCTGAATAGTGAGTGTTTCATTTGGCTTTTTCGATTTAAGTTGCTGCAAAGATATGGACTACAAACTGCAAAACCAAATTTTCAGGAAAAATTTTATTAGTCAAAATTTTTGTAATAAATTAATATACAGATAGTTACAAAACAACTAATTCCGCATTTTTAGTCACATTTCATACCTTCACACAAATAGCTATAAATCAACGGTTTAACGAAATCAAATAATTGCTCTAAAAAGTCAATTGACTAAATATTTTCCAAGTCATTAAGGCATAACCTCGAGATATAATTCACGATTAGTACCGTTGAACCCTCTGAATTTCTCTTTGAGCCGCTTACGATGATTGTAGATGAACATCTTGTCATCATCTTTTTTCAACACCAGAGCTATCGTAGGTATGGAGAATCCCAGACGTGACAACAAGAATATTTGGTAGTCTACCTCCTTCAGTTTCGGGAAATCAGTGCGGAGTTTCGTCATGATTCCGCCATAACGGTAATCGGCATAATCCTCCAACTCGCCCATCCTTTCGCTATCGGCAAACGTATCAATCAGCGAGCCGACACTATCCGAAATCCGTTTTTGAGAAGTCTCAGTTGGATTTCGTCGGAAACTCCGGCAAAGAACATCAAATTCGCTGAAATATTTTTCGAGCAGACCCAACGACCGCCGTCCGTCTGTCGAATCCGATTCATCAGATTTGCGGTCGTTACTTTCAGTCCGGGAAAGAGCCTCGTCCAATTCCGAAGAAGTCTCGGCAAGCAGTCTGCGCAGTTCATCGCCCATAGTCAGATACTCGTCAATCAGCATCTGCTGACGCAGATAGCGACGGCGACCATATCTCCATCCTATAAATATTATGAGTAAGGCGAGGGTAACCACCGCGACAGCACGCAGATTTGCATTGCGCAAATCAATACTGCTCAACTCGGACTTGTAACGATGATAATCAGTCAGCGAACCAATCAGATTGCCTCGGCGCGACTCCTTCAAAGCCCTGTCAGTATCTCCGTTCATCCTCCGCATCATATCCAACGCCTGAGAAATGGAGTCGTGAGCCATGGACCACTGATATTGCAGCCAGTGACTAACATCCTCAGATAAATCACCCGATACCGCGAGACTCCCGACATCTCCGACGACATCATCAATCCTACGCAGACGCAGGCACATACCGTTATAAAAGGCTGAATCGGACACCTTCACTGTCGGGAGAGGAAGTATCTCACGGAAAACATCGCGGGCAGCTGCAAAGCTGTCTTTCGCCATATATCCCAGTCCAATAAGCTCCAATGCCTGCCGTCTCCATACATTGTCTCCGTAGACACTAGCCGTGTCGAGCAGCTCATGGCATATCTTCCGGGCTGTCGAGTAGTCCTCGTTAGCGTGGTAGGCGGCGGCAAGACTATAGATTCCGTTATGAATGAACGGTCGGCGGTCAGTCTGGCGGAAGTTATCCAACGCTATGCGGGCAAACTCCATCTGCTCCTTTGCGCAATAGTTGTCCCCGTAAATTTCCGCAATTCTCCTCGCGGTCATTCCTATCCAGAAATTGTCGTCGAGGGCGCGGGCGAGTTCGTAGGCGCGGAAGGATGCAATCAGGCTCTCGGAGTAGGCCTTGCGGTAGTAGTCGACTCCGGCAAGGTAGTAGAGCGACTTCATCAGGCGGAGCTTGTCGGAGGAATTTTCGTAATATTCCACCGCCGGACGTATCAGCGAGTCGGAGGTCACGTCAACATAGTTCTTGTCAAGAGCCTGAGTCATCAGGAGGCCGTAGAGTGCGCGCCTGCCGGCGGAACCGAGGCTGCCGGGGGGAATGGATTGAAGAATCATCAGGGCAGAGTCGGGACGCGTGTCCATAAGCTCCTCGGCGGCCGCGAGGGAGCGTCGGGCCGGCTCTGAGGACGAACACGCCGCGAGGACGACGAGAACGAACATTGAGGCTATGTGTCTGAAGATTCTGGAAAATTTTGCCATCTGCAACCTTACTGAATTTGATTCGCCCTCAAAGTTAAGCATTTTCCCCGGATTTCCGGATAGTAGGGACGCGCCGTGGCGCGTATGCCGTATGGAATAGTGTATAAAAACGACCTGCCCGACCATTGGCCAAACTATTCAAAATTCACCCATACACCATTCGGAAACTATAACTATACACTATTTTATCGGAAAGCCATACACTATTTCATCCGAAAGCCGTACACTATTTAAATTTAATCCGAAAGCCGTACACTATTTCATCCGGCATACGCGCCACGGCGCGTCCCTACAAGCAGACTATTATCCGGCGCGTCCCTACGAGCAGACTATTATCAGGCGCGGCCATACAAGTATCCGGCGCGGCCATACGTCACTGCAATCCATCCAAACTTTAAAATTTGGTTAAAACCTACGCGACGTGTGGATTTTTGAACTATATTTGCGGAAAACTATACTTCAACGTCCCCTTAACTGATTATTATGAAACTACGGTTCTCTCCACGCGCTCTACTTGCCATGTTCTGTATGGCAATCATCTCAGCCTCAGCTTCGGCACAGACCGAGGCTCCGGATACCACCGCCGTAAGACAACTGCCCGAAACCGTGACAGGGATAGCCACGGAAAAGCCGGATATATCCGGCACCACCGCAGGGGGCATCGGCAATTCTACATCCGGAAATGACCCGACGATGCTACACGACACGCCAATATCGACCCGACAACTTCCGCTGAATCTTTCGCAGAGCTATCCCGCCGCGCTGCTGCCGTTCACCGTGAGCGTCCCTACCGACGGACGCATATTCCACTGGAACAGCGGAGGAATTTTCGGCAACGTCAGCTCCGCGTCAATGCCGGGTATGATGGGTGTGGAGAGGGGTGGCCTGACATTGATCCAGCAGGCGGGACGCTTCACCTTCACTGCCTACGGCGAGGCGGTGAAGTATGGCTACTACGGCGGATTGCAGACGTCGCTCGGCTTCGGAGGCTCGGTGGGCTACCGCGTCAGTGACCGTGTCAGTGTCACGCTGTTCGGCAGCTACTACACCCGCCTCAACGCAGGGATGACCCCGGGGATGATGGGCTACACGTCCATCCCGAACTTCGGGGGCTATGTCGACTATCGCTTCGCCGACCGCTGGGGCGTGAAGGTAGGAGGTCAGGCCTACCGCTCGGACGTGACCAACCGCATCGAGGCGCAGCCGATGGTCATCCCCTACTTCAAACTCTCGAAAAGCGCAGAAATCGGTGTCGATGTCGGCGGGATGCTCTATCAGATCATCCGCTCGAACTCCTCGCACGGGCAGCCGATGAATCCCACCATCGCCCCTCCGCGTCCGGGTCCACCCCCCGTCAGATAGCTGTCGGCACCCTCCGTGAGGCGGTTTTTTCAGGATTTACGGAAATTTCTGCCGATTTTTTCGTAAATTTGCCTCACAAGATGAAAAATTCTACCATAGCCGACTGATCAATATGATAAACCACGACGATATAGCCTCTGACAACGTTGAATTCATCGCTGAAAGCGGTGGCAACGGTACGGACAACGAGAAGACAACCGAAACGCAGATTGCCGCCGATTACAGCGAAGACGACATCAAGACCCTCGACTGGAAGGAACATATCCGCCGCCGTCCCGGTATGTATATCGGCAAACTCGGCGACGGCTCCAATTACGACGACGGCATCTATGTCCTCATCAAGGAGGTGCTTGACAATGCCATCGACGAGTACATGATGGGCTTCGGCAAGCAGATTACGGTCGATGTGACCGAGGGGACCGTCACCGTCCGCGACTTCGGCCGAGGTGTCCCCTTAGGGAAGGTGGTCGACGTATCCTCGCGTATGAATACCGGCGGAAAGTATGACTCCAAGGCGTTCAAGAAGTCTGTGGGTCTCAACGGCGTGGGCATCAAGGCGGTCAACGCACTCTCAACGGAGTTTTTCATCTCCAGCGTGCGCGACGGACAGAAGAAAAGCGTGCTTTACTCCTGCGGCGACATCGTCGAGGAGAGCGACATCGAGCCGACCGATGAGCCTAACGGCACACTGGTCCGCTTCACTCCCGATGCTTCGATTTTCCGCGACTATGCCTACCGCGACGACTTCATCGTCCCTCTGCTGAAAAACTACACCTTCCTCAACACCGGTCTGGCAATCATCTTCAACGGCAAGCGCTACATCTCGCGCAACGGTCTGCTCGATCTGCTCAAAGACACGATGACTACCGAGCCGCTCTATATGCCTATCCATTTGAAAGGCGACGACATCGAGGTGGCCATCACCCACGCCAACCAGCGCGGCGAGGAATACTATTCGTTTGTCAACGGACAGCACACCACTCAGGGCGGCACACACCTCACGGCGTTCAAGGAAGCCGTCTCGCGCACCATCAAGGAGTATTTCAAGAAGGATTTCGACTACTCCGACATCCGCAACGGCATGATTGCCGCCGTATCCATCAAGGTCGAGGAGCCGGTGTTCGAGTCGCAGACCAAGACCAAGCTCGGAAGCCGCGACATGGGTCCCGATGGGCCGACGGTAGCCAAGTTCATCGGTGATTTCATAAAGACCGAACTTGACAACTATCTACACCGCAACACCGACATAGCCGACGTAATCCTCAAGAAAGTGCAGGAAAGCGAGCGCGACCGCAAGGCAATGGCGGGAATCACCAAACTTGCCCGCGAGAAGCAGAAGAAAGCCAACCTCCACAACAAAAAGCTCCTTGACTGCCGCGTGCATCTCAACGACATCCGTGGCGACGAGGAGAAGAAGCTCGCCTCCTCGATATTCATCACCGAGGGTGACTCGGCAGCCGGCTCAATCACCAAAATCCGCGACGTCTGGACTCAGGCGGTCTTCTCGCTCCGCGGAAAGCCCAAGAACTCCTACGGTGTCCCGGCTAAAATCCTCTATGAAAACGAGGAGTTCAATCTGCTCCAAGCCGCCCTCAACATCGAGGAGGGTATCGACGGACTGCGCTACAACAAGGTCATCATCGCTACGGATGCCGACGTGGACGGTATGCACATCCGTCTGCTCCTGCTGACCTTCTTCCTCCAATTCTTCCCCGATATGATTAAGAAAGGCCATCTCTACGTGTTGCAGACACCCCTCTTCCGTGTCCGCAACCACAAGACGACCAAACGCGGGACGCGCGGGACGGCATCGGCCTCCGACGAGACATACTATTGCTACACCGACGAGGAGCGCATAGCCGCCATCGAAAAGCTCGGGGCTAACGCTGAAATCACCCGATTCAAAGGTCTCGGTGAAATCTCCCCCGAGGAGTTCCGCGGCTTCATCGGTCCTGATATGCGCCTCGACCGTGTGACGCTCCGCAAGGAGGACGCCGTGGCCGAACTGCTCGAATTCTACATGGGCAAGAACACGATGGAGCGTCAGAACTTCATCATTGACAACCTCGTGGTCGAGGACGATTCGGAGATAGGCTAATACAGTCCGTACACACACTATGAACACCATCCTGTTTCCCGGCTCTTTCAATCCATTCACGAAAGGCCATCAGTCGCTCGTCGATCGTGTCATCCCCCTCTTTGACCGCGTCGTGATAGCCATCGGTGTCAATTCAGCCAAACACACGGCAGCCGCCGTCGACTCCCGCATAGCCGCCGTCAGTGAGCTTTACAGCAACGAACCGAAAGTGAAGGTGACCTCCTACGAGGGACTGACAGTCGATGCCTGCCGCCGCGAAGGGGCGCGCTGGATGCTGCGCGGAGTGCGCTCGGTCACGGATTTTGAATATGAGCGCAACCTCGCCGACATCAACCGCCGCATATCGGGCATCGAGACCCTGCTCCTGTTCACACTCCCGGAATATGCTGCCATATCCTCGTCAGTTGTGCGCGAACTGGAATCATACGGCCACGACGTCAGTGAATTTCTTCCGAGCCGTTGAAGTAATCAATCAGAAACACCACACAATTCAAAAAACCTATAATGAAAAAAATCATCATTTCGATAGCGCTCTCACTGCTCACCCTCTCGACACTCGCACAGTTGAAGATGCAGTTCACACCGGAGCGCAAACTGCGTTATGCGGAACAGATAATAGAGAATTACTACGTCGACGATGTCGACACCGCCAAGGTAGTCACCGAGGCAATCGTTGCCATGCTCAAGACGCTTGACCCCCACTCCACCTATACCTCTCCCGAGGAGACGCGCGAACTGACCGAACCGCTCGAAGGCAACTTCTCCGGCATCGGTATCCGTTTCCAGATGGTCAAGGACACTCTGTATGTCATTGAATCTGTCCCGGGAGGCCCCTCGGAAAAGATGGGTATCATACCCGGCGACCTCATCATCGAGTGTAACGACACCGTCATCTCAGGCGTGAAGATGAAAAATCCCGCCATCATGAAGGTGCTGCGCGGACCGAAAGGCTCGATAGCCAACCTTAAAGTCCTCCGCAAGGGGAGCGACAAGCCGCTTGAATTCCGAATCATCCGCGACGACATCCCCATTTACAGTGTCGATGTCTCCTATATGGTCAACGATTCCGTGGGCTACATCTCCCTGAGCCGCTTTGCCGAGACTACGACGGAGGAGGTCAAGGCTGCGATGAAAAATCTGCGCCGTCAGGGTATGAAACACCTGATTTTCGACCTCACCGACAATGGAGGAGGATATATGCACCCCGCCATTGACCTCGCCGAGATGTTCCTGAAAGAAGGTGACATGGTGGTCTACACCGAATCGTCCAAGAACGGGACGGCACAGTCGGTTGCCGAGTCGGACGGCGATTTCCTTGACGGTCGCGTGGTCGTGATGGTCAACCAGTATTCCGCCTCGGCCTCCGAGATTCTTTCAGGTGCCATTCAGGACAATGACCGGGGGGTCATCGTCGGGCGGCGCACTTTCGGCAAGGGTCTCGTGCAGCGTCCCTTCCCCTTCCCCGACGGCTCGATGATGCGCCTGACCATATCGCGCTATCACACCCCCTCGGGACGTTGCATACAGAAGCCCTACGTCGACGGTGACGACGAGGCTTACCAGCGTGATATGCTCGAGCGCTACAAGTCCGGCGAGTTCATGAATGCCGACAGCATCCACCACTTCCCCGATTCACTCAAATTCTACACAAAACGCCTCAACCGACCCGTCTACGGCGGAGGCGGCATCCTCCCCGATAAATTCGTGGCTATCGACACGACTATGTATTCCGACTACTACCGCGACCTTATCGCCAAGGGTGTCATCAACAACTTCTGCATCAACTACGTCGACACCCACCGCAACGAACTCAAAGCGCGATACAGCAATGACAATGAATTTGTCAGCGGTTTCACCATCACCCCGCAGATGATGGACGACGTGATAGCCCTCGGCAAGAAAGAGGGTGTGGAGTATGACGAGGCGCAGTATGACCGCTCTCGTCCACTCCTCGAAGCCGTCATCAAGGGTCTCATCGGACGTGACATCTTCGAACAGGCCACCTACTCGAAAGTCATCGCCGATTTCAACCCCATCTTCACCGAGGCACTCACAATAATCACCGACCCCGCCATCTACGGCTCCTATCTTACCCCCGGAGAATGAAAATCAGGAAACTGCGTCCGCTGCTTCTCACAGTCCTGTCACTTATGACCGTCACCGGCGTAAGTGCCTATAATTTCCTCTTTATCGGCGACTCCATAACCGACGGCAATTGGGGTAACCCCAAGGGATGGCCATGCCCATCCGAGAACCGCAACAGCGCAGACCGGAATCATGTCTACGGCCACGGCTATGCGGAGATGTCGATAGGCCGACTTGCCTCACAGAATCCCGACACGACGGTGCGTTACTACAACCGTGGGATAAGCGGCAACACTCTCCCGCAGATGGCGGAACGGTGGGAGAAGGATGCGATGAGCCTCAACCCCGACCTAATCTCAATCCTCATCGGAACCAACGATGTCCATGCCGCCCTCAAACGTGGCGAGACCATCGACTATACGGCATGGGAAGCTACTCTCGACTCCCTCCTCACCCTGAGCCGCGAGCGCAATCCTCAGGTGCGGCTGATGCTCGGCACCCCCTTCACGGCACGTGTCGGAAAGGTAGGTGCATCTCCCGCATACGAGGATGGACTCGAGATGACACACCGACTCGCAGAGGTGATACGCCGCATTGCCGCGCGCCACGGTGCGACGCTTGTTCCGTTTGACGTGCTGGTTGAGAAACTCACCTCCGACACCTCAGCCGTCCCTCCATCCTACTGGATATGGGACGGTATTCACCCGACCACACCCTGCCACACCCTCATGTCGGATCTCTGGCTTGAAAAGTATGCCGCTCAATCCGAGTAACCGCCATATACCATGATGATGCAGGAAGCTACGGCAATCCACTGCCATAGCTCGTTGAAATCAACGAAGCCAAGAACCTCTGCAACCGTGTCTCCTTTGTGATTGGACTTAAAAAAATGATAGCTCAGGTCAAGGAATTTGAACCGATGGTGATCTACTGAGCTATTAAAGTTTTAATAACTACTAAAATACTAATAAAGGAGTCAACTGTATGGAAACAGTTGACTCCTTCGTTTTTCTGTCGTTTCCGGCTCAAAAAAACTTCGCAACTTTTAATTAATTATCACTTTTTTATTTGTGAGTCCTACCCTTACAACGTATATACCCTTAGGAAGTATTTTATCAAACGGATATTTTTTTTCAATCTTTTCCTTTGTATGACACCTGCCATCTATAGAATAAATCGCTATATCTGTAGCATAATTACTTAAAATCCGAACACCATTAGAAATATGGTCAATAATAAAATCCTCATCTCTGAGGGATTGAATAATTTTTGACTCGTTGATAATTTCCATAATGCGTATGTCGTCCAGAAACATTGTAGAACCGAAATCTGTGTCACATCCGATTCCCAAAAAGAACTCTTTCTCCCCGTCAGGCAATTTTGCCGATAGTTCAGCCCATTCTTCCTGATTTGTGATTGTCTGCTGAATCGGCGTTGCAAGTATATTTCCATCTCTGTCAAAGAGACTAATTGTCAGAATATCGGTAGCATCTTCAAGTTTAGCATGTTTTCTTGTCAGAAGTGAAATCCGATATTCCTTGTCCTCCGAGAGTCCTATTTTCGTTGTAGTAAGAATTCCACTGGTGCGGTGTCGGTTTATTCCGTTTTGAGAGACAGTAGAAAATTTCAGGTATCCCTTGCCGCTGGCTGCCAATGGCATTTGTGATGTTTCGTGGTTTGATAATAATGTTACGACTGAGAATTCTCCAATACCTGTTAAGTTATTATAGTTCCATGATGACGGGAGACGTAATTTCTCAAAATCCTCGTACCAGTGGGTGACTTTGTCACCCGACATGTCGTCAGATATACCTGAATTACTGTTGACTGCAAACAATCTTATACCATTATCCTCAATGCTGATTTCTTCCAGACGAATTCCTGTCGCCTTTCCGCCAATCGTAAGGGCGGCAGGTGTGGTAGTATCCGTAAACCTGTCATTACCTGATGAACCCGGAAACGGACAGCCGTCACTGTTTATTTTTCCGTAAGTCACCGCAGAAGCCGAGGGCGACTTATAAGTTGATGAGGCACATACCACATAGCATTGCTGAGGATATGATGAATTGATTTTGTTTGAGACTGCTTTGGTCGTCAACTGTGGACCTATGTGGAAAATAAGTAACCCCTTTCCCGGTTCGGCGGCATGAAATCCAGATCCGTCTCGGTTTTCTATAAGAAAAAAATCATTATCTGTTCCTGTGTCTATACGAAAGATGTTATCGGATTCAATTACATTTATAGTATCCGATTTCAGAATCTGAGCATCTGCCCATCCAAAATTATAGACTTTGACATAGGGATTAAAATCAGCAGGTGAGATGCCGTCGTTATTCCAACTGCCTGATGCCATTATATCCCAATCACCTGTACCGAGATAGCTGCCACCTGTTTCATAGTCTGTATCATAATAGTCCATTGCACCCAGCGCATGGCCTATCTCATGGCAATGCGGGCCGATTCTTGAAATACCGTTCCCTTTATTGTCTCTCAATTCAGGCGCACAAGAGTATTTGTCAATTTTCATTCCCTGTATGGTTATGGGATTGAATGTCATCTCATGCGCCCAAATCGCATTGGATGATGCTCCAGCTTCCTCACCATATCCCGCATAGATAATATGGACGTTATCCACATATCCGTCATTATTCACATCATAATCGGCTAAATTGACTTCTTTTATCGCCTCATTGATTGCTTCTTCAAAAAGGGCGTAAGGATTCTTATCATTTCCCCCAACCATGCTGTTGCCACCATAGTATTCCATATTATATTTTGTAGTATATGGACCCAAAATGTCACTGTCTAAATGTAGTTGTCCGCAAGATGTCCAAAGGTAATAATCGCGGACACTACCAATCGCTCCATCATCCGTATAACCATCTTCATTAAAAAGCCGTTGGAAATCCGATAGATCTTTTGTAAACGGTCTATCACGGAACTGCATAAGAATAACAAGCACCTTACGGTTGCCATTTACCTGTGATTGTACTTTATATTCCACGTGCGGTGAAGATGTATGAGCCCTTGTTCTGTTTGGGGTAAGAGTTGGAATGAGACCTTTTCGGGTATTTTCCAAAAACACGTTTGTCGCATTGTCAATTTTATGTTTGGATGTCAGTTGATAATCTGAGATTATTACCCGTCCGTCTTCTGCTTCTGTCGCATAAAACCAATTGTTTCCTCTTGAAAGAATGGTATAACCACTTTCATCCGTGGCAAATTTGCAATATTCATCCCCTTTCACCTGTAGATATGTAGTATCCCCATCAACTATAATGGATATTTTGTTAGGATATGCAGGGATAGCCCATAAATGTTTAATGGAAATAATTGTAAAAACAAGCAACGCAATAAATGCTTTTCTGTTCATATATTAACTTATTAAGGTCACTCCACCCTAATAATAGAGATAGAGTGGAGTGACTTATCAATTACCGAATTTTAATTCAATTTAATTACCTTATATTCCTGTTTCAGTTGCTGCGGATTAAATTGAATTAATTTTGGTGTTTTGCTTTCTTGTTTCTTTGGCATCAATGTTGCTTTTCTATCAACACCTCTACTTACCATTAAATCAAACCAGTACCAAGAAATTTTTCCTGAAAATTCACCAGAAGGAAGGATACACCAATTGACAACCTGTAAATATGCGTCGTTTAATAAATTTGCAGGTAGAGTATAGTTGGCTTCCTGTACCGGCCCCTCTAATCTCTCCCTGATTTTATTTCTATCGGTATCGTTTATGTAAGTGTCATGTGGAGCCGGATTCTTTTTTATTTCTTGAGAGATGAGGAATGCAATCTGAGCATCGGTACATAATAAAGTCTTAAACTCACTTGTTCCCACTACTGCCCACGAATAGAATTTATCGGCATACGCGCTATGAACTGCATCTTTTGTTGAACGAATACGATAAACAAATTGATCATCAATAACATCTAAAGAAGCTGAAATATAATCACCATCAATATAAGGAGAATTGTATAGATCATCGACCTTTGTTGTTATAGCCATACGATTGATTTCACCGATTTCATTATTATTATCGTAGGCAACCGAAATAAGCATATACTTTTTATTGGTAGGAAGTCCATACCATGAGAAGTAATTACCATATTCACGGAATTGCTCGGGAGTACGTCTTACCCAAGTATTGTCATCCACATTATTAGATGTAGCTTTTTCAATGTCAGAATTAGTTAATCCATTTGCTTCCAATTCCGGGATAAGCGTAAAGTATACATGATGTATATTGTTACTGAATTCATATCCCCATACTGAACTTTCGGTTAGTGTCACCACATCAACTGGATGTGCGTAACATGAACTGATACCATGCTGAACTACTTCTTTTGTTATTGATTTAATTCCTGATTTCACAATAAAAGTAGCTCGTCTCTCAGTTGAATTATTTGTTCCAGTGGGCCAGACCTTGATTATTTTGTCACCTGTACCGCTCATATTTGAAATACTAAGCCAATCGGGTTTACCTTCAATTACCCATGAAGCATTACAAGTTATAGTGAGTTCTTGTGCGTGTGCCTGTCCATTCGCTTCCTTTGCAAATGGCGCATCGAGGCCTGACAGCTCAAGGATTTGTTCTGCTCCGGCCACTGTCACCTTAATGGCTTGAGAAAGTGAGCCGTCATCAGTCCTGACGGTGACAGATGTGGTTTTTTCTTCCGTAGATTCGTTTCTCTGTGCAATCAGTGTGATACTGTTGGTAGATTTCGACACACTCAACCAGTTGTCACCACCCGAAACACTCCATGAAGTGTTACTTACTACACCAATAGAAGTCGTACCACCATTTGAATTGAACGATACGGCCGTCTCATCCACTGATAGTGTAGGACTGACAGGTTCATCATCTTTACCGCATGAATTAAGAGCGGCACTCATCAATCCAACCATAACAATGGTCATCAGATTCCAAAAAAACTTTTTCATGTTTTGGTTTATTTTGCCTATCGACCCTCCTGATTCAGCAGTTTGTCTTATTTACGACGAAAGCGTGAGAGTCTGTACTGTTGCTCGTTCACGCTTACAGAGGCTTCTCGCATTGCCCATCTCAGTAGAACGAGCAACGCAGAGGCCCACGCTTGTATGTAAAATCCAACTCTGCGCTTCCATACGAAAACGCAGACAATGAGATGTTACATCACCATGAGCATCTACCGTTGCTTCACTCCTGACTGAGA
This sequence comes from Bacteroides sp., assembly GCA_014802345.1. Classification (GTDB taxonomy): domain Bacteria; phylum Bacteroidota; class Bacteroidia; order Bacteroidales; family Muribaculaceae; genus Duncaniella. Next base: position 14,551 of record JAAVCM010000027.1, read on the forward strand.
TTGAAATTTTGCGAGAATTTCTGTAAGCCAAGAATCAAGCGTCAAGTAAACGCCTTCTATTCAGTATACGGTATAGCTGACTCGACAGCTATATCCTCCCACCTCCTAACCCACGACCCGGGCCCTGCAGATGGTCGGTAATGCAAAGATATTACTAATTTTACTGATTTCAAAATTTAACAATAGTTATTTAACATATTGACACTACCAACCGTTACACAAAATAAAAAATGAGGGTTTGTCAAAATTAACTGCACCCCAAAAGTTTTTGTCTAACTTTTGGGGTGCAGTTAATAAGCATGAATTATGACACAGCCTATTCTTTTATCGTTTGAGTTCTGGTGAACTTTGTTCAGAAATCTATGCCCACTCGTAGTGCAAGCTGAGGGTGGAGAGTCTTCTCGTCGCTCCAGCCGAGTCCGCGGAATGTCATGCCTATGCCAACGTTGAGATTTATTCTCTGTCCGAGTGCGAGGCGATAGCCTACGGTGGGAGAGAGATAAAGGCGGTAGTCGCCGAACATCACCCCTCCGATGCGGAGGTCTCCGTAGAGTGGCACATGACCGAAAGTCCAGTCTGTGCGTCCCTGCACGAATAACGGAATCTCGAAATTACGCAGACCGTCGCGGGCGGTTATACGCTCCCATGCCACACCAGCCCCGAGAAAGAAATGGGGCGAGAACTGAAATCCGTGTGTGGTCGAGAGGCTGTAATAGACCTCGACGTTATTTTCGCCATAGCCTTCGTCCCTGAAAGAGAAATCGGTATTGATGTCAACAAAACCACGATAACCCTTCCGGGGGTCACTTGCGTGGAGCGATATGCACGAAATCAGCAGGACGAGAAGGAGGGAGAGAACGTGTTTCATGGAGGATGGCCGTTTGATTACAATAACTCTGTAACGGACAGAAGCCTTTTATTATTGAAAAACAAACGTTAAAACAATCCTCTTATTTCATAAGTTCCTTGACCTTGTCGGCTCCCTTCTGGGCTGCGTCGGCTGCCTTTGTCTTGGCTGCATCAACAGCATTTTTGGCAGCGTCCTTTGCCTCGCCTACCTTCTCGGAAGCGGCATCCTTGGCGGAGTTCACCTTCTCGGCGGCTGCATCTTTAGCATCCTTGATTTTGTCGGCAGCGGCATCCTTGGCTGACTCGACTGCGGCCTTGGTCGAGTCGGCGAGATTCTTGGCAGACTCTTTGGCTGCTTCAAGAGCGGAGTCGGCCTGTGCTTCAAGTTTAAGCCCTGTGAAACGGAGTGCGGCGGCAGGATCCTTTGCCTTAACCGCAGGAGTCACTTCATTGAGGAAATCGGTTGCGGCAGCATCCTTACCCTCCTTGACGAGCTGATCGGCATAGTCCTTCGCTTCATCAATATAGATTTTAAGACTGTCGGGGTCGGAACAGTTCTCGATTTTAGCTTTAAGGGCTGCGCCCTTGTCTTCGGCCTTCTTTTCAGCGCTACAAGCAACCAGCATGGCTGCACCTACAACGGCGAGAGATAGAATTAACTTTTTCATATTAGTATTCAGAATTATAAACCTATTTACTAAAACCTATTAGAAAGACAAAAGTTCATTAAGCGATTATTGAAAAACCAGTCATATCAGCCTAATCTCCACAAGCCATCACATAGGGGCGACGGCTATGCGCTTGGTGAGCGATGACGACTGACCGCCGGAGGAAACCGTAGCGCGGTAGAGATAGATGCCGCGTCCGACGCGTGAGCCGGAGTTGGATGTGAGATTCCATGTCACGGGCGCGGAGGCATACATATCGGCACGACCTTCGGTCTCGGAGGTCCAGACGAGCGCACCGGAATAGTCAAACACCTCAATCTTCACATTCAGCGTAGCATCGGGACGATTATGGTTCACATAGAAATTCGCCTCGGTAGTGGCGGGATTAGCGTCGGAATAAATATCGAAAATCTTCGGCGCGATGTCAGGATTGACGAAAAAGTCAATGGACGCAGACGTAGAATTGCCTCCGGTGTCCCACACTTTAAGGGTGGCGGTATGATTTCCGGCAGAAAGCTCGGGAAGCTGATAGAGAATCGTACCGGCCACAGAGCCGTCGGAGTCCGGGGTGTAGCGCGAGGAGACATCTGTATAGTTCGCATCATTGTCGATACGGATGGACATCTGATGACCGACACCGGCACTCGAAAGATTGAGACCCACGTCGTCGCTCACACGCGCTATCAGCATAGGGTTGGCGTCGACGGCATCCGACGGTTTGAAAGAGGAGTGATTGAGATATAGATACTCGATGGAAGGGGGAACCTCGTCGGGCGCGACGTTCTCGTCGAAACCGTAGGCATAGATGTCACGGCACACACCCGAAGCCTCACGGCCGTCATCGGCGGCGGCAAACATCGAGACGGTCGCGGGGCGATAGTTGTCGGCAATCTCCGAGGGCATCGGGATGACAAGTTCAAACTTACCGCCGGTCACCTCCGCACGCCCTGCGTAGAGGCGTTCACCCTGCTCGTCGAAGGTCACCTCCTTGCCGGGTGTTCCCTGAGTGCCGCGTCCGTAGGAGGTGAAACTGCGCTCGGCATCGTAGAGCGAGAGTGAGAGCCAACCGCTGAAATCGTCGAGAGGCTGCCCGAAGGGGTCGCACACCTCACCCTTGACCACTGAACGTGAGCAGGCGGCAAGTATGGGCTGTGACTCTTCGTTGACCTCCTCGCCGTTGACCGAGGTTATCCTGATGGTATTCTCCGGGAGGGCGAGACGCAGGGCGGGGTCAGCAAAAAGGATGTAACGGCGGACGTTCTCATCACCTTGCAGCGAATTTTTAGCCTTGCGGAACACCTCGCCTATCGGCTGGAAACATCCGTCGGAATCGCGTGTCACCACCTGCGCACCGAATGCCGAGGAGAGAGGGCCGTTGCGGACAATGTAGACCGGACGCACGGCACAGAAGCCGCCGATGGCTCCGCCCGCATCGGTCAGAAGGAGCGACTCCATACCCGACACCGCACTGCCGTCAAGCGCGCCGAAAGTACAGGTTGCGCCATAGAAGAAGAAGGGATGACGGAGATAGAGATTGTTGAGGAAGGACTGGGTGAAGATTCCGTCGCCCGAAAGATTGTTGATGGCACCGTGGCCTATATAGCTCCATATCACCACACCGTCGTTGAAGAAACTCGATACCTTGTTCTTTGCCTCGACCGACGTGCCGTTTTGCAGTTCGTATGCGTCGATGTAGACTTTGTGGAAAGTCAGGCCGGGACCCGAGGGATTGCTGCGCATATCGGCTTCAAGCATCTCGGTCTGCTCCATGTGCTGCCCGCTGTTACCCTCGTCGGCAAACATCAGTATGCGGTTGCGCCACTCGCTCTGGACAGGCTTGTTGACATAAGATATGAAGCGGTCGACGTATGTCTTGGCGGAGGCTGCATTGCGCGCCGGGATGCGGCCGACAGCCACCGAAAGCTGCGACGATGCAAGGCTGAGACCCGAATTATCTTCAAGGAAGCCCAGCGGGTCGTCCGAGCAGTAGGAATTGCTCTCGCTCAGGCAGAGGTCGGTCTGCCATATCGGAAGAGTAGTCGACGCGCTCATGCTCATGGCATTCGTCAGGCGGCGGTGGTCGTGTGTCGCACTACCCATCAGAAGGACATATTTCAATGTGCGCGTACCTTCCTCCCCTGCTCCGCCACGGTCATAGAACATTTTCAGCATCCGTCGGAGGGCATTGACATCCGGCGACCCGGAACCGAACTCATTGTAGGCTTCCTCATCGGTGACCACTAGCACATTCAGGTTGCGCGGCTCCGCCGAGTGGACGGCAGCTATGCGCCGACTCTGTTCGAGGAGCGAAGGATGGGAAATGATAATCATATCCGGTGTCGCCTCGCCGTGGAGATTCTGATTGTTGACCGTCCCGACCAGACGGGGGGCGGGAAGTGACGAGGGAAGCGTCCATGCGACATACTCGCGCTGGCCGTTGTAGTCATTTGTCCATCCGGCAGAGCCATCCGACGCAGTCGTCAGCGGCATCGCAATAGGGTTGACAGGGTCAGTGACATCCCACACACGGGTATCCGCCTTCACACCTGAAAGACGGAGCGAACGCTGCGACGAGGAGAAGGCAAGCGACCCGGCGGCAGGGAGAGCGAGGGAGCGCGTGTAGGTCACCGTCAGGCGGTCAAGATTGGCAAGATTGAGAGGAGAGGAAATATTGATTTTTATTCCGAGGGCAAGAGTAGAGCCGGAAGGCGTGAAGCGTTTGCGGATGCGGCAGGTGTCGCCCCATTCGCTCGTCGCGCGCACCTTGTCGGCAGCCACGGACGGAAGCTGTTGACCGTTGGCGGTGAAAGTGAGTGCAACCGGTGTCGACGCACTCTTTGCGAAAAACTCACACTGCATCCACACCTCAGTTCCCTCGACGCGTCCGGGGAGCTGAAAGTTGAACGTACGGTTGGGGGTGAAACGGAAATCCTCGCCCAGAAGCTGATGACCGCTTTCCGCAGGAGTCACGAGATCTTTTTCATACCACAGACGCTCGATGAACGTGGTCGCCGCTCCCTCCGTCGGGCCTGAACCCTCGGTGACTGGATTGCAGTCAGCCTCGGGCTGTGAGTCCGTCAGATAGTAGTAACCCTTGGTTGAATAAGGATTGAGGGAATGGTTGAAAATATCGGCTCTCTCATGAGTCCACGTCTCAGGGCCCTGTGCATAAAAGGCTATACCGCCCCCGACACTCTCGCTTCTGACAACCGGGAGGTCATCGACATAAAGCGACAGCGACAGTTGGTCGGAGATGCGCGCTCCTCCGTAACCGAAAATCCTGACCTTCGAAGGGTCTGAGAAACCCCACGAGCGGAGAGTGGCGGCGGGGATGTAGTGCATACCGCTCTCCTCGACGCTGACCTTTATCCACCGTCCTGAGGACAGGACAGAAGCCGGCGCATAAACGTCGGTCGGGAAAGCGGATGAGGTAAGATTAACGGCAAGTATGGTCAGAAATGTGAATATTTGGCGGATGAAGGTTTTCATGTATGTGTGAGAGATAGTGACACTGGTTTATCTATATATCAACGCGCGCATCGGATTGATTATTGCACGTTTATCTGCTGTTTTCGGATTGTGGGTTAAGAAAGTCGTCCCATTCGGCGGCTGAACCGGCAAACGCATTGATGTCAACGGGGTGATTGATGCCGTCGACACGGCCGTTGTGGGTACCCTGCCACAGCACCCAGCCCATTTCCTCCGGCTCGTCGACCAAGGAGCAAATCCAGAGCGGATAGCCTTCGAGACGGCCGCGCACGAAGCGTGCAAATCCGTTCTTGTTGGTGTAGAGCATCACTCTGTGACCGTGGCCTTCAAGATGGTCAATCATCTCCGTCAGGCGGTTGAGCACCATCGGTGTGGGCTGACTGTTGGGATTGGCCCACTCCTCGATGTCGATTATGAGCGGGAGATCAAGCTGACGTGACTGGAGCGAATTGAGGAAGTTGAGTCCCTGCATATAGCCGGGTGTATCGAAGCGGAAAAAGTGATATGCGCCGACTTTGAGACCCGCCTCACGCGCCTTGCGGAGATTGTCGATGAACTTGCGGTCCTTGAATGTCCCCCCTTCGGTGGCCTTGATTATCACGAATGAAATTCCGTCGGCAGCCACCTTGCGGAAGTCGATGTCGCCGTTGTGTGCACTGATGTCGATACCTATGACCTCGAAGCGGTTACGGTCGGGATAAGTCGTGGCAGGCGTGCCGTCCCCCTGGCTGCAAGCAGTCAGAATCGCGGTCAGAATCATGGTACAGATTGGTCGGAGGAAAGGCTTCATGCTACAAATTTAGCAATTTTTTCCTGAATTCCTGCGGATGTGAGCCGGAAAATCGGCAAAGGAAATTTTATCCGTGAAAAGTTTTTATTTTCCGGCGGGGTCATATTCTTCAATATTATTGATTAATTTTGCACTATCGGATAAATATGCCGGAGCAAAACCATGAAATTTCAATAAAGAACCATGAACAGACTTTTTACACTCGTGGCAGCCTTTGCCCTCGCTTTGGGCGCGGCGGCTCAGACCCAAAGTTTTGAAACTCCCGAGTTTGTGGCTGCCGTAGTCAATATGGCTCCCCCGACCTTCCCGAATTTTGAAGTAAGTATCGCAAAGACAGGTGCAAAACAGGGGAAACTCTCGACCGCAGCTATACAGAAGGCTATCGACAGGGTTTCGGAAAAGGGTGGCGGCACGGTGATTGTCCCTGCGGGCGCATGGCTTTCGGGGCGACTGATGCTCAAAAGCAATGTCAACCTCCACCTCGAAGAAGGTGCCGTCCTCGAATTCACCGGTGACGTGAAGGACTATCTTCCGCTCGTCGATTCGCGCTATGAGGGTGCCGACGTGAAGTCGCTCGGCGCGATGATTTATGCCAACGGAGCAGAGAATATCGCCGTCACCGGCAAAGGTCATCTCAAAGCTCCCTCGCGCGAGTGTGAAATCACCGGAAAGATGGACACCGGACTCTCCGTGACCGCGGAAAAGAGTATCGAGTCAGGCGCGGCACGCGAAGCGACACTCGAAAAAATCTATATGCCGACCTTCATCGGCCCCGTCAACTGCAAGGGTGTGCTGATTGAGGATGTGACCCTCGACCAGTCAATCTTCTGGAACATCGCCCCGGTCTATTGCGAGAATATAATCATACGCGGTGTCACCGTCAACAGCCACGGTCATCCGCGCACCGACGGTATAGACATCGATTCCAGTGTCAACGCCCTCATCGAGAACACGACCCTCGACTGTGGCGACGATTGCTTCACTCTGAAATCGGGACGCGGCGAGGAGGCAGTGGAGCTCGGACGTCCGACCCAGAATGTGGTCATCCGCAACTGCCGTGTGAAGCGTGGCGTAGGCGGAATCACCGTCGGCACAGAGACCGCAGGCTTCATCCGCAACATCTATGCCGAGAATGTCGTGATGGAAAATCCGCGTATGCCCCTCTACTTCAAGACCCGCCGTCCGCGCGGAGGTGGCGCGGAGAATGTCTGGATCCGCAACGTTAAGGTCGGGACTGCCAACGGCCCCGCCATACAGATGGACATGCTCGGCAGTCCCTCGTGGATGGGACAGCTTGCCGAACGTCTGCCCGCACAGCCTGTCGGGAAGGTCACTCCCCGGTTCAGCGATATTCATGTCGACAATCTCGAGGTCGGCGAATGTCGGATTCTCGTCCAAGCCAAAGGTCTCCCAGAGATGCCTGTCGAGAACATGACCGTCACCAACGTGAAGTCAAAGAACAAGAACATCAAACTTCAGGACGTGGGTACAATCGAAATCACCTTTGCTGACTGACGTAAAAAATCCACATCCTTATACGGAAAAAGCATGAATCTATTCCTGAAAAGCGCGCTGACCATTGCTGCAACGGTCAGCGCTTTCCATACCTCCGCAGCCATCCACGACATCACTGCCTACGGTGCGGTGAGTGACACGACGCGCCTAAGTACCGCCGCCGTGCAGCGTGCCATCGACGAGTGTACGGCTGCCGGGGGAGGAACCGTACTTGTACCCTCGGGAAACTATAAAATAGGGAGCATCTTCCTCAAAAGCAATGTCACGCTTAATCTTGAAAACGGGGCGACGCTCTACGGAAGCACCGACATCAAGGACTACACCCCCGTCAAGACTGACTACGTTTCGCTGCGTACCCACACGCCGACCATCCAGCTCATTTATGCCGACAAAGCCGACAACGTCGCCATTACCGGCGAAGGTACAATCGACGGTCGCGGAAAGGCGTTCCCGAAGCTCTCGTGGAACGACGAGGGTATCACCCGCCCCCACCTGCTGAGGCTTATTCAGTGCCGTGGCGTGAAGGTCGAGGGTGTGACGCTGAAAAACTCGGGGTGCTGGATGCAGCACTATCTTGCCTGCGACAAGGTGAAAATCAACGGTATCACCGTCGTCAACCGCAACAATTTCAACAACGATGCCCTTGACCTCGACGGCTGCCACGACGTGACTGTATCAAACATGATAGCCGACTCCGACGACGATGCCATCACTATCAAAAGCACTTCGCCGCGTCTGTGTGAGGACATCGTCATCAGCAACTGCATCGTGTCGAGCCACTGCAACGCCATCAAACTCGGGACCGAGAGCAACGGGGGATTCCGCAATATCATCATCCGGGGTATAGCCGTGAAACCATCCGCCGACCAGTCCACGCAGTTTTTCGGTTATCCGGGAGGTATCGGTCACGGGGCGATAGTTCTTGAAATAGTCGATGGCGGAACGATGAGCAACATCGACATCGGCGACATCACTATACGCGGTACCGAATCGCCCATCTTCATCCGTCTTGCCGACCGTGCGCGCCCCTACTCTCCCGATGTCCCTGTGAATGGGGTTGGCACGATGGACCGTATATGCCTGCACGACATTATGATTGACGAGGCGGGGCCGACAGGCTCGTCAATCACAGGACTGGAAGGGCATCCGGTCTGCGATGTGGAGCTACGCAATATCCGCATCCGCCATCAGGGAGGACAGAAGGCAGTCGACGCTCCCGTAGACGAAAAGCGTGCCGAATATCCCGAATCGACCATGTGGGGCATACTCCCGGCAAAGGGTTTCTGGCTCAACCACACACGCAACATCACTTTTGACAATATCACAGTTGAGACCGTCCAACCCGATGAGCGCCAAGTCTATGTCGCCACTGATTCAGAAGGATTGGTAGTCAGATAATCCAGCTAATTCCCAATTCCACCTATTGTCGCTTGTAGGGACGCGCCGTGGCGCGTATGCCTGATGAAATACATTCAGCCTAAAACAATTAGCTAAAATCATTCATCAGGCATACGCGCCACGGCGCATCCCTACAACATATCCGGCGCGTCCCTACAATAGTAGCGCAATTATAAGGGGTATGTGTCGAAGGCGTAGAGGACAGTGGAAAGGTAGCGTTCACCTGTGTCGGGAAGGAGGGCGACTATCATTTTACCCTCATTTTCCGGGCGTTTGGCAAGCTCGACGGCAGCATGGAAGGCCGCACCTGAGGAGATTCCGACAAGCAGCCCCTCTTTCTGCGCCAAAAGACGCGAGGCACGGATGGCATCGTCGTTGCTGACGGTGATTACCTCGTCGACAACCTCCGCATGATAGTTACCGGGGATGAAACCGGCTCCTATGCCCTGAATCTTGTGCGGACCCGGCTTACCACCCGACAACACCGCTGAATCGGCCGGTTCGACGCCTACGGCCTTGATGTCAGGATTATGTTTTTTCAATCCTTCCGCCGTACCGCTAAGAGTGCCACCCGTACCGACACCGGCCACGAAAATATCGACCTTTCCGTCCGTGTCAGCCCATATTTCCTCGGCAGTCGTAGCGACGTGAGCCTTGGGATTGGCGGGATTGTCGAACTGTTGGAGGATTATCGAACCGGGATGCTCCGCTTTCAGTTCCTCCGCCTTCTTTATCGCACCCTTCATCCCTTCGCTTCCGGGGGTAAGGACGAGGGTCGCGCCGAGGGCTTTGAGGAGGTTCTGACGTTCGAGGCTCATTGTGTCGGGCATCGTAAGTATGAGTTTGTATCCCTTTACGGACGACACCCATGCCAATCCGATGCCGGTGTTGCCGCTCGTAGGTTCGATGATGACAGCACCCGGTTTCAGTCGGCCGGTAGCCTCCGCATCCTCAATCATAGCGAGGGCTATGCGGTCCTTCACACTCCCTCCGGGATTGAATGATTCGATTTTCACGACCACACGCGCTTTAAGCCCCTCGGACTTTTCGATATTGCTCACTTCGAGCAGCGGAGTGCCGCCGATAAGCTCAGTCAGACTTGTTTTGATTTCTGCCATAGTAATTTTGTTAATTCTGTTATGTGTCTCATTTGTCCGATGATGGACCGAGTATCTCATTGTAGACCTCCGAAGTGAGCTGCCCTATCCGGTCCCAGTCGTAGGCCGAGAGGTCATACGTCTTCCGTGCAGGGCCGTTTTCGTCAAGACGGCGTTCAAGCGCCTTCACCAGACCGTCGGTATCGGCGGCCGGGAAATAATCTGCCTCGTCAAGTTTTGCCATACGCGCCCCCGGGATGTCGGTGGCAAGAATCGGAAGTCCGTAGTCCATCGCTTCAAGGAGAACCAACGGAAAACCCTCGTTGACAGACGAGAGGACAAACAGCCCTGCGTGGGAGTAGAGCTGCCGGAGCTGCTCACCCTGAAGGTTGCCTGTAAAAATAACGCGGTGGCGGCTATCAAGTTTACGCAGTTTCTGATAATAGTCGTCATTGTTGTCACTTCCTCCGGCAATCACCAGAGTGTGATTGCCTTCAAGTCTGTTGACGGCCTCGACGAGATACTCGAAACCTTTCTCGGGCGTAAGTCGCCCGACACCGAGAATATATTTTCCCGGCGTGAGTCCCAGCGAGGTTATGAAATCGGTATCTTCCGACGGTGTATGGTGGACGACTCCGTTGGGTATATAACGGGTCTTCTCCATAACCGCGCCTCCGACCTTCTCCCGCTGTGCGGAATTGACAAAAATCACACGGTCGGCAAAACGGAGCGAGAGCCATTCGCCGGAACGGAGCAGCAGACGTCCCAGCCGGCTCCATTTCTTATGTTCGTAGTTGGCACTGTGGTAGGTCATCACCGTGCGCAGTCCGAACAGCTTGAGCAGCGGCAGGACGAGTCCGGGCCCGATGTTGTGGACATGGACAAGACGCGGACGGCGCACTATCAGATGGAGCGCAGCCATGAACGTATGACCCATTGCCTCCACTCCGCTTATGGTCGACGAAGGGAGATCGGTAAAGGTAATGTTGTCATACGACTCCTCACCACCTGACACCAGATAGGGCTTTCGGCGGTAGACATTGAAGCGGAATCCATCCATCCGGCGGTAGAGAGCCTCGCAATGTTTCTCCACGCCTCCTTGGACGTTAGGAAAACCGCGCAGACCTATCACTGCAATCTCATTTTTCATTTTCCTTCATATAAGTCTGTAAGGACTGCACAATGCTCGTCGGCACTGAAACGCCGGCGTGCTTCCTCCATAATCTCACGGTAAGGCCAAGGGGTGTGCCACGCCTTCTCGATGGCCTCCGTCAGTTCGTCAGCATCACCCGACTTGAAGATTATCCCCGACTTACCCTCGACCAGTTCGGGTATACCGCCGATACGCGCACCGACGACCGGCGTACCCGCACAGAGCGATTCGATTGCGCTAAGAGGATTGTTCTCATAACACTCCGAGCAGACCACCGAGAAGCGTGCGCCGGAAAGGAGGTCGGCAACTTTGGCGGGAGGGAGCGAACCGACAAACTCGATGTTACCACACGATGCCGCACGCGCTTTCAATTCATCTTCAAGAGGGCCGCCGCCGGCTATTTTCAGCGTGTAGGGCAGACGTGATGCAGCCTCGATGAGCGTGTTGAGACCCTTTTCAGCCGAAAGCCTGCCGACATAGCAGTAGTATGGCTGACGCGTCTCTGAGAATTCTATGTTGGCATAGCGTTCCTCTATCTCAGGGCCTACGAAGTTGCACAGCACGCGCATCTTCTCCTGCGGATAGCCGGCGGAAATCATCTTGTCGCGGATAAATGCGCTCGGACAGAGGAAAATATCGGTAAATTCGGTCAGGCGACCCGGATTCCATTTGAGGGCTTCAAGATAGGCAAGCAGACTTGCCGGAAGCGAGTCCTTCATACACTTAGTGAGCAGTACCTGTTTCTTGTCATGGAAACAGCGCTCGCACACCTGTCCGCGATGCAGACACGAGTAGGCGGGACAGGCAATCTTATAGTCATGGAGAGTCCACACTACTTTTATGCCCCTGCGGTGGGCAAGCTCGCCGACAAGAGGCGACAGATAGGAGTGGACATTGTGGAGATGCACGACGTCGGGACGGAAATCATCCAGCAGACGGTTGAAGCGGGCTTTGAGCGAATCAAGCCCGAGGGTACGGAGCATAGCCTTGACTTTCCCCGATAGACCCTTGAAAAATTCCACCTGCGGGACAAAGTAATCGGCATAGGGAGTGGCTATATTCTCAGGATAGTCCATGGAGAACACTGCAACCTCATAACCTCTGTCGCGCAACGCCTGCTCAAGATTAATGACACAACCCTCCGCACCTCCACGCCTGTAATAGAATTTATTTACAAGGAGTATACGTTGTTTCATGACTGCACAAAAATATATAGACCGGTACCCCCTTAGATGGCGGCACCATATAAATAGGTAACGGCAGGAGACTAATATTATTTTAATCCCCCCTCAATTTCCATTCCCAATCCCATTACACATCATCCCGACCTCCCACCAGTGAGGAAGATATGGTGTCTGACGAGTCTGATCGGTCAGACTCGTCAGACAAAGAGAATGAGAATCGAAGGCGAAATTAAATTTATTTTTCTAATCGGCGCGGAGTGTTGTCAGTTTTACAGAAATTCATTAACTTTGCTCCCGCATATTTAGTGTTTTTTATCTATTATCATGAGTAAAGAAGACGTAACCCACCGGGGTGTCATCGAGAAAGTGGAACGCGGTTTCATCGTCATCCGCACGGACGACGAGCAGAAATGTGAAGGCTGCGCCATCACTGCCATCTGCAACAGCAACAACGGCAAGAAGGAAGGGGAGCAACGCGAACTTCTGACCATCGACACACCGTCTTCCGACGACTTCAACGTCGGTGAGCGAGTGGAGGTGAGCGCGACATCCGGCTCGACACTCCGCGCCACATGGTGGGCCCTCATCCTGCCGACGCTTATATTCGGCGGAGTGATTGTCGGCCTGCGTCTCGGCTTCCCGTCGCTCGGCGGATGGTCGATTGCCCTCGGCTTCGCTGCTCTCGGACTCTATGACTTCTTCCTTTACAAACGCCGGAGAAGCCTCGCACAGAAAATCAGTTGGAAAATAAGAAAAATATGACGTTTTAATTTATTACCATGAATATTATAGTAACCTCCATCATCGTCCTCGGGATTATCGGAATTGTAGGTGCATCAGTGCTCTACTTAGTGGCCAAGCGCTTCTATGTCCATGAAGATCCCCGCATCGATCAAGTTGAAGCCCTCCTCCCCGGAGCAAACTGCGGCGGCTGCGGACGCAGCGGTTGCCGCGACTTTGCAGCAGCCTGCGTGTGTGCCGACACCCTCGACGGGCTTGTCTGCCCCGCTTCAGGAAGCGCAATCATGAAGCAGATCGGTGCCATCGTCGGTCTGGCAGCAGCCGAGACCAAACCCAAAATCGCAGTGCTGAAATGCAACGGTACCTGTGACCTCCGCCCGCGCCTCGCACGTTTCGAAGGTGCGCCGACCTGTGCGGTCCTCGCCTCGCTCGGTTCAGGCGAATCCCCCTGTCCCAACGGCTGTCTGGGCTGCGGCGACTGTGTCGAAGCCTGTCCCTACGGCGCAATGCAGATGAATCTCGAGACCGGTCTCCCCGAAGTCCTCGAGGATAAGTGTGTCGGATGCGGAGCCTGCGTCAAGGCGTGTCCCCGCTCCATCATCGAACTCCGCAACAAGGGTCCGCGCGGCATGAGGGTCTACGTCGCCTGCTCCAACAAGGAGAAGGGCGCACTGGCCATGAAAGCCTGCAAAGTTGCCTGCATCGGTTGCTCGAAATGTCTCAAAGAGTGTACGCACGACGCAATCACCATTGCCAACAACCTCTCGTATATCGACTATGAGAAGTGCAAGCTCTGTCGTAAATGTGTGGACGTATGCCCGACCCACGCCATCCACGCCGTTAACTTCCCGGTCAAGAAAGCTCCCGCAAAGGAGAAAGTTGAAGAAACAGCCTGAAATCAACAGTCATGAAACTACATACCTTTAAAATAGGCGGCGTACATCCCGCTGAAAACAAGATTGCCGCCGGCAAACCAATCGAGAATCTTCCCCTTCCCGAAGAAGTCGTACTCCCCGTGTCGCAGCACATCGGCGCACCCGCAACCCCCATCGTCAAGAAAGGCGACAAGGTGAAGCGCGGCGACCGCGTGGCTGATGCCGGAGGTTTCGTCTCCGCGCCGATCCACACCCCTATCTCCGGAACAGTCGTAAAGATTGATGTTGCGCGGACTCCGCAGGGGATGCCCGTACAGGCCATCTATATCAAAAGCGACGAGGCTGACCGCGCAGCCGATGCCGAGGCTATCGCCAACCGCGACAAGAATCCCCGCAGCGAGGCCGAGATAGCAGCCCTCGACGGCAAAGCCATCATCGACCTTATCAAGAATGCCGGTATCGTCGGTCTGGGCGGCGCGACCTTCCCGACCCATGTAAAGCTCTCGCCCCCTCCCGGCTCGAAAGCTGAAATCGTCATCATCAACGCAGCCGAATGTGAGCCGTGTCTGTCGTGCGACGATATGCTCATGCGCGAGAATCCCCGCGAGATTGTCAAGGGCGTGCAGCTCCTTATGCGTGCCGCCGGTGTCAACCGCGGTGTCATCGCCATCGAGGAAAACAAACCCGAAGCCATAGCCGCTCTCACCGAGGCAGCCGCTTCCGCTCCCGGAGTGGAGGTGATGACCATGCAGGTCAAATATCCGCAGGGCGGTGAGAAGCAGCTCATCGAAGCTGTCATCGGTAAAGAAGTTCCCTCGGGCGGACTTCCCATCGCCACCGGTGCCATCGTCCAGAACGTGGCTACCGCCTATGCCGTCTATCGTGCGGTCGTGCTTGGCGAACCCCTCATGGACCGTGTCCTTACGCTCCACGACGGCGACGAAGGCCGTAACCTCCGTGTGGCTCTCGGCACAATCCTCGCCACTCTCGTTCCCGGCAAGGAATATGAAAAGATTATCCTAGGCGGCCCGATGATGGGACGTACCGCTTCGACCCTCCAGACCCCGATGATTAAAGGTACCTCCGGCATCCTTCTCGACAGCCGCTACGCGCATCGCCGTCCTGCTGAAAACTGCATCCGTTGTGCCAAGTGTGTCGATGTCTGTCCGATGGGGCTTGAGCCCTTCCTCATCAGTACACTCTCGCGTCTGCACGAGTGGGATGATGCAGAGGAACAGAAAATCGCAAACTGCATCGAATGTGGCTCTTGCAGCTACATCTGCCCTGCCTCACGTCCTCTGCTCGACTACATCCGTATCGGTAAAGGCAAGGTGATGGCAGCAATGCGCGCCCGCGCAGCCGCCGCCAAAGCATAATTCCAATCGAGCCAAAGCCAATCTACATCCTCCATAGCTATGCCGGATTCATCCATCATAAATGCCCTGAAAGCCATATTCAAAAGGATAGTGCCTGATGCTCAGGTCTATCTTTTTGGCTCACAGGCACGAGGATCCGCAAAAGAGGGCAGTGATTTGGATCTGCTCATTCTCTTGGACAGGTCACAGATAACGCCTACGGATGAGTACAATATCACCAACCCACTCTATGACCTTGAAATGAAGGAAGGAGTGATGATCAGCCCGATAGTCATGACGACTTCCCGATGGGAGCAGAGCAAATACCAGACGTTACTGTACCACAACATTCAGCAGGACGGAATAAAACTGCAATGACACCGGAAATCAGAGCTGAAATAGTCCGTTACCGTATATCCAAAGCCCATCAGCTTTTGGTGGAAATCCGGAAGATGATGGAATTGGAGATGTGGAATTCTGCCGTAAACAGAATGTACTATGCCTGTTTTCACTCAGCATCCGCACTTCTGATAAAAAAAGGTATTGATTCACATACCCACAAAGGATTACGCCAGAATTTCAATGCCCATATAGTCAAAAACGGCTACATTGTGCCGGAGGAAGCCCGAGTCCTGATGCGCGTCTATGACAAGCGACAGGCCGCAGACTACGATGATTTCATTGACTGCACCCGTGAGGAAATCGAGGCTTTATATCCTTCTGTCGAGCTTTTCATAAGGCGGATGCAGGAGCTGCTTGACAAAGAATGACTGTCCAACCCAATGATAACAGATATGCCGGATTGCAGAATCCGGCATATTTTTTTACCATGCCTCTTTCTTTTAAGAAAACTTTGGAACTGAAACCGACAAATCTCACGGATTTTCCTTAAATTTGCACTCGCGTAATAATTAACACGTTAAACCAATATAGCTCACAGATATATGACCCACATTTCAGAACGCGTGCAGGCGCTTGCCCCCTCAGCAACCCTTGCAATGTCCCAGAAAAGCAATGAGCTGAAGGCTCAGGGCGTCGACGTAATCAACCTCTCTGTCGGAGAACCCGACTTCGAGACTCCCCACCACATCAAAGAGGCTGCCAAACGTGCCATCGACGAGAATTTCACCTTCTACACTCCCGTGCCGGGCTATATGTCGCTCCGCAAGGCTGTGTCCGAAAAACTCGCCAAAGAAAACGGTGTCACCTACGCGCCTGAACAGATTGTGGTGTCAAACGGTGCAAAACAGGCTCTCTGCAACGTAATCCTCGCCACAATCAATCCTGACGACGAAGTAATCATCCCCATGCCTGCATGGGTAAGCTACGTCGAGATGGTCAAACTTGCCGGAGGCAAGACCGTAGAAATCCGTGCCGGTATCAGTCAGGATTTCAAGATTTCGCCCGAACAGCTTGAAGCCGCCATCACTCCCGCCACCCGTATGGTCCTGCTCTGCTCTCCCTCCAACCCTACGGGAAGCATCTATTCCCGCGAAGAGCTACAAGGTCTCGTAGCTGTCCTTGCAAAGTATCCCGACATCATGGTTCTCGCCGATGAAATCTATGAGCATATCAACTTCACCGGCTCGTTCACCTCACTTGCATCCTTCCCCGAAATCGCCGACCGCACCATCATCATCAACGGCGTGTCGAAAGCATACGCCATGACCGGCTGGCGTATCGGCTACTGCGCCGCTCCCCAGTGGCTCGCAAAGGCCGTCACCAAACTCCAAGGTCAGTACACCTCCAATGCTTCGTCAATCGCGCAGAAGGCAGCCGAAGCCGCCTACACCGGCCCACAGGAGTGCATCGCGGAGATGAACAAGGCTTTTGAACGCCGCCGCAACCTCGTGGTCGAGCTGGCATCGCAGATTCCCGGTCTGAAAGTCAACTGCCCGCAGGGTGCCTTCTATCTTTTCCCGGAAGTGAGCGCCTACATCGGCAAGACCACTCCCGAGGGTAAGACCATCGAAAGTTCAGCCGACATAGCCATGTATCTCCTCGAAGCAGGCCATGTCGCCACAGTCGACGGCGGAGCATTCGGTATGGAAGGATATATCCGCCTGAGCTACGCTACCTCCGACGACAACCTCCGCGAAGCAATGCGCCGCATAGCAGCCACACTCGCAACACTGAAATAAATCAACCAGAATCGCAATAAAGAAACCATCCCTTATTTATAAATGGATTTTATTGAAGAACTCACTTGGCGTGGCATGATCCACACTGTCATGCCGGGTACAGACGAACAGCTCAAAAAAGGCATGACTACTGCCTACCTCGGCATTGACCCGACTGCCGACAGTCTCCACATCGGCCACCTCTGCGGTGTGATGATGCTCCGCCACTTCCAGCGTTGCGGCCACAAGCCCCTCGCACTCGTCGGCGGTGCCACAGGCATGATCGGCGACCCCTCAGGCAAGAGTGCCGAGCGTAATCTCCTCGACGAAGCAACCCTCCGCCACAATCAGGAAGCCATCAAAAAGCAGCTTTCCAAATTCCTTGATTTCGAGAGCGATGCCCCCAACAAGGCCGAGATGGTCAACAACTATGACTGGACCAAGGACGTCACCTTCCTTGACTTCGCACGCGAAATCGGCAAGCACATCACCGTCAACTACATGATGGCGAAGGACTCCGTCCAGAAGCGACTCAACGGCGAAGCCCGCGACGGTCTGAGCTTCACCGAGTTCACATATCAGCTTCTGCAAGGTTTCGACTTCTATACGCTCTACAAGGACAAGGACTGCAAACTTCAGCTCGGAGGCAGCGACCAGTGGGGCAACATCACCACCGGCACCGAACTTATCCGCCGCAAGCTCGGCGGAGAGGCTTACGCCCTCACCTGCCCCCTCATCACCAAGGCCGACGGCGGCAAGTTCGGCAAGACCGAGAGCGGTAACGTATGGCTTGACCCGCGCTACACCTCTCCTTATAAGTTCTATCAGTTCTGGCTCAACGTCAGCGATGCCGATGCCGAGAAATATCTGAAAATCTTCACCGCCCTCACCAAAGAGGAAATAGATGCGCTCATCGAGGAACACGCCAAGGATCCCGGCCAGCGCCCCATGCAGAAACGTCTCGCAAAAGAGGTCACCATCATGGTGCATAGCGAGGAGGACTACAATGCTGCTGTCGAAGCAAGCTCAATCCTGTTCAGCAACAAGGCAGACGAAGCCCTCCGTCACCTCGACGAGAAAACCCTCCTCGACGTATTCGAAGGTGTCCCGACCTTCAACATAGCCAAGGCCGACCTTGAAGCCGGACTCCCCGTAGTCGAGCTTCTCGCTGCCAAGACCGCAGTCTTCCCCTCGAAGGGAGAAGCCCGCAAGATGATTCAGCAGGGAGGTGTCAGCATCAACAAGCAGAAAGTGACCGATCCCAATGCCGTCATCACGGCCGAGTCACTACTCAACGGTAAATATCTCCTCGCCCAGCGCGGCAAGAAGAACTACTATCTCCTCACCGTGACCGACTGACCGATTTCCTCCCGGAAATTAAAAAATTGAATGTGTCAACCCGACGCAAACGATGTCCGCAGAGTCCTCAGGCCCTGCGGACATTTTATTTCCGTACCCCCTGCATATCCCGACAGATGAACACATTTTTTAACCCTCAAACCCGACGGTGTGTCATACAATATTCCCGAATCGGAGTGCGTTATAATGATTGATGAATCACCGCTTTTACATATTTATCCGTCTGGGGCTTCTGCTCGTGGCTTTAATGGCCGGGGGGCAGGGGTCGGTCGTCGGGCAGAATCTCAACGACAAGCTGATGAACCGTCCCTATGCCGATATGCGTCGATGGCATCTCGGCTTTTCTGTCGGTCTCCACACTCAGGATTTCACGTTCACGCACAACGGTTTTGTCTCCGAGAACGGCGAACAGTGGTTTGTGGAACAACCGGCCTTCCAGCCCGGTTTCTGTGTGAACGGACTGATTGACTACCGCCTCGGGACATATTTCAACCTCCGCTTCACGCCGGGAATGTATTTCGGCAACCGCGACATCACGATGCGCGAGTACAACTCAGGCAACGAACACCGCCAGAACCTTAAATCGGCTCTAATAGTCCTCCCGGTGGACCTTAAATTCTCAGGTCTGCGCTACCGCAACTCCCGTCCATACCTGACGGCGGGAATCATGCCCACCGTCAACGTGACTAAGCAGAACAACGACTACCTGCGCACCAAATCCTCCGACTTCTTCCTCACCTGTGGTTTCGGATGCGACTTCTATCTCCCCTATTTCAAGTTCAACCCTGAAATAAAGTTCTGCTTCGGACTCGGCGACAACCTCAGCCATGACCGCCCGGACATCTCCGAAGAACCCGACAAACTCATAATCACCCAATCACTCAAAAAGGCCGTCTCACGCATGGTCGTCCTAACTTTCTATTTCGAATGACATCAAGAAGCCGCATCCAATCAATCATGACTGCCTTGTCAGCGGTCATCCTCTGGCTCTACGTCACTCCGGCAGCGAAGGCGCAGGGCGACGCACAACTAACCCAATACTGGGCACTCCCGACCTACTACAATCCGGCAGCCGTCGGTGACACCGACTATCTCCGCATACGCGGAGGCGCGCGTATGCAGTGGGTAGGCATCGACAATGCCCCCCGTAGCTTTGTCGCCGCCGCCGATATGCCCTTCAAGTTCATCGAACGCCGTTTCGGTACCGGCCTGGTCGTCCAGCAGGAATCCTACGGTCTGTTCCACAACTTCACGCTCGATGCCCAGATAGGCTACAAGCTCAAAATCCTCAAAGGCGAACTGACCGTTGCCCTGCAAGCCGGACTCTACAATCAGCAGTTCAAAGGCTCGGAGGTCTATATCCCTGACGATGATGACTACCACGACAGCGCCGACGATGCAATCCCGCAGCGCGATGTGGCGGGCTATGCGCTCGACCTCGGCATCGGAGCCTTCTATGTCCACAAGAAATTCTGGGGCGGAATCTCCATTCTCCATGCCAACAACCCGACGGTCTCGTTCACGGACGACACCCAGAATTCCACATCGCGTGCAGGGGAGACGGGTGGAAGTTCGGTCAGCGAAATGTCAAAAAAATATAAGTTTACTGCTTCACGCACTGCATATCTGATAGCGGGAAGCAATATTCCGATAAAAAATACGTTATTTGAAGTGATACCGTCACTCTTAGTCAGAAGTGATTTTACCACTACCGATTTCCAGATTACCGGACGTGTCCGCTACAATAAACTTTTCACCGCCGGTCTGGGCTACCGCTACAACGATGCCCTCTCCATCATGCTTGGTGCCGAAATCAAGGGTATATTCATCGGCTACAGCTACGACTATCACCTTTCCGAAATATCAAGAGCCTCGTCCGGCAGCCACGAGCTGGTGGCGGGCTATAACCTTAAACTGGATTTCTCTGAGAAAAACCGCCACAAACACAAGAGCATACGCATACTGTAACTTATGAAAAAACTACTCCACATACTTTTCGCACTGTTTCTCCTCTCCGCGGCAGTCTCCTGCGCTACCGGCTCGCGTAGTTCGATGGGTGGCGAAGTGACCGGAGTCGGAGGCACGTCATGGACCGAGCCTACCCCCTACGGTATGGTTCTCGTCTCGCGTGGATCCGTCAAGATGGGTCCCTCGAAAGCCGATTCACTCTGGAATCTTGAAGCCGATCCCCGAGGGGTGTCGGTCGATGCGTTCTGGATGGACGAAACCGAGATTACCAACTCGAAATACAAGCAGTTTGTCTTCTGGGTGCGCGACTCCATCATCCGTGAGCGTCTTGCCGACCCAGCCTACGGCGGCAATGAGGAATTCAAAATCGAGGAGGACCGCGAAGGCAACCCCGTCACCCCTCACCTCAACTGGGCGAAGGCAATCCCTTGGCGCAACGCCAACGAGGACGAGCAGCGTGCTATCGAGAGCCTCTACCGCACCAACCCCATCACCGGAGTGCGTGAACTTGACCCCGAGCAGCTCAACTACCGCTACGAGGTCTACAACCACACCGAGGCTGCCAAGCGCAAACACCGTCTCAATCCCGCGCGCCGCGAGTACAACACCGACAAACCTGTCCCCACCGCTACCCCCATCATCTCCAAGGACACCGCCTATATCAATGATGAGGGTGAAATCATCCGCGAGACCATCACCCGCGGACTGACCGGCGACTTCGATTTCGTCAACACCTACATCGTTAACGTCTACCCCGACACAACGGCGTGGATCAACGACTTCGACAATGCCTACAACGAGCCTTACGTCCGCCTTTATTTCTCCCACGGCGGCTATAACGACTATCCCGTCGTCGGTGTCAGTTGGGAACAGGCGACCGCCTTCGCAAACTGGCGCACCGATTTCCTCCGCCGTTCACTTGGCCGTGAGGGTGTCTATGTAGAGCCTTACCGTCTCCCGACCGAAGCGGAGTGGGAGTATGCCGCACGCGCCGGAAAAAGCGAGAATATGTATCCTTGGGACGGTGACCTGCCGCTCACGGAGGATCAGGGGTGTTTCTACGCCAACTTCAAGCCACAGGAGGGCAACTTCGTGCAGGACGGACAGCTAATCACGTCGCGCGTCGGTACATACGCCCCCAATGACTTCGGGCTTTATGACATGGCCGGCAACGTCAGCGAATGGACCTCGACAGCCTTCACCGAGAGTGTCAACAAACTGACGAGCGACCTCAATCCCGAGTACCGCTACAACGCAGCTCAGGAGGACCCCTACAAGATGAAGCGCAAGATTGTCCGTGGCGGTTCATGGAAGGACGTGGCCCACAATGTCCGCTCCGACCTCCGTATGTGGGAATATCAGAACGAACAGCGCTCCTACATCGGTTTCCGCTGCGTGCGTTCGCAGATAGGTTTCGCCAAAGGAACGAAGGCGAAAAAATAATGTCTCTCTCATCCATCATCACACATTTTTCCCTGCCTCAACTCTCCATCCCCATCACCGACCACTCCAAAACTAACGCCTTATGACCAAAGAAAAGATAAAGACCATAATGACTTGGGAAGGGGGACAGCGCCTCTTCAACTTCGCTTACAGCATCGGTGCGGCCATCGTCATCTGGGGCGCACTTTTCAAAATCCTCCATCTCCCCGGCGGCAACACTCTCCTCTGTATCGGCATGGGTACCGAGGTGCTGATGTTCATCCTCACCGCCTTTGACCGTCCTCCGAAAGAATATCACTGGGAAGAGGTCTTTCCCGAACTTGACGGCCGTAAGGGTGAGGGTCGTCCCGTCGTGACCGGGGACTCCTATGATGCCTCCCCGTCCGCGGCCTATGGGTCGTCCTACGGCGGTAACGTGGCCGATGCCCGCGCACGCGAGGCCGTCGGTCTCCCCGCAGGCATTGAACTCAGCGAGGAGGACCGCCTCTCGCTCACCGACAGCATCCACCGTATGTCGGCGGCTGCCGAACAGCTCTCCAAGATGGCAGAACTGACCACCGCGACTCAGGAATACCTCTCGCAGATGTCAGCCATCTCTGCCCAGATGGATCAGCTCCGCCAGACGACCGAGGCTCTCAACTCAGTCTCCTCCGTCCTTCTCGACAGCTACCGAGCCATCACTGAGAACTCGGCTTCAATCACCGAAAATTCCCGCGGCTACATCGAGCGTATGGGCGACCTCAACCGCAATCTCGGCGGACTCAATACAATCTATGAGATTCAGCTCAAAAGCGTGTCGACGCAGCTTGATTCTATCGACCGCGTCAACCGTGGCATCAAGGATATCCGTGATATGTATGAGAAAAGCGCATCGCAGAGCGCACGCTACTGCGAGGAGACCGAGAAGATGGCGCGCTATATGCAGCAGCTCAATCAGGTCTACGAGAAGATGCTCCACGCCATGACCATCAATATGTATCGTCCCATGATGTCCGACATCCCCGGCGCCCAGTCGTCAGGAGCTGTCAACTGACCTCACTCCTCCCCCGCCCCACCATTATCCCAACAGTCAGCCCAAGTAACATAAGATTATATGGCAGAATCAGTAGTCAGGCTCTCACCGAGGCAGAAGATGATAAACCTTATGTATATCGTCCTCACAGCCATGCTTGCGCTCAACGTCTCGAGCGACGTTCTCGACGGCTTCGTGCAGGTCGAGGATGGTCTCGCACGCACCAATGCCACCGTGGGTCGACGCAACGATGCCGTCTATGCACAGCTTGAAAGTTTCACCGCCCAGAATCCCGGCAAGGGCGCTCCGTGGCTTGCAAAGGCCAACGATGTCCGCCAGCGGGCTGCCGCGCTCTACTCACTCGTCGATTCACTGAAAACCGCAATAGTGGTCGAGGCTGACGGCCCTGACGGAAACTCTGCCGACATCAAACGCCGTGACGACCTCGAATCCGCCGCGGTCGTGATGCTCTCGCCCGCTTCAAAAGGTGGAGCAATCCTCCATAGCGAGATGGATTCCTACCGCGAGTTCATCACCTCACTGATTCCTGACACCATCAAACGCACGAGCATCAGCGAGGCGCTTTCGACCGCACCCTTCCAGCGTCCCGGCACCGTCACCCCACAGCTCTGGGAGGAGGCGAAGTTTGAGAATCAGCCCGTAGTGGCAGCCGTCACCCTCCTCACCAAGCTCCAGAACGACATCCGCTATGCCGAAGGCGAGGCACTCGCCCATCTGCTTGCGGCAGTCGATGCGGGCGATGTCCGCGTCAACGAAATCAACGCCTTCGTCATCCCGCAGTCGCGCATGGTGATGCGTGGCGGAAAATACAGTGCGAACATCGTACTCGCCGCCGTCGACACCACCGCGCGTCCCGAAATCTTCATCGGAGACAGGAAACTCGCCAACGAGGACGGACTCTACGAATTCGTCACCTCTTCGACAGGTACATTTGACTACAACGGTTACCTCGAAGTGACCCACGGCGACGGCACATCGACGCGCCACCCCTTCTCGTCGAGCTATACCGTCATGGAACCCACCGCAACCGTGTCGGCAACGATGATGAATGTCCTCTATGCCGGCATCGACAACCCGATGAGCATCTCAGTGCCGGGTGTGCCGATGAATGCCGTCAGCGCAACCATGAGCAACGGCAGTCTTACCCGCAAGGGTGATTCATGGGTGGCACGCCCTGCCAAAGTCGGCGAGAACGCCACACTCACCGTGACTGCGACCATCGACGGTCGTCCGCAGACCGTTGCGACCACGACTTTCCGTGTCCGAAAGCTCCCCGACCCTGTGGCCTTCATCACCTATGCCGGTGCAAACGGTGCGAAGGAACGCTACAAGGGTGGACGCCCCATCTCAAAGACCCTCCTGACATCAGCACCCGGCATTGATGCCGCTATCGACGACGATATGCTCAACATTGATTTTCAGGTACTCGGTTTCGAGACGGTCTTCTTTGACCAGATGGGCAACGCCATCCCCGAAGTCTCACAGGGCGCATCCTTCTCCCAGCGCCAGAAGGACCAGTTCAAGCGTCTATCTCGCGGGAAACGCTTCTACATCTCGCGTATCCGCGCCAAAGGTCCCGACGGCATTGAACGTGTCCTCAGTCCCGTGGAAGTAATAGTCAACTGACCCCGTTTTTCATAGATTCATCAGGATTCCTCCCAATCATCCCCCATATCCAACCATCAAAATGAAGAAGATTCTTCTTACCGCCATAGCCATGATAATCTCGGCTGCCGCCTTCGCGCAGGAGTCGAGTTCAAGCAGTGTGGTGCGCCGACGCAATGCCGACGACCGCAATGCGCAGAAAAACTCCACCACCGGTGTGACACAGCGTATGCAGTCACATTTCGAGGACACCCCCGTCAGTGACTCCGAAATGCAGTGGATGCGCGTGATGTACCGCCAACTGGATTTGATGAAGGACGAAAACGCGGCGCTCTACTATCCTGACGAGCCTGTCGAGGGACAGGAAAACCTGTTCCGCATCATTCTCGGCCGTATGGCCAACAATGAGCTGACCGGCTACGAGTATCTTGACGGACGAGAGATGTTCACCGACAACTATAAGGTGAATATGCGCGACGTACTCGACCGCTTCCATATCCTCTACACTGACGCGAAAGGCTCGACCGAGCGCAATCCTCGTTTCGTCATCGAGGAGGCCGATGTTCCAGCCTCAGAAGTCCTCAGCTACTATATCATCGAGCGTTGGGAATTCGACAAGCGTCAGAACCGTATGCGCACCCGCATCGAAGCCGTCTGTCCCGTGCTTCACCGCTCCGGTGACTTCGGCGGAGAAGCCGTGAAATATCCCATGTTCTGGGTGAAATATGACGACCTCCGTCCCTATCTCACCACACAGAACATATTCACGAATGACGACAATAACCTTGCGTCATGCACCTACGATGATTATTTCCAGCTCGGTCTCTACAAGGGGGACATCTACAAGACCCGCAATCTGAAAAATCGGTCGCTCATGCAGATGTATCCCGACCCCGACGAACTTGCACACGCTCAGGACAGCATACAGAAGCGTCTGGACTCGTTTGAGGAGAAGCTGTGGGTTCCCTCTCTCGAAGAGCTTGCAGCGCGTCGTGAGGCCGCAGAAAAGGCTGAAATGGCTGCTGCCGGTGAAAGCGTAGAGGAAGCTGCCGACGCGCCTGCCGCTCCCAAGGCTGCTGTACGCTCGGCACGCTCGAAACGGGGTACGCAGAACGCATCGTCGCCCAAAGCCAAACCCGCGAAAGTCAAGAAGGCCAAGGCTCCGAAAGCCTCTTCGTCGTCAAGCGCAGTCCGCTCCGTGCGCAACCGCCGCCGCTGACCTCTCCCTCATCCCCCACTCTAAATTTAAATTCAAGACTACTTTAAACTTAGAAAATACTCCCTCCGGGAACGTCATCTCCAAACAAAGACCTTTCTCACAGCTTGCTAATTTAAAAGGTCAGATGACATCCCGAAGGGAGTTTTCTATTCTTTATAGTACAAGATAGCATAGGCGCACGCCCTACGTCCCCCTTAACCAATCAATTCTCCTGTTCAGGTAATTCTCTCAGCGGTATCCCCGTCTTGATGACGGCATTGACAAACTCTACGAAATTAATCTCCATCTCACCGATGCGAAGTTCTGTGGTCAGTTGCGGAGGAAGCTGGATGAGCTTATTGTGACAGCGTTCCGCAAGCTCCCATTCCTGACTTTTAAGAAATAATTCAAGCTCTCGCTTATCGCCTTTTTCAAGGAGTGTCTGTGCCTCCGTCAACTGCTCGTTGAAGCAATCCAGCAGCTTGACAGCCTCCTTTTTTGAGATTTCATCAGGCTGTTCCCTGAGAATACCTTCGACACGTTTGGTACAGGACATGGTGGCCAATGAAGCCACAATCATAAAGAGCAACAGTATTTTTTTCATGACATCACATTAAAATCCCGCTCTGACGGCGGGATGATTTTTCAGTATTGACGATTCTATAATATTTAGGGTCTGCGCGTGCGCAGACCCTAAACATATTTTGATTAGTCTCGGAACCTATCTTTACAGACCCTTTCCGTGGCAGTTCTTATATTTCTTGCCTGAACCGCAGGGACAGGGGTCATTGCGGTTGATGCGGGGTCCTGCCTTGACAGGCTGGGGAGCGGGACGCTCACCTGCACCCTGTGCGGCTGCGCGCTGCGCATTCTCGCCGGGGAGGTTCTCGCGTGAGGTCTGATACTGCGAATAATCGTTGGGACGCTCAGGCATCGCGCGCTCCACCTTAGGCTGTGGTTTGGGAGCCTCAGGCGCAGGCGTATCCTTAATGGCAGCCGCCGGCATCTCTATCTCAACATCATCCTCCTCAGATTCCTGAGCCGGGACTTCCGCAGCCGCAGTCTGCGCACGCGGTGCCGGAGGAGCCTGCTGGATGTAGATCTGACCGCGCATGAGGGTCGACATTGCCTTCACGTTAAGATTGTTGAGCATTGCCTCAAAGAGATGGAACGATTCTACCTTATAGATGATGAGCGGGTCTTTCTGCTCGTAGGAAGCGTTCTGGACACTCTGACGGAGCTGATCGAGTTCGCGGAGGTGTTCTTTCCAAAGTTCGTCGATGGTGACGAGCAGGACAGCCTTATGCCATTCCTTGACAATCGACTTGCAACCGGTGCGATAAGCCTCGTCGAGATCCACAACGAGGTTGAAGAAACGCTTGCCGTCGGTCATCGGGACGGCGATACGACCCTTGAAGCCACGGTTTTC
This sequence comes from Bacteroides sp., assembly GCA_014802345.1. Classification (GTDB taxonomy): domain Bacteria; phylum Bacteroidota; class Bacteroidia; order Bacteroidales; family Muribaculaceae; genus Duncaniella. Next base: position 41,820 of record JAAVCM010000027.1, read on the forward strand.
AACACAGTCGATAATTACCGGCTGAGCCACATCGAGGATACGCTGGCTCTTGCGGTCGAAAGCCTCCTGAGCGGCAGCATGAATCTTCTCGATGGCATCCTCCTTGGACATATTGCGATACTCCTCCTCGGTGAAGGGAGCTTCGATGGTCAGCACGCGGAAAAGTTCGAGCGAGAGGTCTTGATAATCGGAGGGGCCGTAGTTATTGACGAAGTTTTCGATGACGTCCCACATCATGTTGGCGATGTCGATGCCCACACGTTCACCGAGGAGCGCGTGGTGACGGCGGTTATAGATGTAGGTACGCTGCTTGTTCATTACGTCGTCATATTCAAGCAGACGCTTACGGATACCGAAGTTATTCTCCTCAACGCGCTTCTGGGCATTGCCGATGGCGTTGGTCACCATACTGCTCTCTATTCTCTCGCCTTCTTCAAGACCGAGGGTATCGAGCATTTTCATGACGCGGTCGGTGGCGAAAAGACGCATCAACTGATCCTCGAAAGACACATAGAACACCGACGAACCGGGGTCACCCTGACGACCTGCACGACCGCGGAGCTGACGGTCGACACGGCGCGACTCATGGCGCTCTGTACCGATGATGGCAAGACCGCCTGCCTCCTTGACTTCGGGAGTGAGCTTGATGTCCGTACCACGGCCTGCCATGTTGGTGGCGATTGTCACCATACCCTGACGACCTGCGTGAGCCACGATTTCTGCCTCCTTCTGGTGGAGCTTGGCGTTGAGGACGTTGTGAGGGATATGACGCATGGTGAGCATACGGCTGAGAAGTTCGGAGATTTCCACTGAAGTCGTACCGACAAGCACCGGACGCCCCTTAGCCACGAGGTCCTGAATCTCCTCGATGACAGCGGCATATTTCTCCTTCTTGGTCTTATAGACGCGGTCGTTCATGTCGATGCGGGCAATCGGCTTGTTGGTCGGAATTGTGACCACATCGAGCTTATAGATGTCCCATAACTCACCTGCCTCGGTCTCGGCGGTACCGGTCATACCTGCCAGCTTGTGATACATACGGAAATAGTTCTGGAGAGTGATGGTCGCAAATGTCTGCGTTGCAGCCTCGACCTTGACACGTTCCTTCGCCTCGATAGCCTGATGGAGTCCGTCGCTGTAACGGCGACCTTCCATGATACGGCCTGTCTGCTCGTCGACAATCTTGATTTTGCCCTCGTCGATGACGTATTCGACATCCTTTTCAAAGAGCGCGTAGGCTTTGAGAAGCTGAGTGACGGTGTGGACACGCTCTGCCTTGACAGCATAGTCCTGCATAAGCTCATCCTTGCGCTGCTGACGCACGGCGAGGTCTTCGATATGCTCCGTCTCCGAAAGCTGCGATGCAATGTCGGGGAGGACAAAGAAATTGGGGTCGTTGGTCTTTCCGGTAAGTTCGTCGATACCCTTGTCGGTGAGCTCGACGCTGCGGTTCTTCTCGTCGATGACGAAGTAGAGCGGATCGGTCACCTTCGGCATCTCGCGCTTGTTGTCTTGCAGATAGTAGGCCTCGGTTTCAAGCATGAGGTTCTTCATGCCCTCCTGAGAAAGGAACTTGATGAGCGCGCCGTTCTTGGGGAGACCCTTGAAAGCACGGTAGAGCAGCAATGCACCCTCCTTGCGCACCTCCTTGTCCTCGGAAGCAATCTTGGTCTTGGCTTCGGCGAGAATCTTGGTGACGAGACGGCGCTGTGCCTCGAATACCTTCTCGACGTTCGGACGGTACTCGTCAAAAAGCTGGTCGTCACCCTTGGGGACAGGACCGGAGATGATGAGGGGGGTACGGGCATCGTCGATAAGCACCGAGTCAACCTCATCGACAATGGCATAATAGTGCTTGCGCTGCACCATGTCGCCGGGCGACATTGCCATATTGTCGCGGAGGTAGTCGAAACCGAACTCGTTGTTCGTACCGAAAGTGATGTCACAGTTATATGCTGCGCGGCGTGCAGCCGTGTTGGGCTGATGCTTGTCGATACAGTCGACGGTCGAGCCATGGAACATATACAGAGGACCCATCCACTCGGAGTCACGCTTCGAGAGGTAATCGTTGACGGTCACGACGTGGACACCACGCCCTGAGAGCGAACGGAGGAACACCGGGAGCGTAGCCACGAGGGTCTTACCTTCACCGGTAGCCATCTCCGCAATCTTGCCCTGATGAAGCACGATACCGCCGATGAGCTGCACGCGGTAGTGGGTCATGTCCCATTTCACTTCATTTCCACCGGCAATCCAGTGGTTTTTCCATATAGCATTGTCGCCGTCGATGGATACGAAATCCTTGCCTTGTGCGGCAAGCTCTCGGTCAAGCTCGGTGGCCTTGACGACGATGGTCTCGTTGGCGGTGAAGCGGGCTGCGGTCTCGCGCAACACGGCAAACACCTCGGGAAGATGCTCGTTGAGCTTATCCTCGATGGTGTCGAGCATCGTCTTCTCGTTCTGGTCAATCTTGTCCCAGACAGGCTGACGCTCGTCAAATGGAAGCTCCTCCACTTCGAGGCGCAGGCGTGCGTTCTCCTCTTCTTCAGCCGAGATTGCCTGCTTGATGTCAGCACGCACGTTGGCTATACGCTCACGGAGCTGATCTATGGTGAGTTGCTGTACCTCAGGCCCGAGAGCCTCGATTTTCTTCACGATTGGTTCGATTTCCTTCAGGTCGCGGGTCGACTTGTTGCCGAAAATCTTGGTGAGGAATGATTGAAATGACATATTTTAATTGTATTCTTTATTTCTGTTGATTTGATTGAAGGATTTGTTTCTCTGAGAGGTTGCTGCATCCGTCACTTCTTCGGTGTCGTCAGACGCAGCGGGGGGAGCGAAGCCGCATTGGGCGACCGTATTCTCAGAATCCTTGCAACAGTGGGTGCTATCACGCGCGCATCGACAGTCGAGTCGATGGTGCGCGGAGCGACATTCGGGGCAAGAATGAAGACGGGCGAGGTCGTGGCAACATTTCTGATGACCGGAAGATGGTTTTCGGGACCCGTCTCGTTAGCGCCGTCGGAGATTTCCCAACCGGGATTGATGGCGACGAGGACATCACCGGCGTGGTCGACGGAAGTATTGCGCTGGAGAGCCTGTGCATCCTCTCCGGCACGGCGTTCAAGAATATCGTCGATAGTATAGGCGGCGGTCACGCCACTCATCCTGATAAGGAAATCGGCACTTTCGCGGCGAAGCTGACGCTCGTCGAGTCCCTGCTCCTTGATGAACTTGCGGTTGAGGAAAAAGTAGCCGTCATAGTAGCCGCTGACATACTCGCCGTTGCCATGAAGGGCAATCAGATAAATGTTGAGAAGCGACATGGCTCTGCGTGGCGAGAACTGTCCGGCAGGAAGGTTCCAACGCTCGTCGTCGCGCTTGCTCCCGGAAGGGCCGGGAGTACCGGCGATAAAAATCACCGCGTTGTCCAGTCCGGGTCCTTTCTCCACTGCCTTCACGATGCTGGCTATGTCGGAATCCAGACGGAGGTATGCGTCCATAGTCTCGACGCGGTTGTCCGGCTCACGACCGTAGAGATAAGGGCTTACGTTGAAGCCGAGGTTGAGCATATCCGTGACTCCCCTCTCCCCGAGCTGTAGAGTCGATATGTAGTCGACGCCAACTTTCGCAACTTCATGGTTGCCCGGAGCGGAAGCCTTGAACGCACGGAAGCGGTTGGGGTCTTTGACAGGATATGTATGGCGGAAGGGGAAGAGTTTCTTGTATTCGGGCAGGTCGGGATACTCGTCAAGCGGCCGCGAAGGAACCCATGAGATGGTGTCGAGGCGCGACGAGAGGGTCACGCCGTAGTTGCGCGCGGCGATTGCGGCGGGGACATCACGGTAGTAGGTAGACGTACTCCACTTACCGCTGAATTCGTTGAGCCAGAAACCGCTGTTGCCAGCATGACCGGCAAGAAGTATGGCAACCTGCGCGTCAGGGGCAACGGAGTGGACCACGCCCAGACCTCCGTCGGCTATACGCACTTCGTCACTGAGGGTCGACACTTTCAGTGCGCCCGGCGAGAAGGTTTCATCGGTAAAATTACCTATATTGGCGGGGTCGAGGAGGATAGGATAGTCCGAGCGGGTCTCAGTATCCCATGCGCGGGCAGCGGGGATACCGTTGACCGAGGGTGAGGCTCCCGTCATAAGTATGGCGGTAGCGGCTGTCACGTCGACATCCGTACCGTAGTCAATATTTTCGATGCTGACTCCGTCCTTGATAAAACGGTTGAAACCATCCTTGCCGAAATTATCACGAAGGAGATGTATGTAGTCCGCATCGAGCCCTTCGACAAAAATGCCTACCACAAGAGCCGGGCGCGTAAGGACATATTTGCCCTCCCCACCCTTTGTCTTGGTGTCGGACAAGGTAGGTGCCGCTGCGAATACCGGAGTAAATGCCCCGATACCCATGGTCACAAGCGAAACGACAAGCGCGCTTGCAAGACGGGTACTTATCGGGCGATTTTTGCGTGATGACATCAGGCGTTTCTTTTGGTTAATATACATAACAATGCCCGCACTCCATCGGCAGCAATAAGCGGGATGAAGGCAGCATTGGCCGACTGCACTCCGGCGGCGAGAAGCACGGCAAGTACAATCAGGAATGCAAAGTTAAGAATTTGATAGCAAAACAACAACTTTTCAAGCCTTTTTACCCACACGGCTACGACCGGGATAAAACAGAGGGGATTGAGCCAGAGCAGAAGCCAGTTGGGTGAGGTGGCCTCGTGGACAGAAATCACCACGAGAAACACTATTATGCACCCGGCAAGCCCCATGACGAGGTAGAAAAGCGTGTCGAATATCTTCGCGGCTACCGTAGCTCTCCCGCGACGCCACTGTCCGGCTGAAACGACAAAGGCTATCAGACACACGACACAGGCGCAGAACATAGGGGTGAGATACCACGGTGTCGGGCCGTCTATCGCCGTAATATCCTCCCTCCCGACAAGCACATTCGTATTGCCCACAAGAGCCGTCCCGTCGGGACGTGAGGCGGAGGCGAGCATCACTTCAAGAGCCTCGGGCGCGAAGGACATCTCTCGCTGTGAAATCTGTCGGTCAATCCCGCTTCCGAGGGCGAGGTCAATCCCGAACTGATACCAAGGATAATTGACATGATAGTGGCGCATGGCATCGCGGAATGTCGCGGTTGCCTCAGCCGGGAGAGCCGATGTGCCGAGTGTAATGGTGTCGCCGATGGCCTGCTCGACGATTGCAAGCGGACGCGTAGCGCAGTTGTCAAGGACATAATTATAGCGGTACACCCGGTTCTCAGGCATGAGATTGCGGTCGGTCAGGGCTATCACACGCTCCTTTTCCTCAGGAGTGAGGTTGAGTTGCTGTTCCACCACCGCACGACCCTCTCGCGCATAGATGCGGAGAAATCTTTCGGTCGGGGCAGCCCCGGCCATATAGTCGGTCTCACCCTTGACGAAGCGGTAGACGAAATTAGGCGCGTCAAAGTCAAACAGACCCCAGTTGACCACATAGTCTCCCCTCTCAGGAGTCTGAATCCTCAGTGCCGTATGCCCTTCGAGCTGATAGATGTCAGCCCCCGCACGCGCCGTGAGCATCGAAATCCTCACATCGTCGTCCGCCTTACAATTACAGATAATCCCCAAAGTGATAAACAATATAAATATCTTTAAAGCCTCTCCTCGCATATCACTCTTCTAAAAACTTTTTAAGATGATTATTCATACATAGCACCCCATCATTCAGTCCCTTTTTTGCTATATTTTTTATAAACTCTTCCTCAGACAGATAATTCTCTGGCACAGCACCGCCAAGCATCAAGTTTATACCTTCCATTGTTGTACTAAATATTTTATCAACACTTAATACCGCCTCATCTTTTGAAATTGAGAAATTGAAGGTACAGAAATCAACTGGATATATTGGATTAAATTCTACTAACTTTGTACAGTCTGATACGGTCTTGATATAGTCCATTGCAACATTCTGTACTACAAACACTATCTTTCTATTCCATAACTCAACAATTTTCCCTTTCTTATAGGCTTGTTGCATCATAGTCTTTGAAAACTCATTAGCCCAATTAATCCCGTATGTATATTTCTTTCCTGAATAATGTCCTTCTTCAAGCAACTCTTTTACATAAGGATAAGGTGTACCTGTTGTTCCAGCAGCTTGTATTTCCACGCATAAAAAGTCTTTTATGCGATCATATTTATCCACTTCCACCGCGACATAATCAACATTACCACCCACTCCGAGATTAACTTCCTGAATCCATTTTACATTTTCCCATGAAGCCAAATATTTCTCACGTAATGCCTCAAACATAGCCTCAGTCTTAAATCTTTGTGGACATATTATTACAGGGTGGAGTTGCTTACTACCATTTACAGCGGCTCCTACCGAACATATCCCAATTTTTATTTCAGGCTCACTTTTTCTTGGTTTTACACAAGTACCATGAATATATCTACAATACTGCTGTCGACGTGCTAAACGGGATGAGTCAGAATTATCGTCCCAGCGATAACAAAATATTTCTATCGGATATCTACCAATGGTTTTCATTGAAAAGAGAAGTTTTAATATTAGAAATCACTCGTTTTTTTGAAATCTCTATGTACTTTGGGCTTAAATCTATTCCTACTCCACGTCGTCCAAGTTTCAAAGCAGCACATACAGTGGTACCAGTCCCACTGAACGGATCTAAGACTATTCCATTCTCAGGACAAGTAGCCTGAATAGGCACATACAGCAATTCTTCAGGATATACTGCACAGTGGCTATCGGTACGCCACGTATCTTCTGTAACAATATTCCAAACATCACTGGGAAGATGCCCTTTAGAAGAAATACGCATTATGTAATATCCTTTATTGACAAGTTCTTTTGCTCTACCACTAATCTTGACATTATCACTATGCCAAGCCCTTTGAGCACCTCTGATAGTCATCCGGAAATCGTTTAAACTGCCAGCTCTAATTTCCGCTAATACTTCATCAAGAGCACGCTCAGCATTAATCTTTTCTTGAGGAGTGAGTTCCAGACTTTCCCTGATCATTTTTCGGTATTTCTTTCCTGAAACCCCAGTAGAAGATACAATCGAATTTTTCGTCACCTTAGGATCTTTGGATGGTTTTATCCTTATGGAATCTGCATCGTAAAAGTACTTCTTCGATTTTACAAAATGGAAAATATGCTCATAGGAATCCCGCAAGCGATCTTTACAACTCTGAGTCCCTTTTAATTGATGCCATATAACGTCGTTACGCAAAATCCATCCGTTATCCATAAGAGAGAGAGCTACCCTCCATGGCATTCCCAATAAATTTTTATCTATGTACCTGTCACCCAAATTAAGCCAAAAAGATCCTTCTTTTTTCAATATTCGTTTTGCTTCTGAAAAAACAGACCCTAAGGCGTTCACATATTGAACGAAATTAGGTTCATTACCAATCTCATGTTCGTCATCTTCATTATCATAAGCTCTCATCCCCCAGTAAGGAGGAGATGTTATAATACAATCTACTGACTCACTCTCTATCTCTTTCAAAACAGAAAGACAATCTCCTAAGATAAAATTATATCTGGATTCTCCCTCAAGTGGCTTCATTAATACTTTACTTTCAGATTTAACAGCAGTAAATTTTAATTCCCTCATCCCAGCATCTTGGCGATGTCGTCGAGGTTGACAATGGTGAATATGGTCTTGCCGTCGGGAGTACGCGCAGGGGTCGGGAGGCGGAAAAGGTCGCTTATCAGCTTGTCCATCTCCGTTGCCGAAAGCGTCTGTCCGCGCCTGATGGCGCTGCTTCCCGCCATCGAAAGGGCAATCCGCTCGTGGAGCGAGGAAGCAAGGTCCTCGCCTGTCTCGGTCACACATTCAATCATACCCAGAAGCGTGTCGCGCGGGTTCGCACCTATCAGCACCGACGGCACTCCGTTGATGCTCCACGAATGGTCGCCGAGTGGAGCGAGGGAGAAACCCAGCTCTTCAAGCGACGGGAGGACATCGGCAAGCACCGCATCCTGCGAGGGGGATAGTTCGACCACCTCGGGGAACATGGTCCGCTGGCAGACAAAAGCCCTCTCACGCACCTTGGTTATGTAGGAGTCGTAGAGTATGCGTTTGTGGGCGCGGTGCTGATCGATTATCATCAGGCCGTCGCGCGAGGGGGTGAGTATATAGGTCTGCTTCAGTTGCAGCGTCGCGCTCACGGGAGCAGCCGTGTCCATTTCGAGTTCAGCCTCGGGAGCGTTGACCTTACTCTCGATCATCGAGGCATAGCCGTCGTCGCGTTTCTTGACGAAATCATCGTAGAGTTTTTCCCAGTCCTGAAAACGCTCAGAAGAGCGCGAAAAGTTCAGGGACGACTCTGTTTTTGAGCGGGGGGAGGCTACCTCGTCGTCCCCTGAAAGGGCAGATGTACGGCTCGACCGTGACGGCTGGGCAAAAGGATTGTAGCCCTCGTCAAGCTCGACTTCGTGGTCAGCGGCGCTGTCGGGCGAGAATACGGGAATTTCGGGTGCCTCGTCGACATCGAAATCAATCGCGGGGGCGGCGTTGAAACGTCCGAGCGATTCCCGGACAGTCGCCGTCAGAATCTGCCATATCGCCTGCTCGTTCTCAAACTTAATCTCACTCTTGGTCGGATGGATGTTCACGTCAATCGTCTCGGGGTCCACCGTCAGATTGATGAAATAGTTGGGCTGCACATCAGCAGGAATGAGATGCTCGTAACACTGCATGATGGCCTTGTGAAAATACGGGTGACGCATATTGCGGCCGTTGACCATGAGGAATTGCAGCACATTGCGCTTGCGGGCATACTCGGGCAGCCCGATGAAGCCGCTTATGCGCACTATGGAGGTGTCGGTGTCGACAGGCACAATCTGCTTGTCGAGCGACCGCCCGAAAAGGTCGGCTATCCGCTGCTTCATCGAACCGCGACGGAGCGAGTGAAGCGTCACATCATTGCTGATAATGGTAAAGTCGACACCGATATTGACAAGGGCAAGACGCTCAAACTCACGCATGATGTTGCTTAGTTCGACCGAATCTTTTTTCAGGAACTTACGTCGCGCCGGGACGTTGAAAAACAGATTTTTCACCATCAGGTTGCTCCCCTGCGCGCAAGCCTCCGGCTCCTGACTCTCGATCTTGGAGCCGTTGATTACTATACGTGTGCCGATGCTCTCACCTTTGAGCATGGTGCGCAGATCAATCTGGGCTATGGCGGCAATCGACGCGAGAGCCTCGCCACGGAACCCCATGGTCGAGAGCGAGAAAAGGTCGTCGGCACGGCGGATTTTCGATGTGGCGTGACGCTCGAAGGCGAGACGCGCATCGGTGTCGCTCATGCCGCATCCGTTGTCGATGACCTGAATCAGCGTGCGTCCGGCATCTTTAAGTATGATGGTGATTGCCGTGGCTCCGGCATCAATAGAATTTTCCACAAGCTCCTTGATGACCGACGCGGGCCGCTGGATGACCTCGCCAGCAGCTATCTGGTTGGCAACGGAGTCAGGGAGAAGACGAATGACATCGCTCATGATTCCACCTCCTTTTTGGGATTGAGTGCCGCAAGCTCGCGCCTCCGGAACGATTCCCGGCTCATGAAGCGGGCTGATGACAGTGCGGGAGCAATGCGGTCAATGGATTTTAACTTGTGATTTTGAATGATTTCTGCCGAGGGTTCGCCGCCCGCAGGAACCGAATCGGTGACCACCTCCGGGACATCAATCCCACCGGGGGCGACAAGAATACTGTCGGTATGCACCCCGAGTGAGTCACTGACCCCCCGGAGCGAGTCAGCCAGCTCTGCTTCCTGAGAATCAGGCATAATCTCCCCGGGCATATCCATCCTGCCGAGAGTCGCGGGAAGCGGGGTCTGCGGCTGCTGTGGCTTCGGTTTGCCGAGCATCAGCCCGCGCACCTTGTAGGCTTCCGGTTTGACATTGGTGAAAAACTGCTGTGAACTGAGTCCGTCCATCTCGGGAGGATATTCAAATATTTCGTCGGGCGACATGGGACGCAGCGGACCGAACCATCTGAAAGCAGGGAGATAGTAGGCGGAACGCTTGGCGAGATAGAGCGGCGTAGCCTTGCCGGTTGTTTCAGGCCACATGACCAGATGCTCGATGTCATTGCCGTTAAAGAATGCATCCATGTAGCTGCTCTCGGTGAAGACAAACTTGTTGTAGGTCGAATCATTTTCCATAGGGAACATGATTTGCTGGACATTTCCCTCGACGTAGAGGCGGCGGATGGTCGAATCGTTGAACCATGCCGTCATGTCTGCCCCCGCAAGCTGATTGTAGCAATCCTCGCCGACAAACTGCGCTACCATCGCCGATTCCGGCAGACGCGCCCAGTCAGCGGTCGAGTCGTTGAAGTGGAGATAAATGACATTGCCTGCTATCTGGTTGTCACCGTTCCAGATGATGGGATGATAGTACATATATAATATCGAATCCCGCTCGACGGAACTGAGTGAGTCACAAAGACCCTGAATATCATTTCGGAAGAAACGCACCCGATGGTAGACATCGGTCACCTTGGTGGAATCTTCAAGCATATATGCCTTTATTGTGTCGCCATGGAGATAAAGCGTATCGGGCTTGGAGTACTCCATAGCCAGCGCATTGCCGGTGACAAAGGCTGAATCGGTCAGTTCGTTGTAAAATCCGTAGTCGCCGCGCAGTTCTGACTGTCTGACAGAGTCGGTCAGAATCATGTTGCCGAAGGCTTCGCCGTAGCCCTTCTCGCGGTCATAGAAAAGCGTGTCGCCCGTCAGGTAGTTGCCACGGCGGGTGTGGACGCGTGAGCGGTCATAGAGGTCGGCAAGCCCAAGGTTGGTGTCATAGAAACCCGACGAGGAGTTGATTTCACCATCCTTGCTGACGATTAATGTCGGACACATAAGCTGGGCTATGCCGGTCTCGGTGTTGTAGGTCAGCGAGTCGGTGAACATCCGCAGGGTATCGTTCTCACGAGGGCCGGTAAGGTCGACATTAAGATAGAAGAAGGCATCCTTTGTCGAGGGGTAATAGAATCCTTGCAGCGAACGCAACACATTCTGCTTGTCCGTAAGCGTGCCGCCCGTCTCGTAGTAGCCGACATCGGCAGCCATGTCGTAGAAGAACACATCGGTGGTCAGCGACACGTCGCGGTTGATGAGTCTGACGTTTTTACCGGCGTATGCCCGCAGTTCAGCGAGTTCCTGCTCGCCGTCGTAGTAAAGCTCATCACCGTAGACAAACAGGGTGTCCCCCTGCTCCATGTGTACGTTCCGGAAGGCATCGAGCGACGAAGTGGCCTCGTTGAAACGCGCGCTGTCGCAGTACATATACATATCCTCCTTGCGGAAAACTACATTGCCGACAAGCACCTGCACGTCAGAATCGCGCGCCTGATCGAACATAAGCCGGTCAGCCCGTTCAAGGAATACCTTGCCGGGCTGGTGGCGGTCAGCGTCAGGAATAGTCGGACGTATCCCCTTTGAAGAGGGTGCGGGAGCGATCTTTTGGGGCGCGGGAGCAGAAGCGGGCTTGTCTTTCGGAGCCTGCGCAAGCATGGCAGGAAGCGTGACGGTCGCCACTGCCAGAAGTGCAAGGATGGGAGAACGCCTCATGACGTTATTTTATCCAGCCTTTGTTCTGGAATTCACAGTTGCGCCAACCCTCCTCGATACGGATATATGTGTTCTTGATTTTATTGGCAAGCCAGTTGTCGAGGATTTCCTGACGGCGTGCGTTCTCATACATACCCTTTATCAACTGGAAGTCATCGGAAATATTGGCCTTATGGCCGGGAATACGCTCGGTCAGCTTGACCATTGCGACAATCTCATGGTTGGTCTTGGGGTCGTTCATCACGAAAGGTTCCGAGATGTCGCCCGGCTCCATGTCGGCGACGCGCTTGGCTATTTCCTGAGGAAGATCCGACATATTGAAGCGGGTGGAACCGGTCTCGCGGTTCACCATACGACCCTTGTTGTTGCGGGTATCCTTGTCCTGCGAAAGGAAAGTGACGGCCTCCTCGAAAGTGAATTTCTTGTCAAGGATGTCGGAGCGGAGCGAGTCCATACGGTTGACGGCATCGGTGAGGTCCTTTTCAGCCACCTTCGGTTTCAGGAGGATGTGGCGGACATTGATACGGTCGCCTCGTTTCTCGATAAGCTGGATGATATGGAAACCGAACTCCGTCTCGACAATCTTCGAGACCTTCTTGGGATCATTGAGGTTGAAGGCTACGGCAGAGAATTCAGGGACAAACTCGGCACGGCCGCTGAAACCGAGCTCACCGCCACGCTGACCGCTGACAGGGTCCTCGGAATAGAGGATGGCAAGAGTGGAGAAAGGGGTCTCTCCCTTGTTGACCTGCTCGGTGAAGTTGCGCAGACGTGCCTTGACATCCTCGATGGCCTCGCGGGGAATGGCGGGGGCGACAGTCAGAATCTGCGTCTCGACCTGCAAGGGAACCCAAGGCACACTGTCGGTCGGTATCTTTTCGAAATAACGGCGCACGTCGGCAGGGGTCGACTTGATGTTCTTCGTGAGACTGCGCTGCACTTCCTGAATCCTCGCGCGATTGCCGACCATCTCGATGAGCGACTCGCGGAGTGCGGGGAAGGATTTGTTGAAATACTGCTCCACCTTCTCCTTAGAACCGAGGTTCATGATATAGGCGTTGAGCTGCTGCTCGACATTCTGAAACACCATGGCTTCGGGAACCTCGATGGTGTCCATCTCCGCCTGATGAAGATAGAGCTTTTCGATGGCAAGCTGTTCAGGGACGGTGCAGTAAGGGTCGCCGGGGATGGGCGTGCCTTCATAACGCATAGTCTGGTAAGCCTCTTCGATTTCCGACTTCCATATAGGCTGGTCACCTACGACCCAAGCCACTTCTTCGACCACATTGTCAGTACCGGCCGACACATAGACTGCTCCCGAGAGGAGGAGTATGCCAAGAAATATGATTGATTTGATTTTCACTTGCTTATAGGGATGAAATGAGTGAGAATTCAGATTTTGGTTTATATGATTCAAAAATATCAGCCCCAAAGTTACTAAAAATTCTCCAACCCCGCCAAAATCAATGCGATTTAAAGAAAATTTCACACTCGAAAGCCACAGATCTCCACCCCGCCGACAGAAATATTCGATAAAAAATGATGTTATTTGCAGGAATTTTGCTACTTTCGCTTGTTAATTATATAAGTCCGTCCCGGCAGAATCAATTCTGACGGCTCACCGACAGCATTTCAATAGGTTTCAACTATTCTCAACCGTATTTTTTCAGCTTTACGATGGAACATCTCAAGGTCAAAATCATCAACGACTCCTCTAATCCCCTCCCCGCTTACGAAACTCCGTCATCAGCAGGAATGGATGTGCGCGCCAAGCTCGACGCTCCCGTCACACTCCAGCCGCTTGAACGCGCCCTGATTCCGACAGGGCTCCGTATGCAGCTCCCGCAGGGCTACGAGTGTCAGGTCAGACCCCGCTCCGGACTCGCGCTGAAACATGGCATCTCCCTCGTGAACACTCCCGGAACCATTGACGCTGACTATCGCGGTGAAATCGGAATCATAGTCATCAACCTCTCTAACGAGCCTTACACCATCACCAACGGCGAGCGCATCGCCCAACTGGTCATCAAGGAGTATGTCCACATCACTTGGGAGCAGGTGGACCGAATCGACACGACCGTGCGCGGCGATGGTGCTTTCGGACACACAGGCGTAAACTGAGAGACTTTTCACCCCCAAGTGCCAGACAATGAAACAACTCCCCGTCCTCATCCTTACAATCCTCACGCTCGGAGCCATATCGGTGATGGCAAAGAGTCCGCGCAACTCCGACCTGCGGGCTCAGGAGGATATCCGTAAAGCGGATTACATCTACCTCGAAGCCCTGCGAGCAAAATCGCAGGGTCAGCACGACGCGGCCTATTCACTCTTGCAGCGTGCAAGCGAACTGAACGGAGCCGACAAGGATGTCGGTGTCGAACTCTCGCTCTATCTCCTGCGTCTTTCAGAGACCGATTCGACACTCCTCGACCGGTCGATGGGACTGCTCAGGGACTACGTCGAGGCAAATCCTGCCGATAAGTATTACGGCGGCCGCTATGCCATGCTCAACGAGCAGCTACTCAACCGCAAGGAGGCTGTCAGGACATGGGAACGGCTTCACACATATCACCCCGAGGAACTTGAAATCACCTACCGCTACGCCAATGCACTCGGGCAGGGGGGCGACGAGGCTGACCGCGACCGTGCGATAGCCGTCTATGACTCTGTCGAGATAGCCGAAGGGAAGAGCATCCCCCTGACGACCAAGAAAATCCAGATTTTCTTTGCCCGGCAGGACACCGCTTCGATTCTCGGCGAGGCTGACCGTCTGCGCGAATCATCGCCGAAAAACGTGGAATTTCAGGTATTTTCAGGCGACATCTATTCAATGTTCGGCGAGAAAGACAAGGCAAAGGCTTTCTACGACGCCGCCTGTGAGCTCGACCCTTCTAGTGGCGTAGCCTACTATTCGCGTGCGCAGTTCTACAACTCACTCGGCGACAGTGCCGCCTTCAACCGGGAGGTCTTTCAGGCTCTCCAACAGAAAAGCCTCGACGTTGAAACCAAGCTCGCAATACTAAGGAGCTACATCCAGCAGATGTATAACGACTCGACGCAGCTTCCGCGAATCGGCAAACTTTTCGATGTCCTCATCGACCAGCACCCCCACGAAGCCGACATCCACGCACTCTATGCACGCTACCTGATTCTCACAAAGGACTACGCTGGCGCGGCGGAGCAGACTGAGCGCGCCCTCGACCTCGACCCGGCCGATCAGGAGGGGTGGGAAATGCTTACCTCGCTCTACTTGCAGGAGGAGAAACTGGACAAGGCTATGGCAGCCGTCAAACGCTCGTTCCGCTACTATCCTGAGAACGCCCATCAGTATCTCGTCCTCGGTTCCATCCTTGACCAGAAGGGTGAACGGGAAAAAGCACCGGTCGAATATGCGCGCGCACTTGAACTCATCGACTCGGCCGACACCAAGACCATCTCACGCATCTACGGCGCTATGGGCGACAATCTCTATGCCCGACAGCTTGCCGACAGTGCCTTCGTCCTCTATCAGAAATCAATCCTCTACGACCCCGAGAACTATATGGCGCTCAACAACTGTGCCTACTATCTCGCCTGTGAGGGCCGTGACCTCGACAAAGCCCTCTCGATGATTGAGACCGCTTCGGCAGCCGAACCTGACAACGCGACGACGCTCGACACTTACGCTTGGGTCCTTTTCAAACGCAAGGACTATGCCAAGGCTCACGAAATCATCGACCGCACGATGGAACTGACCGATGAACGTTCAGAGGAGATACTCGAACACGCCGGCGACATATATTTCATGGACGGTGACCCCGACGGCGCCCTCGAATTCTGGAAAGAGGCCCTGAAACTCGATCCGAAAAACGAGCTTCTGCAACGGAAAGTCAAACATAAGACCTATTTCTTCAAATGACCTGCCGAAATTTTTCACCCATATCACGCAACAACCTTCTATTGACAGCACTCGTCATGGTGCTGTCAATTCTGGTATCCGGATGCCACTCCTCACGCTCTGGAATCACGAGCGGAGGTGATTACCGCACCGACCCCGGAGCTGCACTGACCAAAAGCGAACTGACCGACCTTTTCAACGCACTTGAAGGGAGCTACGGCAGTTGGGAAACCGTCAAGATGCCTGTGACGCTCAATCTCAACAGCCCCAAGAGTGTCAGCATCGGCGGGACTCTGACAATGGAGCGTGAACGCTCGGTCAATATCTCGTTCCGCTTCTTCGGGATGGAGGTGGCATCTCTTATGGTGACGCAGGACAGCGTCTTCGCCACCTACAAGCTCGACCGCATATATTTTGCCGAAAGTATCCGTGACCTCATGGGTGGTTTCCCGGCAACCGTAGGCAATCTTCAGGACCTTCTGCTCGGAAGACCATTCGTCCTCGGCGAGAGTGCGCCCTCGCTCTCCCGCTGCCGTCTGAGCGGCAACGGAACGACATGGACCATCACTCCTGACTTCGCGCCGATGGGTATGGGTTATGACTTCACCGTTGACACTCCTACGGGAAATGTCGAACTGCTGACCGTCAACCTTCCCTCACGCAACCCCATCATCGCCGACTACTCAGATTTTGCCCTGTCCTCCACGGGTCCTATGGCAGGAAGCACGTCCATCTCCACTCGCACATCGGCCGCACGCTTTGAAGGCGAAATAGTCCTCAACCCCAAGAAAGCGGAGTGGGACAAGGGTTCGGCGAAATCATGGAGCGTACCTAAGGGCTATACCCGTGTGCGCGCCGATGAAATCATCAAGAAGCTCAACCGCAAATAATCCTCCCTTAAAACTCCAACCCCTAAACCAAACTCTAAACTTTAAAATCTTAAATGTCCCATAGCCTTGGAATTTTGAGCCGTTGTGTCGCCGTCGTCCTGACGGTAATGATGCTTGCAGTCATTCCTGCGGATGCCCAGACAAGAAAAAAGACTACACGCACCTCCTCCCCTACCCGCCAGAGGACAATGGAGAGCGTGAAGAAAGACAAGACAAACACCGAGCGAAAAATCTCCGAGACATCCACCCGCATCCAGACCAACGCACAGGAGCTGAACCGACAACTGAACAAGCTCAACTCCCTCAATGCCGACATCGAGGCAACCCGCTCGCAGGCTGAGGGGCTGCGCCAGCACATCGACTCACTCGGAAATGCAATCAACGTCACCGCCGACTCAATCAACAGCCTCAACGATGAACTTGAAAGTATGCGGCGCGCCTACGTCAAGGCTCTGAAAGACCTGCAACCCCATGCCGGGGCTGCCAACGACCTCTCGTTCATCTTCTCGGCCGAAACATTTGCCGAGGCTTACAGCCGTATCCGTTACCTGCGCCAGTTCTCGGCATGGCGTGAGCGCAAAGCCCAGAACATCCGTGATGCAGTCGAACGTATATCCGACCGCCGGGCCCACCTCACATCGCTGCGCCACAGTCAGGACAAAGCCTACCGTAAGGCCGAGGAGACCCAGCAGACCCTGAGCAAACAGCAAGCGCAGTCGGAACAGATGGTCAATCAGTTGCGCAAGGAGGACAGTGCTCTGCGCCGTTCACTCAACGAACAGAAGCAGAAGGCTGCCGCACTTGACCGCGAACTCGACCGACTGATTGCCGCAGAGCAGGCGCGCATAGCGCGCGAGGAGGAAGCCGCCCGCCGGAGGGCAGAGAAGGCTAAGGAAAAAAACAAGACCAAACCGGCGACCGCAACCAAACCTGCAACCTCTAAGGAAACCGCAGCCCATAGCGCAACGGAGACCGAAAAGCCGTCGGCAAAGGCTGTCGCTTCTGCCAACGCGACCACCCAGACAGCCGCTGCCGCAGACCTGTCGGCTCTCTCCGGCTCATTTGCCGCCAACAAGGGTCGGCTTCTCTTCCCTGTCGCGGGCAAATACAAGGTCGTCCGCCGCTTCGGACGCCAGCCCCACCCCACTCTACCCCATGTCGAGACCGACAATTCCGGCATCGACATTGAGGTTGGAACCGGCTCAGAAGCCCGTTCAGTCTTCGCCGGTTCCGTCTCGGCAATCTTCAAGCAGGACGGCTTCAATTCAATAGTAATGATACGCCACGGCCGCTACATAACCATCTATGCCGGACTTGCTTCCGTCAATGTGAAACCGGGCGACGTAGTGAAAGCCGGACAGTCCCTCGGCAGAATCTACTCCGACCCGGAGGACGGCAACCGCACTATACTCCACTTCGAAATCCGCAACGAGCGGCAGAAACTAAATCCATCGCAATGGGTAAGGTGAGAAACCTTAGGGGCGATAAATTGGTTATATAAGAAGTGGAACATCAGAAAAAAATAAGATATATGAAAACTTTTGAAGAACTCGGTGTCAGCGAACCACTGCGCAAGGCAGTGGAGGAGCTTGGTTTTGAATCCCCAATGCCCGTACAGGAACGGGTCATCCCGCGGCTCCTCGGCGACGCCCACGATATTATCGCCCTTGCCCAGACCGGCACCGGCAAGACGGCAGCTTTCGGCCTGCCGGTACTCCAGCGTGTCAATCCCGAACTCAACAAGCCTCAGGCCCTCATCCTCGCCCCGACGCGTGAGCTTTGTCTGCAAATAGGCAGTGACCTCGCGGATTTCTCCAAGTATGTCCCCGACGTAAAGGTGCTGCCAGTCTACGGCGGTTCGAGCATAGAGAGCCAGATACGCTCACTGAAAAAAGGTGTGCAGATCATTGTCGCCACTCCGGGTCGTCTCATCGACCTCATCAAACGTGGTGTCGTGAAACTCGACGACGTCAACACCGTCGTGCTGGACGAGGCCGACGAGATGCTCAACATGGGCTTCCTCGAATCGCTCGAACAGATTCTCTCCTACGTCCCCGAGGGTCGCAAGATGCTCCTTTTCTCGGCAACAATGCCTGCCGACATAGCAAAGATTGCAAAACGCTACATGAAGGACTACGAGGAAATCGTGGTCGGCACGCGCAACGAGGGTGCGCAGAACGTGCGTCACATATATTATATGGTCAATGCCCGTGACAAGTATCTTGCCCTCAAACGTATCGTCGACAATTCGCCCAACATCTACGCCATCATCTTCTGCCGCACACGCCGCGACACTCAGGAGATTGCCGACAACCTTATCCGCGACGGATACAACGCCGAGGCGCTCCACGGCGACCTCTCGCAGCAGCAGCGTGACATCGTGATGAAGAAATTCCGTGACCGTGTAGTCACCCTTCTCGTGGCAACCGATGTGGCCGCGCGCGGTCTTGATGTCGATGACCTGACCCACGTCATCAACTATGGTCTCCCCGACGACACGGCTGTCTATACCCACCGTTCAGGCCGTACAGGACGTGCCGGCAAATCGGGTGTCTCAATCGCCATCATCCACTCGCGTGAGAAAGGCAAGCTGCGCGAAATCGAGCGCATCATCGGCAAGACCTTCGAGCGTAAGGATGTCCCGACCCCTGAACACATCATCGAGAAACAGCTCTACAACCTCGCCGACCGTCTCGAACGCGTGAAGGTCAACGAGGAGGAGATAGCCCGCTATCTTCCCGGCATCTCGCGCAAGCTCGAATGGCTCTCCGAGGAGGACCTCCTCAAACGTGTCATCTCCCTTGAATTCAACCGACTTCTCGACTACTACAAGGATGCGCCCAATATTGACTTCATCGACGCAAAGCCTACAAAAGCCGAGCGCAAGGGACGCAAGAGCGAACATGAACGCCCGAAAAACGACAAGGAGAAGGACCGCCGTACTGCCGAGCGCGGCATGGAGCGCGTCTACATCAACGTCGGCAAGCGCGACGGATTCTTTGCAGGCAACCTGATTGATATGCTCAACAAACTCATCCCCGGCAAGCGTGTCGACGTAGGCCGTATCGACCTGCTCCCCGGCTATTCGCTCTTTGATGTAAAGAAGTCGGATGCCCGCAAGGTCGTAGGCGCGCTGACCGGTTCGGAGTTCTACGGCAAACGCATCCACAGCGAGATAGCCGATGCGGAGCGCGACTATTCGAAGATAGCCGAAAAACGCAAGAACAAGAAATAGGACGGCATCCACTGACATAACCATAACACCAACACCTTTAACAATAAAAATGAAAAAATATCTTCTGTCACTCACCGTAGCTCTCGGATCGCTTGCGGCGCTGGCGCAGACCACGGCGGCCGACCTCTTTACGTCGGCTCCCCAAAGCGTGTTTCCGCTCCTCGACCGCAACACAAGGCTCGATATGGTGGACTACTACAAGAACGGTATGGCAACCCAGTCACAGAACCAGCTCGACGGCCGTTCCGCTATCACCGAGATGACTCCTGAATCAGTCACCGTCAAGATGTCGGACTCGTCGGCAAGCCAGCTTGTGGAACTGAAAGGGAGCGACGGTCCGGTGATAGCCCTCATAAACACCGTTGCGACCCCCGGACTTGATTCGAACATCAAGTTTTTCGATGCCAACTGGAATCCACTCCCGCCTGCAAACTTTTTCACTCAGCCGGGATGGAAAGAGTGGCTCACGGAAAGCGGCCGTCAGCACGAAGCCGATGTGACGATGCAGGCACCCTTCATGCTCTCCTCCTACCGTATCGACCCTTCGACATCGACACTGACACTGACCAACAATCTCGGCCGTTTTCTTGACAAGGAGATTTACGATGACCTGTCGTCCTACCTCAACCCGACCCTGACCTACACTTGGACCGGAAAAGGCTTTAAGCTGGCAAAGTAAGGATAGAGAGCAGGATAACACATATAACTGCAAACCCGAGGGGGTTCAGGCGACTGCCTGAACCCCCTCGGGTTATTTCTATGAATCTGCCGCGTTTGTCAAGAAGACGGAGAGGCAGAAGCGGCTGCCACGGCTGAAATGTGGACGGAGCGTGGAGGAGAATCAGTCGATGAATCCGCGGAGGCGCAGATAGGCCTTGACAAGCTCCACGTTCTGCTCCATCGTCATCAGTGAGGAGTCGAGGGTGAGATGATAGCTCTTGGCATCGCCCCAAGTCTTATCGGTGAAGAAATTGTAGTAGTCCGCACGCCACTTGTTGGTCTTTCTTGCCATCGCCTCCGCCTTCACTGCATCTATCGCATCATTACGATCCATGATGCGCTTCACACACTCCTCCATCGGCGCATGGACAAAGATGTTGACACAACGCGGATGATGGCGAAGGATATAGTCGGAACTGCGCCCCACGACGACAAACGATTTTTCCTCCGCAGTGTGGAGCAGAAACTCGCTTATGCTCTTGTAAAGACCATCGTCGGAAATGGACGATGCACCCGTGTAGTAGCACATCGGAGTGACACCCATCGAAAAGCTGAACAGACCTTGCAGGAAAGTCGGGAAACGCTCGTCCTTCTTCTCGAAGAACTCGGGATTGACCCCGGCGTGCTTGGCCGACTCGACAAGAAGCTCCTTGTCATAGTAGGCTATGCCGAGAGCATCGGCAAGAGCCTTGGCAAGAATACGGCCGCCGCTGCCGAACTGTCGGCCGACGGTGATTACAAACGGTGGACGGGCGGAGGGAGTGCTGTTGGGTGTAGATTTATCGTCAGTGGTCATGGAACTTATTTTTTAGCCTTATGAAGAAATATCATGGTGGGGAAATGGTCGGAATAGCCGTTGAGCCATGAACCCGATGCAAACGTGCGACGCGGGTAGCCCTTGCGGTATCCTTCGGTGTCATAGAGGAAATCGAAATCGTTGATTTTGCAGGAAGTATATTCCAGAGGCGCATGATTCTGACGGAGGAGGGTCCCGGAGACAATAATCTGGTCAAAAAGGTTCCATGCTCCCTTGTAGGCAAGAGTTCCCTTACCGCCGTCGAGCACACTCCACCACGGATTGAAGAAGCCGTGAGGCCCGACATCCTTCATCTCACGCTTTGCGCCGAGAGCCACGGCACACGACTTGTCCTGCGGGTCATCATTGAGGTCGCCCATCACGATAACTCCCTGATTCGGACGTATGGCCCAGAGTGAATCGGCTATATGCTTCGAAAGCTCTGCGGCTGCCTCGCGCAGATAGCTCGATCGCTCCTGTCCGCCGAGACGCGAAGGCCAGTGGTTCACGATGATGCTCAACGTGTCGCCGCCGAGCAGACCGGTGACACACATCTGGTCGCGTGTCCTGAAGTCGGGATTGTCGGGAACGACGAGCGTGTGGTTGGTCACGTCGACCACCGTGAAAAGACGCGGGTTATACAGCAGGCTCACATCTACGCCGCGGCGGTCGGGCGAATCGTGATGGACAATCCCGAGATTCCACGCTTTCAGGTCAGGGGCGTTCACGAGGTCTTCAAGCACACCCTTGTTCTCGACCTCGGCGATACCGATGACGGCAGGACCTTCGGGTGTATTGCGCGTAGTCATCCGTGAGATGCAGTAGGCAAGATTGTTTATCTTGCTCCAATACTTCTCGCTGTCCCATGCCTTCGCACCCTTGGGAGAATATTCAAGGTCATACTTGCCGTTGGCATTGATGGTGTCAAAGAGATTTTCAAGATTGTAGAAAGCCACGCCGTAGACCAGCGGCTGTGAGAGGTCGTCGGACTGCGCCTTGACCCCGATTGCGGTCAGCAGGGCGAGTAAGGGTAAGAGAAAAAGTCTTTTCATTTATCTATATAGTAACTCTTGGTTTTTAATTGCATCATGGTTATCATTCCACGGTGTAAATTTAGTGAAAATTTCGACATCGTGAGCGCGCTTTGGTGGATTTTTGTTAACTTTGCAGTTACATTGTCAGTAAAACCGTCAGTAGATTTGATTTTTAAAGCACTGTTTAAACGATAGGAAAATTCTATTAAAAGATATATGGCAAAAGTAACAAAAGAAATGGCGCTGGACTATCACCGCTATCCGCGCCCCGGTAAAATCGAAGTAATCCCCACCAAGCCCTACGCAACTCAGGCTGACCTTGCACTTGCCTACTCACCCGGCGTGGCATATCCCTGTCTTGAAATCAAGGATAATCCCGAAGATGTCTACAAGTACACCGACAAGGGCAATCTCGTCGCCGTAATCTCCAACGGCACAGCCGTCCTCGGTCTCGGCAACATCGGCGCACTCGCAGGCAAGCCCGTGATGGAAGGCAAGGGACTTCTGTTCAAGATTTTCGCCGGACTCGACTGTTTCGACATCGAAGTCGATGAGACCGACCCCGACAAATTCATTGAAATCGTCAAAGCCCTCGGCCCGACCTTCGGCGGCATCAACCTCGAAGACATCAAGGCTCCCGAATGTTTCAAAATCGAGGAGCGCCTCAAAGCCGAAATGAACATACCCGTGATGCACGACGACCAGCACGGCACCGCCATCATCTCGGCTGCCGCCCTGCTCAACGCCGTCGAGATTCAGGGTAAGAAAATCGAGGATATCCGTCTCGTGGTCAATGGTGCCGGCGCAGCAGCCGTCTCCTGCACGAAGCTCTACTGCGCCCTCGGCGTGAAGAAGGAGAACGTCGTCATGTGCGACAGCAAGGGCGTAATCTCCACCTCGCGTACCGACCTCAACCCGCAGAAGGCTCAGTTTGCCACCTCGCGCCCCATCACCACTCTCGCCGAGGCCATGAAGGATGCCGACGTGTTCCTCGGTCTCTCCGTCAAGGATGTCGTCACCCCCGAGATGGTCAAGAGCATGGCTCCGAAGCCCATCGTCTTCGCCCTCGCCAACCCTGACCCTGAAATTGCCTACGAGAAGGCCATCGCAGCCCGTCCCGACCTTATCATGGGTACAGGCCGCTCCGACTATCCCAACCAGATCAACAACGTGCTTGGCTTCCCCTACATCTTCCGTGGCGCTCTCGACTGCGGCGCGTCGGAAATCAACGAGACGATGAAGATCTATGCCGTCCGCGCCATCGCCGACCTTGCCAAGAAGCCTGTCCCCCCGGTCGTAAGCGCCGCCTACAACCGCTCCGACATCAAGTTTGGCCGTGACTACATCATCCCCACCCCCTTCGACCCCCGTCTTCTCACCTCAGTGTCGCCCGCCGTCGCCAAGGGTGCGATGGACAGCGGCGTGGCACGTCGCCCCATCACCGACTGGGACGCTTACGACGAGAAACTCCGTCAGCTCAAAGGCAATGACCGCAAGTTCACCCGCCGTCTCAACGAGGCCGCACGCTCGAATCCGAAGCGCGTCGTCTTCGGCGAAGCAAACACCGATAATATGCTCCGTGCTGCCGCCATCGCTGCTGCCGACGGCCTCTGCATCCCCATCCTGCTCGGCAACGAGGAGATGATCGAGAAACGCGCACAGCGACTCGGCCTCAACATCGAGGGAATCGAAATCGTCAACCTCCGCCACGACCGCGAGGCTCCCCGCCGTGAACGCTATGCCGCCATGCTTGCCACCAAGCGCCAGCGCAAGGGCGAAAACTTCGAGACCGCACTCGACAAGATGTTTGACCGCAACTATTTCGGCATGATGATGGTCGAGACCGGCGACGCCGATGCCTTCATCGCCGGAACACGCGCTGCCGACAACACCGCCGCCAACATCGCGCGCGAAGTCATCGGCACCCGCAAGGGCTTCAACCATTTCGCCTCCATGCACGTCCTCGAGACCACCAAGGGTACCTACTTCCTCGCCGACACGATGGTCAACGACAAGATGGACGAGGAAACCCTCCTCGACATCACCCGTCTCGCCAACGATTCGGTCAAGTTCTTCGCCCACGACCCCATCATGGCACTCGTCTCCTACTCCAACTTCGGTTCAAACAACGAGGACGAGCCTAAGATGGTCCACAACGTGGTCAACCGTCTCCACAAGGAACACCCCGAGATGGTGGTCGACGGAGAGATGCAGGTCAACTACGCGCTCAACAAGCCTGTCCGCGACAAGGTCTATCCCTTCACCCGTCTCTACGGTAAGGAGGTCAACACCCTCGTGTTCCCCAACCTCAGTGCCGCCAACGCCGCTTACCGCATCATGCTTGAAATGGGAGTCGGCGAGTCAATCGGCCCGATCCAGATGGGTCTGAAGAAGCCTGTCCACTTCATCAATGTCGATGCCGATGTCCGCGACATCATCAACCTCATCGCCGTAGCCGGCCTCGACGCCGCCACAATGGAGACAATGACCGCAAAATAATCCGCCCGAGAACCTATCCCTCAGTTAAGGGATGACATAAAAACATCGGTCCGACGTATATAGAGAATTACGTCGGACCGATGTTTTTATGTCATATCTGAGAAATTCGCGTCTTTACTCAGATTCGGATTATCATTTAATTTTAGAATCATGTTTAAATCACCCTTCACAGGGGGACTTCAAAACTCTCGTCGAAGGCGGCATCGTCATCATGGTGATGGCGGTGTTTCTTCTTGTGTTTCTTCGGTTTCTTGTGCTTGTCGTCCTTCGATTCATAGAAGTGATTGTGTCCGTCCAACGACAGTCCGTAATCACCGTCGATACCCCAGTGACCGCGTACAGAACCGCAGCTACCGAGAACAGAGGGCGAAACAATCGCTAACATCAGAGCTACAATAGCCAGTAGGTGGTTGTGTCGTCTCATATCAAAGTTTCAAGTTGAAAGAGGTGAATACAATGTGAATAAAATAATTTAAGTCTTTACAATCCAAACATCACCGTCGGCTGAAATGTTTATGACCGCGGAGATAAATTTTCATGCTATTTTTCAGTCCTCCGAAATAATTATCACCTGTTGTTTTGTTTTATTAAAGGAGGTTAATTACTTTTGTATTACCGCTTCATTCAACATCCATAGCTCAACTGATATGAAAAAGATATTTATGTGCCTGATGATGACCCTCGTAGGCGTCATCGCGTTTGCCAAAGGAAAGGCAGAGATTACTTTTGATACCACCACCCACGATTTCGGGACAATCAAGGAGAACGGCGGCAAGGTGACCGCCGTCTACCAGTTCACCAACACCGGCGACGAGCCTCTGACCATCGTGACCGTCAGCAACGGCGGATGCGGATGCACCAAGCCCGATTTTCCCAAAGCCCCCATCGCCCCCGGCGCGAAGGGTGAGATAAAGGTGACTTTCCAGCCCAAAGGTCGCTCCGGCGAGTTCAACCGCTCGGTCAAGGTGAAGACCAACGCCGGAGGCGGACGCAAGACGCTTACGTTCAACGGGGTCATTGTCCCGTAAGCACCCAATCCAGTAATCCGAATCACTTATGCGCATTAAAATAGCATCCCTGCTCCTTTTGGGGGCGACGGCATTTACGACTGCCTCAGCTCAGGGAGTATGGCTGGAACAGAAACATGACTTCGGGGCTTTTGACGAAAGCCTCGGGACGGTCTATTGTGATTTCCACCTCGTCAACACCGGCAATGAACCGATAGCCATCATCAACGCCCGTGCCAACTGCGGATGCACTCGCCCGGAATACTCCCGCGCCCCCATCGCTCCCGGCGACACCGCGACCGTCCGTGTAGGCTTCGACCCGACAGGGCGCCCCGGACGATTCATGAAATATGTCAACGTAGACCTCGACTCGAAGCCTTCGCGCGCGTCACTGACGATTCAGGGGACTGTCATCGGTACGTCAAACACCCTCAAATCACGCTTCCCCGTGACGGTAGGGCCGATGAAGCTCCGCGCGAAAATAATCCCCTACGGCGAAGTCCTGAAAGGCCACACCTCAGGGCAGTTTCTCGAAGGCTACAACGCGTCGGCCGACACCCTGCGCCCATCGGTTACAGGTGTGCCGGACTACATGAAGGTACTCGTCGAGCCGGCGACAGTTCCCCCGGGTGACCGCTTCGTCATCTCGACCATACTCAACAGTGACAAGGTGGACGGCTGGGGCGTTGTCACCGATTCGATGACCGTCGCTGCCGCTCCCGGTTCGTCCGAGCGCATTACTGTCGAGACCGTCGCCATCATCAGCGAGGACTTCTCGGGTCTCTCTGCCGAGGAGCGTGGCAAGGCTCCCGTCATCGACACTGACGTGACAGCCCTTGACCTTGAACGCATCTCCCCCACGGGTCCTGAAATCCGTCGCAGCTTCACCATCACCAACAAAGGAAAATCACCCCTTATTATCCGCCGCATAAGCTGTCCTGACAAGGCGGTCAGCGTCAGCCTGAAAAATACTGAAATCAAGCCGGGAAAAAGCGTGAAGGCAGAGGTGACGGTCAATCCGTCGCTACTTGCAGGCAGCAAGCTCCTGAACGCCCGCATCAACATAGTCGCCAACGACCCCGACCATCCTTCGACGATGATACGCGTCGTGGCGGAAGTGAAATAAAAACTCCTCTCACTAACCTTACCCCACAAACAAGCAGCCTTACCCACCATGGAACATATCGAAAACGATGAACAGTTCGGCGGCCTGACCGTCAACAAAGGTGTCAGCCAGCCTCCGGTCGTCAACCCATACATCCGTCCGCGCCGCCGTCGCGTCCTCCCGACATCGGGAGAACTCGTCGAAGGAATCCTTAAAGGCGACATCACGACCCTCGCACGCGCGGTAACTCTTGTCGAGAGTCTTTCGCCCGACCATCAGGTCATAGCTCAGGAGGTCATTGAGAAGTGTCTCCCCCACTCGGGCAAGTCGCGCCGCATCGGAATCACCGGCGTGCCGGGCGCGGGGAAAAGCACCTCCATCGACGTTTTCGGCCTCCACGTCCTCCGCAACGGAGGCAAACTGGCCGTCCTCGCCATCGACCCGTCGAGTGAACGCACCAAGGGGAGCATCCTCGGCGACAAGACGCGAATGGAAAAACTCTCCATCCACCCCGATGCCTTCATCCGCCCCAGTCCGTCGGCAGGTTCGCTCGGCGGAGTAGCGCGAAAGACCCGCGAGACGATAGTTCTCTGTGAGGCAGCCGGGTTCAACAACATCTTCGTCGAGACCGTAGGTGTCGGCCAGAGCGAGACCGCCGTCCACTCGATGGTCGATTTCTTCCTCCTCATCCAGCTTGCAGGCACCGGCGACGAGCTTCAAGGCATCAAGCGCGGCATCATGGAGATGGCCGACGGTATAGTCATCAATAAGGCCGACGGCGACAATATCCAGCGCGCACAGCTCGCGCAGACTCAGTTCCGCAGTGCCCTCCATCTTTTCCCCCCGACAGCTTCCGGATGGAGTCCGGAAGTCCTCACCTACTCCGGCTATTTTGAACTCGGTATCCCCGAGGTGTGGGACATGATTGACCGTTATTTTGCTTTCGTCGATGCCAACGGCTACTTCGAGCGCAAGCGCAGCGAACAGGCACGCTACTGGATGTATGAGACCATCGACGAGCAGCTTCGCGCCCATTTCTACAACAATCCTGAAATCGAGCGTATGCTTGCCGAGCGCGAGGAGCGGGTGCTGACCAACCGCCAGTCATCCTTCACCGCCGCCCGCGACATCCTCGACCATTATTTCTCAAAGGACTTCAAAGACTAAGCCCACGCCTACACGCCAATCGCCATGAAACGCTCCATATCTGCCCTTATGCTGACGGCAAGCCTCCTCACGTCGGCAATGAACATACACCCCTCCGACAGCACCGCGCAAAAAATCAGTTCCTACAAGCAACTCTGCAAGGAACATATCTGCAAGGACTACACCCTGATGTTCCGCGACGCTCCCGGCGGCGCACTCGTCTACCCCTACATTACCCCAGGCAGTCAGGGCTACGCCAATGTCCTGTGGGACTGGGACTCGTGGACAACCGACATAGCCCTGCGGCAGATTCTGGAGGAGAAAGGCACGCCCGACGACAAGGCGCGCGCACTCGTCCATGAGCAGGGATGTATCCTCAACTTCCTCCACCACACCGATTCCGACGGCTATATGCCGATGTGTATCGACAAGGACAGCGACCCGGCCAAAATCAAGCCCGCCGACATCTATTCGACCAATATGCACAAGCCGGTGCTTGCGCAGCACGCCGCCTTCCTTACACGCATCAACGGCGGCGACGCATCGTGGCTGACCGACAAGTTCGGGACGATGAAGAAATTCGTCGACAACTACCGCAACCATCACCGCCACGCCGACACCGGACTCTATTACTGGCAGGACGACCTCGCCATCGGTGTCGACAATGATCCCTCGACCTTTTTCCGCCCTAACGGTAGCTCGGCCTCCATCTTCCTGAACTGCCTTATGTACAAAGAGCTACAAGCCATGACCTACCTTGCCGGACAGCTCGGCCTACCGGAGGATGCCAAGACCTACGCCGAAGAAGCGGAGGCCCTTAAAAACACTGTCAGGGAACACTGCTGGGACGAGAAGGACGGTTTCTATTATTCGGTCGACCTCAACCTGCGCCCCGTCACCAACGAACCCTCCTACATCTTCGGCTGCGAGATGGTGCTTCACAGCGGTATGCCACGCCATTATCCCTGCCTGATACAGCGCCTCGGCGTATGGTCGGGATTCCTGACCCTCTGGGCGGGGATAGCGACCGAGGAACAGGCGCGCAGGATGGTAGCGGAAAATCTCAGCGATACGCGGACGTTCAATGCCCCCTACGGCGTGAGGACGCTGTCGAAACTCGAAAAGATGTATAATCTGACCGCCACTTCCAATCCCTCGAACTGGCAAGGCCCGGTCTGGGGCATCTCGAACTATCTCGTGTTCCGCGGACTCGTCAACTACGGCTTCGACGACGAAGCCCGCGAACTGGTCCACAAGACGGTCAGTCTTTTCGGGATGGACTATGAAAAAGAGGGTGCGCTGCACGAATACTATGATCCGGATACAGGCACACCCATTATGAACAAAGGTTTTCAGAACTGGAACTATCTTGTCCTGAACATGATTGCATGGCTCGACGGAGCCACGCCGGTGACGGAATTCTGAAAAGGGGAAAACGCCCTGTCCTCCCGCACGCCTGTCAGCGTGCGAGATGGGCGGGACGGAGTATGAAGGGGAGCGGCTCACGGAGGACTATCGACTTATCTTCCTTGACTTTTCTGAAAGCCTCGGCAGCCTCTTCGGGAGTCTTGCACGCGGCGGTGCAGACATAGTAGAGCGGCTCACGCGTATGGATGATGAAAGCATCCCCGTAGCCCGACGATTGCAGACGGCCACGCATCTGACGGGCATTAAATACCTGCTTGAACTGCCCGACGACCACGTTGTACTGTCCGATGGTCTCGCGCGAGGCTCCACCATCCTCGGTATATCCAATGTACTCCGTGCGCATGGGGAGCGAATCACCGCTGACGACCAGTTCGGAAGTCCGTGCGCTGTTGCGTATGCGGGCATAGATGGTTGAGTCTACTCCTGACGACTCACGGTTTTTTGCGACGGCAGTCTCGTAGGCCTGACGGTAGTTCTTTTCATTGGTCTTGCAGCCGACGGCAAGGAGACCGAGAGCCATCAGCAGCAGGGGGAGACGGGGGAGGGGTGAAATCTGCTTCATCATAATGTCATATTGTCTTGTTTGTGCATCAGGCTACCCGTCAGACGACATGGTAGCCGTTGTCGGCGAGAGCCTTGCGTAGAATGTCGATATGCTCGTTGTTGCGTGTCTCCACCTCAATTCGTATGAGGCAGCCGTTGATCGACGTGATGTGTGAATTTCTTTCGTGGGTCACGGATATAATGTTTGCACCGTTCTCACCAAGCACGTTGCAGACACCCGAAAGCTGGCCGGGCTGGTCGGTGAGGTCAAGTGTCAGCGTGCAGTTGCGCCCGCTCTTGACAAGGCCGCGGGTGATGACGCGGTTGAGGATGGTAACGTCGATGTTACCGCCTGACACGACGCAGACCGTCTTCTTGCCCTTGATGGGAACCTTGTTGAACATGGCGGCCGCCACAGAGACAGCCCCTGCTCCCTCCGCGACGAGTTTCTGCTGCTCGATGAGCGCAAGGATTGCTGCCGCAATCTCGTCCTCGCTCACGGTGACAATCTCGTCGACATACTTCGAGCAGAATTCAAATGTGTTCACACCCGGCTCCTTCACGGCGATACCGTCGGCTATGGTAGCCACTTTGTCGAGACGCGTGCGCTCACCGTCCTTGACCGACTTGAACATCGAAGGCGCACCCTCGGCCTGAACGCCGTAGACCTTCACGTCGGGTTTAAGCTGTTTCAATGCAAAAGCTATCCCGGCTATGAGTCCGCCCCCACCGATAGGGACAATCACCGCCTCGACATCGGGCATCTCCTCGAGGATTTCCAGACCGATGGTGCCTTGACCGGCAATCACTTTGAGGTCATCGAAGGGATGGATGAACGTATAGTTGTGTTCCTTCTGCAACTCCACTGCCTTCTGATAGGCATCATCATAGACACCGGGGACGAGACACACCTCTGCCCCGAGCTTCTTCGTGGCCTCGATTTTGGAAATCGGAGCGCCTGCGGGGAGACAGATGAGCGACTTGATGCCGTTGCGGGTAGCGGCGAGAGCCACACCCTGAGCATGGTTGCCGGCTGAACAGGCTATCACTCCGTGGGCTTTCTCCTCGGGGGTGAGCTGAGAGATTTTATAGTATGCACCGCGGAGCTTGAAAGCACCCGTATGCTGGAGATTCTCCGGTTTCAGGTAGACCTCCGCCTCGGGATTGATTTTGGGGACACCGATGAGACGCGGATGACGCGCAACGTCGCGCAACACCTGAGCGGCGCGATAGACTTCTGAAATTTCCAATGTCTCTGCCATGATATGAGATTTATTTTGGCTAAGTAATTTCTTAAAGTTGATTTCCGCAAAATTAAACAATCCCCGCCTATTCACCAAAATAAAATTTCACACGGTTTTGTAGAGAATTGTGGCAATACATCAGGGAGGAATATTGATAAATCATTCATTATTCTGTTACAACGAAAAAGCCCTGTCATCCGCACGGCGGGTGATGGGGCTTTCAGGATATGTAATCGTAGCTTAGAATCGTTTTATAATAACCGACGAAGGGACTGTCCAACCACTGCGGTTCAGCTTTCGCCGGAGGGCTTTACTTGCCCGGCTGCTCTTGGATGCGGATTTTGTCTTCAAGAACCTCGAGCTGCTGGAGACCGGATGCCCTCCACTGAGGCTCACCGTTTTTGAAGATGATTATGGTCGGGACGCTGCGGATCTGATACTTGGCGGAAATATCAGGGTTGCGGTCTACGTCGACCTTCACGATATTGGCTGCGTCACCTACTTTATTTTTAAGTTCGTCAAGGATAGGTGACTGCATCTTACAGGGGCCACACCAAGTTGCAAAGAAGTCTACGAGTGTGGGTTTGCTGCTGTTAATTAATTCGTTGAAATCGTTCATAATAGTAATGTTTTTTGTTTGCTACTATAACGCCGGCGGTTCAACGAATGTTCTCACAATAAAGATTCTTTAACGACCGCTCTGACCTCCTTGAAAGCGAAGTCGCGCCGCTCACCTCCGCGCAGTTCGAGCGTCAGAATCCCGTCGGGCGCGACGGCGGCAATCCGGGCTTCAATCATCTCCCCCCGAAGATTGTCGCGGTAGGGATAGAATCCCTCCGCACGCCATAGCGAGGCGAAATATCTACGGGCAAGCGCGTCGGTGCCTTCGCCCGAGAGCTCGGCGGCAAGAGCCATGTCGACCTCATCGAGGATTGCACGGCAAAACTCCTCCGTCAGTGGGCGCAGGTCGAAACTACGCCCTGTCACCTGTGCCATAGAGACGGGATTGGGAGCGTCCGAGAGGAAACGCCGCTGATTAACATTGATGCCTATGCCGACCACTGACTGACGGATGGAGGCCGAAGAGATGACATTTTCAATCAGTATGCCGCATATCTTACGGTCATCTACATAAATGTCGTTAGGCCACTTCACACGGACAGCGGAGGCAGGCATATATCTGCGCAGCACCCCGGTTATCGCAAGCGATACAGCCCGGGATATGACAAACTGGCGCGACGGATGAAGCCCCTCGGGACGAAGAAGCATGGACATGGTGATGTTCTCGCCGGGAGCCGACTCCCACGAATTGCCGCGCTGACCGCGTCCGGCGGTCTGCCGCCGTGCGCTGACCACCGTTCCGTGCGGGAGGTCAGCGGCTATGGAGGCAAGATGGGTGTTCGTCGAGGGACTTTCGTCAAGCTCTATGACTGTCATAGCGCAGCGATTTCATCGGCAGTGCCGACCGAAAGACGGCGCGCACCGTCGGGCATTACGTCAATCTTGACCCAGACGGTATCGTCGGGAAGAATATCGGCCACGCGGTCAGGCCACTCTATCAGGCAGAGCGCACCCGAATCGAGATAATCCTCGATGCCTATGTCAAAAGCCTGTTCGAGATTCTCTATGCGGTAAAGATCGAAATGATAGATGAGTTCAGCGGTAGTGTCGGAGCGGTATTCGTTGACGATGGAGAATGTCGGCGAACCTGTCGGGTCATCCTCGACTCCGAGCGCACGGCTGAGAGCATTGATAAATGTGGTTTTCCCCGCTCCCATCTCGCCGTCGAAAGCAAAGACGGTCGCATCGTCCATCAGACCGAGAAATTCGTGGGCGGCCTCAGGCAGAGCCTCAGCCGTAGGAATCATTATCTGTTTCATTACTTATGAAGGATTGATGTTTAATTAATTTTTAATTTTGATTCTCCGATGCAGGACCTGCGCTTGCGCTGACCCTGCATCCACAGATACACTTATATATTATTTCGCCGTCAGTGTGATCAACGGTATCAGCATTTCCTCGGGCGATATGCCGCCGTGTTGAAAAGTGCCGTCGTAGTACTGGACGTAATAGTTATAATTGTTGGGATAAGCAAAAAAGTCACGGCCGGTGGCAAAGATGTAGGTCGACGAAACGTTGGGCGCAGGAAGTCCGAGCCGTGCCGGATTCTTGACCTCATAGACCTGACGGGGATTATAGGCGAGATTCTTCCCTATCTTATAGCGGAGGTTGGTATTGGTATTCTTGTCGCCCACAACCTTGACGGGATTATCGACACGGACAGTTCCGTGGTCGGTCGTAAGGATAATCTTGTAGCCCTTGGCGGCTATACGGCGGAAGATTTCAATGGCGGAGGAGTGACGGAACCACGACTCTGACAGTGAGCGGTANGCCGCGTTTGTCGAGGCGAGTTCGCGTATCATCTTCGACTCCGTGCGGGCATGGGAGAGCATATCNATGAAATTGAACACGATGACGTTCAAATCATTGGACAGCAGATTGGAGAATTCNCGCAGAAGTTTCTCTCCGGCTGCCGAATCGTTGATTTTCGTGTAGGAGAATTTGCANCGGCGGCGGTAACGCTCAAACTGNGTGGCTATCAGCGGCGACTCGTTGAGATTNTTCCCCTCGGGAGAGTCCTCGTCGACCCACAGTTCCGGGAACATCGAAGCTATNTCCTTGGGCATCAAGCCGGAGAAAATTGANTTGCGGGCATACTGCGTGGCGGTCGGGAGGATGGAGCAGTAAAGTTCCTCGCGGAAGTTGAACGTATCCGCCAANAGGGGTTTCACGGCAGCCCACTGGTCAAGGCGGAAGTTGTCAATCAGGATGAANAACACCTTTTCGCCCGCATCGAGAAGCGGGAAGACCCGGGTCTTGAACACGTCGGGCGACATCAGCGGNCGCCCGGGGATCTGCGGGTCGGTAATCCAGCCGGCATAATTGTTGCGGACAAACTTTGCGAAGGCTGTCCCCGCCTCNTTGCGCTGCATATCAAGCAGCTCGTCCATCTGCGTCTCGGCAGCCGAGAGTTGCATCTCCCAGTGGANAAGCANTCTGTAAAGTTCCATCCAGTCGGCCATCGTCGAGGCATCGCCGATGAGCTGGGAGATACGCGTGAATTCCTGACGGTAGTCATTGCCGGTCTGCGAGGAGACGAGCTGTTCGGAGTGGAGATTTTTTTTGATTGACAGAAGTATCTGCTTCGGGTTGACCGGCTTTATGAGATAGTCGGCAATCTTATTGCCGACAGCCTGATCCATAATATTCTCCTCCTCACTTTTCGTAATCATTATGACCGGAATATGCGGAGCGACGAGCTTGACCCTCTGCAACGTTTCAAGCCCGGTGAGGCCGGGCATATTCTCGTCGAGGATTATGAGGTCGAAATTCTGCTCGTCGACGAGCGCCAGCGCATCAGCGCCGCTGCACGCCGTCACGACATCATAACCTTTCCCTTTNAGGAACATTATGTGGGGTTTGAGCAGGTCGATTTCATCATCGGCCCAGAGTATGGTTGAAGACATTCCTTAATCAAATATGAAGTATGAGGTATTAAGTTTTTGAGAGAGAAATCAGTCGTCCTCGTCACCCTCGCTTCCGAGAGGATAGTCAGGGAGCTTGGGAGTGGTGACGGGAATGTTCGGCTTGGCTTTCGGCTTCGGGACGGTTTTCTTTGCGGGTACAGCCTTTGGTTGCGGTTTNGGNACAGANGGCTGAGCCGGTTTCTTCGTCGGAGCGACAGCAGGCTTGACCGTATCAGCAGGAACAACAGGNTTGANTGTATCAGANGGAGCAGAGGACAACTTCGCCGGAGAAGCAACCGAATCCGCCTTGACAGGAANGGCAGACTTCGTGGGAGCGGTAACNGAATCCGCCTTGACAGGAACGGCAGACTTCGCGGGAGTGGTTACGGAATNCGCCTTGACAGGAGCAGTAGACTTCGCGGGAGCGGTGACGGAATCCGCCTTGACAGGAGCGGANGGTTCAGTATCCTCNTCAGAATCCTCACCGCTTTCTCCAAACATCTCCTCCGCCGAGGGATATTCGTCGGGCGGAAGCACGGATTCATGNGTCTCGCGGACGGTTTCCTCACCGATAAAACGGAAATAGTCGTCAAACGATCCGCCACCTTGAAGCAGCTTTTCGAAGTTGCTCTTGCTAATCTGAACCGGNCGCACTCCTTCGGGTATTATCACGCCNTGGTCCTGAGCGAGAAGTGAACGGTAGTGATTCAGNTCACCCTCGTTGCGGAAACCNTTGATGACGAGCAGGCCGAGAGGTCCGAAATTCATCACTTCAAGGTCGAAGTCACGCACCATATAGGTGGTGAAGTTNTGGCGTGCGACAGCAAACAGAAGCTGGTTGGGCGAGATGTTCTCGGTCGAGAACAACAGCACAAGATAGTGTGGNTCATCCGGTTCAAGTACGAATTCAATCTCCGAACCGTCGCCAGTGGCTGTGGAGTCGTTGGACAGACGGATGTCCCAGAGCATACCGCGCATATTCGAGCCACCACTGCGGAGTTTGCGACCCTGAGCGAGACCTTTGAGATAGGATGAAGCCATCGGCGAGACATCCGTCTCGGGNTAGCGCTCGAGAAGNTCTTTGAGGGTCTCGCNGAACTCGTCGGGCTTATTGTCNGTGACGTAGGCCAGTGCATGAAGGAACATGAATTTAGGCATCAGCGGNGACAGCGGATAGTCGGCNACCATTCGCTCGTATGCTTTATGGACATCGGCGTTATTGTCGGCGAGATAGTCGGCGTAAGCCTCGTCATAGAGAGCTTCCTGACGCTGGAACATCGAACGCAGATTTTCAAGATAGTTCGGGTCGGCCATCGCCTTGGCATAGCTCGACTCGGGGAATTCCTTCAATATGAGCTGACGGTAACGCTCCGCCTCCACGGGGCGGTCGCGGCGGAGATTCATGAGATACTCGTTGTAGTAGATGTCGAGACGATAGACATTGTCGGGATAACGGGTCATCAGCCGCTGCCACTCGCTGTCGGCNGCATCAAAATCTTCAAGTTTATCTTTGAGAATCAGACCGGANTTGTAGAGNCCCTCGCGGATNACATCCTCGGCGGTNGTTTTCTCCACATCTGTGAACGGCAACTGGCGCAGNTAATATTCCGGATAGTGCGGNTCATTGGCCTTGGCAGCGTCAGTCTTNGANTTTTCATCGGACTGCTCNGGGTCGTCAGACTGACCTGACTCGTCGGCTCCATCCGCACCGTCGGACTCCTCATCCCCTTCCCCATCGGTGAAGTCGTCGAAACTGAAAGATGCCTTGTTGCGGCGACGCCAGTCATTCTCGAGCTTTCGTGAACCCCACCGTTTCTGGAAATCAGTGCGNCCGGCATTGCGGGCAGCGGTGTTGTAGAAATACCACGATTTGTCCGTGTTGAGCGTGAACGAGGTCGGGGCGGAGGCATTATTGTTATTCAGGTTCGACCCTGCGGCCTCCTGCTGTGCAAGATACTCATCACGCTTGGCCGCNTCGCTCTCCTCCTTCTCCTTTTTCTTCAGATCAGAGATGATTTTGTCGATTACCGCCAGACGCTCCGCTTCCGGCATAGCGGNCAGACGGAGCAGGGANTCGTTNAGAGTGACGTTCTGCGCATAGACGGCAAGTTCGTCAAGCACGTCGGAACGCCGTCTGAGCAGTTCGATGTCAGGATAGTTGTCGGGAAGCAGCGGGACAGCCTCGGCATAGCAGGGCTGTGCGAGGTCATAGCGGTGNCGGTCGAAATATAGNCCNCCGAGCGTTATCTGCGCGAANGCCTTCTCNATTCCGCCGCGTGTCGATTTCTCGGCNGCAAGCGCATAGTTGGCCATCGCGTTTGCCGTGTCGCGCCGCGAGAGATAGAGGTTGCCTATCGCATAATAAATCTGGTCGAGATAATCCTTGTTTCGGTCATAGCGCGCCATCCGTTTCAGGGCATTGACCTCGGAGGTGATGTCCGCTCCCTGAAACACCTCGCTCTGCTTGATGCGGGCATTGAATTTCGTGCGGTAGGATGCGGATGTCGAGCCTCCTGCCTTCTTGTAGGCGGCGTAGGCGGCAGCATTGTCACCCTCGGCTGAATAGAGCTGCCCGAGGAGGAAGTTGAGGCGCGTTTTCTGCGGACCGCTTGCATAGCGCAACGCCTCTTTAAGCATAGGGATTGCCTTGGCGTTGTCGTGGGAACGTATGTAGAAATCCGCAAATGTGAAGTAATAGAGTTCTTTGAGAGTCGAATTGTCAAGCTCCTCGGTCTTCACACGGGTGAGGATGGTCTCAGCCTCGAAAAGCCAGTCGAGCGCACAGTAGCTTCTCGCCTGCCACAGTTTCGCCTCCATGACGGTAGCGGGAAGCCATGTGAAATGTTTGGCGACATAGTAGAAGGTCGAGGCAGCCCCGAGAAAATCGCCGTTGAAGTACTGGCTGCGCCCCATCAGCATCCACGCGTTGTGGAGGAAGGGGTTGTACTCCTCGCGTTTCAGCCATTTCTTATATTCGGGATCGTTGGAGTGACCGGGCTTACGGGCGGGACGTTTCTTGATTGAATGAAGCTGAATGGCCTTCTGTGCCTTCTCTATTGAGCGGGTAAAGGAGCCGGACGGCTGGGGAGCTTTCGGGTCGGCGTATGCCTCGACCGGGTGCATGAACAACTGCGTCGTGTAGTCGTCCTCGTAGGCGCGTTCAAGCTCTTTCAATGTCTCCTTGAAATGCTGGTCGCCGTTGAAATAGACATTGTAGCGGGTGATGAAGGCCTGATAGTTGCGGGAGGCGGCGGTGTTCTTCTTGGTCGAACACGACGAGAGAGCCGCGACTATCACCACGGCTATCACCATCGGCAATACCCTCGGCAGAGAGTATGCCCGAAAGAGTTCTGACCACTTTTTCATCTCTATTTTTTAACGTTGAACCACACCTTATTATTGCATCGTTCCGCCCCGGGAGGAGGGCTGGGAAAGGGGTATAAAAAAATTGTCCGCTGCCCCTTTCTATCAAGGAGCAACAGGACCAAAGCCAAAAGGCGTCAAATAGTTTGGATAAAACTATTCCTTTCCAATAATGTAGAGATTATATCATACTTACACTACACCATCGTTGCACTTGACGATACGTCGTCACGACGTAAGGAAGAGCAATGTTGCCTTTTTTCCTTGAGTCCAAATTATTTAATGCGTAAAATTTTTATCAGTCCAAGGATTGCAACTTGTATGGTGCTTCTTTTCTGATACAAAAGTATGCACTTTATTCTGATATAAAAAATAAAGCGTGTAGAATTAACACTATTTAACTCTATATGCGTGAACCTTTTTCTGAGTCAGAGATGTTTATTTTCTTCGCTTCTACAATTCAATCAATCGGGACGAAATTCAAAAAATCTCACACTGAGGGCGCGTATTTAACGATTAATTCACAATTAATTCGTATTTTTGCCAATCCGTATGCCTCATTCCGCCTGAAATTCGGGCTAAGTCTGTCGTCCCGGCGGAAAAGTGAGGACGGAAAGCATAACCACGACAATATTACGATAAATGAAAAATATAATTCTCTTTGACCCTGAGGGAACGCGCAGCCGTCTGCTTCCCCTCACTCTCACACGCCCCGTGGCACTTATCCGTCACGGTATAACCACGATAGCCGAAAAATGGCAGAAGGCCATTCCGGGAGTCTATTCCTACTCAACCGAGGACTATCTGTCCATGAAATATCCGATGATTGAAGCGTCGGACGGCGACAACCTTTTCATCGCCGGTAATCTACATCCTGATGCGAAGCTCGTAGAGGCGATACTCGCGCTCCAGCCCGGTCAGGAACTGATGCACGACGGCCTCACCCTCGCCCGCCGTGGCAACGGAACTCCCTCACAAAGTGTACCTTATACCGACACTCCCTTTGGACTCAACCATATCTGGGACATCTTCATGCTCAATGACGAGGCTATCCGCCGCGATTTTGCAGCACTGACCGCGGATCGTAAGTCACAGCCTCTGAGCGACACCTGCCGTCTCATCGGCGACCCCTCCCAGCTTTTCATCGAGGAGGGGGCCACTGTCGAAGCAGCCACAATCAACGTCACCAAAGGCCCTGTCTATGTAGGCCGTGACGCTGAAATCATGGAGGGAGCCTGTCTGCGCGGTCCGATTGCGATGTGTGAGCACTCAGTGGTCAACATGGGTGGAAAAATCTACGGCGCTACGACCCTCGGCCCTTACTGCAAGGTCGGTGGCGAGCTTAACAATGTGGTGATGACCGGGTATTCCAACAAAGCCCACGATGGCTTCCTCGGCAATGCCGTCATCGGCGAGTGGTGTAACCTTGGAGCCGGATGCACCGCTTCCAACCTCAAAAACACCTATGCTCCCGTGAAGATATGGAGCATGGCGGAGGGACGGTTCGTCAAGACCGACCTGCAATTCTGCGGCCTCATCATGGGCGACCACTCCAAAGCGGGCATAAACACGATGTTCAACACCGCGACGGTCGTCGGTGTCGGAGTCAACTTCTATGGCGCAGGTTTCCCCCGTACATATCTCCCTTCATTCACCGAAGGGTCGCCGCTCGGCATGAAGCCCGTCATCATGGAACGCTTCTTTGACACGGCATCGCGCATGATGGCGCGCCGCCACAAGGAACTCACCCCCATCGACAAGGAAATATACATCAACATTCAGGAACAAGAAGCAGAATAAATGCCAAACGTATCAGAACGCGGCACCATCATGCCCGCATCCCCTATCCGCCGCCTTGCGCCTCTCGCAACCGAGGCTAAGGAGCGTGGCATAAAGGTCTATCACCTCAACATCGGTCAGCCCGATGTCCCCACCCCTCCCGCCGGATTGGAGGCGCTTAAACACATCGACCGGAAGGTGCTTGAATACAGTCCTTCGGCCGGTCTGCCGTCGCTGCGCGAGAAACTGCGCGAGTATTACCACCGCTTCAACATTGAGGTCGATGTCGACGACATCATCGTCACCACAGGCGGCTCTGAGGCAGTGCTGTTCGCATTCATGGCCTGTCTCGACCCGGGCGACGAAATAATAGTCCCCGAACCGGCCTATGCCAACTATATGGCTTTCGCCATCTCCGCGGGTGCCAAAATCGTCACCGTACCCTCCAATATTGACCACGGGTTCGCCCTGCCTCCGGTCGAGAAGTTTGAGGAGCTTATCACTCCGCGCACCAAAGGCATCCTCATCTGCAATCCCAACAACCCGACCGGCTACCTCTATACGATGAAGGAGATGCTTCAGATACGCGACCTCGTGAAGAAATATGACCTCTTCCTGTTCTCCGACGAGGTCTACCGCGAGTTCTGCTACACCGGCGCACCCTACATCTCAGCCTTCCATCTCCCCGGCATCGAGGAACAGGTGGTGCTGATTGACTCCGTGTCGAAGCGCTACAACGAGTGCGGCATCCGTATCGGTGCGCTCATCACGAAGCATCCGCAGCTCAAAACCAACGTCATGAAGTTCTGTCAGGCACGTCTGAGTCCTCCCCTCCTCGGACAGATTGTGGCTGAGGCTTCAATCGACACTCCGAGCGAATATATGCTTGAAACCTACAACGAGTATGTCGAGCGCCGCAAGTTCCTCATCGACGAGCTTAACAAAATCCCCGGCTGCTACACCCCAATCCCCATGGGTGCGTTCTACACAGTCGTGAAACTCCCTGTTGACGATGCCGATAAGTTCTGCCAGTGGTGTCTGCGTGACTTCAATCTCGACGGCGAAACCATATTCATGGCTCCCGCCTCGGGATTCTATACCACTCCCGGCATGGGTAAGGACGAAGTTCGAATGGCCTACGTCCTCAAGAAAGAGGACCTCGCCCGCGCGATGAAAATCCTCGCCGCCGCCCTCAAAGCCTACCCCGGCCGCACAATCTGAAAAAATTGAGGCGTACCATGGCTATTGAACCGATTTCATTATGTCCGTGTTTTATCCATA
This sequence comes from Bacteroides sp., assembly GCA_014802345.1. Taxonomy (GTDB): domain Bacteria; phylum Bacteroidota; class Bacteroidia; order Bacteroidales; family Muribaculaceae; genus Duncaniella. The sequence continues at coordinate 82,920 of JAAVCM010000027.1, forward strand.
TAAAACAACATATTTATGGTACGACTTAATATTTCTCTTATAGTTGAAAAAGACGAGAACCGCAAGCCGCTTAAAGAGGCTGTGGTAGAACTGCTCGAACTCTCGATGCACGAAAAGGGCTGCATTGATTATGATCTGTACGGCTCATTGATTAATGATGACCGTATGCTCATTTACGAAACATGGGAAGATAAAGCTGCATTGAAAGCTCATATACAATCGGAACATTTCAAGCGGCTTGTTCCACGTATTCAGGAGTTATCAACAATGACTCTCGAAGAATTTGACTTCTAATTAAATAAGCAACAAACTATGAAGGTGATATGTCAGTTTGACATATCACCTTCATAGTTTGTATATTACAAAAAAATACTTACCTTTGCAAGGTAATTCCCTTCATCATAAACGCAAAGAGATTCATGCGCCTTCTCTGCTCCATGCTCATATCATTGATTATGTTCCTCTGCACAGCCCCTGCAATGGAACCGGATATGTGTATGCTGAAAAATGCCGGGTGTGAGTGCTGCATGGCGCATGACTGTTGCGACGACGGATGTGACTGCGGCTGCGATTGCTGCTCTCCGTTCATCGCCTGCATGACTTGCAGCGGCTTCGAGGCTATGCGCGCAATCCGCGTCAGCACCCCCACGACATTCAGTCAGCCACGGATCTATTCTGCCGTGATAGCATCGCTTCCCACTCCACCTATCTCAATACCGACTCCTCCCCCTGTTCATTGTTAAGTGCTTCAAGATTACATTATTTTCAATTTAAACTCACTTTTCAATGAAACATTTACATATATTCATGGCGATGGTCATACTGTCGCTACAATCCCTGTATGCCCAAAACACATTTAAGGCAAGAATAATTGACGATGACTGCGGAGAGACTCTTGTCGGCGCCACCGCCCTCATCCAAGGTACAAACAAAGGTGCCATCGCCGACAGCGAAGGAATGCTCACAATCACTGACATACCCGACGGTCCTTGCACCATCATCTTCTCCTGCACCGGCTACGAGACCGAGCGCAAGAACTACACCTTTCCGTTGAGAAATCCCGATGAAATCATTACCATCAAGCTCGAGGAGGAGGAAAACGAGCTTGATGAAGTTGTCGTCACTGCCACACGAGGCACACGGACATTCCGCGATGCGCCAACCCGTGTCGAGTTCATCGGTTCGGAGGAACTTGAAGAAAAAAATCTCATGAAACCCGGCGACATCAGGATGCTACTGAGCGAAAGCACAGGTATCCAGACACAGCAGACCTCGGCTATATCCGGCAATTCACTAATCAAAATCCAAGGTCTCGACGGCAAATATACTCAGATCCTCAAAGATGGATTTCCCGCTTTCTCAGGAGCCGCCGCCGGACTTGGGCTGCTCCAAACTCCTCCTCTCGATCTCAAGCAAGTGGAAATCATAAAAGGTTCGTCGAGTACACTATATGGCGGAGGTGCCATCGCAGGTCTGGTCAACCTCGTCTCAAAGACACCCGAGGAAAAACGCGACCTCCAGTTCCAGCTCAACGGGACGTCGGCAAAAGGGCTAGATATCAACGGTTTCTACGGTCAGCGTTTCGGAAAGGTCGGCACAACGGTTTTCGCATCCTACAACCGCAATTGGGCGTATGATCCGTCTGATGTAGGTTTCACCGCTATTCCGCAGTTTGACCGCTTCACCTTCAATCCTACCCTATTCCTGTATCCGAGCGATAAGACCAACGCAAGTTTTGGCGTGGAGACTATGGTCGAAGACCGTCTGGGAGGTGACATCGACTATATCCGCCACGGCAAGACCGAGGAACATCAGTATTTCGAGCGTAACCGCTCACAGCGTTACAGTTCCCGCCTGAACGTGCGCCATAAATTTGACGATGCAAACAGCCTGAATGTAAAGAATAGTGTCACCCTGTTCCGGCGTAAGATTGAGATTCCCACCTACCGTTTCAACGGCGACCAGTGGTCTTCGTTTACAGAGGCTTCTTGGCTCCATACGGGTAAGCGCAGCGAGTGGGTGGGCGGTCTTAACGTTTGGACCGAGCATTTCGATGAGCGTAAACTGACGTCGCTTCCTGAGCGTGACTATTCGCTCAACACCTTCGGTGCTTTTGTACAGAACACCACAACTGTCACCGACCATTTCATACTTGAAGCCGGACTCCGTGGCGACTATGTTCAGGACTATGGCTTCGTTGTCCTCCCACGCCTCTCAGGACTCATCAAGTTCAGCGACAAGTTCTCGACCCGCATCGGTGGCGGATTCGGCTACAAGCCCCCCTCCATATTCTCGGAGGAGAGTGAAAGACTGCAATATGAAAACATCCTCCCCGTCGACAAGAAATTCAACAAACTTGAACGCAGCTACGGCGCAAACGTTGATTTCAACTATCGTACATCTCTTGCCGATGGGCGCATACTTCTCACCGTCAACCAACTGTTTTTCTACACCTATCTCCGTCACCCCCTCGAGCTCAAGCGGGAACCTGACAACCTCTACAGATTCTACAATATTCAGGGACATCTCGACAGCAAGGGAGCAGAGACGAACCTCAAACTGGTGTATTCGGATTTCAGCCTGTTTCTCGGCTACACCTACACAGATGCCCGCGTAAGAGAAAACGGTAAGAGCCACACAAAGACACTTACCCCGAAACACAGGGTCAATTCCATGCTCATGTATGAAATTGAGGATAGCTGGCGCATAGGCTACGAACTATATTATGTCGGCCGTCAGCACCTGACCGACGGACTTGTGGCAAAGGATTACGTCACAATGGGATTCATGATTCAAAAAATATGGGAGAAATTTTCAGTCTATGTCAATTTCGAGAATTTTACTGACCGCCGTCAGACACGTTTCGATACCATCTATACAGGCTCTTTCACACAGCCTGAATTCCGCGATATCTACGCACCGCTCGACGGTTTTGTGGCAAATGCCGGAGTCATACTGAAATTTTAGCTCATAGCTATCGCACCTGCAATATTAAAAATCACTAATACTGATTGAATTTTAGGCTCTCCCGCCAACAAGTTCAATCAGTATTTTGTATATTTGCAAAACCCAAACGGATACAATTCTCAAAACTAAATCTTTTTTTAAACAATCTCAAAAGTTTCTTTCCAATGAGCAAACCTTACGTTTTAGGTATCGACATCGGTGGCACAAACACCGTGTTCGGCATCGTTGATGCGCGTGGCGTAGTCCTCGCAAGTTCTTCAATAAAGACTCTGAAACATACAGATTTCAATGCGTATCTCGACGAACTCTACACAGAGGTTCACCGTCTCCTCGAAGCCAACGACGCCGTAGATAAGATTCTCGGTATCGGTATCGGCGCACCTAACGCCAACTACTACACCGGAATGATCGAGGAATGTGTCAATCTTCCCTGGCCCATGCCTCTGCCTCTCGCCAAGATGGTCAGTGAGAAGTTCGGTGTTCCCGTAGCCATCACCAACGACGCTAATGCCGCCGCCCTCGGTGAAATGACCTACGGCGCTGCACGCGGTCTCCGCGACTTCATCATGATTACACTCGGCACAGGTGTCGGCAGCGGTATCGTCATCAACGGTCAGCTCGTCTACGGCCACGACGGTTTCGCGGGCGAACTCGGTCACACCATCATGCGCCGCAACAACGGCCGTCTCTGCGGATGCGGACGCACAGGCTGTCTCGAAGCCTACTGCTCGGCAACAGGCGTAGCCCGCACTGCCCGAGAGTTCCTTGAAATACGCGATGAGCCTTCGCTCCTCCGCGACATCCCCATCGACTCCATCACCTCAAAGGATGTATATGATGCCGCTGTGAAGGGTGACAAACTTGCCAAGGAAATTTTCGAATACACCGGCAATATGCTTGGCGAAGCCTTCGCCGACTTCACCGTCTTCTCGTCGCCCGAGGCAATCATCCTTTTCGGAGGTCTTGCCAAGTCAGGCGACCTGCTCCTCCGTCCGCTCCGCGAGTCAATGGAGAAGCACATGATGCCTGTATTCAGAGGAAAGGTGAAAGTCATCCTCTCGGAACTCAAAGAGGCCGACGCAGCCGTCCTCGGTGCAAGCGCACTCGGCTGGGAGGCAGGCAAAGCCAACGCAGCCCCCAACCCCGTCGCAGTCCCCGCCGCCCAACAGATTAAGGAGTAATGTGGATTCGCGCTCAGCTGTGAAGCAAATAGTTCCGGCTGAGACCATCCGTCTACAATAAAAACAGAGTGCGTATAGAACCAAGGTTTCTACACGCACTCTGTTTTTATCCGTTTACACGATTTTTTGTTATCTTTGCAACGAGACCGCATAAAATCCTTTAAATTTAAAATGACACCGTTCATGACTGTCAGTCACTTCGGGCCAATAAAAGAGGCACAGGTGACATTCAACCGCTTCACCATCTTTGTCGGGCCGCAGGGGTCGGGCAAAAGTACGATTGCAAAACTATACTCAATGTTCCTGTGGCTTGAGAAATGTCTCATCCGGGGAACATTGACAATAAAATATGTCGAACAATATTCCCGCTTCCGGAAAGTCTATTGCGGCTACCACCGTTTGTCGTCCTATTTCTATGACGACACGATGATTATGTTCAATGGCAATTCCTACCGTTTCGTGTACAGCAATTCAAGGCTGGACATATATCATAACCAAGAATCTCCCGACACGCCCACAGATGTGGTAAAGGTTATGTATGTTCCTGCTGAACGCAATTTCCTCAGTTCGCTCGACAATCTTTCAGGTCTCAAATCGCTCCCACCATCGCTCCACACATTCAAAGACGAGTATGTCGATGCTTGCAAGGCTTACAGTTCAGGTTTCAATGTTCCCATAGATGATGTCAGGTTCGACTACGACAGGCTCAACGAAGTGTCATGGCTATCGGGAAATGGATTCAGAGTCCGTCTCTCGGATGCGTCCAGCGGCTTTCAGGCAGTGCTTCCATTGCTGCTCGTCACACGCTATCTGACCACCCTCGTAAGTTCACGCCATGAGGATAGCCCATCACAGCTCAACGATGCTGAAAGGGAACAACTCAGAAAAGAGGTCAAGACCATAGTTGAGAACCCAGGCCTTACGTCAGAGGTTCGTAGTGCGGCACTGGCGGCACTCTCGATAAAATTCACCTATTCAAGTTTCGTGAATATTGTCGAGGAGCCGGAAGAAAACCTCTATCCCGACTCTCAGAAAAGCGTTGTGTTCTCGCTCCTTGGCGACGCGAATTTCGAAGACGGGAACCAATTGCTGCTGACTACCCATAGCCCTTACATCATCAACTATCTTACCCTCGCAATAAAGGGTGGAGAACTGAGGAAACACGCAAATGGCGACAAAGCCATCCTCAACAGCCTCGGCGAAATCGTACCGCTCGAAAGCTGTATCGCCACAGAAGACACGTCAATTTATGAACTGTCTGACGGGAAGGCTCGCTTGCTCCCCATGCCTTACGGACTACCTGCCGATAGCAACTTTCTGAATCTTGCCCTCGGCGATACAAACAATACATTCGATAGGCTTCTCGACATCGAGGAGGAAATAAATGGCAGATAAAAATGGCGATAGACTTCTTCATCAGCCGGTGCATGATTCAGAACATCACGGCAATACACTTCGGTCTCTGTGACCCGGGTGAAGGTCAGAAAGCCTATCCTACCCCTGCCGACGAGGATACATGGATTGCAACGGTCGACAATAAATCCGGGGCTGCCCTGAATTTCATAGCTGTGGACAACTGCATTGAAATCCGCCGTCCTGACGGGAATATGGACAACAGATGCGATGCCATACTGACCAATGACCGACATATAGTTTTCGTCGAGCTTAAAGATCAGGATAAAGATTGGATCAATCATGCCGTCGACGATCAATTGCAGACTACAATCGACCACTTCAAAGCTAACCACACACTTGACTCATACGCCAAGCGTGATGCCTATGCCTGCAACAGGCGTCATCCTTACTTCAAACATTCCCTGATGGAGCGAATGACGGAATTTAAAAATAAAAACGATGTGCGCCTCCACATTGATGCGCACATCGTCATAAAATAATTAATTCGTTTAAGCCCGATTACTTTATCTCGACGCTGAAGCCGAGTTTGTCGAGGCAGTAGCATTTGGTGGAGATGCCGGCGGGGACATAGGATGCGAAATCGCAGGCTTTCTGCGGCTCGCCCCAGAAGTGCATCGGGAAGAAGTTCTCGACCTTGACTTTCTCAAGGAAAATCTGTGCGCCCTTGGCGAAGTCGGCACCCATGCGTGCGTCGACTGGGAACATGGCTATCTTGATGTCGGGAATATCTTCGGCTATACGATTGACAATTGTCTTGAACTTAGCCTCTGCCTTCTCTATCTCGCGCTCGGTCGACTCCTCGCTCCAATGCCAGTCATTGAGGTCGCCGGCATGGAAAATCACCTCTCCATCGGGGAGAGTGATGGCATAGCTTACACCAGCATCGGTCGAACCGAAGGCCTTGACCTCCTTAGTACCAGGAATCTGGTCAATCACATCGCCGGCCGACATCCATGCGACCGAAAGCCCTTTCTTGGGGACAATCTTTGAAAAAATGTCATTGGAAAGGACGTATGTACGCTTACGCTCCTGCGCAAGCTCGAAAATCGAGGTATTGAAATGGTCGGGATGATGATGCGAGACGAAGAACACGACATCCTTCGACGGATTATCCTTCAATACTTTTTCAAGTTTCTTATCAGGGTCCTTGTAATAGTCAAACACCATCACAGCCTGTGGCGTAGTGACCGCAAATCCGCTGTGGTCAAGATATGTTACGGTAATCATAGCTCTGTTTATTTATTAGATATTTGTTGATTTTAATTCGTGTGTATTGCCGGAAGGGATTGATGACCGGCTCCACTATATCTAACGCAGAGCATAGGGGTGGGGTTCAATGACGGTAAAGTTTGAGTATGCCGTCCTCAAAGACGAGATAGACGCCGTTCTCATACAGCCAGACCTCACGGATATACGACTGGTCGGCACCGCGATCGACCTCACGCGGCGAACCGAGGGCAAGGCGGCACTCGTCGCGTGTCATTTCGAGTGCCACTCGGCCGTTGACAATCTTCTCCCAAGCCTCATCGGTAATCGAAGGGTATCTCAGACGCGGATTAGTAAAGGAAAAGAGAGCCGGAAAGGAACGCGGTGTGTAGCCGCGCGGTCCGGGATGAAGGAATATACGGGCTGATCTGCCATTTTCGTCCGTGAAAGAAACCTTTATGGGGTAGATGTCGTTGCCCGGCGTCACAGAGTCGACAGTCACAGGGACAAACTGCCGTCCGCTGACTGAATTGTCGCTGTCGTCGCGCCATGTGCGTGTAAGGACGTAATACTGCTGACCGTCCATCAGTTCCCGCGCTTCCTCGACAAGACTCTCCTGAATGGTGAAGGGTACAGAGAGCGGTCCTTGAGCCATCACTCTTGCAAGGGGGCGGTTGATACGGTAGACAAATGTACGCCCATCACCCGTTTCAGTCGTAAAACTGATGTCGGTGACCGAAGTTCCTGTGATTGAAGGGGCTTCCTTGGCTCCCGTGAACACGAGAGTCCGGCCGCCAAGCGAGTCGTAGGGCGAAACGGTCGCGCCGAAAATCAGGCGTATCTTGTCGTCAGTGACCCTGAACCGCTTGCCGGGCTTCCACTCCGCAAGACTTTCGTCAGTCACATGGGCGAGAAAAGTATCCTCGGGAGTAATCGTGATATTCTCACGGCGCACGTCGCGCTCACTGACTCGGGGGGTATATTCCACCCCCGTGAAACAGGCTGTGAGAAAGAGGGTCAGGAGCAATGCTGGCAGAAGTTTCAGCCGGATAGATGAGTTCATTGTCTGTCGTGACATCGGAGAGAGATTCAGAAAATGGTTGCTTGATGTTTTTTAGAAGGATTCGAGGAGAAGGTGTGTCAAAATTTATTTCCGGATGCAGGGCCGGTGCAAGCGCAGACCCTACATCCGGAAATTTGATTTTTCTGACTGAACGGCTTCTTACTTAGGCTCTACGCCGAGGTTCTCGAACATGAATGAATACATATCGGTGTACTCGTCAATAATCTTGGCGATGGGCTTGCCTGCACCGTGGCCTGCCTTCGAGTCGATACGGATGAGCTTGGGGGCATCGCCTGTATCGGATGCCTGAAGGGTGGCGGCATACTTGAACGAATGGGCGGGCACCACACGGTCGTCGTGGTCGGCAGTGGTCACGAGGATTGCGGGATAGGGAGTGCCGTCATTCTTGATGTTGTGGATGGGTGAATATTCAAACAGATACTTCGCCATCTCGGGAGAGTCGGCGCTCGTTCCGTAGTCCGAAGCCCAGTTCCAGCCGATGGTGAACAGATGATAGCGCATCATGTCCATAACACCAACGCGGGGGATTGCCACTTTGAAAAGGTCGGGACGGATGTTGACCGTCGCGCCGACGAGCAGACCGCCGTTGCTGCCGCCTTCGATGGTGAGATATTCAGGTGAAGTCCAGCCCTCGTCGATGAGATACTCGGCAGCACCGATGAAGTCGTTGAACACATTGAGTTTATTCATCTTGGTTCCGGCCTCATGCCAAGCCTCGCCATACTCTGAACCTCCTCGGAGATTCGCCTGAGCATAGATGACACCGTTTTCAAGCAGGAACAGACGGTTGGCTGAGAACGACGGAGGGAGCGAGACGTTAAAACCGCCGTAGCCATAGAGATAGACAGGATTCTTGCCGTTGCGTTCAAGACCTTTCTTGTAGGTGAGGAACATGGGGACTTTCGTTCCGTCGGCAGAGGTGTAGAACACCTGTTCGGTCACATAGTCGTCAAAATTGAAATCCTTGATTTCAGGCTGGAAAATCATACGGCTTTCACCGGTGTTCACATCGTAGGCATACTGTGCGGCGGGAGAGGTGAACGAAGTGAAGGTGTAGTAGACATCCTCGGGATACTTACGCTCGGTGTAGAGACCGACCGAACCATAGCCGGGGAGTTTCATGTCCGATTCCTTCTTGCCGTTCATATCATAGATGGCAATCTGGTTTGCAGCATCCTTCTCGTAGGTCAGGAACAGCTTGTCGCCGCCAAATTGAGCCGAGGTGAGGACTCCTTCCGCCTCGGGGACGAGTTCCTTCCAGTTCTCTATCGAAGGATTGGCGAGATCGGCCACCATAAGACGGTTTTTCGGAGCGCCGTAGGAGGTGAGGATATATGCCTTGTTGTCGATTACATCGATGACATCGGCATTATATTCCTGCGTGGGTGCCATTGTGACCCAACTGCCGTTCTTACGGACTTTGAGCGCATTGCCGACACCCTGACCGCCGACCGATACAAAGAGTACGGGCTGCGACTCGGTGACGTAGGCCGAATGGAAGTGGAAGGGATTGGCGGGATCACTGAACGCAACGGTATCCTCGCTCTGGGGAGTGCCGATTTTATGATAGTAGACGAGATGGTTCTGATTGGCGTTGGAGAACTCCTTACCCTCCTCAGGGGCGGGATAGGCACTGTAATAGAATCCGTCGCCGTCCCATGCAGCGTTGGTAAACTTGGCCCATTTGATGTGGTCGGGAAGCAGTTCCTTGGTCTTGGTGTCCATGACGTAGATTTCGGTCCAGTCGCTACCGCTGCGGCTGATGGTATAGGCGGTATATTTCCCGTCCTTTGACTGGAAGACACCCGTCAGAGCCACCGTTCCGTCCTCACTCAGCTTGTTGGGGTCAAGGAACACTTCGCGCTCCTCGCTGTCGATAGCAGGCTTACGGTAGAGTATCGACTGGTTCTGCAAACCGTCGTTCTCGTAGAAATAGAACATTCCGTCATTCTCACGGTGTGTCAGACCGCGCTTCATATAGTTGTTGAGGTCGGTGAGACGCTTGTTGATTTTCGAGCGGAAAGGAATCTGCGAGAGATAAGCCTCAGTAACCTCATTTTCGGCCTCGACCCATTTCTGAGTCTCGGCAGCGGTATCGTTTTCAAGGGGGCGGTAAGTGTCGGGGACAACCATCCCGAAAATGGTGTCAACTGTTCCGTCGGCGGGTGCCGCAGGATAGGAAAGCTGCTTATGCTGCGAACAGCTTCCGAGAGTCGCAAGAGCCATTGTGGTCATAAGCGAATAGAAGAAATTACTTGAGAGTGACATATATGGTTATTAAAGAAATATGACATATTTCCACAAAATTACTACTTAATTTCCAATCTCGCCCCACCAATTCATCATTTTTAAGAAAACCACTCCCCCAACCTGCCTTACCCCCGTCATCCGGCAACGTAAACCGGCATAGAAAATCGGGTCGGCAAGCTCCCGTCCGCCGAAAAAATTAGCGGACGGGACTTTGCCGACCCTCGCCGGGCATACGGTTCTCCGGCAGAGCCGGAGGTCTTCCGTCAGGTTAAATGGATGGTGGTAAGGAGAGGGAGGGTACTCAAATTGCTTCAAGTACCACCTGGAATGTACGCTCGGCACGAACTGTTCCGTCGGGCGACAGTATGGTTATACGAATCTATAATGGATATATCAGGCATCCGGCAAGAAGGGAGGCGGTTCCGGCAAGAAATTTCAGTGACCTTGGAAATTTCAGTGACCTTACCGACGGGAGGGACGAGTGATGGTGACGGGATGTTGGAGGCATTGCGGGCTTTATGCTAAGTTTTTTGTTTTCCGTATTTGTCTTTTTTCAGTACATAGGCAATGAAGGGTTTGAATTTTATTTTTATCAGATGTTGATTGTGAGGTTGGGCAAACGCAATGACAGATGGCAAGGCAAGCGAGGTTAACGGTTCAGGTTTGAATAGGTTAAATGCTTAAATGGCAGATTATCCCATGTAATATTCAGCCAGTATCCTCAAAGCTGTTTGTGCGACAAATTTAAGGTATTTTTTCCAAAATTATACAATACCACAATTAAATAATGTTAAATAATATGATTTATCAACAATTCTATCCTTTTTGTCGGTTGACAAGCAGCAAAAAAGGCCGCATCCTCCTGAAAGGGTGCGGCCTCTGATATGTCTTTGTGTTGTCTGTGTGAATAGACTTAAATCAAACGGGACGAGTGTGAACGTCTGTCGGATGTTTTGACGGCACTATTGCCGCTTTTTACTTATGCGATTTGACTTGCGGCGTTCAATGTCCCTTAACCGTGATTTTTACGTCTGCTATCAGAGTTCGTGATAGTTTTCAGAGTCATTTACACGATACATGAGGGCTGCTGATTCGCAATACCACTCGATGGCTTTCTTTACCATTTTTGTTACTTTCATAATGCATTCATTTTAAAAGTTAAACATACATGGAGAATTAAATTAAATCCTCAATGAGCGACGTGAGGTGACGCTCCTTCTCTCATTTTCTAAGTTTCACTTCGTTTACTTCGCTTCATCGTGGGAGTGGAAGCTGCAATCGCCGGTGGAGCGGAAACAGTCGCGCTCTCCAAGAGTGCGGAAGAAAGAGTGAACATCTGCTTTGAGAACCTTAAACATATTGGTCATAGCTTGCAGAATTTTAAATTAAACCTAAATTAAAACAATCTTTTTTTCTTTCCTTATCATCGGCAACCCGGGAGTCATCTCCATGAACACCCTCTGGCGGGTTGCCTTATCGACTTGCGTCAATTATAAAACACTCGAATACGCCGCAAAGTTAGAGCTATTTCCTGAAATTATGCTACAAAAATATGTTGTTTAACATAAAATCCACCCGAGAAGCCTTTATATTCCCCCTTTTAATAATGTTAATTAACAATGTTAAAGTCAGAAAATCTGTTGTCCTTCCGAAAATCCTCTACCCTCCAAGACATATAATCAACTTGCAAGGTAAATGTGAAACCGCGAAGCGGTGATACAATCGAAGCCCCACCACGACTGAGCGAAGGAGTGACAAATATTTGACCGCAGGGAAAATTTTGCCAATCCTGAGCGAGAGAGGTGTGGGGTAAAATGATGTCAACAATTATCGGCGTCGAAGACGTCGTGTAGACAGAGAGATTTGGCCGGCGTCTTCGACGCCGATAAATCTTAACCTGACCATTACCCCACACCTTCCTCGCTTCGTCAGATAAAAAATTTCCTTACGGTCATTTTTTATCTCGCCTTCGCTCAGTCGTGGTGGGGCTTCGATTGCATCACCGCTCCGCGGTTCAGGCCTCTCTTATCAGAATCTTTCTGCACCATACCTGATATCCTAAACGAATCATCTCCGACAATTTAAGGAAACATTAGTTGCCTGAATACAGGTAATTCTGACTAATACATACAAGCCCCCCGGCCGTCACTTCCTCACTTCTGGGAAGCCGGAGGTGGTGGTGATGACGTAGGTTGAATCGGAGGGATNCATCGTGACGAGGAGAGCATCGACTCCCGGCAGACGTTCAAGCATAGCCGTGGCGCTGTCAGAACTCATTGCCATACAGGAGGTGGCATAGGCATCGGCAAGCATCGCATTTGGNGCCACNACCGTAGCCGACAGCAAATCGGTATGGGCAGGACGACCGTCAACGGTGCTGATGGTGTGCCAGACTCGCCCTTCGGCCGTCTGGCGGTAATTGCGGTAATTGCCCGAGGTTGCCACTCCCCTGTCGGTAATCGCAATGACAGCCATACGGGAATGAACCACGGCAGTNTCATTCTCCACAGGTGCATCGACCATTATATGCCACTCNTCCCCGCGCGGATTGCAACCGCTGAGGGCAATTTCACCNCCGATTTCAACCATGAAATCAGTGCAACCGTTGCGTCGCAGCATCTCGCCGACGAGGTCGCAACCGTAGCCCTTTGTGATGGCCGAGAAATTAAATTCGGTCTGCGGGGTTTTGCGCAGTATTATGTTGCCGGAATCAATACGGCAGTCGAGGATACCGACAGTCGACATGACGCTGTCAATCATCTCCGGNGTAGGCTCGACACCCGACTTGCNGTAACCGAAGCCCCAGAGGTTGATGAGCGGGGCCACTGTCGGGTCAAAACGCCCGCCGCTATTACGCGANACCTCCTGCGAGGCAAGGAATATACGCCTGAGGAGTGTNTCGGCCACACAGACCTCTCCCCGGTTGACGCGTGAGATAAGCGAACTGTCGTTGAAGGGTGAGAGCGACATCTCGACCTGCTTCATGACGGNAACGACCGAATCGCTCAGATCAGTCTCCGAGCGATAGGTTATATTATATGTGGTGTTCCACACACCCCCCTGAATACGTCGGTAGTCCCCTGCCCTACGGCTGCCACACGACGAAAAGGATGCGACTATAATCAAGGAAATCAGACCGAAAGAGAGATATTTTAAGTGTAAGGTTGACAACATCATTTTAAATTTTCCTCAAAATTACTAAAATAATTCAGAAATAATGAATACATTTGCCAATGACTTGTGTTATCAACAATACATAAACCGCCGCTACCGGCTTATCACAAACAACCTCTTGTAATGAAAAAACTATCCATCCTCCTCTTTCCCCTTATGATGGCGTTCCTCACCTATCTGCTCTGCAAGCCTACGACCGCCCACTCTGAAACAAAAGAAGATTCAAACAAACAACAAACTATAGCTATTATGGAAAAAACTTATGTATTTCTCGCAGACGGCTTCGAAGAGATNGAAGCTCTTGCCACGGTAGACCTTCTCCGCCGTGCCGGAATTCATGTAGAGACAGTATCCATCAACCCGACCCTCGCCGTGCGCGGCGCGCACGACATCGAGGTAGCNGCCGACATAATGCTGGCCGACTGTCCCGAGGGAGCGCGTATGTATATCGTCCCCGGAGGTATGCCCGGAGCAAAGAACATTGCCGACAATCCCAAGGTGTGCCAGATTCTGACCGCNCAGCATGAGGCCGGAGGCAAGATTGCAGCCATCTGCGCAGCTCCCGCCGTGGTTCTTGCNCCGCTCGGTATAATAAATGAATATGAGGCCACCTGCTATCCCGGTTTCGAGGAGGGTGTGACNGCCGGAGGCGCACATCANAAAAATCAGCGTGTGGTCGTCGACCGCAACATCATCACCGCCAACGGTCCCTCGTCGGCAGTTCCCTTCGCCCTCACCATCATTGAGGCTNTCAAAGGTCAGGATGCCGCCGACAAGGTAGCGGCAGGAATACTCCTGTAACACGGCAGCCCCCTACATCAAGCAGAAAATCTTGATTTACNAAACAGAGCCTGCGCAANCGCAGGCTCTACATTTTTATGAATAACGTGAGTCCNGTATATGGACTCACGTTATTTATNTNTTTTNCGNTTTTAATTCAGGGGTTTCTGGAATAGATTGGTCACAGCGATTTTGAAATCATTGAACATCGCTGTCACCGGCGTAAGTATGGGCTTAAACGGGCGGACAGTGCTTGGGGTNAAAACCCTCAGNCCGTTGTGATGACAACGTATGTCAAGCTCCTCAGCCATCTCGAGCGGCTCCCCGTCTATGTGGGAAGGGCCGCGACGCTCACGCTCGATGACGATATTGTCGGTGCGGAAGGTGTTGATGAGCATATTGCGCTCAATCATCCCCGTCATCATGTCCACACCTACGAGGGCGGTCGACAGGGTGTTGCCCGCATGGATGATGGTCACGTCGAGAAGCCCGTCGTTGATTGACGCGCTCGGGGCGATGTAGGCGTTGTTGCCATACTGCGAGGCATTGCAGACAGCCACAAGGAAAGCCCTTTCGGTCAGCTTCTTGCCATTGGCACTGATGGTGTAATACTCCGGCTCGTAGTTGGCATAAGTCTCGAAAGTGCTCTGGAGATAGGTCAGTTTGCCTCTTGTCTTCTTCCGGGCGAAAGCGGCGCTCACGGCTGCGTCGAAGCCCACGCCGAAGGTACAGAAAAACTTGCAGTCATTGACCGTCGCATAGTCGATGTCCTCGGGATGGTTCTCGATAATCACTTTCAGCCCCTCGCGCAAATCGACCGGTATACCGAGATGACGCGCGAGTCCATTGCCCGAGCCGCAGGGAAGTATCCCGAGGATAACCCCTGTGCCGCAAAGCGCGGCGGCAGTCTCGTTGATTGTTCCGTCGCCTCCGGCTGCTATCACCACATCACATCCCTTGGCTATCGCCGAGCGTGCGAGTTTGGTGGCATCGCCGTGGCCTTTCGTATATACGACTTCAAGCTCCCAGCCAAGAGGCTTGAGCGATTCAGCGACCATGCGGTCAAGTCCGGCCTTGTTACGGGTGCCGGAGATTGGGTTGATGATCAGACGTACTTTCATTTCCTATCTACGGGCATCAGATTGTTACGCGACGCGTTATGTTGGTGCCTATTTTCAGGATATAGATTCCCTTGGCGCTCATCTGCAGACGGTGGGTGCCGGCGGGAAGCGTCTCCTGCGAAATCAACTGGCCGAGGATGGTGAACACCTTCACCGAGACCTGATGCTGCGAAGCGACATAGATTGCACTGTCGTTCACGGCAACATCAATCCCCTCCTGTTCGGCCCGCTGTTCGGTGAATATGCGTCCGGGCGCATCGACGGCTTCCCAGCGCGGTGGCGCTCCCGACGAGAGCAGCGCTGAAAGCACGACAAACGCTATGAATACAAATCGACGCATAGACCGGGTATTATTCTAATTTACTATCTTTTGCAAAAGTAATAAAAATTCCCCGAATTGCAAACTCCATCCGCCTCCGACAGATATTTTCGGGAATTGCGACAGAAAAAACCACCCTCGCTCCGGTCAACCGTTATGGAGCGAGGGTGGAGGAAATGTGTGTAGTTTCAATAGCTGTAAGATAAAGTCTTTTTCAAGGAAAGCCGGATGTCACGGATGTCAATACATCGGAGTGAAGGGTTTGGTCTTGAAGAGCTTGGAAGTGACGTCGCCTACGAAATCCGAGCTTTTAGAAGTATCGATTTTCATCACTGACGCACCCGGACGGAGGTCACACTTATTAAGGTCGATATAGAAAGCACCGGGATTGGTCACTACATCGAAATAATAGCGGAGGTCACGGATATTGGCAAACGAGCGCCATTGGGTCGAGCTGACGTTGCCCTCCCCTTCGACGGTGTATGTGTAGGGGACTGAGACGTTGAACAGAATCGAGCGGATGATCGAGAATCCGAGGTCGGCATCGGCGGTCTTCTCGACATTGTGGTCAAAGAAATAGCCGCGCACGAAGCGGTCAGGGCTTGAGACGGTGCCGGGAAGCGTATGTGTGCCACCTTTCTTCACCCAATAGTCATTGATGGCGTTCATCTGGGGGAAAGTCGGGTCGTTGGTGAGGACGGGGATGTCCTGACCCTGATATATCCTTATCGTACCCTTATCGAACTCGACGATTGCCGAGCGACCTTCCTTATCGGTGATGCCCCAGTGGAGGGTGGACACGGTGCCGCCGTCGAAGGTAGCACCCGAGATGTTGAAATCATGCTTGCCGATAAGCTCGACTGCCTCAGGAGTATTGGCACAGAGGTCAAGAACCCATGCGGGGAACATAGCAAGCGACATGGGCGGACGATTCATCGTGGAGTCGTTGACATAGATGGTGCCTTTGCAGAAAAGTCCGTTGACGACGAGGCCCTTTTCATTCATGCCTTCGGTGACACCGCCGTCATAACCGACAGCGTAGACCGCACCGTATTTCGATGTCCACTCAACCGAGCCGGGGATTGAATTTCCTTGCTTGTGCATTCCTCGGGGATAGACATATAGATTTGTGGGGATAGGAGTTTTCCAATCAAGTGAACGGCCTACTATGCGCAGGCTGTCATTTCCGACGTAAAGTACACGCGAGCATCCCTCGGCGGTGTTGTTAAAACCGGCCATTGCGACGAGAGCCATAGCCGCAGCAATAAGTTTTGCCTTCATAGGAGTTGAAATTGAGGTGTTAGTTCTTATTTTTTTATATAACACCATGAAGGTAAGTAGAGTTCGGCGGATACCCGATAAAAATATCTGATGTAAAGTTAAAGGTTTAGAGTCTGGATATTGCCGAACGGATGACGAATTTGCATCCGGCGACATTATCCAGACTCTAAACCTTTAACTTTTAAACTATTTTATTCGGCATACGCGCTTCCGCGCGTCACTACACCATCAGCATCGGGCATTAGCCTTTGAGGGCGCCCAGAGTCTGCTCAATGGCAGCAATCTTGGTCGTGGCATCCGAGAGTTTCTTGCGCTCGGCCTCGACCACTGCGGCAGGTGCGTTGCCGACAAAGCGTTCATTGGAGAGCTTCTTCTCGACGGATGTCTTGAAGCCGTGGAGATAGTTGAGTTCTTTGGTGAGCTTCGCTATTTCGGCCTCGACATCCATATTGTTGAGCAAGGGGATGTTGAACTCGGTGGTGCCGACCATGAACGAGGCGGCGGCTGGGTCCTTCTCGCTGACTGTCGCTATGCCCGAGAGGTTGCCGAGGCGGACAGCGACGGCCTCCATAGGAATGGCAGCGTTGACGATGTTGAGCTGAAGAGCGTCGCGCGAAGGTATGTTGCGCTGGGCGCGCACTCCGCGGACACCGTTGATGACCTCCTTGACGGTCTCCATCTCTGCAAGAATCTTCGCGTCAGGCACCCCGGCTGCAGGCATGGGAGCATACATGATGGACTCACCTTCGCGGCGGTCACCTAAATGCTGCCAAAGCTCCTCGGTGATGAAAGGCATGAAGGGGTGGAGCAGACGGAGGAGCGAATCAAGATAGTTGATTGTAGCCTCGTAGGTAGTGCGGTCGATAGGCTTCTGATAGTCGGGCTTGACCATTTCGAGATACCACGACGAGAATTCATCGCGGAAAAGACGATAGGTGGTCATCAGAGCCTCCGAGATGCGGAACTTGTCGAAAGAGTCGTTGATTTCAGCTATTGCCTCGGAGAGCTTCGAGCTGAACCACTCAACGGCCTTGCGTGAACTTTCGGGCTGTCCGGCTGCGGCGTCGACCTCCCAGCCCTTGACCAGACGGAAGGCGTTCCAGATCTTATTGCAGAAATTGCGGCCGTTCTCGCAGAGCTTCTTGTCAAAGAAGATGTCATTGCCGGCGGGAGCGGAGAGCATGATGCCCATACGGACACCGTCTGCACCGTAGTCGGCTATGAGTTCGAGCGGGTCAGGCGAGTTGCCGAACTGCTTCGACATCTTGCGGCCAATCTCGTCGCGGACGATACCGGTGAAGTAGACATTGTTGAAAGGCTGCTTGCCCATGAACTCGTAGCCCGCCATAATCATGCGTGCCACCCAGAAGAAAATGATGTCCGGGCCGGTCACGAGGTCGGATGTCGGGTAGTAATACTTGATTTCCTCGTTGTCCGGTTCGAGTATGCCGTTGAAAAGCGAGATGGGCCAGAGCCACGACGAGAACCATGTGTCGAGGCAGTCCTCGTCCTGACGCAGATCGGAAGCCGTGAGGGACGAATCCTTCTCCTGAGCGAGACGGAGAGCCTCGTCAGCATCCTCGGCAACGACAAAACTGCCGTCGGGGAGATACCACGCGGGGACACGGTGACCCCACCAGAGCTGACGCGAGATGCACCAGTCGCGGATGTCGGTGAGCCAGCGGTCGTATGTGGTCTTGAACTTCTCGGGGACGAACTTGATGACACCCTCGTCCACCGATTTAAGGGCAGGTTCGGCAAGCGACTGCATTTTGAGGAACCACTGTTCGCTGAGGCGCGGTTCGGTGACGGTGTCCTGATTGCGCTCCGAGTAGCCGACCTTGTTCTCATAGTCCTCGATTTTCTCGATGAGCCCTGCGGCTTCAAGGTCCTTAGCAATCTGCTCGCGCACGGCGAAGCGGTCCATGCCGACATACATTCCGGCAGCCTCGCTGATGGTAGCGTCGTCATTGAAGATGTCGATTGTTTCAAGGCCGTGCTTCTCGCCGAGCATATTGTCATTCATGTCATGGGCGGGAGTGACTTTAAGGCAGCCTGTACCGAAATTGATGTCGACGTAATCATCCTCGATGACGGGAATCTCGCGGTTGACGAGGGGGACAATCACCTTCTTGCCGCGCAGATGCTGGTTCTTGGGGTCGGCGGGATTTATACACATGGCCGTGTCGCCCATGATTGTCTCAGGACGGGTGGTAGCGACGATTGCATAGCCATCCTCACCGACAATCTTATAGCGGAGATAGTAGAGTTTCGAATGTTCCTCCTTATAGACGATTTCGATATCCGAAAGGGCGGTCTTGGCCTTGGGGTCCCAGTTGACCATACGTTTGCCTCGATAGATGAGACCCTTGCGGTAGAGGTCGACGAACACGCGGATGACGCTGCGTGAACGGATGTCGTCCATCGTGAAAGCCGTGCGCTCCCAGTCGCAGGAGGCACCGAGCTTCTTGAGCTGCTCGAGGATTATACCTCCGTGCTTCTCCTTCCATTCCCATGCGTGGCGGAGGAACTCCTCGCGGGTAAGGTCGCTCTTGCGGATGCCTTCCTGAGCGAGCTTGTTGACTACCTTTGCCTCGGTAGCGATAGCCGCATGGTCGGTGCCGGGAACCCAGAGAGCATTCTTGCCCATCAGACGTGCGCGGCGCACGAGAATATCCTGAATGGTATTGTTGAGCATGTGGCCCATGTGGAGAATACCGGTCACGTTTGGCGGCGGAATCACTATGGTGTAAGGCTCGCGTGCGTCAGGTTCGGAGTGGAAAAGACGGTGCTGCACCCAGTAGGCATACCATTTGTCCTCCACTGCACGGGGGTCATATTTTGTGGCTAATTCTTCCATAAAATACTTGTGATAAGGATGGTTGTTGTTTTTAGAGCGTAATTACTATGGTGCAAAATTACAAAATTTCACCGAACCCTCTGAGCGATAGGCAGGATTTTTTGTAATTTTGCATCCTCAATCACCAACCCCCTCTCCTCCTTAGGGATATGACTCAATCAGAAACACGATATTTCACTCTTTCCAACGGTATGCGTCTGGTGGCGCGGTGCAGCCATCTTCCTGTCGAGCATTGCGGCGTGGTCATCAATGCCGGAAGCCGCGACGAGGGGCCTGAGCTTCACGGACTCGCCCACTTCGTCGAGCATACCATCTTCAAAGGCACGGGGAGCCACCGCGCCTCATACGTCCGCGACCGCATGGAGCTGGTCGGCGGTGAACTCAATGCCTACACGACCAAGGAGGAGACGGCCATCTATTCCACCTTTCCTGCCGGACATCTCAGCCGTGCGCTTGCGCTGATAGCCGAGATGGTCATTGACGCAAATTTTCCGGAAAACGAACTTGCGAAGGAGAAACTTGTGGTCGGTGAGGAGATTGACACCTATCTCGACACTCCCGCCGATGCTATCTTTGACGATTTCGAGGAAATAATGTATGCCGGCTCTCCCCTCGCCCACAACATACTCGGCACACGCGACTCGCTGGCGCGCTTCACTCCCGCCGACTGCCGCCGGTGGCTCGACGAGCGTTTCACGCCGGGACGCATGGTGGTGTTCTACTCGGGTCCTACCGAACCGGACAAGGTGTTCACCATCGCCGAAAAGTATTTTGCCCCCCTTACCCGTCCCGACACTCCGCTCCGACGCGAGACCCCTGCGGTCAATCCCCTTTTTGAACGCACGAATGACTCACGCGATTCGTTTCAGGCCCACACAGTCATAGGCACACGCGTCCCCGGTCTACTCGACCCCCACCGGCTGGAAATCGCGCTGATGGCAAACATCCTCGGAGGCCCCGGCATGAATTCGCTGCTCAACGTAGCCCTGCGCGAACGCCACGGACTCGTCTACGGCATAGACGCAACCACCTCGCTGATGAGCGACAACGGGCTACTCACAATCTATTTCGGCTGCGACCCCAAGGACGTGAAACGTTGCCTTGGCATCGTGAGGCGCGTGCTAGCTTCCTTCACCGACACTCCGATGTCGGAGCGCCGTCTCGAAGCGGCAAAGCGTCAGTTCATCGGCCAGCTCACGGTAGGCTCTGTCAATTCCGAGCAGGTAGCCATATCCATGGGGCGCAGTGTGCTGTATCGTGGTGTCGCCCGCTCCCTTGCCGAAACCACCGAGGCCATCCGCGCCATCACCCCCGAAGGTCTCCACGCCACCGTCCAAGCCCTCCGCTCCACTTCCCGCCTGACGCTGAAATGACCGGGACAAGCCCTAATCCGGGCAACTCCGGCATCCCGGCAGACATCGGCAGCAGACCAATAATTAAACTTTTATTTTCGTTTTTGAGAGATTTTGGTTATCTTTGTGATTGCAAAAATCACTTTAACTGAAACGAATGAAAATCAAGGGTCTTTTACTGGGTCTTCTGCTCCTCATGGGCATCAGCTTCGGAGCCAAGGCCGACACATATTTCCCCTATCCGCTCATCCCGGACTCAATCCACATCCTCGAAAAACGCTGCGACTATCTCGCCCGCCATTTCTGGGATTTCTGCGACATGAAGAAAGCCTTCTCTGCGAAGGCAAAGATGGCTCAGGAATTCAACGTCTACATTTCCGTCCTGACAAAAGCCACCCCGGACTCGGCGATAGCTTCGGTGCTACGCTTCAACAAGGCTCTCGAAAAGCAACCCGCCGACCAGCTTTTCATGGCGGAATGTGCCGAGAAACTGCTCTACGGCGACTCGGCAGAGATGTGGATCGACGAACTTTATCTGCCTTTCGCCCATGCCATAGCTTCCAACAAGCGAATCGACAAGGCTTCGAAAGCCCGCTTCGTCCATCAGGAGAAACTCCTGAAAAACTCGCTTGCACGCTTCCCGGCTCCCTCGCTCCCCTACACCACCCGCGAAGGCATGACCGGCAATCTCGACAACGATTCGGCACAGGTGCTTGTGGTCTTCTTCAACGACCCCGATTGCAGCGACTGCAACCTTGCCCGCATACGCCTCGACGCCGACATATCAATGACTGAACTCATCAACGAGGGAAAGGCAAAAGTAGTCTCCATCTCCCTTAGTGAGCCGACTCCCGAATGGAAAGAGGCGGTGGCTTCCTACCCCTCGACATGGACAGTAGCCGCCAATCCGGATGCCGACATGACGATTGACCTCCGTATGGGGACACCGGAATTCTACATCATCGACCAGAACCACAACATCCGCTTCAAGCACCTCAACATCGATCAGGTGCTCGATGTCACCCGGCAGCTAAAAAAACGATGACCCCCGGCGTCACAGACCGGAAACCAACCCACTCAACAGCCAAACACGACAAGCCATCCCCCCTATGAACTGGTTATATTCCACGCCCGTCAACTGTTTCGTAAAGCTATCGGGCTACACCTACTCCAATCTCGCGCGCCTTTTCATGCGCCTGTTTGTCGGCGTGATGCTGCTGCAATTCGGCATCCGCCATCTTGTCAA
This sequence comes from Bacteroides sp., assembly GCA_014802345.1. Taxonomy (GTDB): domain Bacteria; phylum Bacteroidota; class Bacteroidia; order Bacteroidales; family Muribaculaceae; genus Duncaniella. The sequence goes on from JAAVCM010000027.1 coordinate 105,157, forward strand.
CTACGAGGTGCTGTGCGAATCGTTTCCCACGGTGCTGAATATGTCGTCGGAATGTTCGCTCATCATCATGATAATCATCGAGCTCGTCTGTTCCCTCCTTATCATGGTGGGTTTCCTGACACGACTGAGCGTCATCCCGCCGATATGCGCCATGATTGCGGCGGAATACTATATACTCCACGATATGCTCCCCAACCTGCCAGTCTATGGACTTGACAGTACCGACCCGGGCTATCTTCCGATAATGTTCATCGGTATCTATATCTATCTCCTCATAGCCGGTCCCGGCAAAATCTCCCTCGACTATTTTATCTCACTTTACATCATCACCCAGAAGGGTAAATATGAGGAGGAGGAACTTGAAGATGTCTGATACACCAAAGAAAATAGCCGTCCTTATCTCGGGAGGGGTCGACAGCGCCGTGGCAGTCCACCAACTGCTTGAACAGGGCCACGACCTCCACCTGTTCTATATCCGCATCGGTCTTGACGACGGCAGGGGCGACTGCTCCGCCGAGGAGGACATCGAGATGTGCAGCTACATAGCCCGCCACTACGGAGTCCCCTTCGAAGTGGTGTCGCTCCATCAGGAATATTGGGACAACGTCATGGACTATGCCCTGCGCACCGTCCGCGAGGGACTGACCCCCAACCCCGACATCATGTGCAACAAGATGATTAAGTTCGGCTTCTTTGAAGAACGCTGGGGTCACGAATTCGACAAGACCGCGACAGGCCACTATGCCACCACCCATGAGCGCGACGGACTCGTGTGGCTCGGAACCGGAACCGACCGCGTCAAGGACCAGACAGACTTTCTCTGCCGCATATCCTACGACCAGCTCAGCCACCTTATGTTCCCGATAGGTGCGCTCCCCAAGGCGCGTGTGCGTGAGATTGCAGTCGAGGCGCGTCTGCCCAACGCATTCCGAAAGGACAGTCAGGGGATATGCTTCCTCGGTAAAATCAACTACAACGATTTCATCCGCCGTCACCTCGGCGAGCGTCCCGGCCCGATAGTCGAACTCGAGACCGGCCGCAAGCTCGGCGAACACCGCGGATTCTGGTTCCACACCATCGGCCAGCGCAAGGGTCTCGGACTCAGCGGAGGGCCTTGGTATGTGGTCAAGAAAAATGTCCACGACAACGTCATCTACGTCTCGCAGGGCTACGACACCGAGAAGCAGTATGGCAAGCTCCTGCATCTCGACGAGATGCACTGGATTACGCGCGACCCGTGGCCCGAGGAGTGCGACGGGGTCGATATCACATTCAAAAACCGTCATTCACCCGACTTCCTTCCTGCAAAACTGACCCGCATCGAGGGGAGCGAATACATCATCGAGTCAGCCGTCCCTGTTCAGGGAATCGCACCGGGACAGTTCGGTGTCATCTATGACCGTGATGCGAAATTATGTTACGGCAGCGGTATCATCACCGGCCGCAACGTTACCAAAATGTAATGCCTGAGAATTAAAACCGACCAAATGGCAACTAACGAAGACAGAATAAGGCTCAAAGTGATGGGCCTTTCGTACAGCCAGATTCAAGCGGGTGCCTACGCGCTCATACTCGCTCAGGTAGGAGGCCCCTACCGCATACCGGTGGTCATCGGCGCAGCCGAAGCGCAGTCGATTGCCCTTAAAATGGAGAGCATCACCCCTCCGCGTCCGATGACCCACGACATTTTCGTGAGTTTCGCCCACGCTTTCGGGGTCAAGCTGCTTGAAGTGTTCATCTACAAGTTCGAGGATGGCATATTCTCCTCCGAAATGACATTCTCAGACGGTGAGCGCACGGTCAGCATCGACTCGCGCACGAGCGACGCGATAGCGATAGCCATGCGTACCGGAGCGCCGATATTCACCACACCCGAGATACTTGAAGAGACCGGTTTCGAAATGGAAATCAAGGAGGAAGGTGAATCCCATGAAGGAAACGAGGAGGAGGACGGAACCGACAGCACACACAACGAGCCGAAGCTGGAGAATTATGCCGTCGAGGAACTTGAAAAGACCCTCAACAAACTTATCGAGCGCGAGGAGTATGAGGAGGCGGCAAAGGTCGCTGAAATCCTCAAACGCAAGCGTGGCGGACAGCAACCGTGACCCACACTCGACATCAAACCTTCATTCATCAAAGCCATACCATTAAAAACTTGTCAACGACATGATTAAGATTCGACCAATCGAACTACGCCTCGCGCTGATGAACTTCCTTGAGTTCGGTGTCTGGGGTGCTTATCTCATATCTCTCGGAAATTTCCTTTACTCCATCGGCCTTGAAAGGCAGATCGGATGGTTCTACACCGTGCAAGGCATCGTGTCGCTTTTCATGCCTGCCGTCATCGGTATACTCGCCGACCGCTACGTTCAGGCACAGCGTATGTTCAGCCTGTGTCACATCCTCGCAGGGTGTTTCATGGCTGCCGCCGGTATCTACTGCCTGACTACATCGCAGGTGGAGTTCGGCCCGCTTTTCAGTCTCTACACACTTTCGGTCGCCTTCTTCATGCCGACAATCGGACTGGGCAACTCAGTGGCCTTCAATGCCCTCAACTGCGCCGGACTCGACACCATCAAGCATTTCCCTCCAATCCGCGTATTCGGGACCGTCGGCTTCATCTGCTCGATGCTTTTCGTGAACTTCACCCAGTTCCAGACCAACGCATGGCAGCTCATCACTTCCGCTGTCCTCAGCTTCATCCTCGCTGCCTATTCGCTGACCCTCCCCGTCTGCCCCGTGAGAAAGGGAGAGAAAAGCTCCCTTTCCGAGATGCTCGGACTGAAAGCGTTCAAGCTGTTCAGACAGAAACAGATGGCAATCTTCTTCATTTTCAGTATGCTCCTCGGTGTATCGCTCCAGATCACCAACAGCTACGGCAACACCTTCATCACCTCCTTCTCGGAGATAGCTGAGTTTGCCGACACTTGGGGTTCGCACAATGCCAACGCCCTAATCTCACTCTCGCAAATGAGCGAAACCCTCTGCATACTCCTCATCCCCTTCTGCCTCCGCCGCTTCGGAATCAAGGGCGTAATGCTTATGTCAATGTTCGCATGGGTACTCCGATTCGCCTTCTTCGGCCTCGGCAATACCGGCGACGGTCTCTGGCTGCTCGTTCTTTCCTGTATCGTCTACGGTATCGCCTTCGACTTCTTCAACGTGTCCGGCGGTCTCTATGTCGACAAAGAGACCACTCCCGACATCCGCAGCAGCGCACAGGGTCTGTTCATGATTATGACCAACGGTATCGGCGCGACTGTGGGAACCCTCTGCGCACAAGCCATCGTGAATCATTTCGTCTTCTCGCAGACCACCCCCGAAGGTCAGCACTCTGGCTGGGAGACATCATGGTTCATCTTCGCGGCGTATGCCCTCGTGGTAGCCATACTGTTCATGCTGATATTCCGCGACAGCAAGAAGCAACCGCTGCCCGCCATCGCGCGACAAGAGATCGACACAACCAATTCAGGAGCCGACGGAATGATTGACGCATGATACAGTTCTATGCCCCTGACATACGGGAAAGCCTCGAACTTCCCGAAAGCGACTCGCGCCATGCCGTGAAGGTGCTTCGTATGCGTGAAGGCGACGAGCTGCAAGTCATCGACGGCCGAGGCACCGCTTATATCTGCCGTCTTGCCGATGCACATCCCAAACACGCTGCCGTAGAAATCATCTCATCCGCTCCTATGCCCCTTCCGTGGAGTCAGCAGCTTGCAGTGGCAGTCGCCCCGACCAAGCACAACGACCGCATGGAGTGGCTGGTGGAGAAAATGACGGAGGTCGGGGTCAATACCATCATCCCCCTGCTCTGCGACCGCAGCGAACGCCGCGAAATCAAGACCGAACGCCTTGAAAAGATAGCCATAGCCGCCATGAAGCAGTCACTGAAAGCCACATTGCCGACGGTGATGGAGATGACACCGCTGAAAGAAGTCGTGAGGATGATGCCGGAGGCGCAGAGGATGATGGCGTACTGCGACCCCTCGATTCCGCGCGTGGATTTCGCCCGCGCCTACCGCCCCGGACGCGATACGCTTATCCTCATCGGCCCTGAGGGGGATTTCTCACCATCCGAGATAGAGATGACCCTCGGAGCTGGTTTCAGCCCGGTCACGCTCGGCGACAACCGCCTGCGCACCGAAACCGCCGCCCTCTATGCCCTTTCAGCGTGCCATATACTCGATGCTGCCAACCAAGGATAATAGATTCAGTAAAGGAAGCTGTCAAAAAATTTTACACTTTTGTTTTTCGAGCAACAAGCCAACAGCCTGTTGCTCTTTATTTTATATAAAAACTTCAAAAATCGACATTATCTTTGTGATGTAAACAACCTCATCCATCTTACTCCAAAGCCACAAACCACAGTGAAACTCTACTTCATCATCCGTTCCATGCTTGCCCAGAAGGGTGCGAATGTCATCAAGATAATCTCGGTGAGCATCGGACTTTTCGTGAGCATACTCGTGTTCAGCCGTCTCAACTACAATTACAGCTACGACAAGTGTTTCCCCGACCGCGACAATCTTTATCAGATCTGGATGTCATACGAAATCAACGGTGAGCCTCTCGGCCCATTCAACAATTGTCCCGGCCGACTTGCGGAAGGGGTCATGGAAGCCCTCGGCGACGACATCATCAGCGCGACGGCTACAGGACATATCGGTCTTCCCGACCTTTTCGACGGCGACAGACTGCTCCACGAGCCGGTTTTCGGCGTTGATTCCCTCTACTTCAAGACAATGGGACTCGAAATCCTCCAAGGAAATCCTATGGCTGATTTCACCGTACCGGGTACAATCTATATATCCGAATCGCTTGCCAATCAGCTCTACGGCAATGATGATCCCATAGGCAAGACGCTTACATTTGACCGGGAAAAGGCGATGACAGTCCGGGGAGTGTTCCGCGACTATCCAGATAATGTGACCGTCAAAAGTGCGAAGGCTCTGATATCCATGCCGACCTTCCCGCAATACGAGCAACGGAGATATTGGTCAGGGGGAGACAACTGGCCGGTCTATTTCCGCCTGAAACCGGGTCATAAGCTCACCGAGGCCGCCATCAATTCCCGGCTCAACCGTATGTATCAGTCACACCGCCCCGATTCCGACGAAGTGAAGACCATAGTCAGCGGGCGCCCAATCAGCCGGACCTATCTCGAGCGCGACTCTGTCAAACGCATGAACCTCATCCTCTGGATTCTCGGCACCTCCCTTCTGCTGATGACGACTTTCAACTATGTCCTCATCACCATTGCCTCACTCAGCCGCCGCGCCAAGGCCATCGGCGTTCAGAAATGTTCGGGAGCCGACAGCTCGACAATCATGGGTATGTTCCTCGGCGAGACACTGATAGTGCTGCTCTGCTCGGTGGCCATCATGGGGCTTCTCCTTTACCTGACAGAACCCATCATCGACGAAACCCTCTCGCTCACGCCCAAGATGCTCTTCGCCCCCGAGCGACTCTGGATACCCCTCGGGCTGCTCGTCTTCTTTTTCCTCGTCGGCGGTCTGCTCCCCGGACGCATATTCGCCCGTATACCCGTCACTCAAGTATTCCGCCGCTTCACCGAGCGCAACAGTGCGTGGAAACGCTCGCTACTATTCATCCAGATAGGGGGAGTCTCGTTCATCTGTTCGCTCCTTATTGTGGTTGCCGTGCAGTATCACGATCTCGTCAACCGCGAGACGGGTTTCAGTGTCAAGAACCTTGCCGGGTTCTATATTCCCTATAATGTAGACAAGGATGTATTCAAGACCACTATCGCCGACCTTCCATACGTCGAGGAGATCTCCGCAGGTGAGGCCAACCCGCTCGGCGGCTACTCGGGTTCGATGGTCACGGACGGCAAAGGCGCGACACTTTTCAACACACGCATAGGATGGATTGACAAAGGTTACATCGACATAATGGGGATGACCTTGCTTCAAGGCCGCGAACCGCAGAAAAAGGACAAGGAGGCTGCCGTCTCCGAGGAGTTTATCTGCCGGCTCGGACTGGCCGATAATCCCTTAGGAAAAATAGTCTATGTCGACTGCGATACCATCGAAATAGTAGGTATCGTCAAGGATTACATCATAGGAGGGTTCACCAATGACCTGAAACCGATAGTCCTCACTGCGTCAGGCAGCTTTGCCGGAGAAGCGACGGTACGCCTCAAAGAACCTTTCGATGCCAACCGCCGTCAGTTTGAACACTTCCTTACCGAGACCTTCCCCGACAACAATTTTGAAGTATACAGTATGGAGAAACGTGCCGTCAGACTCTACTCCGACATCCGCCTGTTCCGCGACTCGGCACTGATGGCAGCCATAACCCTCATTTTCATCTCCCTTATGGGACTTGTGGGGTTCGCCCGCGACGAGGTGCAGCGCCGCAGCAAGGAGATAGCCATCCGCAAGGTCAACGGTGCCGGGGCAATCGACATACTCAACCTTCTGCTCGGCGACATACTCCGCCTCGCAGTCCCGGCAACGGTCATCGGCACCATCTGCGCTGCATACATCAGCCATATCTGGCTACTGTCAAACTTATCCGTGACTGCCCCGCACCTCTGGATTTACTATATCCTCGCCGACATTGCCGTACTTGTCCTCGTCGTTGGCTGCGTACTCACCATCATCCTCCGCACCGCCAACGAGAATCCGGTCAACAGACTTAAAATCAATTCATGATATATCCATATAGATAATGGTTCAAGCTATGAACCATTTCATCCGGCATACGCGCCACGGCGCGTCCCTACAATCCGCCTGAACAATTTTCCATACTCCATAACTTTAAAACTCCAAACTCCCAGACTATATGCTCCAGACCAAGAATCTCTCAAAGACTTTCCGCACAGACGAAATAGAGACCGTCGCGCTCAACGGTATCAACCTTGACATCACCGACGGCGAATTTATAGCCATCATGGGGCCGAGCGGATGCGGCAAATCTACTCTGCTCAACATCCTCGGACTCCTCGACAATCCGTCCGGCGGACAATATTTCTTCGAAGGCACCGAGGTCGCCGGACTACGCGAGAAGCAGCGCGGACAGCTCCGTAAAGGCCGCATAGGATTCGTGTTCCAGAGCTTCAACCTCATCGACGAAATCGACGTGGCCCACAACGTCGAACTCCCCCTCACCTACCTCGGCCTCAACCGTGCGGAGCGCCGCAAGCGCGTCGACGAGATGCTTGCCAAAGTCAACATGAGTCACCGCGCCCACCATCTCCCCCAGCAGCTCTCGGGCGGACAGCAGCAGCGTGTGGCGATAGCCCGCGCGCTCGTGACACGTCCCTCGATAATTCTCGCCGACGAACCTACCGGCAACCTTGACTCCCACAACGGACTGGAAATCATGGAGCTGCTTGCCGAACTAAACCGCGAAGGAACGACAATAGTCATGGTGACCCACTCGGACCGCGATGCAGCATACGCCTCACGCATCATCCATCTTTTCGACGGCTCAATAGTTGGCGAAGTCCACGAAAAAGTATAATTTTGCATAGACATCAACGTACTCAATCCTTCCTCCCATGACTCTCCTCGTAGTCGATGACAACCGCTCGGTGCTTGCCGCTGTCCGTCTGCTTGCCGAAATCAAGTTTGACCGCGTCATCACCACCACATCCCCCTCGCGCATACCCGCCCTGCTGCGCGAGGAGATGCCCGAGTGCATACTCCTCGACATGAATTTCAATTCGCCTGTCACCAACGGCAACGAGGGTCTCTACTGGCTCGGGGAAATCCGCCGTAGCTCCCCCTCGATACCTGTGGTGCTGTTTACAGCATACGCCGACATCGACCTTGCCGTCGAAGGATTGAAACAGGGTGCCGTCGATTTCGTGACCAAGCCGTGGAACAACGCCCGCCTCCTTCAGACCCTCATCCACGCCGTTGACGCCCCTGCCGACCGACATGACTCTTCCTCGCCTCCACAGTCCGCACCCGGGGAACCACCCCACCATCTCACCCTCGACCAGATGGAGCGCCGCATGATAGCCGAAGCCCTTGCTGACAACGGGGGCAACCTGACCGCCGCAGCAACCCAGCTCGGCATCACCCGCCAGACACTGTATAACAAGCTGAAAAGACAACATTAATTTTATGTGAGGGGGAAGTATAGAGGGTAAAGTAGGGTGGAGTATAGAGTATAGAGTATAATAAGGTAGATTCTATACTCTATACCAAACTCCTATACCAAACTCCTATACCAAACTCCTATACCAAATCCCTTTATACCTTATACCAAAATTCTTCCTCTATACCAAACTCCTCCTCTATACTCTACCCTCTATACTCCACCCTCTATCCCCCACCCCCATCCGTCTCGCCGTTCTCATATCCGTCATTGTCATTCCCCTCGCAATATGGGGAATCGTAGTGCTCTACCGCCACCTGACGCGCGTAGACCGCCGTCTGCGTCTACTCCTCGAAGCCCTTGATGCGTCCGACACCACCCTTAGATTCCCGACCACGACCGACCGCCGAATCAACTCGACCCTCAACCGCATAGCCGAAAGTCTCGCCGACCTGCGCCTGCGCGTCATCGAAACGGAGAAATACTATGAATCCATCACTTCAGCCATCGCCACCGGAGTCCTCGTCGTCACCAACGGGGGTCACGTCCTGATTGCCAATCCCGCCGCGCTGCGTCTGCTCGGGCGCTCCGCCCTAACCCGTGTCTCCTCGCTCCGCGATTCGTGGCCAGAACTCGCCGACCTTCTCGACCCCTTCCCTGCCCACAACATCGACACTACCGTGAGGGAGCTTGCCGTCAAGACCACATCCTTCGTCACTCACGACGGCAGCCCACGTCTGATAGTCACCCTCGACGACATTTCGCTTCAACTCACCGACGAAAGCGTGCGGTCGTGGACAGACATGACCCGCGTACTTTCCCACGAGATAATGAACGGTCTTGCCCCTGTCATCTCCATAGCCGACACCCTCCGCCTGCGCCATACAGCCTCAGTATCCTCTCCCGACGACTATATGACCCGCGGCCTTGACGCCATCCTCGAATCGACACGCTCACTGAACCGGTTCGTGACTGACTACCGCAGTCTCTCGTCGCTCCCCGCCCCGGTCCCGACAGTCTTCCTCCTGCGGCCACTCATAGACCATGCCATCCACCTCGCAGATAGCCTCACGGATGCTGAAATCACACACGGTTCAGTCACCTTCCGGCTCGACCTCCCCACCCGGGCGGTCGATGTCCGTGCCGACCGCGGACAAGTGAGCCAAGTGCTGCTCAACCTTATAAAAAATGCCATCGAAGCCCGTGCGGGACACATCACAATCCGTGTCCGCTCCAATCCCGACACGCCCATTCCTAATAATACAATAACTCCCACCCGCGTCAGCCTCGACATCGAAAACGACGGCACTCCAATATCCGCCGACGATGCCGGCCACATCTTCACACCCTTTTTCACTACCCGTCAGGGGGGGAGCGGCATAGGCCTGAGTCTCAGCCGCCGTCTCATCCTCGCCAACGGCGGGACGCTCACCCTCACCTCACTCCCCGGCGCCCCCGTCACCCGCTTCACACTTACCCTACCTCCTGTTTAGCAGAGGCGCGGATATACGATTAATTACATCTTAAATATATCTTCGATTGAATACACCTTACTTAGATGACTGAACGTAAAAAATTGGTCATCCAGAATCATCCAATCATTACGCTCTTTCAGAGGGAGTTTCTTTATATCGGGAAACATAGACAAAGGGACTATCATCTCTCTGCCATCAGTGAGCTTGACCCCCATCTTGCCTCTTCTCGATGTGAAATCAAGACTCTTTATTCCGAGGCTCACATTCTGCAATCTACACATAATTCAATAAATTTAATTTTTTTACTTAATCTCCTTAACCTTTGTTTTTTCACCTTTAAATGCCTTTGTTATCTGCTCATTGATATAACCCCAATTGCGGGTTATTGCATCAATCAACAGTCCGTTGTCTTTGGTAGACAATGCAGACTCTGCAATTTCCACACAAGGCTCTCCATTCTTTTCAATCCAGATTTTCGCCAATGAATGCAGATGCCGTGAATTACGCTTAAACACATGAACATGGCGTCGGTTATCATTCACATCCGTCGGGATGGATACAAGCAAGAACATTTTTAGAAAAGCTAACTGACCCATAAATTCATTATTACGAAAACAAGGTTATCACTGCAAAGATAATCTTTTTTTGTTCAAATCACAAACCACTTCGGCACTGACATCCCATCGTACAATATCGGACACTCACCATCCACATAGTTTATAGGGAATTCTATATTATTTGTCCCTCCAAAGGGGACAAATTGTCCATTTTCGTACACTTTCCGTACATTTTAACACAATTATTTGTCCGAATAAAAAAATTTTGTTTACTTTTGTCCAAATTTACTAAAATTACCTTAAAATCCCGTCCAAACAGCGGAACTTCATCGTAGTCTAAATTTATCACTTTCAATCTTATCTACCAAGCATCATGAAAAAAAATCCCAAGGCACCGTCATTAGGTCTCAATGCCCATAATGACAGGAAATTGGCCTGCACAGTGCTTGCATTGTGTCTGATGGGCGGAACCGCCATGACAGCACAGGCCACTGACAGTAGGGGGGGTCAACCTTCTGAGGCACAGCAGGTTGCAAACACCCACCGCGTTAGTGGTACAGTCCTCGACGAAAACGGAGATCCCATGATCGGCGTATCAGTCGTGGAAGAAGGAACCAAAGCAGGTGTCGCCACCGACATCGACGGAAACTTCACACTCAATGTCCGTCCCGGAGCAGTGCTCCACTTTTCTTACATTGGCTACAAACCTCAGACCGTCCGCGTAGGCGACCGCAGCAATCTTGAAATCACCATGGAGCCTGACTCCAATATGCTGGATGAAGTTGTCACCATCGGTTACGGTACAGTCAAAAAACGCGACCTCACCGGCGCAGTAGCATCGGTGAAAAACGAAGACATCACCCTCTCCCCCACCTCAAATGCCATGGACGCACTCCAAGGCAAGGTGGCAGGTCTTGACATCACCCGTTCATCGGGTCAGGCAGGTGCGACCCCGACCGTTCAGCTCCGTGGTACCCGCTCATTCACAGCGTCAGGCGAACCGACCTACATCATCGACGGTATGCCCGGCGACATCAACACAATCAACCCCAATGACATCGAGAGCATCGAGGTACTCAAGGACGCATCCTCGACTGCAATCTACGGTTCGTCGGGTGCCAACGGTATCATCATCGTCACCACAAAGAGCGGTAAGGAAGGCAAGACCGTTGTCAACTTCAACGCATACGTCGGTGTCAACGGATGGTCAACCGTGCCTAAGGTCTATGACTCACGCGGTTTCTTCAAGCTGCGCGAACAGGCAGCCGCAGCCGGCGGTTCATCGACCGATCCTATCGACGTGCTTGGCAGCGCCGCGAACGCCTATCAGACCGCACTCGCTCTCAACCCCAACCTCACGGTCGATTCATGGCTTGGCGCAAACTCAATTGACTGGGCCGACGAACTGCTGAAAACCGGCATCACTCAGAACTACTCGCTTTCAGTGAGCGGCGGAACTGAAAAGACCAAAGCATACTTCTCGGTCAACTTCTCGGACGAGGAGGGTCAGTATACCAACGACAACAACAAGATTTACTCAACCAATATCCGCATCGACCACAAGGTGCGCAACTGGCTCGACGTCGGCGTTAACCTTCAGGGCAGCTACACCTACCGCAACTCGGCATACGCCAAGCTCGAAGGTGTGCTCAAACAGAGCCCTATCGGTTCGCTCTACGACGAGAACGGCAATGTAAATCTCTCACCCGTAGCAGGCAGCGACACCCCGAGCCTCCTGCTCAACAACAAGAGCAACTACCGCAACAACTACCAGACGACACGCATTTACTTCAATCCCTACATCCGCATCACCCCGCTTAAGGGTCTGACATGGGAGAGCCGTATCAATGCTTCGCTCATCTACAATACCCACAACTACTTCCAGGGTGAGGGTTCATATCTCTACTACAACGCCAGCTCCATCACAGCGCAAGGTCCCAACACCAATGTCTATGCTTACGTGGACCAGACGAATTATGCAAATTATAAGTGGGAAAACATTCTCACCTACAATTTCACTGTCAACCGTGACCATAACTTCACCCTCACAGGTGTGACCTCATGGAACCACAACCGCCAGTCAAGTATTTACGGACACGGCTCCAACCTTTCGTCAAACTCCTACCTGTGGCACAACCTTGACGAATCAGAGGCAAACAGAGCCAATACCTACGCTACCTCTGACTACATAATGTCAAAGGGACTCGGTTTAGTCGGCCGTATCAACTATTCGTTTGCAGGTAAGTATCTCGCAAGCGTATCAGTCCGTCACGACGGTTCATCCCGTCTGGCCGACGGCAACCGCTGGGACACCTTCCCCGCCTTCTCAGTCGGATGGCGCATCTCCGACGAAGGCTTCATGAGCAAACTGCGCGAAAGCTGGCTTGACAACCTCAAGCTCCGTGTCGGTTACGGTGTCACCGGTACTGCGTCCATCCCGGCCTATTCGAGCTTCTCGTCATTCGTTCCCGGCATGACTATCCTCGGCAGCGGACTTACCGGCAGCAGCAACTTCACCCAGAATATCGCCAACCTCGCGCTCACATGGGAAAAGTCAAAAAGCTGGAACTTCGGTATTGACGCAACCGTCCTCAACAACCGCATTGAACTCACCGCCGACTACTACCGCACAAAGACAGAAGGTGTGATTTACAGCCGTCTCGTACCTGTCACCAACGGTGCTTTCGATGCCTCAAATCAGTATAAGACCAACGTCAATGTCTGCCAGACCCTCAACCACGGTATCGAGCTTGCATTGACCGCACGTCCCTTCGTTGAGCGCCGCCCCGGTGATTTCGCTTGGACCATCAACGGAACATTCACCGCCAACAAGGAGAAAATCACCAGACTTATGACTCCCGATCAGGAATACATCACAAATGGTGACGGCGGTAATGTCTACTATAAGGGTCATCCCGTCAACTCCTACTACCACTACAAGCTCCTCGGTACATGGAAGACTTCCGAGGCCGCAGATGCCGCTGTATTCGGTTGCAAGCCCGGCGACCTCAAGGTCTTTGTTCCCGACATGATTCACGACGGTGCAGGTAAGTACTCACGTTGGGAAAATGTCGAAGGCGAAAACGGAGTCATCGAGCGCAAACTCATCCACTACGATGCCGACAACACCTACACTGTCAGCGGCAACGACTATCAGGTGCTCGGTCACAACTCCCCCGACTGGACAATGGGCTTGAAGAACACCTTTACCTACAAGAACTTCGATCTCTCTGTCTATCTGTTCTGGCGCTACGGTCAGATGATGAGTTACAGTCTGCTCGGTTCTTACGACTCCACAGCCGGCTCGAACTTCCCCACTTACTTCGACTACTGGACCGAAGCAACCGGCGACCAGAACCACTACTTCCCCGCCATCAATGGCAGCCGCGAAATCACCACCTATACCGGCTACTACGCATTGCAGTTTGTTGACGGTTCATTCTTCAAGGTTAAGAACATCACCCTCGGCTACACCCTGCCCGAGAACCTCATGAAGCGTGCAGGTATCACCAAACTCCGCGTCTACACCACACTCACCAACCCGCTTGTACTTGCAAAGAGCGACCTTCTCAAGGACTATGATCCCGAAATGAACGGTAGCCTCAATTATCCCCTCACCAAGCAGTTTGTGTTCGGTCTTAATCTTACATTCTAATAAACTCCGCAAAAATGAAAAATTTTCTCAAATATACGTTAGTGGCGCTTGCGGGCTCTTCTCTCGGCTTGACATCATGTGGTCTTGACGAGTACAACCCTCACGCCGGTAATGAGACGATAGACTCCTTCGAGACATGGAAGGGCCTGACCACCTACTGCTACTCACCGCTTACCACTCAGCTTTACAGTGTCTATGACTTCCTGAGTGTGGCAGAAGGCGGAACCGATATGTGGCTTTGTCCCTCCGGTAACCGCGACTATGCAAAGCAGTTGATCTACTACGACGGACTCACCACCAACACCAACGCCTCAAACAAACTCTTCAAGCAGGCATATTCTGCAATCGCATGGTGTAACTCAGTCGTAGCCAACGCCGACAAAGTTCAGGATGGCACCGAGGAAGAAAAAGCGAAAATCGTGGCAGAGGCCAAGACACTCCGCGCGTTCTACAACCTCATCCTTGTCACCTACTACGGTCCCGTAACCCTTACCACCGAGGAGGTAGGCAATATCAACACGAGTCCCGTCCGCAGCACCATCGAGGACTTCTATGCGGCGATAATCACGGACCTCAAGGAAGCTGCCGCCGCACTTGACAACAATCCCGTCGACGGCAACTATGCCCGCGTGACCAAGAAGACCGCTCTCGGCATCATGGCACGTGCCTACGCTCAGGGTGCAGGCGAGGGACTTCAGGAGGATGGAAAATCCTACTGGCAGCGCGCACGCGAAGTGGCAGAGGACATGATTGTCAATTCCGCTTCTTACAATATGTATCTCTATGATAATATTGATGATCTCTGGGCTCAGGAGAACAACCGAAACAATAAGGAGGCTCTCTTTATCGCATCGGGCGCCAACACCACTATCCCTGATTTCAAGAACGGCAACTATACGAAGAACAACCTCTTCACCTATACCATCTGTAATCCCAACAAGCTCACCGACCTCTACACGAGAACCGACAAGACCAACTACTATCTTGGCCGTACAAACAACGCGACATTCGCTCCCTCGCAGTATTCGATCGACGTGTTCGATACTTCATGGGACCGCCGTTGGGAAAACACCTTCATGACAGCATTCGGTATGTTCTCCATGACGAACCCCGACTACCAGTGGATTGGCCCGTACACCGGCTCCAACACCTGCGTCACCCTTACTCCTCCGCTGATCAAGAAGTATGGTATCGACACCAAGTTCACCGGCAAGAAAATCTATCCTTACGTCGACATGACAGTGGTCGAGGGCGGAGCCTTCAACCAGTATGTGCCTGACGGCGTATGGCCTAAGGGCGAAACCACCGGCGACCGAGCAAATCTCGTTCAGGTCAAGAATGTCTATGTAATCGATTATCCTGTCGACCTTGACGACAACCGTTTTGTGATCGTGATGTCGAAAGAAGGACGCACTGCCGAACAGAAGGCAGAAAGCTCCTACTTCACCATCAACATCGACGACCTTTTCGGCAGCAGCGAATACTCCACCGAGTATAAGACCGAAGAGTTTGACGGCACCAACTCTAACCAGCTCTATCCCTCACTGATAAAGTTCAACTGGTGCTACAACGGTTCATGGGGTAGCGCACTCAACACCAAGAACGGTGAAGTCATGATCATGCGTACCGCCGAAATCTACCTGATTGCAGCCGAGGCTTGTCAGCAGCTCGGCGATGCGGCAGCGGCAGCAAGACATCTTGAGCCCCTCCGTAATCGTGCAGCCCGCGTCGGAACCACCGCTCCCGCCCTCGGCACAGTCACCGAAGATGTCATCCTTGACGAATATGCCCGCGAAATGGCAGGCGAGCTCAACCGTTGGGCCCTCCTCAAGCGTCACCACGCCTTCGAGACCCGCCTCCCCAAATACAACAAGCGTGCAGCAGCTTTCTTCAATCCTGACAAGCACTATGTACGCCCGATTTCGGCTGACTTCCTCAACCAGATTGACAACAAGGACCAGTACGGCGACAACGGCTACGGCACTACTCCCGGTAAAGGTTTCTAAATCCTCCTGAAATGTAAAAAAGCCCCGGCCGAAAGGCCGGTGGCTTATATTCAATCATTATTTATAAATCTCTCAAACAAAATTCGATGAAGAAAATTTTACTCGTCGCTGCAGCTTCGGCCATGGTCATGGCCGCTAACGCCCAGACTGTTATCGCTCCTCCCACTCTGGATGAGGCAAAGGAAAAAGGCTATGAGGCTCTCTGGGGTGACTATCAGTATGGCTATGTCCTCCCTAATGACTGCGAACTGGTCAACAACGATGCCATTAAAGTTGTGATGAACAACGGCAGCAACAGCAAACCCGGTGCCAATGTCAGTGTCACTGGTCTCAACACCACAGCGTTTGACCGAGCTTTCAATATGGGCTCTTCCGCAGGTTATGGCTATTCCGAAGCCGTTTATAGTCTTCAGGCCATTTCCGACGGTATCAAACAGCCCTACGCCATCTTCACCGTTGAGGCTAAGCAGGGTGGCGAACTGACTCTCTATGCAAACCGCGGCAAGAACAAGTTCACCATCTATGTATGGGATACCACTGCTAACGAAGGTGTGGGAACTTATGTCCTCGCAAGTTCATCTCAGGTAGGTGACGACGGCAAGGAACTTGTCGGCAAGGCAACCGTAGGTCTTATCGAAGGTCACACTTACTGGGTCTTCGGTTCTGAGACAGGTGCAAACACCCTCCTCTATGAAATGGTGTACAACACTTACGCATCAGAAAACTATTCAATCAGCGAATTTGATGCATCCAAGTTCTCGACCGCCATCCTTCCTCCGACACTGGATGAGGCAAAGGAAAAAGGCTACGAAGCTCTCTGGGGCGACTATCAGTTTGGCTATGTCCTCCCCAACGAAACTGTTGTCGCAGAATCTGAAGATATCAAAGTCGTGATGGACAACGGCAGCAACAGCAAACCCGGTGCCAATGTCAGTGTCAGCAGCCTTAACACCACAGTGTTTGACAGAGCTTTCAATATGGGCTCTTCCGCAGGTTATGGCTACTCAGAAGCCGTTTATAGCCTTCAGGCCATTTCCGACGGTATCAAACAGCCCTACGCTATCTTCACCGTTGAGGCTAAGCAGGGTGGCGAACTGACTCTCTATGCAAACCGCGGCAAGAACAAGTTCACCATCTATGTATGGGACACCACTGCTAACGAAGGTGTAGGAACTTACGTCCTCGCAAGCTCCGCTCAGACAGGCGATGCCGGCAAGGAACTTATCAGCAAGGCAACCGTAGGTCTTATCGAAGGTCACACTTACTGGATCTTCGGTTCTGAGACAGGTGCCAACACCCTCCTCTACGCAATGGGCTACAACAACTACAAGTCGCCCAACTACGGCTATCAGTCTGATTCGACAAGCGCAATTTCTGACGTAATCGTCAATGAAATGCCCCAGTCAGATGTCATCTACAACGTTCTTGGCCAGAAAGTTGACGAGAACTACAAAGGTCTCGTAATCAAGAACGGCAAGAAATACATCCAGCGTTAATAGACAGACGCTGAGAATATGGTCGAATTAAAACCGACCTCAGGTCTCGACAATATCGACTGAAAGACGTCGTAACCTGAGCTTCAAACTTGACGCTCTAATATTTACATGACGTAATAATGAGTGTCCTCCGTCGCTGCGTGAGCAGAGGCGGAGGATTTTTTTATCCCCTAACTATCGACAATCGGGAAGATGTATTGTAGACATCAGATATATTATATATTTTCGCGGCATAATCACACCGCATTCACTGATGCTAATCAGCAGTCTCATCGGACATACGCGCTACATTCCTGCTACCGACCTCAAAACTCTTATTCCCAACTCCCGATGCCCGATTGGAATAAGATTTTGTATCGGCGGAGGGGGATTAAAGATTTTTTTCTTCAATTATTTGCCGAAGACAAAGTTTATTGATTAATTTTGCACAATCAATCAATTATAATCATACCAAACCGGTCACCCATACCAAACAGGCCTGACGCTATGCAGTCCGTCACGACAACCGTTGACAGTGTGGTCATCATCCCTACCTACAATGAGAAGGAGAATGTTGCCGCAATCATCGAGGCAGTCTTTGCACTGCCCCGAAAATTTGATGTTCTGATTATCGACGACAATTCGCCCGACGGCACTGCCTCGATTGTCAAGGAGTTACAGCAGTCCAATCCGGGACGGCTCCACCTGATTGAGCGCTCCGGCAAACTCGGNCTCGGGACGGCCTATATNACCGGCTTCAAATGGGCGCTCGAANATGGCTACGGCTATGTGTTCGAGATGGACGCCGATTTCTCCCACAACCCCAACGACCTGCTGAAACTCTACGATGCCTGCGCNACNGAAGGNGCGGACGTAGCCATAGGCTCACGCTATGTNACCGGGGTCAANGTGGTCAACTGGCCGATGGGACGAGTGCTNATGTCGTTCTACGCCTCGCGCTATGTCCGCATAGTCACNGGTATGCCCATCAACGATGCCACCGCCGGTTTCGTCTGCTACCGCCGCAAAGTCCTCGAGACCCTTCCGCTCGACAATATCCGCTTCAAGGGCTATGCCTTCCAGATTGAGATGAAATTTCTCGCCTATAAATATGGATTCAAAATCGTGGAGGTACCCATCATCTTCGTCAACCGCGTCCTCGGCACTTCAAAGATGAGTTCCGGCATATTCAGCGANGGNTTCTTCGGAGTCATGCGCCTCAAATGGTCNAGCCTGTTTCATAAGTACAAGGCTTGAAGTATGATTGAAGTATAGAGGTTAAAGTACAGAGTATAGATATGTCCACCCTGCTCCATAACGCACGCATCGTCAATGAAGGCCGCAGTTTCGACGGCTGCATCGTCATTGACGGCGACCGTATANGCCGCGTCGTCGACCTCAGTTCGTCGTCTCCCNAGGAAACTNCCACACTTGTCGCCGCGCTCAGCGCCGAAGCCGACAGAATCATTGACTGCGAAGGAGGGCTGCTCATGCCCGGTGTCATCGACACCCATGTCCATTTCCGTGACCCCGGCCTGACCGAGAAGGGGGACATCGAGACNGAAAGCCGCGCGGCAGTGGCCGGAGGAGTGACATCATACGTCGATATGCCCAACACGCGCCCCGCGACAGTGACCCGCGAGGCTGTCGAAAACAAAATCAAACGCGCATCGGAAGTNTCCGCAGCCAACTTCGGATTCTTCATCGGTGCGACCAACGACAATATTGCCGAGCTTCTCGGCGCTGACTATGGCCGCANAGCCGGCATCAAACTCTTCCTCGGCTCCTCGACAGGCAATATGCTCGTCGACGATTCCGGCACGCTTGCCGAGATGTTCCGCAAGGCTCCGGCGGTCATAGCCGTCCACGCGGAGGACGAGGCCATCATCCGTGCCGCCNGCGAGAANCTCCTCGCCGAGTGCGGCGGCTCGATACCGGTCGAGCGTCACCCCGACCTGCGTCCGCGCGAAGCCTGCGTAGCCGCGACACGCCGTGCCATTGANCTTGCGCGTCAGACNGGCGCACACGTCCACATCTGCCACATCTCCACNGCCGACGAGCTTCAGCTCATCCGCGAGGCCAAGGCCGANGGTGTGAAGGTCACNGCGGAGACCTGTCCGCAGTATCTCCTCTTTGACCGCAACGACTTCATGCGTCTCGGAGCGCGCATCAAGTGCAATCCCGCCATCAAGGAGGCCTCCGACCGCATCGCGCTCCTGCGCGAACTCCTCCCCGGAGGATGTATCGACACCATCGCCACCGACCATGCCCCCCACCTTCTCGCACAGAAGGAGGGCGATGCGCTACAAGCNGCTTCGGGTATGCCGATGGTTCAGTTCTCGCTCCGCGCCATGCTNGANCTCCTCGATACGGAATCCGAACTCTCAGGCATCGGCCCCGAGCGGATAGTGGAGCTGATGGCTCACAATCCTGCCCGNCTCCTCGGNATCAGGGAGCGCGGATTCATCCGTGAAGGCTACTATGCCGACCTCGTGCTTCTCGCCCCTGCCTCAAACGCCACGCCGGTGAAAGTCNCCGACGGAGAGGTGGCCGGACGCTGCGGCTGGANCCCGCTTGCAGGGATGACCCTCACGCCGCAGGTAAGGATGACGTTTGTCAACGGTGAGCCGGCCTTTGCCGACGGCCGTTTTGCTCCGCCCCACGGNCGCCCGCTCAGATTCGGGAGCGCCACCGGNGAGTGAAGCCGGACAGTCATAGNTGTCGGACNACAGTCGGGATGTGCCGGACAGTNATCGGACCGGTCGGACAAGTCAGACGAGTCGGACTTCGCTCATCACCNCCTCTCCTCCCCTCCCTCTCCCCACCCACTGACAACCCATGAACAACATATAAAAGAACCTAAAATTTAACCTCTAAACATCATGTTAGACAAGACCAATGTCAAGACCCTCGACAAGGTTGTGGTCCGTTTCTCCGGCGACTCCGGCGACGGTATGCAGCTTGCAGGTAACATTTTCACAAATGTATCCGCAGGGTTAGGAAACAAAGTGTCAACCTTCCCCGATTATCCGGCAGAAGTNCGCGCCCCGCAGGGTTCGCTGAGCGGTGTGTCAGGCTTTCAGGTGAGCGTCGGTGTCGACGTACACACACCCGGTGACCTGTGCGACGTCCTCATTGCGATGAACCCCGCAGCACTCAAACAGAACATCAAGTTCCTCAAGCCCGGAGGCGTAGTGATAGTAGACATCGACTCTTTCAAGGAAGCCGACCTTAAGAAAGCGCTGTTCGAGACCCTCGATCCCTTCAAGGAACTCGACATCAAGGCACAGGTGGTCGAAGTCCCCGTGACCTCCATGACCAAAGCCGCTCTCGCAGACTCAGGACTCGACAACAAGAGCATCCTCAAATGCCGCAACATCTTCGCCCTCGGCCTCGTCTGCTGGCTCTTTGACCGTCCCCTCGAAGGCGCTCTCCGTATGCTCAAAGGCAAATTCGCCAAGAAACCCGCCATCTACGAAGCCAACGCCAAGGTCATCGAGGCCGGTTACAACTACGGCAACAACATACACGCCACCGTCTCGACCTACCGCATCGAGACCGAAGAGGCCGTCCCCGGTGTCTACACCGACATCAACGGCAACACCGCTACCGCATGGGGNCTCATCGCCGCATCCGAGAAGTGCGGCCGTCCCCTCTTCCTCGGCAGCTACCCCATCACNCCCGCCACCGACATCCTTCAGGAACTTGCAAAGCGTAANGACCTCGGCGTGAAAGCCGTCCAGATGGAAGATGAAATCGCAGGCGTATGCTCGGCCATCGGTGCATCCTACGCCGGTCATCTCGCCGTCACCTCCACCTCGGGCCCCGGCCTCGCCCTCAAGAGCGAAGGTATCGGCCTCGCAGTCATCGCCGAGCTTCCCCTCGTCGTCGTCGACGTGCAGCGCGGCGGCCCCTCGACAGGTCTCCCCACCAAGACCGAGCAGACCGACCTCATGCAGGCCCTCTACGGCCGCAACGGTGAGTCGCCCCTCGCAGTAGTGGCTGCGTCGACCCCCACCGACTGCTTCACCATGGCATTTGAGGCCGCACGCATCGCCGTGCAGCACATGACCCCCGTCATCCTCCTCACCGATGCCTTCATCGGCAACGGTTCGAGCGCATGGCGTGTCCCCGAAGCATCCGAACTCCCCGAAATCCATCCTCCGNTGCTCACCCCCGACGCTCTCGACGAGGCTTGGCAGCCCTATACCCGCAAGGACGAGGANATGGTGCGCTACTGGGCCATCCCCGGNACCGAAGGTGCAATGCACCGCGTCGGCGGTCTCGAGAAGGACTTCAACACCGGTGCCATCTCGACCGACCCCATAAACCACGAAAAGATGGTCATGGCACGCCGCGAGAAAATCGCCCGNATCGCCAATGACATCCCCGCCCTTGAAGTCCTCGACCCGAATGATGCCGACACCATCCTCGTAGGCTGGGGAGGCACCTACGGTCATCTCCGCACCGCCGCCGGCGAACTTTGCGCCGATGGCAAGCCCGTGGCCTTCGCCCACTTCAACTACATCAACCCGCTCCCCGCGAATACCGGCGAAGTGCTGAACCGCTACAAGACCGTAATCGTCGCCGAACTCAACACCGGTATGTTCGCCGACTATCTTCAGGCCAAATTCCCCGGACTCAACATCAAGCGCATCAACAAGATTCAGGGTCAGCCCTTCCTTGTNAGCGAAGTAGTCAAAGGTGTAACCAAAATCATGGAGGACAAATAATATCATGGAACAGACTCAGTATACTCCCGCCAACTATAAGAGCAATCAACCCGTCCGCTGGTGTCCCGGCTGCGGCGACCACGCAATCCTCAACTCACTCCACAAGGCAATGGCCATCGTGGGCGTGCCTCCCCACAAGACCGCCGTCATCTCCGGCATCGGATGTAGCTCCCGTCTCCCCTACTACATGAACACCTANGGCTTCCACACCATCCACGGACGTGCGGCAGCCATTGCGACAGGTTTCAAGGTAGCACGCCCCGACATGACCGTATGGCAGATTTCGGGCGACGGCGACGGCCTNGCCATCGGCGGCAACCACTTCATCCACGCAGTGCGNCGCAATGTCGACATCAATATGCTCCTTTTCAACAATAAAATCTACGGTCTGACAAAGGGNCAGTACTCCCCGACAAGCGACCGCGGATTCGTGTCGAAGTCATCNCCCTACGGAACTACCGAGGATCCNTTCATCCCCGCTGAACTCGTATTCGGCGCGCGCGGCAACTTCTTTGCCCGCAGCATCGATGTAGAGCTCCAGATTTCTCAGGAAGTCCTCGTTGCAGCCGCACGCCACAAGGGTGCTTCCGTGGTAGAAATCCTCCAGAACTGCGTCATCTTCAACCACGGTATCCACAACTTCATCACCGATAAGGAACACCGCGCTGAACGCACCATCCACCTCGTCGACGGCGAGAAGATGCTCTTCGGCAAGGATAAGGAGATGGGNCTCGTGCGCGACGGTTTCCTCCTNAAAGCNGTNAAGGTCGGNGAGGANGGCTACACNATGGACGATGTGCTTGTCCACGATTCGCANACCCCCTCCAACTTCCTCCACCAGCAGCTNGCCATGATGGACGGTCATGACCTCCCCCTCGCCCTCGGCGTAATCCGCGACGTCGACGCCCCCGCCTACGATCAGGAAGTCGAGGCACAGGTTGCCGAAGTNCGCGGCCGCAAGAACTTCGGTTCGCTCCGCGACATGGTCCTCGCCGGCGAAACTTGGACAGTGGAATAATCCGACGGACATAACGCGATTTTCCCAATCGCGCTTGACAGACAAGTAGCCCGACACCGCNATGTCGGGCTACTTTTATTTTTATTAACAAAAAGCNTCTATAATTCGCATAAATTTCACCATCTTTATCCATATCGGATGATTATTTACTTATTTTAGCATAGCTAAGTGATTTTTTAAATAAAAATTATTTCACATTAGAAAAAATTGCAGTACTTTTGAGGGCTGAAATGCAATGCGGGAATTCATCACTCACAGTGCAAGTTTTTCAGAGAGTTGCGTACTCTCCCAGTGCGGGTGTCCGGCGGAAGCGTTTCAGAGAGGGATTCCGATAANGAACAACAAATCAAAAATATAACCTTAATAATTTTTACTATCAATTAGTAAGTAAGCATCCATCATGGCAACATCTACTGTTAAACCCGCCAACGGAAAACTTGGCGTACTCGTAGTAGGACTTGGAGCAGTAACCTCCACCTTCATGACCGGTGTCCTCATGGCCCGTAAAGGTCTTGCAAAGCCCGTCGGCTCAATGACCCAATACGACAAAATCCGTGTAGGCAAAGGCGCTGACAAAAAATATCTCCACTATAAGGACATCGTGCCTATGGCCGACCTGAACGACATCGTGTTCGGCGCATGGGACGTATATCCCGCAAANGCTTATCAGAGCGCAATGTATGCCGAGGTTCTTCAGGAGAAGGACATCGAACCCGTCAAGGACGAACTCGAAAAGATTGTCCCCATGAAGGCNGCTTTTGACAAGAACTATGCAAAGCGTCTCGACGGCGACAACGTGATGGTCGACAAGACCCGTTGGGAAATGGCCGAGCAGCTCCGCGAGGACATCCGNAAGTTCAAAGAGGAAACCGGTGTTGACCGTGTNGTTGTNCTCTGGGCTGCCTCTACCGAGGTCTATGTTCCCGTTGACGAGAAGGTTCACGGCTCNCTCGAAGCACTCGAAGCAGCAATGAAGGCTGACGACAAGGAACACATCGCTCCCTCGATGTGCTACGCATACGCAGCCCTCAAAGAAGGCGCACCCTTCATCATGGGCGCACCCAACACCACCGTCGACATCCCCGCAATGTGGGAACTCAGCGAGCAGACCGGCATGCCCATNGCCGGCAAGGACTTCAAGACCGGCCAGACCCTCGTGAAGTCAGGCTTCGCCCCCATCATCGGCACCCGCTGCCTNGGCCTCAACGGATGGTTCTCAACCAACATNCTCGGCAACCGCGACGGTCTCGTGCTTGACGAACCCGCCAACTTCCGCACCAAAGAGGTTTCGAAGCTCTCGACCCTCGAATCAATCCTCGTTCCCGAGGATCAGCCCGATCTCTACAACGCCAACTGCGGCGGCGCAGAAGAAGGCGGACATCAGGGCTACTACCACAANGTGCGCATCAACTACTATCCCCCGCGCAACGACAGCAAGGAAGGCTGGGACAACATCGACATCTTCGGCTGGATGGGCTATCCCATGCAGATTAAGATCAACTTCCTCTGCCGCGACTCTATCCTTGCCGCTCCCCTCTGTCTTGACCTCGTGCTTCTCAGCGACCTCGCTGCACGCGCAGGCCGTCACGGTATCCAGCGCTTCCTCAGCTTCTTCCTCAAGAGCCCGATGCACGACTACACCAAGAACGAGGTTCCCGTCAACCACCTCTTCCAGCAGTACACCATGCTCAAGAACGCTATCCGCGAAATGGGTGGCTATGAGGCTGACGAAGAAATCGACTAATCAGAACGCTGTCCTCCTGACCTACGGAGGATAAAGACAACAGAAACAACGGAGCCGGACTCGATGAAGTCCGGCTCCGTTGNTTTTTTNTTNAGCCTTACNNTTNATGATTGATTNCATCCTTTCCGGGAGTATCAATCATAGGCATCAATCATAGTTGGTGTTNACTTCGACAAATCCTTCGACAGTAGGATTNCCGAACTCGATAGCTCCCATTTCATCATTGGAATTGATGACAAGGTTGTATGTGTAATAGTAGCCGGGACGCCATGAAGTAAACTGACTGGTCGAAAGCGGGAATTTCAGCAGACCGTCGCCGAAAGTGCTCCCCTCGACTATATTATCCTTGGGAGTATTGGCGTTAGGCCAAAGTTTCTCNCCGCTGGCACGGTCATAGACAGAACACATGACNGTNATGTAGGTGTCCTTGTCTGTNCCGTTTGACATCCATACGAGGTCCTGAGGAATNACATACTTGGCTCCTCCGATGCCCAGCCCGNTAGCCGACATATCAGTNGGNGTGGTCGTGAGCGTAATCACATCGTCGGCCGNCTGCGAGATATGGAGGAGATANGGTATNGGGGTATTCTGGTCGGTCCATGTACCTACCGTATGGTCCGCCACAGGTTCGGCAGTGGAGCCGGACGGGAAGTGGAAATTACCTCGCGTCATTATGTTGGCGATAGCCACATTTGACACCTGTACNCGCAATCCTGTATTAGTCGAACTCATCTTGACGGTGACTTTCGACAGTGCNTGGCGGAAATTGAACACTACCTGAGCATTAGGAGACCCCGTATTTCCCGACATATCCGGACTGGTAGCATAGATTAGGTCTTCATTTGCCTCGGAAGCGTCGTAGNGGATTGCTTTCAGCGGTCCGCTGCTTCCTATCCATGTCGACGGAGCAAANGCATAGAAGTCCACCTTGTCATTGGCAGGCCAATACTGAATCGGTGAATANGTCCACGAATTATTACTGTTCTTCCTCACAGTCACATTGTCCATGAAAAGTACGGGATTNGTACCTGTCCCGGTATAGGCATAGACGTTAAATGATCTGAGATTATTCGTCGTAAAGTCCCCTGCNCGGGAATTATGCTCCGTATTGGCTGCAAACCGTATGGCATTTGCAGGAGTGTTCCTGTTTGAGGACGGTTCGTCATCATTCGAGCAAGACCAAAGCCCCATAGCAGCTATCCCGATAGCTCCGATGAGATAGATATGATTCTTTTTCATATATAAATAGATTTTATTTTTTTATTGAAACGTAGGCTTAAATCGGAGAATAGAATCGTTGGTTGTATCAGGTTTCATANTTGATCGTTATTTCGCTCCAACCATCGACACCGACCTCTATACCGACATCCTCACTTGCAGGAGGAATGTCATCAACAGGAATCTCAATATGGTCAACTATAATTATAACATTGCGTGCATCAGGAGAGTTCACCACCTGAGAGGTAACATCAAACTGTTTTGCAAAAACCTTACCGTCGTCACGCACAACCGTGACAGTAAGTTGAAATACANTGGTTCCGGTCGATGTCCCGAAGGCGTGAAACATACCCCTCAGAGCGTTTCCGCCGGTAATGGCAGAAAGGTCGGTCCTTATGCTGGNAGGGCCTCCGAAAGCAATTCCATCGGAGAGCCGCATTGACCCGGCAAGACCNCCGAGAGTTGCCGAAGCGGATTTCAGATGCTCGATGCCGGTGACACTTCTGACCTCNATGGTGTAGCAGCTACACAGCATGGATGGAAAGCATCTGATTAGACCATCGGGAGAGCTGACGACAGCCCCGTCAGNAAGAGAATAGTCCACCCCGCTTTCTCCAATCCTTATATGTCCCACGACACCGCAATANAGTATGCCGGGAGCATAGGCAACACTGTCGTTACGGAAGCGGAGAGTCGCCGAANAATCATCGAAGGAATGTATGTCAGTGAAACTGATACGNGGCAGATCGTTGTTGTAAGCTATCAGCCGGTAGTTACCCTCTGGAAGCTCNACAAAGCCTCCGTCACGCCCNGCAATGTCAAAACGCCAGACCTGACTGCGGGCATCGACGGGAAAGAAATAGAGCGTCATACCGTCAGGTGCGGCTTCCGGAGCCTGTATCCAGTCAAATCTGACAGACAGATGACACTCCCGAATCTCCCACATCAGGTCTTTCTGACGGCAGGACTGCATCGACAGCATCACGAACAGAAGCCACCAGACCGCACGGAATCCCCCGAAAGGAGACCCTGAAAGACGGAAACTGATATTCCTAAACGAGCGGGATGCAGGAANATTCAATNGCAAACTATAACATTTGTTTATATTTTATAACATTATAGGTCAACTAAATGTTTTCCANCTCATTATATTCTTTTCCGGCGTTGAAACACGGACAGGACTTCGCTGCGAACTCATAGTGAGAATGGACTGTTGCCGAAGGATAGCGCGCTTTCAGGTCACTGACAAGACGCAATAGGGCTGATTTCTGTTGNGGGGTTCTTGTGTCGGCCGGNATTCCCTCNGTGTCAAGTCCACCGACGTATNCCACACCGATGCTGCATGAATTCTGTCCNAGACAATGCGCCCCGACCTCACCCTCTGGCCGTCCTGTCAGTATNTCCCCGCTTAGATTGACGACATAGTGATAGCCTATGCAGCGGAAGCCCCGCGCACGGTGCCAAGAATCAATTTCAGCAACGGTGACTTCACGTCCGGCTTTCGTAGCGGTGCAATGGACAATGATGCGTGTGATTTTTCTCATATAAGAAGTAATAATGTTGAAGATAAAAGTTTGACAGCACAAAAATACGCACCCTTCCGGGATGGAAGNGTGCGATTATACAAATTGCGGTAGCTCCCGCTGAAAGTATGNGGAGGAAACTATCTGACGATTTCTATGCCGATCTGCTCTACACCAGCNAGNGTGTCGACNCGCATTATATGACGCAAAGCCACGGGGCGCGTAAGGTCAATCGTGGTCTGCGGACTCACAAGGATNTCCTGCTGATAGGAGGCACCGAAACCACTGCCGAGCCAGCGGCCGTAGATGTCCGCGAGTGGGAGATTGATNGTGTCGCGTATCATACGCCGGTCATCGGTGNGATAGGTCATCTCGAGCCATATATTGGAATACTGATAGGAGTTGCCGTGGCGAAGAGCCAGTTTAAGCGCACCTCCGACAAGCGAATCATTGTCAGGCAGCGAGGGGTCAAGTGGGTCAAGGAGGACAGTNTCACCGTAGACCCATCCCTCNGCAGGGAGATTGGTCCAATGACTGTAATCACGGCCTCCGCACGAGAGCAAAAGGAGACCGGCGATGACNCCGCTGATGTAGGCAAGCCTTCTCATTTTACTCTTTGACTGGATTAGAGCCGNTTTGGTCACGGAAGGCCTTCGGAATCCGGTTGGGGCGTGGCTGAGGCTGNTGTCCGTCGGACGGACGGCTTTGCGGTTGCTGCGGCTGTCCCCCACCCTGCTGGTCGTTTCTGCGGCCATCCTGCGGTTGCTTCTTAGGCTTGTTCTTCGGACGCTGCTTCCGTTCGCCCTGCTGTTCCTGNGNCTGGGANNGCTTGGGAGACTGTTCGGCCTTCGGACGGTCANTCTTGGGCGCGGGTTGGCTGGNAGCACCGCTGTCCTGCGCCTGACCCTGCGTCTGGGCGGNGGGNTTTTTCTTCTTGCGCTTTTTCTTCTTCGCCTTGTCGAAGCGCGTCAGATCATCCTGCGAAGCGAGGTCTATGGGCTTGGGACGCGTATTGGGCTTCTCGTCACCCTCCCTGATAAGCGAAGCGGGTTTCTCACCCTGACGGTTCATCTCGATGACCTCAAACGCACGCGCAGCGTCGATGGTCACGAGGTTTGCAGCCATCTGTTTGTCGGTCGAATATGTTATTTCCTTCTTGAAAATATCGGTCTTGAAATGATAGTAGGTATTATCAAGGGTTTCAAGGCGGATTTCACGTCCCGGCATCTGGCGGGCACTCTCGACGTATGTGTCAACCTCGAAATTGAGGCAGCATTTGAGTTTCGCACACTGCCCGGCGAGTTTCTGTGGATTTAGTGAGATGTCCTGATAACGGGCGGCACTCGTGCCGACTGACACGAAATTGGTCATCCAGCTCGCACAGCAGAGGGGACGGCCACAGGAGCCGATGCCTCCGATNCGTCCGGCCTCCTGACGTGCGCCTATCTGCTTCATTTCGATGCGCACCTTGAACGTGTCGGCAAGCACCTTGATGAGCTGACGGAAATCGACACGCTCGTCGGCGATGTAGTAGAATATGGCCTTGTTGCCGTCGCCCTGATACTCGACGTCGCCTATCTTCATGTTGAGGTGAAGNGACTCGGCAATTTTACGGGCGCGTATCATCGTGTCGTTCTCGCGTGCCTTGGCCTCCTCATACTTATCAATGTCGGCAGGCTTTGCCTTGCGGAACACGCGGCGAATCTCGGCATCGGGCTTGATGTTGGCACGCCGCATCTGCAATGCGACGAGCTTACCGGTCAGCGTCACGGTGCCTATGTCATGGCCGGGAGAGGCCTCCACAGCCACCATGTCGCCGGGAGCGAGATCAAGATTGATGGAATTACGGTAGAAACCCTTGCGGGTGTTCTTGAACTGAACTTCGACAATGTCAAAGTCAGTCATGCCGCCGGGAATATCCTCCAGCCAGTTGAAGCAATGGAGCTTCCCGCGCGGACAGCGNCGGTCTTTATCTTCCATGGCTTACCTCCCTCTTACTTGGCGAAGCTGACAGAGCGGGTCTCACGGATGACGGTGATTTTGACCTGACCGGGATAGGTCATCTCGTCCTGAATACGGCGGGCGATTTCGCTCGAGAGCTTCTCGGTCTCGACATCGTCAATCTTATCCGCTCCGACAATGACACGGAGCTCACGGCCGGCCTGAATAGCGTAGGTCTTGATGACACCGGGATACGAGAGGGCAAGCTGCTCGAGGTCGTTGAGACGCTTGATATACGCCTCGACGATTTCACGACGCGCTCCGGGACGCGCTCCCGAAATGGCATCGCAGACCTGNACGATGGGTGCGAGGAGCGATGTCTGCTCGATTTCGTCGTGGTGCGCACCGATTGCATTGCAGATTTCNGGTTTNTCCTTGTATTTTTCNGCAAGTTTCATACCGAGAAGTGCGTGNGGGAGTTCGGGTTCTTCGTCAGGCACCTTGCCTATGTCGTGAAGCAGACCGGCGCGGCGTGCCTTCTTNGGGTTGAGTCCGAGTTCAGAAGCCATGATTGCACAAAGGTTGGCCGTCTCGCGGGAGTGCTGGAGAAGGTTCTGGCCNTAGCTTGAACGGTATTTCATCTTACCGACCATGCGGATGAGGTCGGGGTGGAGTCCGTGGATGCCGAGGTCGATAGCNGTACGCTTNCCGGTCTCGACAATNTCCTCCTCAATCTGCTTGCGGACCTTGGCGACCACTTCCTCGATACGGGCGGGATGGATACGGCCGTCGGCCACNAGCTGATGGAGNGCGAGGCGNGCAATCTCGCGGCGAACAGGGTCNAAGCCGGAGAGGACGATGGCCTCAGGAGTATCGTCGACAATAATTTCAATGCCGGTGGCTGCTTCAAGCGCACGGATATTGCGGCCTTCACGACCGATGATGCGGCCTTTGATTTCGTCGCTGTCAATATGGAAGACGGTNACGGAATTCTCGATGGCAGTTTCAGTGGCAAGACGCTGGATTGACTGGACGACAATGCGCTTCGCCTCTTTGTTGGCAGTCATTTTGGCTTCGTCCATAATGTCGTTGATATANGCNCTTGCGGCNGTTTTCGCCTCGTCTTTCAGAGATTCAATCAGTTTCTCCTTGGCCTCCTCGCTTGAAAGGCCNGAGATNTGTTCGAGATTTTCCTGAGCGGTGCGGTGGAGGCGNTCAAGCTCTTCCTTGCGCTGCTCGACNACCGCCATCTGTGCTTCCAGATTCTGGCGGGTCTGCTCNTTCTCGTTGCGCGCACGAGCGTTTTCGCTCTGCTGCTGGTTGAGCTGGGTCTGGCGCTGTTTTATCTTCGATTCCTCGCTCTGGATNCGGGAAAGGCGCTGATTGGCCTGCTTTTCGGCCTCNGTCTTAATTTTCAGCTCCTGCTCGCGGGCTTCAAGGAGCTTGTCTTTCATGATTACTTCGGCCTCACGGTTGGCATCGTCNATTATTGTCTTGGCACGCGAACGGGCTGTGGCACGCTGTACCGCAACCATTATCGCAATTCCGATGGCTGCTCCGATGAGCGCCGCACAGATGTAGAATACTATATCCATAAGGGTCGGGAATAGAGGTATGGTATGTAAAGTTAAATAAAAAAATTGCACGACCGAACTGACTGCAACCTCTTTCTGACCGCGGAATCCCGGCGACCTCCGTAGGCTGCATGGAGTTTGAGCGTGCGTGAACTCGATTTTGTCTAAAANTGGTGCCGACTTCCGCCGGACTTACGTCTAACCGTCGGAATCAATCACGGCTCTCTTGCCGGCAACTGACTGTCGGGTGTCATCTCAAAGAGCATCCTGTCAAGATTCTTTTCAAGAGCGACAAGAGTACGGTCGACTCTTGANGANGCTTCCAGCGCACTGTAATANAACTGTGCAAACCTGAATGTCACCATGGCGAGAATCTCAGCCGAGGATTTGTTTTTGAAATCATCCGTCTTGGACCATTTGCGCCACAGCTCGTTGATGTTGGCTTCGGCACGACGTACGACCTCCTCCTGATGTGCAGGAATACGGAGGGGGATGCGGGGCTGGTCGGCGACGCGGATTGATATATTGAGAAATTTTTCAGTCATCAAAGGCTTAACTGGTTGATGCACTTGTCGATTTCGCGCACTAATCCGGAGAGCATGGCACGCGTGGCCTCCACATCACGGTGGTCGGGGCTGAGAACGGACGCCACTTTTAGGTATTCAATCTGACGGTCACGTTCTTCAAGCTCATGCCTCTGNCGGTCGATGACGGCTTCAAGCTCNCCTATCTTCCTCCGCGCATCGGTCAAAGCCTGACACAACTGTCCGTAGCGCTCAACCATCAAGGCTGCTTTTGCCTCGATTTTATTGATTCGTTCCTGAAGGTTGGCGGCCATGCGTCTCTAAATTTTAGACAAAAGTAGTAATTTATTCANTAATGCCGATAACCGTTGCAACAGAAATTAATCAGTCGAAATGTTATTTAACAAATTTTTAGTCAATCGCAACATCTTCCCCCTCAATTATTCATGCCGNCATCGGCGCGAGCAGANATTCCNTACCGATAAATTTGTAATNTAGTTTGGANGTCATTATTTTGTATAAGACATTGGAAATTACTATCTTTGCAACGATTTTTCGCCTCCTTGACCAACACGGTGGCTATATGGTAGCAATANANATCACAATAACTATATGAAAATCAAGCCTTTTCTTTTTACGTTGCTTATGTTTGCCGGAGCTGTGTGCGCGTCGGCAGCCATGACCGATGATCAGGTGATCCAATACGTCAAGCAACAGATGGCTCTCGGAAAGACCGAGCAGCAGATTGGCCGCGAACTCGTGGCCAAGGGTGTTACGCCCGAACAGGTGAAACGACTTAAAGCCCAATATGATTCAGGNACCCTTGACACAGGTGACCAGCCTGTCACTGCNTCAGAAGGGCGNTCGGGNGCCCGCCGTAAGACGACCGGCGAAACCAGTGTTGTCTTTGAGGACGTGATTGAGAATCCAGAGGCACATGGTGCAGCNCCTGAAGAAGCCATCAACATATACGGCCACAAGGTGTTCAATTCCCGCAACCTCACTTTTGAGCCTAATGAAAACATGGCTACCCCTCAGGACTATCGTCTCGGTCCCGGCGACGAGGTCGTGATTGACATCTGGGGNGTGAGCGAGGATCATCTCCGCAACACTATTACTCCGGAAGGCAGCATCATGATTGCACAGCTCGGCCCGATATATCTCAATGGAATGACCATAAGTCAGGCCAACGACCANATNCGCTCTGCTTTCGCATCCAAGTACTCCGGCGTTGACAANGAAGCCACCGACATCGCTGTCACACTCGGACAGATGCGNACCATTCAGGTCAATGTGATGGGTGAGGTATCTACTCCCGGCACTTACCGCCTTTCACCCTTCTCCACCGTCTTCCATGCTCTGTATAACGCCGGCGGCATCAACGAAATNGGTTCGCTTCGTAATGTCGAGGTCCGCCGCAACGGNCGCAAGATTGCNGACATCGATATTTATGACTTCCTGTTCAACGGAAACCAGAAAGGAAATATCCGTCTTCAGGAAGGTGANGTCATCATGGTTCCTGCCTACACTCAGCTCGTCAATGTGACNGGCAANGTGAAGCGACCTATGTTCTATGAAATGAAGCCCACCGAATCGCTTGCCAAGGCNATTGAATTCGCCGGTGGTTTTGCAGGTGACGCATATACTGAGATGGTTCGTGTGGCACGTCAGGCCGGTCGTGAAAAAGAGCTTTACAANATCGCTCAGGCNGANCTTGACACTTACCGTCTTGCCGACGGCGACATCGTGACTGTCGGAACAATCCTTGACCGTTACAGTAATCAGGTTGAACTTCGCGGTGCAGCCATGCGTCCCGGCCTGTTCTCTCTCGGATCCGGCATTACTACCATCCGCGACCTCATCAATAAGGCCGACGGTCTTTCCGAGGATGCCTACACCCAGCGTGCCATGCTTTATCGTGAAGCCGATGACCTTACGCTCGTTGCAGAGGCTGTTGACCTCGGTGCAATTCTTAAAGGCACTGCCCCGGACATAACCCTCAAACGCAATGACGTTCTTATCGTGTCAAGCGTGCGTGAGATTTTTGACCGTGGNANTTTCNCNATCCGNGGNAGNGTNGCNAANCCCGGNNNNTANCCTTATGCNGAGAANACTTCTATNGAAGACCTNATCCTTACTGCCGGTGGNCTTCTTGAAGGTGCATCNTACGCCAANGTAGACGTNTCNCGCCGTATAGTNGANCCGATGGCAACNAAATCTGAGAACCAGATTGCACGNATCTACAGCTTCTCNCTCAAAGACGGTATGCTNATCAGCGATGANAATGACTTNNTTCTNCAGCCCTACGACATCGTCGAGATTCGCCATAGCCCCAATTATGTAGCCCAGCAGTTCGTACAGGTATCCGGGCAGGTGACTTTCACAGGTGGCTATGCAATCCAGCAGCGAAACGAACGTATCAGCAGCATTATTAAACGTGCAGGCGGNGTGACCCCAGAAGCATACATCAAAGGAGCAAGCCTTGTACGTGAGCTTACAGCCGACGAAAAGGTNGCCCGTGACGAAGCTCTCAGACTTGCGCGTCAATCGGCAGAGGAGGACTCTATCTCAACCACAAAACTCGAGGTTTCCGATTTCTATTCTGTCGGTATCGACCTTGAAAAAGCACTTGCCAACCCCGGTGGTCCGGAAGACATCGTAATCAAGGATAATGATAAAATATTTATCCCCGAAGAAATCAGCACTGTCAAGATTTCAGGTGATGTCATGGTGCCGAACACCGTCACATATACTCCCGGTAAAAAAGTAAAAGATTACATTGAGCTTGCCGGCGGATATGGCGACCGTGCCAATAAAGGCAAGGCATTCATTGTCTACATGAACGGTATGGTAGCCAANGCGAAAAANAATACTCCTGTCGAACCGGGCTGTCAGATAATCATCCCGTCCAAACCGGATAAGGGTGGTTTTGACTGGACAAAAGCTCTTACGATAGCCTCTACACTTGGCTCCCTCGGTACGATGACTGCTGCCGTCGCCACAATGTTTAAAAAATAAGTTTTCACCTTCAATACCCATTGCAATGAGTAATGAACAGGATATAATCGTCCGTAACGACAATGATGAGGAAGAAATCGATCTTCTTGAAATTGCCGCCAAATTGTGGAAATCACGTCGCACTATATTCATCTATTCAGGTATAGCTGCTGTCATCGGTCTCATNGTCGCATTCAGCATCCCCAAAGAATACACNACGACCATAAAGATTGCNCCAGAACTCAACGGAGCGTCTNCAGGTAGCGGAAAACTCAGTTCTCTTGCATCCATGGCCGGTATCAACCTTGGCAGCGCCAATTCAGGTGCTGATGCAGTGATGCCCCAACTCTACCCTGACGTCCTTTCGTCTACCCCATTCCTTGTGGGACTTTTCGATGTTCCTGTCACGGACAGCAAAACTCACCAGACCTATACACTTTATTCCTATATCGAGGATGAAACGTCCGGTACATGGTGGGGCTATCTGTTCAGCCTTCCTTTTAAAGCTATCGGTGGNGTAATGTCGCTTATCCGTGGGGATGAAGAAGAAGGTGACGGAGATGGGAAACTCAATCCATTCCGCTTAACCAAGGATCAGGAAGATGTNAAAAAGGCTCTTGCTNAACGTATCGTCTGTTCNTATGATCAGGAAACAGGTGTCAATACCATTTCTGTGACGATGCAGAATCCTCTTGTGTCGGCACTTCTCGCAGACACAGTGGCAGCTCACCTTCAGGATTTCATCACTGACTATCGTACATCCAAAGCCCGTCAGGATCTGGCATACGCCGAGCAACTCAACGAGGAAGCACGTAAGGACTACTACGACGCACAGCAGCGCCTCGCGGATTATCTTGACCGCAACCAGAATCTCAGCTTCCACTCAGGTCAGGTCACACGCGACCGCCTCACCAATGAATCCAACCTTGCNTTCAGNCTCTTTAATCAGACATCGCANCAGCTTCAGATGGCCAAGGCAAAGGTACAGGAAACGACCCCTGTGTATGCTACAGTCGAGCCTGCAACCGTACCNATCAAACCCTCGAAGCCATCGAAACCGATGATTCTTATCGGATTCATCTTCCTCGGTGCGGTCATCGCTTGCGCAAAGATTCTTTTCGCAGACACGATAAGTTCAGTCAAGAAAATCGTCACACAGTAAATCAACCCCTGACAATACATCTCAATCGTGAAAGTGAATCTTCCAGCTTCACTGTTACTCATCTCGCTCGCAGCCGCTCCGGTTGCGAGCGCTGATATTGTAGTGTTCGGTAATGATACGATTGTCACCGACACCACCGCTATCGCCCCCACTTCATTTGACCTAATCCTCGAATCAATGACCGAGGAAACAGCACAACGCGCGCCCACGGAAGTCCTCTCTACCACCTTGGATTACATGAGTCGCCTTTTCGACAGCGGTTTCATCGGACTGAATAAAGCCGGGGGGCTGTTCGACAAGGGAAAAGTACCGGAAGGTGATATATTCATAAACGTAAGCGAATTCAAAATGCCGGTCCGAGGGCCAATAACATCGGTATTCGGACCCCGCAAACCCGGACGTAAACGAAAACGCATACGCGTCCATCGTGGCGTGGACATTGGTATCCATAAGGGCGACTCTGTCCGTGCAGCCTTCCCCGGTACCATAGCAACCACCGGCTACGACAAGAAGGGCTACGGCTACTATATCATAATGAGCCATCCCAACGGACTCCAGACACTCTACGCACATCTGGACTCAATCCTTGTATCCCCTACCGCAACTGTGGACGCTGGCGAATCAATAGCACTCGGTGGCATGAGCGGAAATTCGACGGGACCGCACCTTCATTTCGAAACCCGCTACCGTGCCATCCCCATCAATCCGGAAGACATCATCGACTTTCCAAAGCGTAAAATACATGACGCAACCTATGTTTTCAACAAAGAAACCATTCTACGTCAACAGGCGGAGGCTACTGAAGCAATACAACAAAGCATAAACGACTAAAAACAGTTCTATTTTTCCGCATTTTCAAGACTCAACAAAAAAAGTAGCCGGGAAATTTGCACAAATCAAAAATCATTTCTACCTTTGCAACGCTTTAAGCGAGAAAGGGCGCTTAGCTCAGCTGGTTCAGAGCGTCTGCCTTACAAGCAGAGGGTCGGGGGTTCGAATCCCTCAGCGCCCACCACCAAATCAACTTCTCTCGCTTATAGATATTAAACCAATCCGGGAAGATTTAATCTTCCAATCATTTCCCGGGCGCTTAGCTCAGCTGGTTCAGAGCGTCTGCCTTACAAGCAGAGGGTCGGGGGTTCGAATCCCTCAGCGCCCACNAAGTAAAATCGAATTGAACAAACACCGTTCAGTTCGATTTTTTTTATTATCAGTGCAAGAAAGTAGCCCACCTCTGAATGTTAAAAGATTTCCGAGTAAAATTACAATAAATAACAAAATTTCACATTNAAAACNAAGTGTGAAAACACGTTTTAATAATTTAGGGTATTTTTACACATTTGATATATCNCTGATATTTAGNGNATTATCAACAAGATTTAAAATCCNTTNAAGCAACTTTGCACTTTTTTGCCTGACAAATTTTTTCAATACGTTCAAAATGACTACCTTTGAAACGAAGGAACGATAAATGCAAANTTTCGTTAAACCCATTATGGAACAGACTCTAATCATATTCAAGCCATCAGCAATCGAGCGCGCTCTTGTCGGCAAGATCCTCTCCCGCTTCGAGCAGAAGGGCCTCACAATTACCGGCATGAAGATGATGAAACTCTCCGAAGAACTCCTGCGCCANCANTACTCTCACCTCNTCGACCGTCCTTTCTTCCCCTCCATTCTTGCCTCGATGACCGCATCGCCCGTCATTGTGATGGTGCTNAAAGGAGTCGAAGCCATCTCNGTCGTAAGAGCCTTGACAGGCGCGACAAACGGACGTCAGGCCGCTCCCGGAACCATCCGAGGCGACTTTTCCCTCTCGAATCAGGAAAATCTTATCCACGCCTCCTCATCGCCCGAGGACGCCGAGATTGAAATCCGACGCTTTTTCTCGCCCGATGAGATTTTTGACCGCTCCCCATTCCAGATGCCGTTCATCTATTCGGCTCAGGATCTCGACCACCCATGACCAATCATCACAGTAACTTAACCTTAGACCAACCAATTCCTCCTCTTGCCGGAAAAAACAACATATAGTAGACAATGAAATTCGTTAAACTTAATACTCTTCTCGCAGCACTACTTACCTCAGCCGCCGCATTTACAGCTCAGGCNCAGCTCAAGCTCCCTGCCTCNCACACCAAACAGCACAACTCTCTCATCGCCAACCAGAAGCCGTCAGTCAATCCGTTCAAGATTGAAAACAANGACCTCCTTCTCAACCAGATAAAAGAGCGCGANGCCAAGCTCAACAATGAAATCTACGCCTCTTTCTGGGAAAGCGAACACGTCAACCCCTACGGAACCGCTGTCACGATTCCCGAGCANAAGGACATCGACGTATCCGAATACACCACCCCTACCCCGGGCTACATCACCTCAAACTACGGCTACCGCTCACGTTTCGGGCGTATGCACTACGGCATAGACCTCAAACTTCAGGTCGGCGACACCGTCCGTGCAGCCTTCACCGGAAAGGTACGCCTTACAAAATATGACGGCAGAGGCTACGGCTACTACGTCGTCATCCGTCACGAAAACGGTCTTGAAACCGTCTACGGTCACCTCAGCCGCTTCCTCGTAAAGCCTGACCAGTTCGTAAAGGCAGGCGACCCCATCGCACTCGGTGGCAANACAGGCCGCAGTACAGGCGCACACCTCCATTTCGAGACCCGCTACCTCGGCATCCCCATCAATCCCGCAGCNATCATTGATTTTGAAAACGGTGTACCCCACAAAGANGTCTTTGCCTTTGACAAGCGCACCTACGGAAAATCACAGAAATACACNTCTTCAAAGCGCAAAAAGACCACAGCTTCACGCAAGCGTAAGGCACGCCGCACCACAAGCCGAGTCAAAGCCAAGAAGTAAACAACCATAACAGTAAAGAATAAGCCGAGGGGCATTTCCTGATTTGGAAATGCCCCTCGGCTTATTCTTTCTTTACTTCTTAAATCTCACTTCTGAGGAACTCCTCATCAGAGCTTCTCCTTTTCAAGCCCGCGGCGGGTCTCATCGGTGACAGGAACGAGCGGCAGTCTCAGCACCTCCTGATAATCCGGGAAAAGGATATGGAGCATACACTTTATTCCCGCAGGATTGCCATCCTTGAACAGCAGCGAGTACAAGGCCGAGAACTGCTGATGTAGCTTCGAAGCAACCTCAGGCTCCTCGTCCTCCATACTGCGGTGGATCATCTCGGCAAACTGCGCGGGATAAGCATTTCCAAGCACCGAAATCACACCGTCGCCGCCAAGACGAATCATACTGTGGGCAAGCGAATCATCGCCTGAAATCACAAGGAACCCTTCCGGGCGGCGGGTAATCACCTCCTGAGCCTGCTGCATATTGCCGCTTGCCTCTTTGATTCCGATAATCTTTCCCTGAAACTCCTGCGCGAGACGGATGATGGTATCCGTGTTCATGTTCACNCCGGTACGTCCCGGTATATTGTAAAGAATCACCGGTACAGGCGAAGCCTTGGCTATCTCGGCAAAATGGCGGTACATACCCTCCTGAGTAGGTTTGTTGTAGTAGGGAACCACCGAAAGTATGCCGTCAAACTCGTTCAGCCTATCGGTCTCCGTAAGCTCCTTGACTATTGAACGGGTTGAATTTCCGCCGATTCCTATGACCACCGGACANCGGTGNCCTACATAATCAAGAATGTGCAGCGCAAGTTCATGTTTTTCATCCAATGTCAGTGTCGGAGTTTCCGCCGTGGTTCCGAGAGCCACAATATAGTCCACCTTACCATCAATCAGATAGTCAAGGTGCTTATCGAGCGTGTGNTAGTCAATATCTCCGTTTTCAAGGAAAGGNGTGGTAAGCGCAACCCCCATCCCTCGCAAATGCTCAGTTGACATAAAAAAGTAGTAATATTTATTAAAGTGTCAGATTTTCCTAATTTGAAATGACATTTCCGAATAGAAACAGCTTAATTTGCAGCAAAAATACAAATTATTCTCCAACCCTCCAAATATCAGCCGACAAACCCCGACATCACATAAAACGTTCAAAATATTTTATGTTAATATTTGTTATTTTATAGTACCTTGTATTGCATAGTACCTTACAATCCCCTACCTTTGCATCGTCGACAACAAACAACCTCCTCACCAAAACAACACTCCAACACTTCATCATGAACATTGACAATCTCAAATCACAGATGCGCAAGGGTATGCTTGAATTCTGTGTCCTGCTCCTNCTGAAACGCGGCGATGCCTACGCCTCCGAGATGATAGCACGGCTCAAGGAAGCACACCTGATAGTGATGGAAGGCACCCTCTACCCCCTCCTCACACGCCTTAAAAACGACGGACTCCTCGCCTACCGATGGGAGGAATCAATGCAAGGCCCACCGCGCAAGTATTACTCCATCACCCCTCTCGGCCTTGAATTCCTCGGGCAGCTCCAGAACTCATGGGATGAAATAGCCCGTTCCGTCACCCTCCTTCTCTCCGATTCAACTCCAATCTCCCAACCCTCAAACACCCCTGAAGAATGAAAAAGACATTTCCCGTCAACATAAACGGCAANATTTTCTACATTGACGAAGACGCCTACAAACTACTCCTCGACTATCTCTCTCAGCTCCGTGCCACATTCACCGGCGAGGAAGGTGCTGAAATCGTCGATGACATCGAATCGCGCATCTCCGAGCATTTCGACGAGCGCATCCGTCTCGGAGCAAACGTCATCGTCCTCGAAGATGTCAACCGGGTTATCGAAACCATGGGCCGTCCCGAAGAACTCTCCGACGAAACCGATTCCACAGCGACAAGCTCCGCTGACACCGCCACAGAATCAGCCTTCGACACCTCCGTTCCTCCCTACCACGGTACAGCCACTCCACCTCCGCCCCCAATCCACAAAAAACTCTACCGCGACGTGCGCCACAGTGTATTCGGAGGAGTCATTGCCGGACTCGCTCAATACTTCGGCTGGGACGTCACAGTCATGCGCATACTTGCCGTCGTCCTGACTGTCTGCACCTATTTCTGGCCCTGCGTCATCCTCTACCTCATCGCATGGATGGTTATCCCGGTTGCACGCACACCCCGCGAAATCCTTGAAATGCAAGGCCAGCCTGTCACCCTCGACAANATCGGCCAGACCGTCATCAACAACTCCGTTCCCCCCACGGCCCCGATACCCGGCGATAATCCATCGTCGTTCTCAAATTTCATCAACACCTTCTTTTCGATAGCTGCAAAATTCATCCTCGGCTTCCTTGCCATCGTCTTCGGNCTGGGATGTATCAGTCTGGTAGGAGTAATCATCGCCGCCATTGTAGGTATCCTGCTCTTTACTTTCGCCGACATACCGACCGTGCTTGACGGACTCAACATCAACGACACAGCTTCACCCATCGTCGAAGGGTGGGGATATGTATGCACCTTCTTTGCTATCCTCATCCCCCTCCTCCTTGTAGTGCGCTATTCCTGCATACCGCTCCTCAGAGCCAAGGCTCCCTCGACCGCAACACTCATCACTGCCGCCATCTTCGAAGTCCTTTTCATCATCGGCGCAATCACCCTCCTTGCCATCGCCGAAAACTCAGGAGATGCCGTCTATAACTACACATCCGTCTACTCCACTTCATTCTCCTCTACCCTCACTGCCATCAACACCTCCTTCACTACCCTTGCCGGCTCATTCTCCTCTCTCCGTGCCGCCCTCCCCGTAGCAACCATCGTCACCCCTGCCCTGACCGCCTGATTATTCTCCATTCTCACCCCTCCAATCTCAACTATGTCACCTCTTTCTCTATTTATTCTCGTCGCTGCCAGTGGCTCAACCCCTATCGTCCCCGACTCAACCGTCACTGTCCCCGACAGCCTCATCTCCTCGGATGTAAACCTCTCCGAAATCGTCGTGCAGGCTCCGCGCATCGTCCGCAAACCCGATATGGATGTCTTCTATCCCTCGCGTAGTGCGGTCGAGCGCGCGACCGACGGTCTTTCACTCCTCACCAACCTGATGATTCCGACACTGACAGTCAACGACGTCCTCGGCAGCATCAAAAGTTCCGGACAGGAGGTCGAAATCCGCATCAACGGCCGCAAAGCCACAACCGAACAACTCCGCTCCATCCAGCCCGAGACGGTCAAGCGCGTCGAATGGCTCGACAACCCCGGCCTACGCTACGGAAATGCCTATGCCGTTGTCAACTTCATCATCGCCAATCCCACCGTCGGTGGGTCTGTGATGCTGGCTGCAATGCCCGCACTCACCTGCGCATGGGGCGAGTACAACGCCAGCGTAAAGCTCAACCAAGGCCGCTCCCAATGGTCGGTCGACGCGAATTATAAAATCACCAACCACATTGACGCTTACCGTGACTATCACGAGACATTCACCTACCCCGACGGNTCATCGCTCACACGCGTCGAATCACCACTCTCAGGCTCTGTATCCGACACCAAACTCTGGCCATCGGTCAATTACAGTTACATCAACCCCGAGAAAACGGTGGTCTGGGTAAGCGCATCGGCATACCGAAACTTCAATTCCGGGACAGACTATTCCAGCCGTACGCATCTCAGCGATGGTACCCCCGACCTCTTTCTCCACGATAAGTCCTCATCTAACGGCATATCACCCTCATTAAATGCCTACATCGAACATCATCTCCCCAATCGCCAGACTATCGTCGCCGACTTCAACGCGTCGGTCTACAACGGACGCTCCACCCACATCTACACAGAGAGGTTGACTGATATCGCTGACCTCCTTTCAAACGTAGACACCCGCGTCCGTGACCGCAACCATACCATCTCCTTCGAGACAGACTATATCCGCCGATGGAAATCATCGCGTTTCACCGCCGGACTCTCCTACACTGCCAACCGCAACCGATCCACCTACATCAATCTTGACGATGCCGTCTACCACCAGCAGCAAGACCGCCTTTATTTCTTCGGTGAATACTTCCGGCGCATCAAGGCCGTCAGTCTCACCGCCGGACTTGGCGCACAGTACACGGATCTCTCCCTTGTCGAGTCCGGCCGGGGCAACTCCTCATGGTCCTTGCGTCCCCGCTTCTCACTCGTCTGGCGCGCCTCTTCCTCCTCCCAGTTCCGTTTGAATTTCTCCTCATGGCAGACTTCTCCGTCCTTAGGAGAGACCAACGAAGCTCCACAGCAGATCGACGGCTTCCAGTGGCAGTACGGCAATCCTGACCTGCATACCTACTCCACCTATCGTCTGCGCCTGACCTACAATTTCGACTTCCCGCGTATCAGCGGTACTCTGGGGACTTCATTCCGACGCTCACCCCACGCCATCGCTCCTATCCTATTTTGGGACGACGACCGCCTCATCACGACATTCGAAAACTCGCACGGCTATTCCGAATGGCAAGCCTATTTCTCTCCGCAACTGACTCTCATCCCTTCGTGGCTCATTGCAGAAGGCACCATACGCTACACCTACTCACGTTCTGCCGGCACAGACTACCGCCATACCCACGCAGCATGGAATGGCGACATCAATCTGATGCTCACCCACTGGGGCTTTACCCTGACAGGAATGTACAGCGTCAACGACATCAGTCTTTACGGCGAAAAGATTTCGCGTGGTGAAACCTTCTCACTGATTATGCTTTCCTACCGCTGGCAAAACTTCAATTTCAATGCCGGAATGATGATGCCCTTTGGACGTTACAGCCAAGGCTCCGAATCCCTCAACCGCTACAACTACAACCACTACACCATGCGTACCCGCAGCATCGAGTGCACGCCCCTGCTGAAAGTCAGCTATAACTTCAATTGGGGCCACCAGAAGCGAGGTGTCGATAAACTCATCAACTCCGACTCCTCCGTCCAGCAGTCCACTCCCGCAGCAAGATAGCCCCGATTTGTAGGGACGCGCAGTGGCGCGTATGCCGAATTGAATTTCAAATCATTTGCTTTTTTGGAAAATCTTTCCTATATTCGCTACCGTCAAACCCAACCTTTACGGCACAAGCATGAATCTGATTGAGCAATTTCTGGAATATCTGCGCCTTGAACTCAACTACTCACTGCTGACAGTCAGTGCCTACCGCACCGACCTGAAAGCATGGGCAGATTTTGCGACCGAAGGCCATCCCGACACCCTCGACCCGCTGTCAGTCACCACCTCCGACCTACGCCTGTGGATAGGGCAGCTTGCAGCGGCGGGAGTCACCGTCCGCACAATCCGCCGCAAGGCTTCATCACTGCGTGCCTTCTACCGCTTCCTAATGCAGCGCCACGGACTCCCCTCCAATCCCGCCTCCGACCTCACTCTCGCAAAAATCCCCAAAGACCTTCCCGTCTACATACGCCCGGAGGACACCCGGCGCATCCTCGAAGAAGACCCCGACCTTCCTGCCGA
This sequence comes from Bacteroides sp., assembly GCA_014802345.1. GTDB lineage: Bacteria > Bacteroidota > Bacteroidia > Bacteroidales > Muribaculaceae > Duncaniella. The sequence goes on from JAAVCM010000027.1 coordinate 149,196, forward strand.
TGACTTCACCGCCATACGCGACCGTCTCATAATCGACATACTTTACTCCACAGGAATGCGCTGTTCGGAGCTTGTCGGACTCCTCGATGTGAATACAGATACACGCAAGGGTGAACTAAAAGTGCTCGGTAAGCGTAATAAAGAAAGAATAATCCCTATCGGCCCATCGCTCTCCGAGGCCATAGACTCCTATCGCGTGCTTCGTGATGCCTCTCCCTCAACCTCCATNTCTCCGCACGACCGCCANGCCCCTCTCCTCGTCGGTCGTACAGGCGGCCCGCTCTACCGACGGCTCGTCTACCGTGTGGTCAACCGCGCTCTCACCGAGGGCAATGTCCACGCATCGCGTCTGAGTCCGCACGTCCTGCGCCACTCATTCGCAACCGATATGCTCAACGCCGGCGCNCCCATCAGCACCGTGCAGCAACTTCTCGGCCACGCCTCTCTCGCCTCGACGCAGATATACACTCACGTCACTTACAGTGAACTTAAACATAATTACCAACTCGCACACCCGCGTGCATTAAAAAAAGGAGGAACAAATGGAAACTAACATTAAAGCCATCCACTTCGACATCAGCGAAAAGCTCACTTCCTTCATCAACAAAAAAATTGAAAAGCTCACACGTCGCTACCCAGATGTCATGACAGCAGACATCTCTCTCAAAGTCATCAAACCCGAATCAGCACTCAACAAACAAGCCATCGTATCCCTCACCGTACCTCAGGAGCCGGACATCGTGGCCGACAAGACCGCCGACACCTTCGAGGAGGCCATTGACCTCTGCGTCGAAGCCCTCGACCGTCAGCTCGAAAANATCAAGAACAAGAAATAACACATTCCATATCCGGCTCTAATAGCCCCGCATCTTCCGTCATTGACAGAAGAAATCGTCAATCATAATACCCCCGCCCATCTCTACCGAGATTGGCGGGGGATAATTTTTCACGTCGGAAAATATTGCGNGACAATTATTTCAGATCATTCATCATTTCTGCGGGATTCTTCCCGATGATGGGATGCCGCCAGTCAGGGGCAAGCTGACGGAGCGGAATGAGGACGAAGTCGCGCAGGTGCATCCGCGGATGCGGCAGAATCAGGTCAGGCAGCTCCACCGTCCAATCGTCGATAGCAATCAGGTCGATGTCAATGGCGCGGTCTATGTATCCTCCCGANGCATCGCGGTGTGGCGATGGGTCGATTTCAGCCTGTATTGCCAGCAATCTCCGCAATACCTCCAACGCGATGTAGGGACGTNCCGTGGCGCGTATGNCCGATGAACCACAAACTAAATCCGAAACTGAACCAGACGCTGAACCACCGAANCCGNCGGCTTCATCCGCCAAATGCATAACCACCCCTACATTCAGAAACGGATTCGGCGAATCAAACCCCCACGGAGCAGTCTCCACGATGTCCGACCGCCTCACCTGCGCTCCGGGAAATGACGAAGCGACAGCGGCCACCGCGCGCCCGATAAGGGCTTCACGGTGGCCGCTGTTAGAACCAATGTTTATATGAATGTCAATCATAATGTCAATACAGATTCAGGCAGAAAACCGGGAGATTCCCGGCTGAAAGCCATTAAAGGCTCTTCTTGACCTCAACCTCCTCGTATGCCTCGATGATGTCGCCTTCCTGAACATCATTATATCCGGCAATCGAGAGACCGCAATCGTAGCCGGAGGTGACCTCCTTGACATCGTCCTTCATGCGCTTGAGCGAACCGAGTTCACCTGTGTAGCGCACGATACCGTCGCGGATAAGACGCACCTTGCAGCCACGCTTGATACGNCCCTCACGCACGATGGCACCGGCAATAGTGCCGACCTTCGAGATGTGGAACGTCTGAAGCACCTCGGCTGTACCGATGACCTCCTCCTTGATTTCGGGGGCAAGCATACCTTCCATAGCATCCTTGACCTCCTCGATGGCCTGATAGATGACCGAGTAGAGACGGATTTCAACACCATCACGCTCGGCGGCACGGCGGGCGGCCTGCGAGGGACGCACTTGGAAACCGATGATGACGGCATCCGATGCNGCGGCGAGGGTCACATCGCTCTCCGAGATGGCACCGACAGCCTTGTGAAGCACATTGACTTTGACCTCCTCGGTAGAGAGTTTGATGAGCGAGTCGGAAAGAGCCTCGATTGAGCCGTCGACGTCACCCTTGACGATGATGTTAAGCTCGTGGAAGTTGCCGATGGCACGGCGGCGACCGATTTCTTCGAGAGTGGTACGCTTCGATGTACGCAGACCGAGTTCACGCTGCAACTGCTCACGCTTGGTGGCGATTTCTCGNGCTTCCTGTTCTGTCTCCATCACATTGAATGTGTCGCCCGCTGTCGGAGCGCCGTTGAGTCCGAGGATGAGTGTAGGTTCGGCGGGACCTGCCTCGGTGATGCGCTGGTTACGCTCGTTGAACATAGCCTTCACACGGCCGAAGTGCGTACCGGCAAGGATNGTGTCNCCCACNCGGAGCGTACCGTTCTGNACAAGCACGGTAGCCACATAGCCNCGACCCTTGTCAAGCGACGATTCGATGATCGAACCCGTAGCGCGGCGGTTGGGATTGGCTTTGAGGTCGAGCATCTCGGCTTCGAGCAGCACTTTTTCCATAAGTTCCTCGACTCCGATACCCTTCTTGGCTGAAATGTCCTGCGACTGGTATTTACCGCCCCACTCCTCGACGAGATAGTTCATCTGGGCAAGTTCCTCCTTAATCTTGTCGGGGTTGGCAGCGGGCTTGTCAATCTTGTTGATGGCAAAGACGATAGGCACACCGGCAGCCGAAGCATGGTTGATGGCCTCGACGGTCTGGGGCATCACATTGTCGTCGGCAGCGACGATGATGATACAGAGGTCGGTCACTTTCGCACCACGCGCACGCATTGCCGTAAATGCCTCGTGACCCGGGGTGTCGAGGAAGGTGATGTGGCGTCCGTCGGAGAGTTTCACGTTATAGGCACCGATGTGCTGCGTGATGCCTCCGGCCTCACCCGCAATCACATTGGCGTTGCGGATATAGTCGAGGAGTGATGTCTTACCGTGGTCGACGTGACCCATGACNGTCACAATCGGGGGACGGGTGACGAGTTCCTCCTCGCTGTCCTCCTCCTGCTGGATGGCCTCAACCACCTCTGCGGATACATATTCTGTCTGATAGCCGAATTCTTCAGCCACGATATTGATGGTTTCTGCATCGAGACGCTGGTTGATGGACACCATCACACCGAGATTCATGCAGGTTGCAATCACATTGTTGACAGGCACATCCATCATCACGGCNAGGTCATTGGCGGTCACGAATTCGGTGAGCTTAAGCACCTTGCTCTCTGCTGCTGCCTCTGCTGCCGCCTCGTGCGCACGGTTGGCGAAGGCTTCGCGCTTCTCCTTGCGCCACTTGGCACCCTTCTTCTGACCCTTGTCCTTGGAGGTGAGGCGTGCGAGGGTCTCGCGTACCTGCTTCTGTACGTCCTCCTCGTTGACTTCGGTGTGGACAGGACGCTTGTTGCGCTCGCGGTTACGTCCGCCACGCTCACGGTCACGCTCGTTACCGCCACGGCCGTTACCGCCGTTGCCGTTACCGCCGCCGTGATTGCCTCCTCCCTTTCCGGAGTTGCCGCCTTCACCCTGATTGACAGTCTTTTCAATATCTACCTTACCACCGATACGGCGACGCTTCTTGCGGTCGCCACCCTGAGCTGAACCGGCAGCGCCATTCTGTCCGCCCTTGTTCATGCGCTCGTTGCGGCGCTCCTCCTTCGATTTCTTCTTGGGACGGGTGGACTGATTCAGAGCCGAAAGGTCGATATGACCCACGACTTTGGGAGCTACTACCTGAGCGTCGGACTGATAGCGGAACACTTCGTCCTCCTGCTTGGCAGGAGCGGGAGCTGCCGCAGGCTTCGGATGCCTCAGGCTTACGTTCAGGACGCGCCTCTGCCTTGGGTGCGGGGGCAGGTTTCGGCTGGGNCTTCTGAGCCTCGGGCTTGCGTTCGGGACGTGCCTCTGCCTTGGGTGCGGGGGCAGCCTTGGGAGCCTCGGCTTTCGGAGCCTCAGGTTTCGGAGTTTCCTTGACGGGTGCAGGTTTCGGCTCCGCCTTAGGGGTTTCGGGCTTTACTTCAGCCTTGGGTGCTTCGGGAGCGGGAGCCTGAGCCTTGGGAGCTTCAGGGGTCTTCTGAGGCTCCGGTTTGGGAGCCTCAGCCGGCTTGGGAGCCTCGGCTTTCGGAGCTTCCGGTTTGGGAGTCTCCTTGACGGGCGCAGGTTTCGGCTCGGGTTTAACTTCCGGTTTGGGAGCGGGAGTCGGAATGGGGTTATTATGTCTGTCAAGCGCGATTTTGCCGATCACCTTCGGCCCCTGAACTTCCGAACGTGAAGCGGAGCCTGACGATGAGGGATGTGATGAGAGAGCTGATGCAGACTTTTCCATTTCTTTCTCCTTACGGATACGGTCGATGCGCTCACGCTCCTTTCTGTCGGGCTGGAATGCCTCGACAAGGATATCGTAGGCCCTCTCATCCAGACGTGTGTTAGGATTCGAGGCATCAATTGAGATACCCTTCTTGTTCAACTGGTCAGCTAACGACTGGATAGTGACGTTGAACTCTTTGGCGGCTTGACTGATTTTTATTCTCGGCATATATGAGATGTGGGGTAATATTTAAATGGTTATGGAGAAGAGAGGTGTAGGGAATAGGGACTATGGCTTTAAGCCTCAGGCTTTTCAGCCTCAGATTCATCTTCGGCAGGAGCTTCGGGAGCGGTCTCCTCCGCGGGAGCGGCTTCCTCGGCAGGGGTTTCGGGCGCAGGGGCTGATTCTGCATCATCGTCCTCGAACTCGGCACTGAGGATACGGATGACGTTGTCGACGGTGTCTTCCTCGAGGTCGGCACGGTCGATGAGTTCCTGACGCGGAGTGTTGAGGACACTCTTGGCGGTGATGCAGCCCATGTCTTTGAGAGCGTCGATGACCCAGCCGTCGATTTCGTCCTTGAATTCATCGAGATAGATGTCCTCGTCGATATCCTCGGGGGTGTCACGGTAAACGTCGATGACATAGCCTGTCAGCATCGAGGCGAGCTTGATGTTAAGACCACCCTTGCCGATTGCAAGCGACACTTCTTCGGGGTGAAGGAACACTTCGGCCTTCTTCTCCTCCTCGTCGAGGTGGATGTTTGAAATCTTGGCGGGGCTGAGTGCGCGCTGGATGAAAAGCTGGGGATTGGAGGTGTAGTTGATTACGTCGATGTTCTCGTTGCGGAGCTCACGGACGATGCCGTGGATACGCGAACCCTTCACACCTACGCAGGCACCGACCGGGTCAATGCGGTCGTCGAAGCTCTCGACAGCAATCTTGGCACGCTCACCCGGGATGCGGGCCACGGCGCGGATGCTGATGAGGCCGTCGACAATCTCAGGCACCTCACGCTCGAAAAGGCGGCGGAGGAAGGCCTCGTTGGTACGCGAGACGGTAATCTTCGGATTGTTGTTCTTGTTATCGACGTTGGCGATGACAGCGAGAACAGTCTCACCCTTGCGGAAGAAGTCGCCGGGGATTGACTCGCTCTTGGGGAGAAGAAGCTCGTTTTTCTCATCGTCGAGAAGGAGAGTCTCGCGCGACCATGTCTGATAGACTTCACCTGAGACGAGTTCCCCTTCAAGTTCCTTGAATTTGGTGTAGATGGCCTCTTTCTGAAGGTCAAGAATCTTTGTCTGAAGAGTCTGGCGGAGGTTGAGGATGGCACGGCGGCCGAAGTCGGCAAAGAAGATTTCCTTGGTGTGTTCCTCGCCGATTTCGACATCAGGATCATCGTCGGCGCGTGCGTCGGTCAGCGAAATCTGGAGGTTGGGATTTGTCACCTCGCCGTCAGGCACAACTTCGAGATTCTGGAAAATCTGCACATCCCCCTTGTCAGGGTTCATGATGACATCAAAATTCTCGTCAGTGTTAAACATTTTGGCCAACACGTTGCGGAACGACTCCTCCAGCACACTTATCATGGTGGTCTTGTCGATATTTTTCAGTTCTTTGAATTCGGCGAAACGCTCCACCATATTGGGAGCTTCTTCTTTTTTTGCCATAGATATATTTAAGAGTGAATTATTTTAGTGGGGAATATTTTTAAGTGTTCATCACATCAGGCAGCGGGAACAGGCGGGAAGGGTCATTTGAAATTGATGACGTAGGTCACCTGCTTTGCCATCTCCATCGGGACGGTGACAGGCTCGGCCACCATGACCGGGCGTTTGGCACCCGGCTCCTTGACCTTGCGTGTGACCTCGACGGTGAAATCAGCGTCAGTGACAGCCGTCAGGACACCCTTGAACTTCTTGCCGTCGCGGGTCAGCACCTCCACCTCGTTGCCGAGGTTCTTCTCATACTGTCCCTTTACCTTGAAGGGAGCGGTCAGCGATGCGGAGCCTACCTCAAGACTGAAATCCTCACCCTCGCGGTCGAAGATTTCATTGAGCTTTCGGTTGAGTTCGGCACAGAAATCAAGGTCAACCCCGGTCGGACTGTCAAGCTCGACGACGACATCGTTGGCAGCCGACACCTTGATGTCGACCACAAAAGCGTCTGTCCCGGCTATTGCCTCGTCCACCAGACGGCGGACTTCGTTTTTATCTATCATATTTCAGTTAAATTCTATCAATCGGGTCAATATAAAAACAAGGGAGGAAGCGCGTGGCCTCCTCCGTGACTTTCTGTGTGCAAATTTAGTAATTTTTATGCTTTTCTACAAGCTAATCACTCAATCACCGCAGAGTTAACATTGTATTTATGTTTTTTTAACAGACACCACCCACTATCCCCCCACTCCACCCTCTCCCCCNACAAATCCACCGGGATTAATTTACAAAAACCAGAATCCACCAACCTCACATATAGAATGACCATCCAAATTCCGAAATTATTTTTACATTGTTGTCCTANGGCTTTACTTTTATTTAATTTTAGTTAATCCATCTGTATTATAAATAAATACNCATAATAATTGCATAAATCAACAAAAAATTACTATTTTTGCACAACTAAATCTATAACTATGTAAATCAGATGAATATAAAGAAAATCATTCTCTTCTCGCTTCTTTGCGTGATGGCGGCTTTGAAATCATCGGCATCTAATGACACTTGGTATATAATTGGTGATGGTAAAGCACTTATGCCACTTGCCTCTGTGCGTTGTCTTGTCGGTTCGGATGTCACCGGACTAATCACCGTCGTCGGTACAGACACCCAAGTAGCAGATATNAATGAAGTGACATTTGCAGCCGATCCCAAAGGTGCCATTGACTCACCGATAGTATCGGCAGGTTCTGTAACGCTCATCAACAATATTCTGAGTATTAAATATGCCTTCCCCGGGGCGACAGTCACTATTCACTCCATCGATGGCTGTCTGTTATATTCCGACNNACTTTCTGCCGACAGTGCTGAAATTGACATCAGCCATTTTATACCGGGAGTGTACTTNGTCACAATCGGAGGCGACTCTACATTCAAATTAATGAAACGCTANCACCATGTCAACCAAAACAAAATATCTTGGCTTATTACTCGCCATAACCTTGTGTAGCGGAAAGCTATCAGCCCAATTTACTATAACTACTGTTAACGGGACATCCATTCAGGTCGAGGATGGNACCATCTCTCCCTCAGCCACTGCCGATTCAGGATATTCATTTGGAGGTATTGATGTTGCCTCAATCGAGCGTATAACATTCAATGCTCTCCCACAGGAAAATCCCGGCACAGTCGTNACTACTGATCCAACAACCCTCATTAAGCCGGCTGCTATTCTTGATGTCACGACTCCTAACAAGGAATCGGAAGCCCTTACCCGCAATGTAGCTTCTGCCGAGTATATCCTCGAAATAGCCGGTCTCCCTTCGTTTACNACAACTTCNTGTGCCGAGGCCGTGGCGGGAGCGTCACTCATCCTCATCAGCTCACCCATATTATCAGGGAGCAAGGCTACTTTTACGACTGAGGAGACAACCATGCTGATAGATTATGTGAAGAGCGGCGGCATAGTCGTCTCACCGGCCATTGAAGGAAATATGACCGACGGACTCAAAGAGCTTTTTGGTATCAGTGGCCACTCCACGACAAGTAAANACTATACNTCTTACACATGGATAGATCTCTCGCGTCCCGACATGATCTATTTTGATACACCTGAAGAAACGACCGTCAGCATTGGCTCAATCTCCACAGTCAGTGCGACTGTAAGCACTGCAACGCCCCTCGCCTACTATGGTGATGATCAGGAGGCGATAGCCATCACCTGCAACAAACTGGAGCAGGGAGCTGCCTATATGTGTGGNTTCCGCTGGCGAGATGTTGTCGAACGNCTCCAATTGGGNAAGGCTATGGGAGTCTCAGGCCGCAGCCANTCATTCAGCCCCTACGGTGACATCCCGGCATTCCTCATCCGTGCGGCCATTACTTCACACAATCCGCTGACCGCATGGAAATTCACTTCACCCGGTGGCTATCAGTCCGTCCTTATCCCGACCCATGATTGCGACTCACGCACAGCCTATGATGAAATGCACTGGATGGCGGATTATGAAAGTTCCATGGGATTAAACGGCCACTACTTCCTGACGGTACACTATTTCCGCCAGCCTTTGTATCTGTCACAGTTTTACTGTGATGAAACTCTCCCGGCCGTGCGTAAATTACTTGAAGCGGGTCATACAGTAGGAAGTCACTCTGTGTGTCATTATCCTGATTTTAGTATAACCGAACGATTCCCGATGACTCCTTTCACGCCTGAATCCTATGCTGAATACGCGACCCGCGACATAGAGACAGGCATCTCAACCGGCTCCACCCTCGCCGAGTTCCAGATTTCAAAGGAATTGCTTGAAAAGGATTTCAATATCAATGTCCGCTCCTTCCGTTCAGGCCATCTCTGTGTCAATAAGAATTTTCCNAAGGCTCATGTCATGTCCGGCTATCAGTTTAGTTCGTGCTACACGGCACCCTCAATCCACTCCCAGTTTCCTATCCCGCAACGTATGGACAATGATTGGAGCGGCGAAAAGACAGGAGTACTTCAGATTCCTCTCCATTTTTCTGACGTATATTCAGGAGATGAAACCATGAACGATGATAACTGGCATGAAAAACCGGCTCAATGGTTTCAGGTNTTCAATAAATTAAAGGACAATTATGCATCTTCTGTAATCCTCATTCACCCCAACCGTCAGTGGAAAATGGAAGCTGAAAAGATGTTGGTTGAAATGATGGATCTACGGCAGTGCGGTCTCTACAATTTTGAAGACTACGGAGATTTCTGGAACGGACGCCGTGATTTTAAATTNGACACTTTCTATGATCCGGATTCCGGAAAGGTCANACTACAGGCAAAGGCCTCTGATCTTGAAGATAATCATGCCCTTGGAATTATGATTGAAGGTAACGCGGACATTACTTCGGTCACCCTTGTTGATGAAATCGGAACTGTCCATCCCGTNCGTGTAAAGGCTATGCCCCTCGGCGGTTTCCTTGTCACACAACAATAGGCTACAACCGAAAGCTCAGCNTCACATTAATGTGGCCGTCCATANCGGGCAATACGGCGTGGCNTAGTGTTTCAACTTAAACCATCAGTTTTTAAGGGGGGCTGAGCCAGAAACGACAGCAAAGAGAAGGGAGTCATCGGTCCTGCCGGTGACTCCCTTCAATCTTATCTTATGGGATATAAACCTGAATTACGGATTAAATTCTAAGTTTATGAANTCAGAGGTTATCAGTTCTTTACATGGTCGCGTTTGCGCCAGAGGTTGGTCATGTCTTCGAGGGTCTTGCCCTTGGTCTCGGGGACGAGTGCGGCGACGAACCATGCGGCGATGACGCAGATGATGCCGTAGAGGGCGTAGACAAAGAGGTGACCGAACTTATCGCCCATGCCGAAGCCGTGCATATTATACATCGGGACGAAGGTCGACGAGACGATGAAGTTGAAAATCCACTGGAAGGCCACGGCGATTGCGACGGCCTGTGAACGGATGGTGTTGGGGAAGATTTCGGCGATAAGCACCCAGCAGATGGGTCCCCACGAGAACATGAACGATGCAGAGTAGACCATGATTGAGACTACGGGGACAATCGGGGCGATGCCGTCNACCATATTGCTGACTGCCACGCCAAACGCACCGAGAGCCATGCCGAGCGAACCCCATATAAGGAGGGGCTTGCGTCCGAGTTTCTCGACGGAGAAGACGGCGACGAGGGTGAACGAGATATTGACAATGCCCATGATGATGGTCTGGACCATCGGGTTGCCCATGTTCATTGATTCGAAGATACGCGGAGCATAGTAGAGGACGGCGTTGATACCGACTGCCTGCTGGAATACTGAGAGCATGACACCCACGAAGATGACCATGATGCCGAAGGAGAAAAGTCGTTCGCTCTTGACCTCTACGGTACTCTTGATCTGGCTGAGAATCTCTTTGGCCTTCTCGTAGCCGTTGATGTGGGCGAGGACATTGAGAGCCTTCTCGTCACGGCCGGTGAGTGCAAGATAACGGGGCGATTCGGGGACGAGGCAGACAAGGACGGTGAAGACACCGGCAACGATGGCCTCGGAACCGAACATATAGCGCCAGCCCTTCTGGATGGTCCAGAGGTCGGATTCGGAGCTGACCTGATAGAGCGTCTCGCCAATCTTCTCGATGATAGGCTGGGTATGCTCGCCGAGGATGAGGAAGTTGACGAAGTAGACCACGAGCTGACCGAAGATGATGGCAAACTGGTTCCACGACACGAGGGTGCCGCGCAGATTCGAGGGTGCGACCTCGGCGATATACATCGGGCAGATAGCCGAGGCGAGACCTACGCCGATACCGCCGAGAATACGGTAGAAGTTGAAGGCTATGAGCAGACTCCATGTCGGATGACCGTAGTCATAGAACATAAATTCAGGATAGTAGCTGCCGAGTGCCGAGAGGAAAAAGAAGACTCCGGCGATGGCAAGCGACTTTTTGCGCCCGAAACACGACGCGAAGAAGCCTGAGAGGGCGGCGCCGACGATGCAGCCGAGCAGCGCGCTCGACGAGGTGATGCCGTGGATGGTGTCGGTGTAGACAAAGTCCTTTGCTCCGAGGAAGAAGGCTTGCAGACCCTTCTCGGCTCCTGAAATCACGGCCGTGTCATAGCCGAAGAGCAGACCGCCAAGCACTGCGACAAGCACTATCGAAAACAGGTAGACCTTGCTTCCTTTCTGGGAATAGTTCATGAGTATTCTGTGTATTGGTAAGAAGTTGATGATTTTGATTGGTCGGTGTTGAGTCGTGAAAAATATCCGTGCGGCTGACGGGCAGCCGCACGGACATAGTCAGTCTGGTAAAAAACAGTGTCAGCGCGGAGCGGAAATCTCTCCGGACCTATCAGCAATACATATTGACGATAGCCTCGTAGAGTTCCTGCTTGCCCGAAGTGCGTTTGGGCTCGCCGACTTCCTTACCGTAGGCGTAGACATCCTCGAGGGTGAGCTTGCCTTCCTCGAATTCCTTACCCTTGCCTGAGTCAAACGATGCGTAGCGTTCGCGGAGCATCTCCTTGTAGGGTGATTCCTCGAGAAGTGCGGCAGCGCTTTCGAGTGCGCGGGCCATAGCGTCCATACCGGCGATGTGGGCGATGAAGATGTCGTCGAGGTCGGTCGAGTTGCGACGGGTCTTTGCGTCGAAGTTCGTACCGCCGTTGCCGAGGCCACCGTTGCGGATAATCTGCATCATGGCCTGAGTAAGCTCATAGTTGTCGATGGGGAACTGGTCGGTATCCCAGCCGTTCTGATAGTCGCCGCGGTTAGCGTCGATAGAGCCGAGCATACCGTTGTCGACAGCCACTGCGAGTTCATGCTCGAAGGTGTGGCCGGCGAGAGTAGCGTGGTTCACCTCGATGTTGAGCTTGAAGTCCTTGTCAAGACCGTGCTGCTTGAGGAAGCCGATGACGGTTTCGCTGTCAACGTCATACTGGTGCTTAGAGGGTTCCATGGGCTTGGGTTCGATGAGGAATGTGCCGGTGAAGCCCTGTGCGCGGCCATAGTCGCGTGCAAGACGGAGCATGGTTGCGAGATGCTCTTTCTCACGCTTCTGGTCGGTGTTGAGAAGGCTCATGTAACCTTCGCGGCCACCCCAGAACACATAGTTTGTACCGCCGAGGGCGATGGTAGCGTCGATGGCGTTCTTGATCTGGACGGCAGCGCGTGCAACAACGTCGAAATCAGGATTTGTTGCGGCACCGTTCATATAGCGGCCATTGCTGAACACGTTGGCGGTACCCCAGAGGTTCTTGATGCCGGTCTCGGCCATCTTCTCCTTGAGATAAGCCACGATTTCCTTCATGTTATGCTCATACTCCTCGATTGAGCTGCCCTCGTCGACGAGGTCAACGTCATGGAAGCAGAAATATTCGATGCCCATCTTCTGCATGAACTCAAAACCTGCATCGGCCTTCTGCTTTGCGATGGTGAGTGCGTCGGTACCTTCGTTCCAAGGGAACTTCTTTGAAGAACCGCCGAACTGGTCGCCACCTTCAGCGCAGAGTGTGTGCCACCATGCCATAGCGAATTTGAGCCATTCCTTCATGGGCTTGCCAAGAATCATCTTGTCAGCGTCATAGTAACGGTAGGCCATGGGGTTCTTTGACTCCTTGCCTTCAAACTTAATTTTCCCGATACCGGGGAAATATTCTTTAACTGCCATAATAATAATGTATTGGTATAATGTGGTAAAATTTATTTTTTTATTTTAGAGCTCGCGCATCAGTCGCTCCTTCCAAAGTTCGTAGGCATCGCGGTAGGCGTGACGGTCCGCAACGGAAGGTTCGATGACCTCGATTTTGTCAAGTGAGGCGAATGCCTCGTTGTTGTCCTTATAAATACCGGCACCCATGCCCGCACCCTTTGCAGCACCTACGGAACCGTCGGTGTCATAAAGCTCGATGGTGGCTCCGCTCACACCTGCGAGAGTGTTGCGGAAAAGCGGACTGAGGAACATATTGGCGTGTCCGGCGTGGATTTTATTGATGGGCATACCCATCTGCTCCATGATTTCCATGCCGTACATGAAGGAGAACACGATTCCCTCCTGAGCGGCGCGGAGAAGATGCGACTTGTTGTGGGTAAGGAAATTCACACCGTGGATCGAACAGTTGACCTCTTTGTTCTGCAACACGCGCTCTGCTCCGTTGCCGAAGGGGATTACCGACACGCCGGCTGAACCGATGGGTGCCTGTGCAGCGACATCGTTCATCTCCGCATAGCTGATTCCCTCGGGAGCCACGGTGCGTTTGCTCCATGAATTGAGGATGCCGGTGCCGTTGATGCAGAGCAGCACACCCAGACGCGTAGCGTCAGCACTGTGGTTGACGTGGGCGAAGGTGTTGACGCGGCTCTTGGTGTCGTAGTTCACCTCGCCAAGCACACCGTAGACCACACCCGAAGTGCCTGCGGTCGAGGCAATTTCACCGGGATTGAAAACATTGAGCGACAATGCGTTGTTAGGCTGGTCGCCTGCACGGTATGCAACCGGTGTACCCTCGGCGAGACCGAGTTCGGCAGCGGCTTCGGCGGTCACACGTCCCTGAATCGAGAAGGTCGGGACTATCTCGGGGATGATTCCCTCGCTGTAACCGAAATATTCCATCAGGAAATCAGCCACGCGTCCCTCCTTGAAATCCCAGAGCATCATTTCCGACAGACCTGACACGGTGGTGCAGATACGGTCGGTCAGACGCATGGCTATGTAGTCGCCGGGAAGCATGATTTTGTCAATCTTCTCAAAGACCTCAGGCTCGTTCTCCTTGACCCACGCGAGTTTGGTGGCGGTGAAGTTGCCGGGCGAGTTGAGGAGGTGGCTCAGACATTTCTCCTCGCCGAGAGCCCCGAAAGCCTTCTCGCCGTAGGGGACTCCGCGAGAGTCACACCATATTATGGCCGGACGCAGGGGCTGCTTGTCCTTATCGACCATCACAAGTCCGTGCATCTGATAGGAGATGCCTATGGCTTTTATCTCTTTGGGGTCAACTTTCGATGTTGCAAGTATGCTTTCAGTGGCGTGTTTGAGACAGTCCCACCACTGCTGGGGACGCTGCTCGGCCCATCCGGGCTTCACGGCTATAATTTCAGCTTCGGTCTTGGGATAGAAATCCGAAGCCACAGTCTTTCCGGTCTCGACATTCACAAGGCTTGCCTTCACTGAGGAACTGCCTATGTCATATCCTAAAAGATACATTGGGTCTGCTAAGTATTTTTTGTGAGTTTAAACTTTAAATTTCTATTGCATCCGTGGGAAGCGGGAGGGGGAAAATGTGTCAGCGCGAACCGCTATATGCCTTCTTGTCGAAGCGGTAGAAGCGGGCAGCTCTGTGAGCCACTCCCTGCTGACGCTCTTCGAGAGGGATTATATAGGGGAGCTGGGAGATTTTCTTGTGGAAGTTTCTCACATCGAGCTGCTTGTCATAGATAATCTCCATGAGCATCCTGAACTGCGAGGCGGTGAATTTCTTTGGAAGAAGGTCGAAAAGCAGCGCACGGTTGTTGTCGGCCTCGCGGCGGATGGCACGCAGAGCCTCCGCGATAATCTGATTATGGTCAAATGCCAGCCGTCCCAGATTGTTGAGCTTATGCCATTCAGCCACATTCGTGTTGACGGTCTTCTCAAGATTCTTGTCGAGCTTCACAAGCGAGAAATAAGCGATGGTGACAATTTGCTGGACCTTCGCCTGCTCTTTCTCAAGCCAGTGCACATCACGCCGGTTATTCGTGCGACCCTTGGAACCGAAAGCCTTGAACTGGGTCAGGGCAACGTCGCTCACCCCGGTCAATTCTTTAAGTACGCGCGCGGCGGCTTCGTCGAGATCTTCGTCCTGATAGATAAGACTGCCCGGCAACTTGTAGTCCATGAACATTTCTCCGTTTTCATCGCAGCCACTTCGTTTGCTCAGAAGTACGCTGAGGCTATTGCCGTCGAAACCGAAGACTACACAGTCGACCGAAATGTGATTATTGGCAAGAGGTGCCTCCATAATTTTTCGAGTAGGTGGAATCAGATTTTTTCTAAATTGGTCAGGATGAACGGTGGCTTTTGTCAGTAGTGTCATGCCCCATCCATGTCTTTCAATGGCAAAAGTAGTGATTTTATGTCATGCACGCACTATCGGAAATATGTTTTATAACATCAAAATCAGCACTTTCAGTTTTCTTATTTCATACAATAAGACTGTTACTTCACGTCATTTTTACAATAAGTCTCTCAGCCCAGACTTCTTTTTTCTTAAAAACGGCTGTCCCTACCGAGTTTATAGTTTTCGCGGAGAACCATTACTTATGGTCAAAACTACAATAACCCTGTCTGCCCACCTTATAATAATGGCAAGATGAGGATTTGGTTAAAAATTGTTAATTCCAATCCGTTCCATAATCCATTTTCCCTCTTTCGATTGTTAGAAAATTACAAGAGACACACAACACACCCTCTTCCTCTCCCCCACTTCTCCTCACCTTCAACACTGAAATTAACAACAAAAAAACATAATATCTTCCAAACACAAGTAGAGATTCTATCAGGTTCTTTCACACAACGAACGAATCACGTTTCGAGAGAAAAACACTTACATTTAAAACTAAAAAACACGCAACCACAATGAAACGATTTATCCTCGCATCCGCCCTCGTCGGTTCAATCATGGGTCTATCTGCCCAAAACGTAATAGAACGTCCGACATTTGGTGATAACTGGCAGATTGGCCTTGACGGTGGTGTCACCACTCCTCTCAAAGGTCACTCCTTCTTCAAGAACATCCGCCCGACCGTAGGTCTCCATATCGGCAAGCAGCTCACCCCTGTCTTCGGACTCGGCGTTGAAGGCCTTGCCGGAATCAATACCTCAACCGCCAATGGCGGCCGCTCAAGCAAGACAGCGTTTGACAACACCTATGTAGGCGCTTACGGAACTTTCAATCTTTCGAACCTCTTCGGCGGTTTCCGTTGCGAACCTCGTCCATTCACGGTTGACGCTGTCGCCGGTATCGGCTGGCTCCACGACTATGTAAGCTACGGCAGCGACCACAGCAATATCGGTGCCAAGGCAGGTCTCAGCTTCAACTTCGCCACCAGCGAACATTTCAGCATCTCGCTCAAGCCGAGCGTAATCTGGAACGTAACAGGCAACGGTACAGCCTACCACGATCAGGGTCTCGACCTCAAACGTGCCAACTTCTACATGACCGTAGGTCTTAACTACAATTCCGGCCCCGGCTTCAAGTGTGTGACTGTCCCCGACAACTCCGCCGAACTTGCTGACCTCAACAGCCGCGTGAATGCACTCCGCGCTCAGGTCGACAGCCGTGACGCAGCTCTCGCAGCAGCCGACGCAAAGAACGCCGAACTTACCGCAGCTCTCGCAGCAGCCAACGCCAAGCCCGCTCAGGTCAAGGTGGTTAAGGAAAATACTCTTGAATCTGTCCGCTACGTCTTCTTCAAGATTGGTTCAAGCACAATCACAGCCGACCAGCAGCCCAACATCGAAATGATCGCGGCATACCTCAACAATCACCCCAAAGCAACAGTTCAGGTTCGCGGTTACGCTTCTGCCGATGGTCCCGTTGAACTCAATGAACGTCTTGCCAATGCCCGTGCCGAGGCTGTCAAGAATGCCCTCATCAAGCGTTTCAAGATTGACCCCAAACGTATCAGCGCAGAAGGTCAGGGTATCGGCCACATGTTCAGCGAAGAATCTTGGAACCGTGTATCAATCTGTACTCTTGATCCCGATTGATCTGAATGTAAAGACTAACACCTATATTATATAAGGTATCAACCAATCCCGCCGGAGAATTTTTCCGGCGGGATTTTTTTATCCACATTTTTCTATACGCTTTTGCATTATCACACCTTTTCACCTCGATTCCATCCCTAACTTTGCATTGTAAAAATTAATAATCGTCTTTGCCTTACCTCCTCCATATACCGTAATCTAAACTTTAAACCCAATCTTAAAAAAATGACTCCGTCCCCGCTTGAATTTATCCGTCATCCTGAAAATGCCGACACCGGTGCAACCCCATCATCGTCCACCGAACTGACCGCCGTCACCGCCACTCCCGGTGATACCCACCCCGATAAACCCGACAGCAGTCCCATCGACGACGATGCCGACAACCCAACCGCCCGCATCCTTGCCCGACCGCGCCAATCAGCATGGCCAGCCTGAACAATCATCCCCTCCTTATTTAATCCTCGATACTTAATCTCCAACATTCAAAACCCTTAATCTAAACAATGCTTACAACCCAACTCACCAACACCCTCGCACCCGGTCTGCTCCGCAGTGAAGTCGATGAACGCATCGTCAAAATCCGTCCCTCCTCCACACCCCTTGATCAGATTTCCCGAATGGTCGGTGCGCGCAAAGCCGCTTCAATGAAAGTAGACTACTATTCGGTCGACATCAAGGACGGCAGCACAGTCCTCTCCCGCACCCTCCGCGGCATCACACTCACCCAAGGGCAGTCTCTTGAACTCCCCGTCGAAAACAGCTCGATTTTCTCCGAAACGGAAACTGTCCTTGTCCCCGGTATCGTAATACCCGACGGCCCCTACAAAGGTCAGGGTCTCGTCGGCTATGTCACCGCCATTGCCGACGACACTCTCACAGTCATCCCCGTCAATCTCGCCCCCGGCACAGTCGGGACTGATGCCGGTTCGCTCGACCAAGGCTCACGAGTCATCCGCATGGGGCGTGCGGCACGCGAACTCGACGTCCAGACCTCGCAATATGTCGCCCTTCCCAAGAAGGACTACAATTTCTGCCAAATCTTCAAATGCCAAGTGGAGGAAAGCCTGTATCAGCGACTTTCCGACAAGGAAGTCGGCTGGAACTTCTCGGATCAGGAAGAAGTTGCCATAATGGATATGCGCATGGGCATGGAGAAATCGTTTATCTTCGGAGCGCGCGCCCGCGTAGCCGTCGGCGATACCGCCGACGAAGTCCTCTTCACCGGAGGAATCTGGAATCAGACCGACCGCACATTCACCTACGATTCGGCGGATGTTTCCAATGACTTCATCATAGGTCTATCGCGTGCAGCCTTCACCGGTCGCTCCGGCTCGACACGCAAGGTGCTTCTTGCCGGTTCGGGACTTATACAGTATCTCAGCTCCCTACCCTCCGTCAAGGTCGTCGCCGCNGAGGAAAAGGAGACCGTGTGGGGCATCGACTTCCACCTCATCGTCACCAAGTTCGGAACCCTCTATGTTCATCACTCGGAAGTATTCGACCTCTGCGGCAAGGAAAATTCAGGAATGGTGATTGATCCTGACTACATCACCAAGTACACCCATGTACCCTTCTCGGCCGAGCGCATCAGTTTCCGCAAACAAGGTGTGCGCAACACCGAGGGTGTAGTCCTCACCGAGGCCTCCTGCATCATCCTCCGTCATCCCGACTCCCACATCCGCATCGAGCCCGCCTGACATTCCCAACGTGGAGACATAAGAAAGGGTGACTGTGCCAGAGACACAGTCACCCTTTCTTTCCGTGGATGACGTTTTCACGGTTGACGGCTGCTTCCTCGCTGACAGAAGTCCGGCGGGAGGCTTACCGGTCAGAGCCATGTAAGCGATTTAGTTGGCGGGAGTGATGTCCGAAGTCTCAACATCAAAGACGAGCATCGCATTGGGAGCGATACCGGCCTGAGGCTGGCCGTCGACACCGTAGGCAAGGTTGCCGGGGATGTAGAGCACATAGTGGGCGCCTTCCTTCATCATTGAAAGACCTTCGCCGAAACCGGGGACTACACGGTTGGGGTTCATGGTGACACCGGTCGAATTGCTGTCAAACACAGTACCGTCGATAAGTTTGCCGGTATATTTCACCTTGGCGCTGCCGTTTGCACCGACTGCCTCGCCTGTACCTTCGCTGATGACCTTATAGCCGAGACCCGATGCGGTCTTCTTGATTGAGGGGTCCTTTGCAATCTGCTCGTCAAGATACTTCTGACCTGCGGCAAGATTGTCCTTAGCCTCGGGGCTGTTCTCCTTGGCGGCACGGGCTTCCTCCTGCTGCTTCTGATAGAACTCCATCATCTTCTGCTGTGCCTGCTCTGCAAGCATCTGGAGCTGGGTCTGAGACTCGCGGAGAGCCTCGGAGTTGATGGTGTCGGCGGTAAATGCCTTTGCGTATGCTTCATAGAGCTTGGCACGGTCGATAGGTACACCGGCTTCCTCGTAGCGGAAGAGCTGGCCGACGAGCTGAAGACCGAAATTAACACCGGTCAGATAGCCCTGCTGGGTGGTGTCGGTCATGATGACCTGCTTGAAACCGCGGAGGAGGTCTTCTTTATTGATATTGGCCTTCTGGTCCTCGGGGAGAGTCATGTACTCGGAGAGCAGACGTGAACCCTGAGCCTCACCGATGGCGACCGAGAGAGAATCGCCGAAGCCTTTGTTCTCACTGTTTGACGATGAATTGCCGCAGGAGCTTGCGCCGAGCAGCACTGCGGCAACGCCGCAAGCCATGATTAGCTTTTTCATAAGATTTCTATTGTTTAAGTGTTTTAATGGTGTTGTTCTTTTTTGTTCAGTCTGATTTCCGTAGCCTCGCGGAGACCTCGCTCCGGGACAGCCGAAAATGTGGCCGGTGCGGACGCTGTCATTCAGCGTCCGCACCACCACAATTCAGTGTTGAAAACGTCCGGCAGACATTCCTGTTATGTCCGCCCCTTATTTCTTGATGACTTTAAGAAGCTCTACGTCGAAAATCAGAGTTGAGTTCGGGCCTATCACGCCACCCGCACCCTGAGGACCGTAGGCAAGCTGCGAGGGGATGAACAGACGCCACTTCGAACCGGCCTTCATAAGCTGAAGCGCCTCGACCCATCCGGGGATTACCTGAGTGACACCGAAAGTGGCAGGAACGCCGCGCTCGACAGAGCTGTCGAACACCGTACCGTCGATGAGCTTGCCGGTATAGTGGACCTCGACCTGATCCTGTGCGGTAGGAATCTCACCGTCGCCATCTTCAAGCACCTCATACTGGAGGCCGGATGCAGTGGTCTTCACTTCGACACGCTTGCCGTTCTCCTCAAGGAACTGCTTGCCGGCGGCAGCGTTGACATCGGCCATCTTAGCGGCCTCGGCACGCTGCTTCTCTTCGAGAGCTGCAAAATATTTCTGGATTTCGGCCTTGGCCTCATCATAGGACATCTTAGGCTGGTTGCCATAGAATACGGCAGCAACACCGTCGGCGAAATCCTGAACATTGATTTCCTGAATACCGCTTGCACGGAAATTGTTGCCCATGCTCAGACCGAGAGCATAGCTGATACGGTCTAATTCTTTATTTTCCATAATTATATAGTGTTTTATTTAGTTGTCGTTCAAGTCTGCAAAGATAGGCTATTTTTGTCGCTGCATACTGAAATTTTTAATTAAAAAAGTTAAATTCAACGACGATTGGTGTCCGCGGGGGAACCTCGCACTGTATCTTTGTCATCATTAACAACAAATTCTCAGCCCCTTTGGTTGGCCCGGAGTGCCGGGACGGAGAGGCGGATGCACTGAAAAAGAATTTAAAAACCGTTTAAAACTCTTTAAGTCTGGCCAGATACTTCCCGATGATGTCAAATTCGATATTGACCTTGGTACCGACCTTGATTTCCTTGAAGTTGGTATGCTCGAAAGTGTAGGGGATGATGGCGACCCTGAACGAATAGCGTTCGGAGTCACAGACGGTAAGACTCACGCCGTTGACCGTCACCGAACCTTTCTCCACAGTGACATAACCCTTGGCTGCCATTTCGGGCGCAACATCGTAGGTGAACTTATAGTAACGGCTACCCTCGACCTCCTCGATATCCTCGCAGACAGCGGTGCAGTCCACATGACCCTGCACGATATGGCCGTCCAGACGGCCGTTCATCAGCATCGAGCGTTCAAGATTCACGAGGCTGCCCGGTTCAAGTCCGCCGAGATTACTGCGGTCGAGCGTCTCCTGAATGGCAGTCACCGTATAGGTCCCGTCGCCCGGAAGCGACACGACGGTCAGGCAGACACCGTTGTGAGCCACACTCTGATCTATTTTAAGCTCATCCGTAAAACTGCACTTCACACGGAGGTCCACGTTACCATCCTTACGCACAACATCGACCACCTGTGCGGCCTCTTCTACAATACCTGAAAACATATATGAATTTTTAAGGTTTAGTTATTGATATAACAGTGCAAAATTACGAAATTTGCCGCTCAAACCCAAACTCCGTACAAATTATGAAGAAAAGCCCCCTCTACACCCGCACCGGCGATGCCGGCACCACATCGCTCGTCGGAGGCCAGCGCATAGCCAAAAATTCGCCCCGCGTCTCTGCCTACGGAACTCTCGACGAACTTAACGCAATGATAGGTCTCGTCCAAGCCCACACAACCGACCTTGACGACTTCGTCAATTCAACCCTCCTCACCATCAACCGCACCCTGTTCAGCATCGGAGCCTATCTCGCAACCCCGTCCACCACCCTTCCGTCCGACAACTCCGACCCCCAATCCCAACCCGCTCCCATCTCCCCCGACCTTCTCACCGACCTCGAACATCAGATTGACCTCCTCGACTCCTCAATCCCTCCGCTGAAACTGTTCGTTCTTCCCGGCGGATCGGTAGGAGCCGCCCATGCCCATGTAGCCCGCACAGTATGCCGCCGCGCCGAGCGCGACATTCTCACTCTCGCCGACACCGGTGCCTACGTCCATCCGATAGTCCTCACCTACGTCAACCGCCTCAGCGACTATCTCTTTGCACTCGCCCGCTACATCAACCACTTCACCGGCACCCCCGAACTTACATGGAGACCGTAGCCTTAACTTCCAAACTCCTTAGACCCTAAACTCTTAGTCTTTTTTAACCGCTTCATAGCGGTTTTTTTTGTACTTTTGTGGTCTAAATTGGCATCATACGCCCTAACCAATCAGCAACATTCTAATCATCACCATATTATGAACAATAAAGAAGTGGTTCTCTCCGGCATCCGTGCCACAGGCAACCTCCATCTTGGAAACTATTACGGCGCACTGAGCAAATTCGTGAAAATGCAGAACGATTACGACTGTCTTTTCTTCATCGCCGACCTCCATGCACTGACAACCAATCCCGAACCTGACGCTCTCCATGAGAACGTGAAAAATATCCTCGCCGAATATCTCGCCGCAGGCATCGACCCCGAGAAGGCAACAATATTCGTGCAGAGCGATGTCCCCGAAATCTCCGAAATGTATCTTCTCCTGAATATGCACGTCGGCATCGGCGAACTCATGCGCACAGCTTCATTCAAGGACAAGGCCCGCAAGCAGCTCGGCATCAAGACCGGCAATGACGACGAGGACATTGAGAAGCAAATCATCGGCACCGACTCCAACAAGCGCGTCAACGCCGGCCTCCTCACCTATCCCACCCTCATGGCCGTCGACATCCTCATCCAGAAGGCCCACAAGGTGCCTGTCGGCAAGGATCAGGAACAGCACCTCGAACTCACCCGCCGCTTTGCCCGCCGTTTCAACTCTTTCTACGGAGTCGATCTCTTCCCCGAACCTCAGAATTTCAACTTCGGCGACCACGCCGTCAAAGTCCCCGGACTCGACGGCTCAGGCAAGATGGGCAAGAGCGAGGGCAACTGCATCTACCTCATCGACGAGGAGAAGGTACTGCGCAAGAAAGTCATGCGTGCCGTCACCGACGAAGGCCCGAAGACCCCCAACCAGCCTATCTCCGAGCCTGTGCAGAACCTCCTCACGCTCATGGAGCTGACCTCCGCCCCTGAAATCGTCCAGAGCTACCGCGACGCATACGCCGACTGCTCTATCCGCTACGGCGACATGAAGAAGCAGCTTGCCGAGGACATACTCAAAGTGACCACCCCCATCCGCGAACGCTACCACGACATCCGCAACGACGACGCTTACATCTCACGCGTCGTGCGTCAGGGAGCCGAGCGCGCACGCGAGCGTGCAGCCAAGACCCTCGCCGAAGTCCGCGAGGTCATGGGTATCCGCAAATTCTGAGACCTTAGCCCCATTAGCCTTATCAGAAGTAAATGAAAAGATATAACCTCATCAACAACTCGCTCGGCTGGCTCTGCTTCGTCATCGCGGCAGTGACCTATCTGCTCACCCTCGAGCCGACAGCCAGCTTCTGGGACTGCCCGGAGTTCATCTCGCAAGGCTATAAGCTCGAAGTCGGTCACCCGCCGGGCAACCCGATCTTCATGCTTGCCGCACGCTTCTTTGTCAACTTCGCTTTCGGCGATGTCACCAAAGTGGCCTTGATGGTCAACTCCATGTCCGCCCTCCTCTCGGCAGGCACAATCCTGCTCCTGTTCTGGACCATCACCCACCTCGTGCGCAGGCTCGTCGTTAAGGATGATGTCGAAAACCTCTCCCTCTCCCAGATGCTCGTCATATTCGGTTCGGGCATCTGCGGCGCACTTGCCTACACTTGGAGCGACACTTTCTGGTTCTCNGCAGTCGAAGGTGAGGTCTATGCCTTCTCCTCCTTCTGTACCGCCCTTGTCTTCTGGCTAATCCTGAAATGGGAAAACCGCGCCGAGCGTCCTCACAGCGATAAATACCTGATTCTCATAGCCTACGTCATCGGTATCTCCATCGCTGTCCACCTTCTCAACCTCCTCTGTATCCCNGCGATAGCCCTCGTCATCTACTATCGTCTGTGGAACAACACCACCGCCAAAGGCTCGCTCATCACGCTTGTAGTCTCAGCCATCGTCGTCGGACTTATCCTCTACGGACTCGTCCCCGGCTTCATCGAGGTGTCGCAGTATTTCGAGCTCTTCTTCGTCAACGTCCTCGGTTGCAGCTACAACATGGGTGTCCTTATCTACGCCATCCTCGCCGTCGGCTGCTTCATCTGGGCAATCAGCGAGCTTTACAAGCAGAAGAGCGTAGGCAAGATACGCCTGAGTGTCCTCCTCAGCATCTTCTTCTCGGGCATCCCCTTCATCGGCGACAGCATGTGGATTCCGGTCGTGATAATGATAGGTCTTATCGCGTGGCTCTTCATGGCGAAGAAGCTCCCCGTCCGCATCCTCAACCTCGTCGTGATGAGNATCTTCGTCATCTTCATCGGCTACTCCTCATACGCGCTCCTGCTCATCCGTGCAAGCGCCAACCCGCCGATGAACCAGAACGCACCCGACAACGTGTTTGCCCTCGCCTCCTACCTCAACCGTGAGCAGTATGGTGAACGTCCGCTGTTCTACGGACAGACCAACCAGTCGTCCGTCGTCTACGAAATCGACGCGCAGGGGCAGGCATCACCTATGTATAAGGAAGGGAAGCCCCTCTATGCAAAGGTCGTCAAGACATCCCCCGACCAGCCTGACCACTACGAAATCACAGGCTACAAGAAGGACTATGTCATGGCTCCTGAGCTGAATATGCTCTTCCCACGCATTTACAGCGGAGCGCACACCGCAGCCTACTCCGACTGGCTCGGCGGTCTTAAAGGAAAACCCGTCAGTGCCACTCGCTATGTCCACAACGGAGAAGTGCTCCAGACTGTCGACGCAGTGAAGCCAACAATGGGCGAAAGCCTCCGCTTCTTCCTCGTCTACCAGCTCAACCACATGTACTGGCGCTACTTCATGTGGAACTTCGCAGGACGCCAGAACGATATTCAGGGCAACGGCGAGGTNAACCACGGCAACTGGATTTCGGGCATACCTTTCATCGACAATCCCCGCCTCGGCGACCAGAGCCTCCTNCCCTACTCGGAGGGTAAGGGAAACAAGGGACACAACGTGTTCTATATGCTTCCCCTCCTCATGGGCATCATCGGCCTCGGCTGGCAGGCATTCACCTCCAAGCGCGGCATCGAGCAGTTCTGGGTCATCTTCTTCCTGTTCTTCATGACCGGTATCGCCATCGTGCTTTATCTCAACCAGACCCCGACGCAGCCTCGTGAGCGTGACTACGCCTTTGCCGGTTCATTCTATGCCTTCGCTATATGGGTCGGTATGGGAGTCGCCGGACTCTGGGCGCTCGTCCGCGAACTGCTCGGCAAGAAAGCCTCCGGTAAGGACAGACAACCTCTCAGCGAGGAGGCAACCGCCGCCCATGACCGCAAAATCAGCCTCGGAGGTGCCGTCTTCGCCTGCATCATCGGACTTATCGTCCCCTTGCAGATGGTATCGCAGACGTGGGACGACCACGACCGCTCAGGCCGCTACGTCACCCGCGACTTCGGTATGAACTACCTTGACTCAGTCGACGAGAACGGCATCATCTTCACCAACGGCGACAACGACACCTTCCCCCTCTGGTATGCTCAGGAGGTCGAAGGCCACCGCACCGATGTGAAAGTTGTCAACCTCTCGTATCTCACCACCGACTGGTATGCAAATCAGGTCAAGCATCCTTCATATCAGGCAGAAGGCATAGAGACTATCGCCAAGCCGGAGGACTACGGCTATGAACGCATGAATTTCAGCTACTTCGCAGCCGACTGTGACACGACTCCTGTCAACATCTCGACCGCACTCCGTCAGGTCTACGACCGCAATTCGAGCAACAACGCATGGAATGCCCCGATGATGAAATACAACAACTTCATCATCCCTGTCGACATACCTGCCGCAATCAAGGCCGGGCGTATCTCCGAATATGAAGCAGATATGGCCGACACCGCCATCCGTGTAAACATGGAGGACGACCGCGAGGCATCACGCCACGGAGGTCTGACCCTCAGCCAGTTGCTCTCGCTCGATATGCTTGCCACCTCTGTCAAGAACGGATGGAAAAATCCCATCTACTTCGCTTCCACAGTCCCGTCGGACTACTATGTGGCGCTCCAGCCATATATGCGCTCGACAGGTATGGCCTACGAGGTGACCCCCGTCCTCAACGAGGAGAACGGCGACTATGACATCAACGCCGTCAATACCGACAAGGCATACCGCAACATCACTGAGAAGTTCCGTTGGGGAGGCCTCGACAAGATAACTGACCCGAGTCAGATTTATCTTGACGAGACGGTGCGTAAGATGGTCACCACTACCCGCTCATACATCCTCGGGGCTGCCACTGCCCTCATCAACGAGGCTGCTTTGGCAGAGAGAGCCGACTCCATCGCCTCAGACCCGGAGTCCCGTGAGGGGCTCGAAGCCTTCAAGAACGACCGCTATGCCAAGGCAAAGGAGCTTATGACAATCCTCGAGGAGAAACTTCCCGAGGCTGCATCCCCCTACGCCGTCCAGATTCCCCAGAAGATGGCTCAGATCTATGCCCGGCTCGGTCTTGCCACGGGTGACCAAAAGGCAAGCGCACACGCCATCGAGCTGCTTGAAAAAGAAATCTTGCGCTACGGTCAGAACGTGAAATACTACCAGAGCCTCAACCCATGGCAGTATGCCACCCTCCCGCAGACCGACCGTTTCATCGAGACGTACTACATGATTCAACTCCTTCAGGACTATCAGGCCCTCGGAGGCGATGCGGAGGCAATCATTAATCGTCTGACCGGCATGGGTGTCAACTTCGACCGCATCGTAGCGATACTCAACGGCAGGGACACACGTCCGGAAATCTCCTACGAAGAATAACCGGAAATCATGTGGATTGAACAACCGCCGTTCTTCTACCGCCTGCTCTTCACGGAAGCGATATGGCGTATACTCCACCGCGGGAAAAGGGTCGTCTATCTGACTTTTGATGACGGCCCTATCCCCGAGGAGACTCCTTGGGTTCTCGACCTGCTTGACCGCTACGGCATAAAGGCCACCTTCTTTATGGTGGGCGATAACGTGCGCAAGTATCCCGAAGTGTTCGAGGAGGTGAAACGCCGGGGACACTCCTACGGCAACCATACGATGCACCATCTTCAAGGGCTTAAAGTGAGCGCGACCACCTTCTTCCGCGACATCACCGAGGCCGACAGGCTGATAGGCTCGACACTGTTCCGTCCCCCCCACGGCATCATCTCTCCTTGGCAGACAAAGCTCATAAAGCGTCACTACAATATCATAATGTATGACGTGGTGACCCGCGACTACTCCAAACGTGTCACCGGCGAACAGGTGCTTGACAACGTGAAACGCTACACGCGCAACGGCTCCATCATCGTCTTCCATGACTCTGTGAAAGCCCACGAGCGTATGCGCTATGCCCTCCCCCGCGCCATCGAGTGGCTCATCAGCGAGGGTTACGAGTTCCGCGCATTGCAGATGTGACCCCTCCCCCTATGGACGCGACCGCACTCAGACAGCTACTTGAAGAAGCCGGAGCTTACAGGTCAGGCATNGCCCGCGCAGAGGCGGTCGACAGCCGTGCGATGGACGAGTACACCCGCTGGCTCTCCGAAGGGAGCCATGCCTCAATGACATATCTTGAAAAATATACCGACATCAGACGGAATCCCACCCTACTCCTTCCCGGAGCAAAGAGTGTGATTTCGTCTGTTTTCAATTACTGGTGGGGAAAACAGACAAGCCCCCTGCAATGGGCGTCATACTCCCTTGGCGACGACTACCACGACGTAGTCAGAAAGCGATTGCAGGGAGTGGCGGACCGAATCAACGCCGAAACCGGGGCGGAGTGCCGCGTCTGCGTCGACACCGCACCCATCCTTGAACGCTACTGGGCGGTCAGGAGCGGCATAGGCTTCATCGGGCGTAACCGACAGCTTATCGTCCCCGGAGCCGGAACCCATTTCTTCATCGGGGAAATTATCACGACCCTCGACCTTACCCCCGACACCCCATGCACACTCGGCTGTATGGATTGCCGCCGGTGTCTCGCCGCCTGTCCCGGAAAAGCATTGACAGGAAACGGACTTGATGCCAACCGCTGCCTGTCATACCTCACAATCGAACATCGTGGCGATTTCCCGTCCACATTAAGTCCGCATATCCTCGGACGGCACATATACGGGTGTGACGTATGTCAGGACGTATGTCCACACAATCACGACGCACCGATTTCAACCATCGAGGAATTCCGTCCGCGCCCACCAATCCTCACTCTCGACAGAGAGGCCATTCTCACCATGTCGCAGGAAGACTTCTCGACCATCTTCCGCCGCTCCGCCATCAAGCGCACGAAACTCGCCGGCCTCCACCGCAACGCAGCAGCCATAGGTAAAATCCCCCCTATTCCGGGCGATAGATGAGGGTGCAGGCGTGGTGCGGGTCGATGACGCGGCGGGCGGTGTTGGCAATCATGGCAGTTGTGACGCGACGGTAGGCGGGGACGATGTCGTTGATGTCCTCGCCGTGCATCTCCGCCATGGCGAGTGACTGCGCGCGTTGCAGATAGCTTAGCGACGAGAATGTGAAATCACTTGCAAAACGATTGATGGCACGCTCCACCTCGTAGGGGGTCACTCCGCCGGGACGTGCTTCCGTGAGGGTGTAGGACAGACGGTCAGGACGCGAGGCCTGATAGCGTAGCTCCGAGGCCTCCGCCATAAGCCTCTCGACGGCAATCCGCGCAGCGCGCTCCGATGGGTCGGAAAGATTACCTTTGAGCATCAGCATACCGGTCTCCTCGCTCCCGGTAATCATCGCGTCGGCCGACGTAAACAGGTCACCTCCGAGCAGCAGACGGCGGTAGAAACGCGACGAGCGACCCGAAGCAAGAATATCGGTGATAAGGTCACATTCGATATATCCCGCCTCAGCATATCCCGGCATCGGATAGGCCACGACGACACAGGTCTGCGGAACGTGGCCGCGCACCTCAGCCTCACGCGGGGTATCGGGGATGGAGGCGGCAGGATAGTTGCGCGGACTCACATCGCGGCGCGGTATCGAATCGAACCACCGCTCGACACTGCGCTGCACCTGCTCGGGACTTACATTGCCGCTGATGGCAAGAACCGCATTGTTGGGTGCGTAGTGACTGAAGAAGAAATCGCGCACGTCGGCCTGCGTCACCTTCTCGATGTGGGAAGGATCCTTGCCGATGGTGGGGACAGCGTAGGGATGATCAGTGTAGACAAGAGCGCGGAGCTTATGGTAGAGGTCACCGTAGGGACGGTTGAGGTGGGTCTGCTTGAACTCCTCGATGACCACGCTGCGCTGCACTTCAAGAGCCTTGTCCGAGAAAGCGAGACCGAGCATACGGTCACTTTCAAGCCACAGGAGTGTCTCGAAGTTGCGGGCGGGAGCTACGGAATAGAAGTTTGTGAAATCGTTTGAGGTCCATGCATTGTTCATGCCGCCCGCACGCTCGATTTCGGCATCGAAATCAGGCACATTGACAGAGCCTCCGAACATCAGATGCTCGAAAAGGTGGGCCAGACCGGTCATATCGGGGTCTTCGTCGCGTGAACCGACATTGTAGAGTACATTGACGGCCACCATCGCAGTGGTGGGGTCGTAATTGTGGATCACGCGCAAGCCGTTGGGAAGTGTAAATCGGTTAAAGTCAATCATGATATATCTAAAACGCTCAAAAGTGGGGTCAAAGTTATAAAAAATACCTGAATTGATGGTCAAAACTTCAAAAACTATGGATTTTGAGGGAATTAGCAAATAATTTTTAACAAAATTATTGCAAATTTAGCTTTTTTGTCCGTATATTTGCAGCATGAGCGATTGGTCACTGCTTTCTCGCTGAATCCTTGGCCCGTATCTCTTTTACAGTATTTATTTTTTAATTCACCTACCACCGATGAAAACTCTCGTTGAACAAATTGCATCGCACTTCGAATCCTTTGCAAAAGACGCTCAGGCTCAGGTAGAGAACGGCAACAAGGCTGCCGGCGCTCGCGCACGCAAAACCTCTCTCGAAATTGAAAAGCTCCTCAAGCAGTTCCGCAAGGATTCCATTGCCTCCGCCAAGTAACGCAAGCCGGCAATTTAACCCACCGTCCTCTATCTCCTCACTTAGATTAGGCTTTACCCCTGTCAAGGTAGAGACAGATAGTAAGTGCAGCAAGAACCGGAGGTTGCTTTCGGCAACCTCCGGTTCTTCTTGCATCCCGCCCCCACATTATCCCCCGGAAGGGAGCTGCTTTGCGCTTCAATGTCTGAAGCGCCCTTTCCCGAGATTATGGAGCGCGCCATTGAATTGATGTCACTATCAGTCAGGGAATCTCCGCCAATTATGATTTTTTAACTTCCCGACAGCCCCTTTCCTGAAACCTTTGGCTTACTTTTGTAAAATTAATGTCGGCATAAAGAGTTGTGCCTGACTACATCATTAGTAATTAAAGGTGTTATTGAAATTATCTTCGTTCTCAAAACTTGGCAGTTTACGATCCAATGGAGATGATTGGCAATGGCACCTGCATCGATTGCTGTATCCTTACCGCTTTTCCTTTTTTTTACGGGGAGAGCGGATGATTGGCATATCGGGTGTGGGGCTGTTGCTTTATTTCATTGGATAGGTATGCCAAGACCTGGGAACGAGATAAAGCAGATACGTATCCTCACACCTTTCTTATTTACCTTAAACTATGCGGTATCGTCAGGGGGATGGCGGTCCATTTTCAATTGTTATGAAGACAGATTTATTAAAACTGTTGACCTCACTGGTGGTAGCTGTCCTTTGGTCTGTAAATGCCTATGCCTACTACGACGAGGTATGGGAATGGGAAGATGTCGGCGAAAACGAAGCCATCATCACAGGATGTAATCCTGAACTTGTCGTCGGGGATGTTGTCGTCCCTTCATACGTTTATAAGAGATTGGTCGATGAATTCGGCCAGCCTATCCAGACTCTGGAGGTCCGTACAGTGACGTATATCGGCGAAGGTGCGTTCAAGAACTGTACAGGAATCACAAGCATTTGCCTCCCTTCCGAACTGCTTGAAGTCGGCAACGAGACCTTTTTCGGCTGCACAGGTCTGAAACAACTCATCATTCCGCCTTCTGAAACCGTGAAAAAAATATTGACGATAGGGAGTGATGGTAAAGGTAATGATTTTATGGATTGTCCGATAGAATCACTGATTCTTGGCCGCGACACTCCTTACTTATGGCTTCCTAAACTTACCTCTCTCACCCTACTCGACGGATTGACGCAATTCCCGACTTTATATACCGGTGATTCAAGAATCTCGTCAATTATAAAAAAAATCTATACGAGTGATAAGTTATGGATGTCTCTGGACCATTCCCAGAGGTCATTTAAATTCGGATCTACGGAGGGCTGGGAACTGCTGGATTATGATGGAAAACCGATTACAGAGCTTGATTATAGGGAAAGTGATGTCAGGACACTTTCGTTTCAGAACGCATACTGCACCACTATTAAATCAGTATATTTTCCATCTGGAATGGAGCTTC
This sequence comes from Bacteroides sp., assembly GCA_014802345.1. Taxonomy (GTDB): domain Bacteria; phylum Bacteroidota; class Bacteroidia; order Bacteroidales; family Muribaculaceae; genus Duncaniella. The sequence goes on from JAAVCM010000027.1 coordinate 180,514, forward strand.
CCGACTACTATCTATATCCAGTTGTAGGTTTATTTTCGGGATGCACGGCGTTGGAATCTGTCGAACTTCCTTCTGATCTAAAGACCTTACCTGAATATATGTTTTCCAAATGTACGGCTCTCAAAACATTTACGATCCCTGAGGGAGTTGAGACAATCTATCTGAATGCCTTTTACGAATCCGGCCTGCAAAGCCTCTATCTGCCTGCCAACATAAAAGAAATGAAATCTTATTTGTGGGGGATAGAAGTAAATGATGTATTCATTCCATCTTTGGAGGCGTGGATGAATATACGTCGGGATGAATCTACATGCTCATTCTTTATAGGAAATTTGCATATTGATGGTAAGGTGCTTTCTGACTTATATGTGCCGGAGGGCGTAACCGAGATTCCTCTATGCTGTTTTTCCGGAGTTAAAAGTCTGTCAAGTGTCCACTTGCCCAATTCAATCAGCAAAATTGATTCATCTTCATTCTACTATTGTGAGAACTTGAAGGATGTAGAAATCAAAGATGACGTAACATCCATTGGAGATTATGCCTTCGCCTACTGTCCTCTCTCATCGTTTGATTTTCCATCTTCATTGGCATCCATAGGAGAGGTAGCCTTTAATGAGTGCAATATTGAAGGGACTCTCGTATTACCGGAGGATCTTTCCGAATTAGGAACGGGATGTTTTTGGAATAATAAGATTGACAACATTATTTTACCTCAATCTTTAAAGAGCATTCCCGGAATTGCCTTTGCCGGAAATCCTTTACAAAGTTTTCCTGATCTATCCAATGTCAGTATTTTAGAGCGGGAAGCATTTTATGCCACCGACCCCTCCAGCCTCATTTTACCTGAGAATGTAAAAGTAATTGAAAGTAATGCTTTCGGAAATTGTCCTAATCTCATTGATGTGGTGATTGCAGATTCGGATGAAATACTGGAATGTAAGGAATCTGGCTCCTATCCGTGGAGAGCTCCATTTGAGTTATCCCCGGTTAAGAATCTGTATATCGGACGTGATATACAGGGTGGTCTCTTTCGTATGGATGGTGTGAATACTGAAAATATTACGACTTTGGAATATGTGACATTGGGGTCGCTTGTCAAAAATGCACAAACCCTTGACTGCTCGACATCCGCCGGACTGAAACTGTTGGAGTCAAAAGCGCTGACTCCTCCTGCGATGAATGAATTTACCGCCGACCAGTATGCAAGTGTCGAGGTTGTGGTGCCGGAGGAAGCAGTGGAGACATACAAAGCAGCCCCGGTATGGAAAAACTTCCTGAGAATAAACTCCTCCACCGCCATTGATGATATAGCGACGGACAACGCGGAAGTCATAGCTCGCAGCTATTATGACTTGCAGGGACATTCAATCGACAATCCTGAAACCGGACTGTTCATCTGCCATGAAATCCTTTCAGATGGCACGACTGTCGTCCGTAAAGTGATTCGCCGCTAAAACCAATGTCTTGTAGGGACGCGCCGTGGCGCGTATGCCGACAGCATTATTTCTGTCGATTGTATTAATCCCATCCCACTTATTCGCAGCCGATTGTATTTCAAAAATACAATCGGCTGTCGTATAATTCTCGACGAAATTTGTTCCTGAGTTCTCGACGAAACCTGCTACTTCATTCGGCATACGCGCCACGGCGCGTCCCTACAAACCATGAATATGAATAAAAAAACTGACCAAAAATCCTTCAACACGAATAAAAAACTGATCCAAAATCCTTTAACATAAATAAAAAACTTCCAAAAATTCTTCATCGGCCGCAGCGGTCAAGGAGGGTGTGGAAGGTCTGCTTGGTGAAACGGAAGGGAGCAGCGGATTTCGTGACATTGTGGACATAGAGGGCGATGGCTCGTGTCATAAGTATGTCGTCGTGGCAGCCACGGCGGGCGGCGTAGGAACCGTCAGGGAGCGACTCATATTGCAGCAGCTCGTCGCACGCCTCGGAGGAACGCTCGACATAACCCCGGTCACGGACGTATGCGACNAGATTGGCAATCACCGCCGGTTTCGTGCGCGTGTTTGTGTGGAATCCAGCCCGCGACCCTGCTCCATCTGAGGCAGGACGGAAATATAGGTTCGGATAGGTGGAGGAAAGACTGTCGAGCAGATACCGCCCTTCCCCTTCCGACGGACCTTCCCACGAATTGCTCTCGACTACGAGGAGGGCATTGCAGTAGTATCGACCCAGAGCCTCCGCCTTGCGTGCGAGAAGGTCNTGGTCGATATGTCCGCGCCATTGTGCCACGATTTCGGGGAGCGNATCNGGAGANCCGTCCGTGTGGCGGTCAAGCACGGCGATGACCGAGAAATCGGCACCGCGTGAACGCCCGCCGATGTCGACACACACAAGATAGTCACCACCCTCACGGGGATNTGTCCACACCCGACAGAGNCCGTCGGGCGACGGAATGAAACGCGGCTCGCCGCTGCGTCCTGCATCTCCGCACCCCGACAGACAGACCTCACCGCGCTCCGGCTCACNNCGGCACCCCTCCCGGAGAGCCTCGACATCATCCGTGCGGAACACACTGCGCTCCGTCGAGGCGAAGGCTTCGGCAGGAGTCCCGGGATATTCAGCCATCATCGAGCGATGGTCGGGGAAAGCGATGCGCTTGTCGTGATACCANTTGATGGCTTCCAGTGTGCAGCCGTGGCGTTCCCACAGTTCACGCTCGTAACCGTCCATGCCGTCCCAGAGCGCATCAGGGTCAGAGACCTCAGTGCGGTTGATGTCGATTTCATGCCAAGGGACGAAGAATGGAATCTTGTCACTCGCACCCGGAGTGTTGGCCCTCATCCACTCGCGGTGGAAGAAGTTGCCCACACCGTTGGCAGTGCTTTCCATGGCTATGAACGAAAGCGGCATCGAGGCAATCCCCGAAGTGACGGCGCGCAGGAGGTCGGCAGGATTGTGGAGCGGTGAATCCTTCCAGAAAGCCACCTCGCTCAGATGGGCCAGCGCACAGTCCTGACCGCGCGTCGACTCCTGATTCTCGCTTGAACAGACCGTCACCTTACACTCACGCCCCGGGATTACGCGCGTGTTTGACATACGCTCAAAGGGGCGGAACTCCGGCGGAGTCTCCTCCTCCCAGTATTCCTCAGGATAGCGGGCAAGGAGCTTGCTGTACATCCCGCGTATCGTCGCGGCAGTATCCTTGACATGGGCGCATATAAGCGAATTCCAGTTGCGGCGATGGACAATCTGAATCCACGCGAAATAAATCTGAATCAGCGTAGAGCCGCCCCACTGACGCGCTTTTAGCATGATGAGGCGCAGGGGTCGTCCCGCTCTCCTCTCCGCTTCAAGCACCCCGACGAGCCGCCGCTGAGGACGGTTGAGGCGGAAAGGGACATCGCGGGCAGTCAGTTTGTCGGTAATCACTACGCAACTGACCGCCCAGAACGGGAAGTCATACCGGAAGCGCAGGCGGGCGAAATCACGCTCCGACCCGACGGCGGCAAGGCGGGGGTCGTCGAGCATCTCGGCGGGGAGATGATAGGTCGTGCCGCCGAATGTGTAGGGGCGCCGCGAAGGGTCGGCATCATCGCCTATGACCGGGTCAGGCTCCCGTGCGAGGAGCGCACAGCGGCGCGCATTTTCGGCAAGTATGTTTTCAGGTATCATGGTCAGGGAAGATTTATGTTTATGGGATTTTATCAGGGATTAAGCGTGAGGTCGCGGCACTGTGCAGTCAGGCAGAAGAGCAGACGGCTGCGCGCGGGCATGAAGACACCGACGATGGGGATGCGCGTCAGCTCGCCACGGATGTCGGCAGTCGTGAGAATGTCGGAGCGCGTGATGCCCGCACCGTTGTCGGCACGGATTTCAACACTCCCGCCGTACACGCGTCCGAGAATCGGGAGGGCGACATGACGGTGAGCCGCCCTCACTTCGGGAATGTCCAAGACTGAACGGTAGGCGACCTCCGTAGGCTCAACCGTTGACTCTGTCGAGAAGTCATGCAGCCGACCCTCGTCGTCGAGCGCGAGGAGACAAACGCCGTCAGAAAGCAGTGAACCGACCTCGGGGCATGAGCGCGTGAAAAGCAACCGTCCCTTCGCGTCAACCACGGTCGCCGCCGGAAAAAGCGGTAGCGGAGCCACGCCGGAAGGTTGCGGCAGCAGATAGTTTTCAGGACAAGGGCTCTCCGGGGAGTGGAAACAGACCACTTCACGACGGCGCGGTGACCACCCCAACCTGTCCGCTCCCACAAATGACCTCAGTGTAGTCACTCGCTGCCCTGAAATCCTGACGAGGTCCTCACCGGCGAGTACGAGCAGCGAGGAGTCACCGGGCGCACAGACTGCATCGGGCTTACCGACCGGACGGCGGTCAAGCAGACGTGCCGTCAGCCGTCGGCGCGACGAGCTGACAGTGAGCGTCCGCGTCCCCCCTTCGCCGAAAAGATAGAACCGCGCACTCCCTGCATCCCACCCGCCGTTGGTCGACGGTGCGGCGCGCAGGCTCACCATCCGCCCACCCTCGACCTGCGTCATCACCAGCGGAGTCAGCGGAGCGGAAGCCGATGCCACGGCGACACACCCCGGCAACCTACGTTGGCGGGGCGACCCGGCGGGGAGGATGAAAGCCGGCCTATTCTCCTCCGGAACGACCGGCGCACCTGTCGGCGAAAGCCAGTAGGAATAGCGTCCCGAAGGGTCGGGACGCAGNTCTACACTCAGATAGCTTTTCCCGCAGAAAAGCTCCATCCTCACCGCGTCGGCCGACGGATAGGTCAGCAACGCCGAAAAAGCGCCTATCGGGAAATCGCGCGCCACACCGCTGCGGACACTCGTACTTCCGTCGGCAAACGTCACTTTCGTAGCCACCGCAGCNGTCTGCGGCGTGTCCGGGTCAGCCTCCGCCGTCTCAACGGTAAACTCCGATGGGAGCCATCCGCCGAAACGCTTTGCCGACAGTCCGGTATAAGCGACAGTATCGCCGCACACATCACCCATNTCCGCNCAGAGCGAGTGGGGTGCGGAGATTGAGGCAAGGAGTGAGCCACNGCCGTCGGTACACGCCGCTATNCCNCCGACAAATCCCTTCAACCGCCCGATTTCATCCATCGGGTCGGNAGCCGAAGGACCGAAGGGAGTCTCCAGCCCCTCCCACGCGCCCCCGACAGAGTCGAAACGCGCCGTTCCGCAGTAGGCAAGCNCATTGTCAGGCTGCGCCAGCAGACTCTCCGTGAGAATCCTGAGGCGTGAGCCGTGACCCCCCTGCGCAGTCACGTCGTCGTTGACACCCGGGAGCCTGACGGTCAGCGATCCGGCTGTGGCGGTGAATGTCCCGAAGCGTNCCGACGCATGGAGTGAACCGTCGAAGGGGTGAAGCTGCGGGCTGACGTNGAGCCTCACACCCCCGACCACTCCGCGCCATGCGTCGGAGAGGGGNGNGGTNGGGCGCAGACGTAGACTGAACGTCAGGACCGACAGCGTCTCCTCCGAAAGCACTGAAAAATTGCTCCCGGAGAGCGTGAAANCNACCGATAGAAGCTGCTGACCCGCCCGGGGNGACACCATCACCGGCGCGGAAGTGTAGAGGGTTGTTCCGTCATGCCCGACGAGCGAATAGCGCGCTACGACAGGCTGAAACCACGCATGGCGGCGCGAGGCGGTCAGCCCGACGGNGCAATAGGCATCCGCGACGAGGCGGCTGACGGTCGCGCGGTCATCCTCGGNCAGATTGACCGACCGCGAATTGTAGTCGCCCCGCAGACNGACCCCNCCCACCTTTGCCGTCACCGTAGACTCATCTTTGCGCAGGATGGCGAGGGGTTCGGGAAAGTCGGCGGCACTGCGCCANTCCCACATCCCGTCATCATCTGCGTANAGCCACATCGGGGCAGCATCGCCACCCATCAGCACCAGATAACGCTCACCGCTGCTGATGATGGCGCAGGGCTTTCCACCATCGGAGTGAAGCCGCCGGAGAGTCACGCCGTCGGAACAGACGAGGTCGCCCTCATGTTCCATCATCAGCCATTGGCGGCCGTCGCTCCCGGTCAGCCTCCCTCCGGGCAACAGACGTCCCCCGGGGAGNGGCGACGCAAGTGGCATGACCGTGGGTGAGCCGACCGATTCAAGCCCCTTTCCGTTGCGTGAGGGGCGCAGGTTGTGACACAGTTCGACCTCCGGGTCATCGAGCGTCGAGATTTTGAATTTCAGTANTTGATTTTTAAGATTAAGGTTCCTGAGATTGGATGTGTGCATTTTGCAGATAAGATTTTAAGATTTTCCGCAAAATTACATCCCCGNCCCATCCGAAACAGTGCGATAATACAGTTTTGTCGCCGACATCCCNGTTGGATAGGCNCGTTGCTTTTGGAATTGCAGGGACGCGCCGTGGCGCGTATGCCGGATGAACCGATGTAGGGACGCGCCGTGGCGCGTATGCCGAATGAAATAGAGCATCATCAAGGATTTTTCTATATCCTAATCAAAATCAAACCCTATTCTATTCGGCATACGCGCCACGGCGCGTCCCTACAAGAGCTATTTCGTTCCCAGTTCGCGGACTCCGCCGGTTAGGGGATTGAAATGCAGATAGGCGGGTTCGCGCTTGTTGGTGAACAGGTCGGGGTCGAGACCGAACACAACACCATACTGCGCCACGTCAAACTCCTTCTCCGTGAGCGTCTTGCCGTCAAACTTCACGCTCACCCACGCCGAACCGGGGATACGGTAGGCGACACCCCCCTTCGGGAAAGTCTTCTGGACACCCTTTTCGTTGACAGGGAGTTCGCCGCGGCTCACGGGAGTGATTTCGACATAGATAGGGTCGCCCGAAAGGTCGTCGGCCTCCACAAGCCCCTCGGCAGCCGAAAGACGCGCCACGACCATGCGCCCACCGTCAGGGCCGTCAGGGAGATAGACCGTGTAGGTGCGCACCTCGACCGATGTCTGCACCGTCCCGAGGAACATCGCCGTCAGCGCCTCCTCCTGAGCCGCTATCTGGTCAAGGGCGAGCTTCATCGCAGCACCGTCCGACGGCATCGCGTCAGCCTGCCCGGTGATGATTTCGTTGCGGTTGTTGCGCAGTTCATAGATTTTGTCGGCCGCAAGTTCCGCCCTCTTCGCCGACGACTTGCTCTGAATCATCTCCGGCGTGACAGCCTGCTGAGCGGCCGGAGTCTGAAGGATGGTAGGTTTGGCGGCCACCGCCTTAGGGAGCGGAGTGAGCGCAGGGTCGGGATTGTAGGACTCATCATTGACCGAGAGAGGGAAATTGCTGTCGCTGACCATCATGAATGTCCCCGCCCCACCCTTGAACGTAGCGAGATAGCGCGACTCCTCATCGGCGTAGGCAATGGGATTGACGACCGTCTCCACGATGCGCCATTTGGTCGACGGCTGCATGATGGGGTCGGTGTTGAGATACTTGCGGGCATACTGGTAATAGTCCCCGGGGGTGTTGACGGTCTTCTCGACCGCGATTGTGACCTCAAATGCCGTCAGGGGAAGCGTATAGATCAGGCCATATTCACTTGCCTTGGTCGCCGTCAGCTTCGACGAGCTTTGTGCGAGTGCCGGGACGACAGCCATCACACCCAGCATCAATATCGCAAATATCTTTTTCATATCTTTATTTTTTAGTTTGGAGTTTATAAATTAGTTGTCGGAATTCCATTCGGATGTAGGGACGCGCCGTGGCGCGTATGCCACATAGAATAGTTTAAGTATAGAGATTAAAGCATTGAGCATGGATGATATGTTTTCGCGTTCATCGTCGGTTGGATTGCATTTGGCATACGCGCCACGGCGCGTCCCTACATTCTATCTGCCTTCTGTATTAAACTTTAAGCTATACCCAACCTACCCCATTATCATCCTTATCGCCTTACCGGTGGCGGCGGCGATGTCGGCGGCGGTGGTGCCATACTCACCCTCCTTGCCGGCGGCGATGTCGCCCGCCAGACCGTGGATGAANACTCCCGCCGTCGCAGCGATTTCCGACTTGTAGCCCTGCGCCATGAGCGACGTGATGATACCCGTAAGCACATCGCCGCTCCCCGCCGTAGCCATCGCCGGCGAACCGGTGGAGTTGAAGAACACCTTGCCGTCCGGCCTTACCGTAGCACTGTAATGCCCCTTGAGGACTATTATCAGCTTATAGTTGTGTGACACCTCCAAGGCTTTCAGCAGACGTTTCTCAGCCGATGCCTGAGAGCCGAATATGCGGTCAAACTCCGACGCGTGGGGCGTGAGTATCGACCCCGGTGCTATATGGTCGATGAGAGCCTGATTGCGCGCGATGATGTTGAGCGCGTCAGCGTCAATCACCATCGGACGCTTGATGCTCTTTATGAGGGTCTCCAGCGCGCCGCGTGTCGCATCGTTGGTCCCGATACCGGGGCCAACGCCGAGAGCCGTATAGTTGACGCGCGGAGTCATGTCTGAAATCACGTTTTCCGTATGGTCGGGGAGAAACAGCGCCTCGGGGACAGCCGTCTGAAGCACCCCGAACCCACAGCGCGGTGCATGGACACTCAGCTTGCCGACACCNGCACGCAGCGCACCGCGCGCGGCAAGCACCGCCGCACCCATCATCCCGTAGCAACCCGCGAAAAGGAGCGCATGGCCGAAATCGGCCTTGGAGCTGAACTGCGGACGGCGTTTCAGCACACGCCTGACGTCTTCGCGCTCGATAAGATAGAACTTCGTCTGCGTCTGCTCGGCGGCACGGCGGCTCAGGCCGATGTCTATCGTCCTCCACTCGCCGATGAGCGGGGCATTGTCAGCCATGAAGAAAGCAAGGCGCGGAAACTGGACGGTCACGGTCAGATCCGCGTGGACCACGTTGCGTGCAAGCACCCCGGTGTTCCAGTCGCCGAAAAGTCCCGAGGGAACATCTATCGACACCACCGTGGCACCCGACTCGTTGATATAGCGCGCCATCGCCATATAGCCCCCTTCGAGCGGGCGGCGCAGCCCGGTGCCGAACAGACCGTCGACCACGAGATGGTCAGGCGTAAGCGGCGGGATATTGGCCTGATGGACAATCTCGGTCATGTCGACGTTGCCCATCCTCATAAGTTCGTCGCGGCACTCGCGGCAGTCGCGCGAGAGCGAGTTGCCCTCGACGTTGATAAGGACGACATGGGGTTTGAAACCCGCCTCGATGAGCAGTTTGGCGACGATGAGCGCATCGGCGCCGTTGTTGCCCGCGCCTGCAAACACCATGGTCGGCTTCGACGGATTCCAGCGGCTCAGTATCTCGTTGACCACTCCCTCGGCTACGCGGTGGATCAGCTCCATCGAGCTGATTCCCTCCTCCTCGATGGTTATGCGGTCAATATTGCGTATATTTTCGGTGGTAAAAATCTTCATACTCAATCAAAAACAATTGCCCACGCAAAATTAATGAAATTTCTTTGAAAATGTGACAGGTATGGAGATTTTTATGATTTAGGTTTACAGTTTACAATGCATCAGGACGATTGACGGCATCGCGTTTGATTGGTCGCATCGATTTTGGGTATAGGCCACGAATTAGGGCGACAGCGTCGAATTGACCTGTAGGGACGCGCCGTGGCGCGTATGCCGGATGGTGAATTGCGTTGTGGGGGCGACGGTGAATTGACCTGTGGGGGCGACGATGAATTGACCTGTAGGGGCGACGGTGAATTGACCTGTGGGGGCGACGGTGAATTGACCTGTAGGGACGCGCCGTGGCGCGTATGCCTAATGAAATAGTGTATTATCGGGGATTTTGCTATATCCTACACAATCTCTATTCTATCCGGCATACGCGCCACGGCGCGTCCCTACATCCATTTCATCTGACATACATTCCACGACGTGTCCCTACAAGGCTGGGAATTAACCTGTTGAAAAAAAGAAAGCGTGCGGCACGAAGCCGCACGCCAAGGGTTACGGAAGTCTAAAATGTCAAGTGTGTGCTTAACAGGAATGTACCCTTTGAAGAAAATTTACATGACGTAATATATGTTTCGGTTATAGTCTGCTAAATTAATAGCCGGGGTTCTGGAATGATGCACCATTGGAGATAACATCAATAAATGCCTGAGGTATGGGATGAAGTACATATTCCTTCTTGTAATACCGAGCAAGATCAGGATGGGTAGCCTGAAGATAGCTTGCATCATTGAGCATACCAGTACGCTTCAGGTCAAAGAAACGAGTAAACTCACCGCAAAGCTCACGGCCACGCTCGTCAAGCACGGTACGGATAGTAGCGGCACCGGTAAGAGGCTTGGCACCCGCACGATTACGAACCTTGTTGATGTACTCCATAGCCCTACCACCTCCATTGAGCACAATATCATACTCTGCTGCGATGAGATAGACTTCAGCCATACGCATTACAAGAATACCGTTCATATTACCGATTTGAATCTTGCTGGCGTTGCGGACATAGTAGTTAGAAGAATTATGCTTGCAAAGTGAAGGATAGTAGTAGCGGAATATATTTTCACCACCGTTAGCAGCATCCATGATGATGTCGTTCTTGGCATCATCATAAACATCCTTGTAGTCAACAAGGATATAGTTTGAAGTACCGCGACCGGCTACTTCGGCTTCATAGTTTGCATCCTGAGGCATCACGAAACGGAGACCGAGATCACCGCTCTGGATTGCACCCCCAGTTATTGAAGCATCCTTCTTGTACTGGTTGACATCGCCTTCTGTCCAGTTATAGTCCTGATTAGAGTTCCATTCAGTCGTGAAGCTCTTGTGGAAACGTGGGTCGAGTGAACCGTCCTCCTGAACAAAGAGATTGAGGAGATGGCGTGTAGGCATCATATCACCTTCCTTGTCTCCACCCCAACTGGTACAGAAATCGGAATTCTTAACGAATGCCCCGAATTTGAACACATTACACTGGAAACGCTCATCATTCTGATTAAGCACCTGCGCACCGTTGCTACAACCATAGAAACTATTGGCTTCTGCATTAAGCCAGTATTTCCAAAGAGCCTCCTTATTTTCATGGCTATTTTCTTCCTTGAAAACATCGGCATATTCGGGATACATATAGGTCATATAGCGGCTGCCACCACCCTCGCAGTCGGCGATAAGGTCCTTTGCGACCTCAAAACCACGCTCCATAAACTCGTCAGTGTACTGACGGCTGGCAAGACAAGCCTTGGTGAGCATACCGAGTGCTGATTTGCGGGTAGGAGTTGTATTCGCTGAATAGTCACCTACATATAGATGTTCAGCAGCATATTCAAGATCAGGGATTATAACCTGACGATAGACTTCAACCGGCTCCGTACGTTCAGGAGCATAAGAAACGTCACCAACTGATGTCACCAGAGGTACAGCACCGAAGGTTTCTACAAGAGTATAGTAGTAGACGGCGCGCATAAAACGTGCAATACCCTCTTTATTTCTACGTTCTGCCTCAGAAGAAAATGTACAGGTTCCAACAGTTTTGAGAGCCATATTGCAGGCACCGATACCATCATACGAGCAGTTCCATACATCATTTGTGTAAGTAGTATTGGCATCTGCGCCACCGTAAAACTTAAAATATTCAGTCTTTTGGTTGCGCTCGTTAGCGGCTACAGTCCACAGGTCGCTGTTTCCCTCCATAAAAGGAGTAAAGCCAGCGTGATTATAGTAGCGGCGGATCATGCCGAAATAGCAGTTATTGAGAAGCTGCTCGAAACCCGCAGGACCAGAGCCGAGATTTTCGAGGTTATCGCCGCCGTAGTTCACCTCGTCGAGCGTACATGAAGGCATGGACAAAAGCGAAGCGCCAAGTCCGCATGCAAGCATGAATTTATTTATATTGAGTTTCATTTTTATTGTCTGATTAAGGATTTAGAAAGTGAGATTTACACCGAATACAAGCTGCTTGTAGGTCGGGAATGAGGCTGCGCCACCCTGCTCCGGGTCAGTGCCTTTGAGCTTACGATCGTTGACAATGATAAGGGGATTGTAGGCAGTGCCGTAGATGCGGAGACGCTCGATGAGAGCCTTACGGGTCAGCTTGGAGGGGAGGGTGTAGCCGAGAGTAATGTTCTTGATTTTGGCAAACGAGCCATCGACTATACGGAGAGATCCCCATGCCTTACTCTGCTGCTTTGCTGAACCGGGACGGGGAAAGTAAGCGCCGGGATTGCTTTCTGTCCAATAGTCCACACCACTGATATAGTTATTACCGGTAGGTTCGTAGTCACCGCCATAGTAGCCGAGGAGTTCGCTGTCAATAGTCTGACCGAAACGTCCCATAATGAAGACAGAGAGATCAAAGTCACGGTAACGGAAAGTATTGTTAAGACCAAGAATCCAGTCAGGATTGCTGTGACCAAGAATCTGACGGTCATCTTCACCATAGGGATGGATACCGTTATCACTATCCATAATTACATTCCCGTTAGAGTCCTTCATATCATTGCCCTGTGCATCCTTCACGGGAGTAAGTATGGGATTTGTCTCAACCTTGATAAAACCGGGCTGAACATTATATTTGTTCATTAAATCGGCATCATCTGTGGTCTGCCAAAGACCGAGGTACTTATAACCATAGAGGGTGCGGATAGGCTGACCGACAAAAAGGCTCTGAGCAACGATGTCACCGTCGGGGAGAGATTTTATCTTCTCCTTGCTCCAGTTGGCAGTAAGGGTTGTGCTCCATTCAAAATCTCTTGAAACGATGTTACGGCTATTAAGCGTAACTTCGATACCGTGGTTGGCGGTCTTACCGAGGTTCTGCCAGCTTGAAAGAGGTGAACCCCAACCGGTCATACCTGTGGTAATCGGGGTTTTACGTTCAAAGAGAAGTCCCTTAGTCTGAGTATCAAACCACTCGATAGAACCGTCAAGGCGTGAATGGAAGATAGAGAAGTCAAGACCGATGTTCCAGTTGTAAGACTTTTCCCAGCCGAGGTCAGCACCGGCAACAGTACCGGTGTACTGTGCAAAAGGCACAATCTTACCATCAACGGTCACACCACCCTGTGCATACTGATATGCCTGACTCATGGTAGAATAAGGGCCTACACCTCCCGAGTTACCGGTAATACCGTAGCTGACACGAAGTTTGGCATTATCGAGCCAATTGCGGGTAGAGGACATGAATTCTTCCTCAGAGAGACGCCATCCGAGAGCGACTGCGGGGAAGGAATCCCACTTATGACCTTCGGAAAACCAGCTCACACCATCCCAACGGGTAGAGAAGTTAAAGAGATAACGACCCTTATAGCTGTAATTGAGACGGATTGCGTATGACATTTTCTGATACTGCTCGTAAGAACTTTCAACGTGTGCCGGAGCTGTACCTGATGCAAGTCGATGGTACAGGTAGGAGTCAATGATGAAGTCGGAAGCACCGGCAACAGTACCCTCGCTTGTATTCTTATTGTAAGAAGTAATACCTGTGATACCTAAGGAGTGATCCTTGATGTCAAGGTTATAGCTGAGAATATTTTCCCAAGTATAAGCCCATGTATTGCTGTGTGTTTTCTCTGCTACAGGTGCGCCGCTGTACCATACGGTATTTGCATTGGCCTGCTCACCCCAATAGCGACCGAGACGGCTGTCGCTGAGGATTGTACTGATGTGAGTGCGGAATTTAAGGCCCTTAACCGGGGTGAGTTCGAGGTAACCGATTGAGTTGACATAGGTCGAACGAGTCTGGTTGACGAACTGGTTGGGAATGAAGTCACCGAGGGGTGAGAACTTATTCTGAATATACTCGTGGTTAATGTTTCCATCCTCATTGTAAGGATCGCCGAGGGGGAAGGCTTTGAGAGCTGCAGTGAAGGTATTCTTCACACCACGGTTACGGTCACTATAAGTAAGGTTACTGGTGAAACCGATGGTGGCATACTTATTGATTTCCTGGTCGATATTAAGACGCAGGGTGTACTTGTTCATGTTGTCGTTGTCAAGCAGACCCTCCTCCTTAGAGTATGAAGTAGAGGCATAGATACGGGTCTTGTCTGTACCGCCTGTGACAGAAAGAGCATATTTCTGAGTAGTTGCGTGACGGCCTGAAACCTGATCAACCCAATCGATCCACTTGCCTTCATTGTAAGCGTCGATGTAGGCGGGAATGCCGAGGACGGCAGACATATCGGTGGGATAAGCACCGTTGATTGTCTTATAAGCCTCACGCTGATAAGTAGTCCATTCGTCACCAATCATGGCGTGGGGGAAGTTGGTGTCGAAGCTGAAGCCATAGTAAGCATCAAAGTTGACGGTAGCCTTGCCACCCTGACCGCGCTTGGTGGTGATGATGACGACACCGTTGGCACCGGCTGAACCGTAGATAGCGGTCGAGGATGCATCCTTGAGGATATCGATTGACTCGATATCACTGGGGTTAACCTGACTGTAACTACCGGGAATACCGTCGATAATAAAGAGAGGCTCGTTACTACCATAAACCGAGCGGGAACCACGGAGGAGGATGCTGACATCGCTGCCGACCTCACCGCTACCCTTGGTGATGTCCATACCGGCAACCTTGCCCTGAAGGGCTTCCATGACATTGTTGGTCGGGGCGATGACAACGTCGGAATTCTTCATCGAGGTGACGGCACCGGTGACGTCCTTACGCTTCATTGTGCCGTAGCCGACGACGACGACTTCGTCAAGAAGCTCGCGGTTTTCTTTAAGAGTCACGTTAATCACGCTCTTGCCTGCCACAGAGACCTCCTCGGTGACGTAGCCAACGTAGCTGATGACGAGGACTGCGTTGTCGGCGAGGTTTGAGAGGGCGAAGTTACCGTCGAAGTCGGTGACGGTGCCCATCTTGGTGTCCTTGACGGCAACGTTGGCACCGATGACCGGCTCACCGGCTTCATCGGTTACCGTACCGGTGACGGACTTTGTCTGTGCGGTGGCCGCGAGGGTCATCACCGCAACAATCAGGGTTAGGAGGTATCGGCCGAGGCTTTTTACCCCTCCCCAATTCACATCTTTTAACATCTTTCTGTTTTCCATGATGCAATAATGAGTGGTATTGGTATTAAAGAATTTGGTTAATTAATTTCAGTTTTTCAGGTTAAAATTTCAGTTTTTCAGGTTGAAATTTTAGAAGAAGTTAATGTCGGTAGAAAAATATCTACAATAAGATGGCCACAAAGTTAACAATAGATTACAAATTTTCCTATAAATTTATGAAAATTATGTTGTCCTAAAAGTACAATAACCCCCATTTTTTTGCTACAATTTGTTAAAATTGTCGTTTTGACACCCAATCGGCCCAAAAATTCACCTGAATTCCTCGAAAGGGAGGGTGAGGATTTGACGGAGCGCGGGAGCGGGACAGACGAGCATCCGGCGGATGTCGGGGAGACGGAGGAGGGGGAGGTCGTCGGGATGGTCGGTGGCGACGGCGGCTATCCTCCATCCCTTCCCGAGAGCGAGGCTGAGGGCGCGGTCGCGCTTGCGGGCGGAACGGTTCTCCTCGTAGGTGCGGAGAGTCGGGGCGGCAGCGGTGGCTGTCCACGCGTCGAAGCCGAGCTTGCGGCAGAGGGAAGGAATGTAGAAGTCGGGGGCGGCGGTGGCGAGAAGGGTCACCCACCCTTCGCCCTGCAACCGGCGCAGCTCGTCGAGCAGACCTATATTAATATGGGGAAGAAGATGGTCAGTGAACTCGTCGATGTCGGCCTCGGACATGAGGCGGAGGGCAAGGAGATGGATGGGGTGTTTCATCCTGACGTGGCTGATGAGCCTGAGGCGGCGCGCGGCGAGAAGCCCGGCAATCTCCGCGAGGCTCCCCCACCCTCCCCTCCTGCGCAGGCGCGCGGCGAGAAAACGGATGAAAAGGCGGAAGCTGTTGGCGCGGATAAGGGTGCCGTCGAGGTCGACGACAACGCAGGGGACACCTTTTCCGCCGGAACCGGCGGTGAGTGTGGCGGCGGGGGTCAGTTCATGTCCATTGACCATGGGAAGCGTATTAGGGTATGGTTGCGGTAAAGGGCATAGTCGGGGTTGATGGCGGGACGCGAGGTGGTGACGGTGATGACCGCCGACCGCACCTGCCCTTCCTCTCTCCATCCGCCACTCTCTGCCATCAGCTCTCCGCTCTCCGCTCTCAACGCCCCCACTATCGCGGCAAGTGTCACTCCGCTGTCGACGGCATCGTCGACCACAAGCACCTTGGCGGGAAGGAGGGCGCGTATGTCAGCCCCGAGGTCGACTTTCGGCAGGGGACGTGAGGGACGCAGCTCCAACAGCCGCGCCTCGGCCATGCGCATGATGTCGAGCAAGCGGCGGGGGAGCCGCCGGAGGAGGGGACGGAGGAGGCTTTTGTGGCTCGTCGAGGGTCGCTGGAGCCGGACGAGTGCAAGCCGCGCCTCAGGGAAGGCGGGGAGCATCTCGCGTGCCACATATTCGCCGCCGGTGCGTATGCCGACTATGATGTCGGGACGGAAGCCGGAATCGACCACCTCCCGCGCCAGCATCCGGCACGCCTCCCGGAAGCGGGCATTGTCAAGAGTTGCTATTTTCATTTTATAATGTTTTTTGCAGGGACACGCCGTGGCGCGTATGAAATGTATGCAGGGACACGCCCTGACGCGTATGAAATGTATGTAGGGACGCGCCGTGGCGCGTATGCCGTATGGAATA
>JAAVCM010000028.1 GCA_014802345.1 Bacteroides sp.
AGATATGTTGCAAATGTAAAGATAAGATTGTATAAAACCAAATTTTTGACAGAAAATTATTGCCAAATGCAGCATTTTTATTTTATTTCCGCCTTAAAAGTAGCAAAAGTGATGTTTTTTTGCTTGGGGCGGGGGAGGTAAGGGGTGTTAAGGAGTCTTGAGTGGTGGTAGCCCGACTGCCGAACGTCAGGTAAAAGGTGATATGTGTCGATTTAACAAGTGTTCCTTCCACTAATTAGCTTTTTTTTACGCGCTCTGAATGGTAGTTAACGAAAATCTTGTTAACTTTGCATCTTGAAATATTGTTTAGTCTCCCTAAACATCCCTGATACAACGAAATAGCAAATATAAGAACTCTCCCTTAACGGGTGACAACCGCACTATGACAAAAAGATATCCGCTATACACCTTGTTGGCTCTTGTCCTCACAGCCCTCATAAGCGCCTGCAACAAAGACTCTGATAGCTTTGTGGCAGATGGTGATTTCGGCAACTGCACAGTCTCCTCGTTCAGCCTCGGCAAGAACGACAGTGTACTGAAAGGTCTCGACTCGGTGTATTTCTCCATCGACCTTGTGAACGCCGTGATTTTCAATGCCGACTCCCTCCCGAAAGGCACACGGACCGACAAGCTGCTTGTCAATATCGGGACCTCGTCCGCCAGCGGATGTGACCTTACATTCCGTAAGCTCGACACGACCCGCGACACGACCATCAGCTACATCGACAGTCCCAACGACAGTATCAACTTCTCCGACGGTCCGGTGAAGCTGCTCATAACATCATACGATGGTCTTTCAAAGCGCGAATATACCATCAAGGTCAACGTCCATCAGGAAATTCCCGATACGCTCTACTGGGATCAGTCCGCCCGCCGTGCGCTCCCGACCAAACTCGCGGCTCCCACCGCCCAGAAGACCATCGAATACAAAGGGTGCGTCTACTGCCTCACGGCCTCCGCTTCCGCTCAGGCTTCGCTGGCTGTTACCGGGGACCCCTACGGCAACGACTGGACTCTCTCGGATGTCGTCCTTCCTGCCGGTGCGGACATCAGTTCCTTTGCTGCTTCTTCCGACTCACTCTATATTCTGGATAACGAAGGCAATCTCTATACTTCGGCCGACGGTAAGGCGTGGACTGCTACCGGGAGCCATCTCGACTACATCTATGGTGGCTACGGCGCGTCCATCCTCGGAGCCCGCAAGGATGCCGACGGCTGGAAACACGTCAGCTATCCCGCAGGGACCGAGCGTGTGGTTCCTGCCGGATGTCCCGTCAGCGGTACAGGTCAGATGATGCTCTACGAGACCAAGTGGAGCGACCTTCCGCTTGCAATGTTTGTCGGCGGACGCGATGCGTCGGGTGCCCTCGTGGGTTCCTCGTGGGGCTACGACGGAGAGGTCTGGGCTAAAATCAGCGCACGCGACATCGACGAGCGTGAGGATGTCTCGCTTTTCCCTTACTTCACTCCCCGCACCGTCACCGGATTCTGGCGTGTGACCGAGCGCTCTACCCTGATTGCCCTCGGCGGACGCTACGAATCGACCTCCGGCATGGTCGTCTCAAAGAACGTATACGTCTCCTATGATCAGGGCATCACCTGGGACGAGGCTTCCGACTATCTCCAGCTCCCCGACTATATTCCCGATTTCGCTGCGGCGCAGGCTCTGGTCATCGACACACGTCTGACCGACGGACAATCACGCTCAGCCGCTCCTGTCGACGGCTGGACCTTCATGTCGGGCAACCGTCTTCCTGTATGGGCGACCCCTGTACCCTTTGCCCGGGAAAGCCGTGTCAGCGCCCCCATCACCGAATGGGAGTGTCCTTACATCTACCTTTTCGGCGGTGTCAATGCCGCCGGCTCACTCCATGATTCAGTGTGGCGCGGAGTCATTCGCCGGTTCAGTTTCGCACCCCTCTATTGATGGTATGCGTCATTCACACTCTATATAATTATATAATAATGTGGTGAACCGATGAATTCTCTCCTCCGAAACCTTCTGCTGATTATGTGGCTGCCCTTTTTTGCGGCAACCTCCGAAGCTCAGACGCAAGAGAGCGTCGAGACATATAAATTTGACATAGGAGCCGGCCTCGGTATGTCGGGCTATCTTGGCGATGCCAATGAAAGCTCACTGTTTGCCAATCCGGGCATGGCACTCAATGCCTCTTTCCGTTACCTGATGAACACCCGCTGGGCTCTGCGCGGTATGCTGACCGCCGCATCGCTTAGCGGCTCGACCGCCGATATGGAAAATGTACTTCCCGAAGGACGTGTCTATGATTTCAAATCATGGGTCTACGATCTCGGCGGACGTGTCGAGTTCAACTTTTTCAACTACGGTATCGGCGAGTCCTACAAGCATCTCACGCGCGTATCTCCCTATCTGACCCTCGGACTCGGCGTCACGATGTCGTCAGGAAGCGGCGACAGCTATGTGGCCATGAGCCTCCCGATGAGTGTGGGTGTGAAATACAAGGTGCGTCCCCGTGTGAACCTCAGTCTTGAATTCTGCATGACAAAAGTGTTCGGTGACCACGTCGACAGCGGCGAACTCTCCGACCTCTACCAGATAAAAAGCTCCTTCCTCAAAAACACTGACTGGTATTCGACACTCATGCTGAGTGTCAGTTATGAATTCGGAAAACGGTGTGTCACCTGCCACCGCATTGACTGATTTCTCCACCACGTCAAAACGGATTGTTATTGTAAACTTAAAATTAATCACCGCGTCCGCACTTCCGGACACCTGCCGGAACCGCGGAGCGACAGCATAAAAGATATGACAGAAGAAATAGACAAGAGTAGCCTTCCGCGCCATGTAGCCATCATCATGGATGGCAACGGACGCTGGGCCAAAGCGCGCGGCCTCGACCGCAGCGAGGGCCATGTCGAGGGAGTGAACACAGTGCGCCGCATCACTGAGGTTGCTTCCGAACTCGGCATCGGCTACCTTACACTCTATACGTTCTCCACCGAAAACTGGAACCGCCCTCAGGCCGAGGTAGATGCGCTCATGCACCTGATAGTGATAGCAATCGAGCGCGAGACTCCTGACCTGATAAAAAATAATGTCCGCCTGCAGATGATAGGCGACACCTCGCGTATGCCCCGCGAGGCTTACGACCGTCTGCAGCAGTGTATAGCCGACACTTCTAAGGGGACGGGGCTCACGCTCATCCTTGCCATCAGCTACTCGTCGCGCTGGGAAATCACCGAAGCCGCGCGTCAGTTCGCCGCCGATGTCGAGGCCGGACGAGCCAAGGTCTCGGACATGAATTCCGACGAGGCATTCAGCCGCTATCTCACCACGAGGGACTATCCTGACCCCGACCTGCTCATCCGTACCGGCGGTGACCACCGTGTGAGCAATTTCCTCCTTTGGCAGATAGCCTACTCCGAAATATATGTCACCGACACGTTCTGGCCCGACTTCTCGCGTGAGGACTTCATGCGCGCGCTCAAGGATTTCCGTGGGCGTGAGCGCCGATTCGGTCTGACCTCCGAGCAACTTAAATAAAAAACACGAACCAACCACACCCCTCCACTCCAAACGTCTGACCAATGCGTTTTAAATATATCACATTCCTGCTCCTGCTTTCGTCACTCTCCGGACCTCTGAGCGTCAATGCGCAGGCACCCGCAGACACCATCTATAACCCGACCATACTTTTCACCGGTCTGCCGAAAACCTACGAGATTGCCGACATTCAGGTCAAGGGTGCCGACAACTATGAGGACTATATCATCATCAACTATACCGGCCTGAAGCCCGGCGACATCATCACCATCCCCGGTCCCGACCTCACCAATGCCTCCAAGGAGCTTTGGCGTCAGGGACTGTTCTCGAAGGTGCAGATTACGGTTGACAAGGTGGTGGGCAACAAGGTCTATCTTTCGTTTAATCTCCGTCAGCAGCCGCGCATCGGTGCCATCAACTACCACGGAGTCAAGAAAGGCGAACAGCAGGACCTTGAAGAGGCTTTGCAGCTCAGGAAGGGCAATCAGATTACCCAGAACATCGTCAACCGTGCGGAGCAGATAATCTCGAAGTATTACAGCAACAAGGGCTTCGGCAATGCGACCGTGAAAATCAATCTCACCGACGACCTCTCGCATCCCAACGAAGTGCTCGTCGACATCAACGTTGACAAGAACGATAAGGTCAAGGTCCACAAAATCTACATCGACGGCAACGAGGTGTTGAGCGACAATCAGCTTCAGCGCGTCATGAAGAAGACCAACGAGAAGGGCAAGATTCTCAATCTTTTCCGTCAGAAGAAGTTTGTCGAGAGCGACTATCAGGACGACCTTGAACGCATCCTCCAGAAATACAACGAGAAGGGCTACCGCGACGCGACCATCCTTGCTGACTCTGTCGTGCCTTTCGACGAAAAGAGTGTCGATGTCTACATCAGCCTTGACGAAGGTAAGAAATACTACATCAACGACATCTCTTGGGTCGGTAACACAATCTATCAGACCGACCTCCTTTCGAGAGTGCTCGGCATGGAGAAGGGCGATGTCTACAATCAGAAGCTCCTGAAAAAGCGCACTAACGAGGACGACGACGCAATCGCCAACTACTATATGAACAACGGTTACCTCTTCTTCGACATCACTCCGATAGAGAAGAACGTCTCAGGCGACTCAATCGACCTTGAAATGCGAATCATCGAGGGTCCGCAGGCGCGCATCAACAACGTCATAATCAACGGTAACGACCGTCTCTATGAAAAGGTAATCCGCCGTGAGCTTTATGTCCGTCCCGGCGAACTGTTCAACAAGGAGGACCTCATGCGCTCGGCACGCGAAATCGCCCAGACAGGTCACTTCAATCCTGAAAACATGGACATCCGCCCCGAACCGAATCAGGAAGACGGCACCGTCGACATCATCTTCGGCCTTGAATCCAAATCGAACGACCAGTTTGAATTCTCGATGGGCTGGGGTCAGACTGGTATCATCGGTAAGGTCGCCATCAAGTTCACCAACTTCTCAATCAAGAATCTTTTCTATCCCAACAGCTACAAGGGCCTTATCCCGCAGGGCGACGGCCAGCAACTGACCATCTCCGCCCAGACCAATGCCCGCTACTATCAGGCATACAGCATCTCGTTCCTTGATCCGTGGTTCGGCGGCAAGCGCCCCAACTCACTCTCTGTTTCCGCCTATTACAGCCGTCAGACCGGTGTGAACTCGTCGTATTACAGCCGCAACTGGATGAACGGTTACAACTATATGTATAGCGGAATGTATAACTACGGTTATAACGACTACTACCAGAACTCCTACGAGAACGCCTACGACCCCAACAAGTTCCTTCAGATGCTCGGTGTCTCGGTCGGCTTCGGTAAGCGTCTCAACTGGCCTGACAACTATTTCACCTTCCAGGCTGAACTCGGCTACAACTGGTATTACCTCAAAAACTGGGAATACCTGTTCGATATGCAGAACGGTACGTCCAACGCACTCACTCTCGGTCTGACTCTTGCGCGTAACTCGACCGACAATCCCCTCTACACTCGTAAAGGCTCCACCTTCTCGCTCAACCTCCAGCTCACACCTCCTGCCTCGATGTTCGGCAAGAAGAACTGGAAGCAACTCTCCGAGCTTGCATCCAAGCGCGAGACCTCCGCTCAGGTCGAGCAGGCACGCAAGGACCTCTACCGCTGGATTGAATACTGGAAGCTGCGCTTCAAATCGCGTACCTATACTCCGCTCACCGACCCGGAGGGCAAATATACGCTCGTATTCATGACCCGCGCTGATGCCGGCCTCCTCGGAAGCTACAACAAGTATCTCAAATCACCCTTCGAGACCTTCTATGTGGGTGGCGACGGTATGTCGGGTTCCTATACATACGCTCAGGAGACCATAGCCCTCCGCGGTTACGACAACGGACAGCTCACCCCCTATCAGCTCGGAGGCGGTTATGCCTATACCCGCTTCGGTATGGAGCTTCACTTCCCCTTCATGCTTCAGCCTACGACCACTATCTACGGTCTGACCTTCATCGAGGGTGGTAACGCTTGGACCTCGGTCAAGAACTTCTCGCCCTTCGACCTCAAACGCAGTGCCGGTGCAGGTATCCGCATCTATCTCCCGATGATCGGTATGATGGGTATCGACTGGGCCTACGGCTTCGATACCGTCTACGGCCAGAAGGGTGGTTCGCACTTCCACTTCATCCTCGGTCAGGAATTCTGATGAAGCAGTGCCGGCGCGTCGCGGTTCCGCCTGTCGCCCCGGGACCGAATCTTCCGGGGGAGGGCAGAGGATTAAACTTTTCGGCCGCTGACGTGTCTATATAATATCAATATTGTTTAATTCAACAGATTAATCCGTCCAAGAATATGAAAAAGATTTTCCTGACCTTAGCACTTATGCTTGCTTGCTTCGCGGGCGCTTCGGCACAGAAGTTCGCCCTTGTCGACATGGACTATATCCTCTCGAATGTCCCTGCCTACGAGATGGCCAACGAGCAGCTCAACCAGATTTCGCAGCGATGGCAGAAAGAGGTCGAGGCCGTGGCGAAAGAGGCCGAGACCCTCTACAAGAACTATCAGAACGAAATGGTCTTCCTGACCGACGACCAGAAGAAGAAAAAAGAGGCTGAGATTGTCGGTAAGGAGAAGCAGGCCGCCGAACTCCGTCAGAAATATTTCGGACCCGAAGGTGAACTCTACAAGAAGCGTCAGACCCTGATGAAGCCGATTCAGGATGATGTCTACAACGCCGTCAAGAAGGTCTCCGAGGAGCGTGGCTATCAGTGCATCTTTGACCGCGCATCGTCAGCCGACATAATATTTGCCTCTCCGCGTATCGACGTGTCCAACGAGGTGCTTGAAAAGTTAGGTTATTCCAAATAAAATCCCTAACTTTGCACCGCTTCGCCCGATAGAGGCGCGGATGCAGCCGGAAAGCCGTTCAACCTACGGCTACCGCCGACACTTTTACAGCAATTAATCAATTTTAAAAAATAAAAACATCCCGAATACACAACGATGATTAAGAAACTTTTGCTCGCAATCATGATTGCGTTTCCCATGAGCCTCTTTGCACAGAAATTTGGTGTCATCAACACTACCGAGCTCATGCAGGCACTTCCCGAAGTAAAGACTGTCACCGAACAGATGGAGGCAGCTTCAAAGAAATACGAGGACGAGTTCTCGAAACTTCAGGAAGAATTCAACAAGAAATTTCAGGAATTCCAGGCTCTCGAGGCTTCTACTCCCGAGACCATCAAGGAGCGCCGCACTCAGGAACTTCAGGAAATCGACAATAAGATCCAGCGTTTCCGTGAGACCGCACAGCAGGATCTCCAGCGTCAGAATCAGCAGCTCATGGCTCCCGTTCAGGAGAAGGTCGTTAAGGCTATCCAGGGCGTAGGTGCAGAAGGAGGCTATACCTTCATCTTCGAGAATGTGATGCCCATCTACACCGGCACTGACGTGACCGATGTCACTCCCCTCGTGAAGGCCGCCCTCGGCATCAAGTAAGCCAGACCCGACATTAAATGACATTTTTCTGACTTACGATAATTTTTCATTACTGACAGATTAAATCCATCACCGTCCGCCATGTCACCCGCACTACGCGGGTCGTACATGGCGGGCGTTGGACATTAACGCGTTCCGTCTGCCGGACAAGTCACTTAACCATCTATCACCGCCACAGCTATGTTACGAATCAAACGCATGGACATCTTCATCCTCCAGAGCTTCGTGCCTCTGTTCATGATGACGTTCTGCATCTGTCTGTTCATAGTTCTGATGCAGTTCCTGTGGCGTTACATCGACGAACTTGTCGGCAAGGGACTCGGTGTCGATGTCATCGGCGAGCTGTTCTTCTACGCCGCCCTGACCATGATACCGATGGCTCTCCCTCTCGCCATCCTTCTCGCGTCGCTGATGACCTTCGGTAATCTCGGCGAGCAGTTTGAACTTACGGCGATGAAAGCCTCGGGCATATCGCTCCTGCGCACGATGGCTCCGCTTATCGTGCTGATGGTCTTCATCGCCACCGGTGCCTTCTTCTTCCAGAACGATGTCCTTCCGGTGGCGCAGACCAAGATGTGGACGCTTCTCTACTCCATGCGTCAGAAATCCCCGGAACTGGAAATCCCGGAAGGAGTGTTCTATGACCAGATTCCCGGCTACAATCTGTTCGTGCAGGAAAAGAACCGCGAGACAGGTGTGCTTTACGAGATGATGATTTATGATGTCTCGAAGGGATTCGAGAACTCATCCATCATCCTCGCGGACTCGGGCAAGATGACCATCACGCCCGACAAGACCCATCTATTCCTGCGCCTATGGCACGGCGAGTCGTTTGAGAATCTCAAGGATGCCGGAGCGGGCAACATGAAGAACGTCCCTTATCGCCGCGAGTCCTTTGACGAGAAGGACATCATGCTCAGGTTCGACTCCAATTTCAACCGCATGGACGAGCAAGGTATGCGCAATCAGTATGTGGGCAAGAACATGGCGGAGCTTCAGGCCACCATCGACTCCGTCGGTGCGCGCGTCGATTCCCTCGGCTCTACCTACGGAAACGCCCTGCGTGAATTTCCCTACATGGGTGTCCATGCCTACAAGACTGTCCGCACCGACAGCGGTGAGACTGTCAGGACCCGTCGCGCCGACGTGAAGCTCGACCGTCCGCTCAATGTCGACTCCCTCCTGCGCGGCTCCTCGTCGGGCGTAAGGATAGGCTACCTGACCCAAGGGCTTGCGAAGGCACAGCGTATGCGTCAGGAGTATGAATACAAGAGCCTGACCCTTGCCGACGACCTCAAAACCATGCGCCGTCATGCCATAGAGCTTCAGAAAAAATTCACACTCTCGTTTGCGTGCATCATATTTTTCTTCATCGGCGCTCCCCTCGGTGCCATCATCCGCAAGGGTGGTCTCGGCACTCCGCTCGTCATCTCGGTGTTCCTGTTTATCTTCTACTATATCATCGACAACATGGGCTATAAGTTTGCCCGCGACGGTAAGTGGGAGGTATGGCAGGGTATGTGGCTCAGTGCCGCCGTCCTGCTCCCGATGGGCATATTCTTCACCTACAAGGCTGTCAACGACTCGGCCGTGTTCAACAAGGATGCCTACGTCAACTTCTTCCGCCGCTTCTTCGGTGTGAGCGAGGTGCGCCATGTCGAGATGAAGGAGCTTGTCATGGAGGAGGTCGATCCGACCTTGGCGGTGCAGCGTCTGGAACACCTGAAACTTGAAGTGGCTGCCTACCTGCGGAATAACCCCGCCCGCCAGAGCTATATTGACTATTGGCTCAGGGGCTATGACCGCAATGCGCTCCACGCCCTGCGCGATGAGATTGAATCGGATGTAGAGTATCTGTCCAATTCCCGCGAGAAGATGGTCGTCCTGAAACTGATGGACCTCCCGATATTGCGTAGCCTCTGGTTCCAGCAGCCTTCGGAGACGAAGTGGCTTTCGTGGACCATGATAGTGCTTTTCCCCATAGGTGTCCCCGTATGGCTCTACGGCAGGAAGACACAGATGCGTCTGCGCGACGAGCTTGAAACGGTAGGGAAGGTGACTGACCAGCTCATCGACCTTATCGCACCGGATATTCCCCCCTCAATGTAAAATTTAGATTCCGATGGAAAATAATATAAGATTAGACAGCATAGAAGATGCCATCGCCGATTTCTGCGAAGGCAAATTTGTGATTGTGGTCGACGATGAGGACCGCGAGAATGAAGGCGATCTCATCATTGCCGCCGAAAAGGTGACACCTGACGACATCAACTTTATGATTACCAATGCACGCGGTGAACTGTGCGCCCCCATCACCATCTCGCGCTGCAAGGAACTTGGCCTGCAGCATCAGGTCGAGGACAATACGTCGATGCTCGGGACCCCCTTCACCGTGACCGTCGACCTTCTTCCCGGATGCACGACCGGCGTTTCGGCTCACGACCGCGCCGCCACCATCCGCGCGCTTGCCGACCCTACGGTGACACCCGATATGTTCGGTCGCCCCGGCCATGTCCATCCGCTCTACGCTCAGGATGCCGGTGTCCTCCGCCGTGCGGGTCACACCGAAGCTGCCATTGACCTCGCTCGCCTTGCCGGACTGCAACCTGCGGCATCGCTCATTGAGATTCTCAACGAGGACGGCACTATGGCGCGTCTCCCGCAGTTGCGCAGGAAGGCCGACGAATGGGGACTGAAACTAATCTCTATCCGTGACCTGATTGCCTACCGTCTGCGCACCGAGTCGCTCGTGGAGGAAGGTGTGGAGGTCGATATGCCGACAGCCTACGGTCATTTCCGCCTCATTCCATTCCGTCAGAAAAGCAACGGACTCGAACACATCGCTCTCATCAAGGGGGATGTGAGCGGCGACGAGCCGGTGCTGGTGCGTGTCCACTCCTCGTGTGCCACCGGTGATATTTTCGGCTCCCAGCGCTGCGACTGCGGCGAACAGCTCCACAAGGCCATGGAGCTTATCGACAAGGAGGGGCGCGGTGCCATCGTCTATCTCAATCAGGAGGGGCGCGGCATCGGGCTGATGGAGAAAATCAAGGCTTACAAACTTCAGGAGGAGGGACTGGATACGGTCGATGCCAATCTTCACCTCGGTCACAAGGCTGACGAGCGTGACTATGGGGTAGGGGCTTCCATACTCCGTCTCCTCGGTATCAGCAAAATGCGTCTTATCACCAACAATCCCGTCAAGCGTATCGGTCTTGAAGGCTATGGCCTTGAAGTGACCGACAATGTCGGTATCGAGATTGCCCCCAACCGCTACAATCTGCGCTATATGCTCACCAAACAGCAGCGCATGGGTCACACCCTCCACATGAATCCCGACACAGCCAAGCAGTAATTCCCGTCAGTATTCGACGGAAATTAATGTTTGTAGGGACGCGCCGTGGCGCGCATGCCGGATGAAATAGAGTATGGACTCTGTNTGGCATACGCGCCACGGCGCGTCCCTACANTATAATCCCGACNNNGCCAAGCAGTAATTCGCGTTCAATATTNGACGGAAATTAATNTTTGTAGGGACGCGCCGTGGCNCGTATGCCGGATGNAATAGAGTATGGANTCTGTTTGNCATACGCGCCACGGCGCGTCCCTACAGTATAGCCGGANAAATAATCCGCGCCAGCCAATGTCCTGCGTAGGCTGCAAGGAGTCCGAGGGTGAAACTCGCTCCGGCATATAGGGCGACTGTCAGGAAGTTGGATGAATTGAACAGGAGATAATTCTCGTGGACAAAGGTNGAAAATGTGGTGAATCCTCCGCAGAGCCCGACCGTAAGAAAAGCCTTCATCTCCGGCGAGAGGTCGCATCCACGGTCGGCAATACCNTAGATAAGCCCGATGAGGAGGCAGCCGATGACGTTTACCGCAAATGTCCCCCACGGAAAGAGCGTCGTCCCCGATGCGTCTGTAATCCAGCGGCTGACGAGAAAGCGCATCACTCCTCCCAGTCCGCTACCCACGGCTATATAGACCATAAGTCTCAGCANATCACTCGCAGTCACATTCGTAGTGGACATGATGGTGGGGCGAATGACACTCAGTCAGCGTATGGTCAATGATTAGNTGTCGGTTTNCCATTCCCGCGATNGTCGACATCTCGTGTGACACGAGCAGCAGGGTGGTCGTCTTGGCGAGTTCCGCCACGAGGTCGTAGATGTAGTGTTCAAACCGCTTGTCGACATAGCTCAGAGGCTCGTCAAGCACAAGGAGCTTCGGACGCGATATGATGGCACGCCCGAGGAGCGCACGCTGCAATTGTCCTCCCGACAGATTGCCGATACTTGCATCGGCGTGTGATTCAAGCCCCATGAGGCGCGTGGTCTCCTCGACCCGNGCGCGTACNTCCTCCTTCGGCAGCTTCTCGCCGATGAGTCCCGAGGCTATCACCTCGGCNACGTTGATGGGGAAGCGCGAGTCGATTAGGTTNTTCTGTGGCAGATAGCCGATGGACAGNTCGCTGACCTCCTCGCCGTCGTGGAGATAGGTGACCGTCCCCTCAGTCGGTTTGAGCAGACGCAGGATTATGCGCAAGAGGGTGGTCTTCCCNCCCCCGTTAGGCCCGGTTATGGCGACGAAGTCGCCACGGCGCACATCGAAATTNATGTCGCTCAGCACCGTCTTGTGTTCCCAGCGTTTAGTGATGTGGCGCAGGGCTATTATGGTATTGTCGGTTCGTCCGTCAGTCATTTTTACCCTCCTTGGTGTCATTGTCGTCNGTGGCGGCTATCGCGTCGGCGATGGCGGTGATTTCCTCCTCCCACTTGTAGGCGAGGGGATTGATGTTGACTTTCCGGAGGTCGAGCTGGTCGCCGAGGATTTCGGCCTGACGGCTGTCAAGGTCTTTCTGATAGAAGAACACCTTGACGTTATGCTCGGCGGCATGGTCGATTACTTCCTTCATTGTCACCAGTGCGACCTCCTTGTTGTCGGCATTTCCGGCGGGAATCTGCTCGAGTCCATAGTCGCGCGCGAAATAGCTGAGTGAGGGGTGCCACACCATGAAACCCTCCCCCTTGTGGGGTGCGAGTTTGGCGGTGATTGCCGAGTCGAGCGAGTCGAGATGCTGGGCGAACCTCTCGTAGTTCNTTCGGTAGTAGCTGCTGTTTTTCGGATCGATTTCGGTCATTGCGTTGAGCATATTTTTAGCNATGACCTTTACGTTCTTGACCGAGGTCCATGTATGGGGGTCAATGACGTTGTGGGTCACTCCGTCGTGGCTGTGAGTGCCGGTGACGGGGATGACGCCTATCGATGTGTTGAAGATGGGTAGGTCGGGATGTTCGCTATGCACCTTGTCGAGTATCGCCGCCTCGAAGCCGATGTTGCCCATNCGGAGGAAACCGATCGACTTTGTGAGGTTCATTATGTGGTTGACCGAGGGGTCGAAAGTCTCAGGATTAGCACCGTTGGCTATCAGCGTACGCACCTCTACACGGTCGCCCGTAATCTGTTCAAGCAGATATTTCTGAGGCTCGATGCTGACAGTGACTATCGGCGTATGGTCGTCGACGCTTGTGCAGGCGGCAAGCAGGCCGAACCATGTAGCGACGGTGAGTAGAATGGTAAGCGGGAATATATTGGATTTCATCGTTATTGCATAAATTTTTGCAAATATAAGCAATTTTTAGCAATTTCAACGAATCTGTTAAGAAAATTTTTGATTTCTCGCNCTTGTTTCTCCCACTGNTCATCAAATGTATCGCGGTCTAAAAAATCGTATGCGTGCCAGTTGATGTCGCCGAATANNCCGGAAAAGAGTTCATANCCATCTTTGNGTGGATGGTCGGTCGAGAGATGTATGANACTCCCGTCAGCCTTTACCACGACTTCCCTTNCGGCTTTCTCTCCATGAAAATGAAAATAATGGATCTCATTTTCAGATTTTATTACCTTTTTTGCCTCGTTGCCGTAGACATGGAAATAATCTATATGCGNATAGGCTTCTTCTTTNGTAATGTCNAANACTGTAAAGCTGTCTACTTCAGGCCATGGTACTCGTTTAACCACGGCATAGAAGAATGTCGTATCGATAAAATAGCCATATTTCATACGGGTGATTATGGCTTTGTAAGGATGTACTCCATCCCACTCGATACAACCCTTCAGGTATTCCGGTAATTGCCCGATATCTTCAAATTCGGTATTGAAAGTTCTGACAAACCAATGCTCGAATGGATTTACCTTGTAGTCCACGAAAGTCTCCTTATCTTCTAAAAAATGACGTGGATCTCCAAATATTATATCATTCAGATATTCCTGATATAATATGGGAGCTTTTCCCACCTTGTACCAAGCCCCTAATTTTGTGCCAACCTGAATGAAAGTGATGGTGTGGAAAGCGATCTCATCATTTATAATCTCCATCATGTCAGGATTGGCATCAAGCGGGTATCTTTTCCTGAAAGCCCTTATCAATGCCCCCCGAGCATAAAGGAGTCTTTCCCGACATACTGGAAGTAGCACTTATACTCATTGTCAATCTCCGCACAGAATATATCACCTATGCGTGTTACTGTTCGTTTTGCCATATTGCTATCAGCCTATTTATTTCGCATAGAATGGGGCAAACGACAATCCTTTATTAAATTTTTCCTTACGGATTGAATTCATGACTCTCGATGAAACGACAATATCAATGAAGCCATAAGGCCGTGTCGTAAATATATCCTTATATTTGACTTTATCGTAATAGAAACATGGCACTAATACCTGAAGATCAAAATGATGGCCATCAATATCTTGTGCTTCGAGATACTTTGACTCTTCTAAATTAATGATATTTCTTTCATGTGGAAGCTTCGGAATATAGTACATCCGATCACCGTATTCTGCACTTGTTGTCAAAACCGGTAAGTATTCAATATGTTTGCTATCCTCATAGCGGTCAAATAGATCTTTCAAATCTTGGGATATTATCTCTGTAAAGCAACCCAAAGCGTAATCAGGGAAAGGCCCATCGGTCAATGTGAGTTTTTCACCTCTATCCATCATAATAAGTGCCTCCTCCATATTTGTTGGAGCAACGTAGTCCTTAGGATATTGAAAATGACCTACCCTGTTGTCATAAGCATTCACGAGGCATCCATAATATCTTTTCATAACATAGTATCATCTTATTGTTTCTCCCACTGTTCATTAAATTTATCGCGGTCTAAAAATCGTATCCGTGCCAGTTGATGTCGCCGAATACGCCGGAGAAGAGTTCGTATCCATCCTTGCGTGGATGGTCGGTCGAGAGATGTATGACGCTCCCGTCAGCCTTCACCACGATTTCCCTTGCGGCTTTCTCCCCATGAAAATGAAAATAATGGATCTCATTTTCAGATTTTATTACTTTTCTTGCCACTTTGCCGTAAGTATGATGATGATTAAGAATCCGTCTGCAAGGTAGGGATAATTTTTCGGTTAGCCAAAAAAGGATGGTTGTTTTTGTTAATTTTCCATAGCTTTGGGGCGAGAGGTGGGTGAAGGATGGTGCAATTCGGATTTTTTTATTACCTTTGCAACTTGTAATTACGAAATTATCCGCAAAATAAGTAACATAATCACTTCCATCACATAACCGAAAATGGCAACACAAGACGACGTTTTCAAGAAAATAGTAAGCCATGCCAAGGAGTATGGCTTCGTGTTTCAATCAAGCGAGATTTACGATGGCCTCTCGGCCGTCTATGACTACGGTCAGAACGGCGTGGAGCTCAAGAACAACATCAAGCGTTACTGGTGGGATTCGATGACCCTCCTCCACGAGAACATCGTGGGCATCGACTCCGCCATCTTCATGCACCCCACCATCTGGAAGGCTTCGGGTCACGTCGATGCGTTCAACGATCCCCTGATTGACAACAAGGATTCGAAGAAGCGTTACCGTGCCGACGTCCTCATCGAGGAACAGATTGCAAAAATCGAGGAGAAAATCGAGAAGGAAGTAGCCAAGGCTGCCAAGCGTTTCGGCGAGAGCTTCGACGAGGCAATGTTCCGTCAGACCAACCCCCGTGTGCTCGAACACACCGCGAAGCGCGACGCACTCCACGAGCGTTTCGCAAAGGCGATGAACGACAACAACCTCGATGAACTCCGTCAGATCATCGTCGACGAGGAGATTGTCTGCCCGATTTCAGGCACCAAGAACTGGACGGAGGTCCGCCAGTTCAACCTCATGTTCAAGACCGAGATGGGTTCGACCGCCGACGGCGCGATGACCGTCTATCTCCGTCCCGAGACCGCACAGGGTATCTTCGTCAACTATCTCAACGTCCAGAAGACCGGTCGTATGCGTATTCCCTTCGGCATCGCACAGATAGGCAAGGCGTTCCGCAACGAAATCGTCGCCCGTCAGTTCATCTTCCGTATGCGCGAGTTCGAGCAGATGGAGATGCAGTTCTTCGTGCGTCCCGGCTCTGAAATGGAGTGGTTCAACCGTTGGAAGGAATTCCGTCTGCGCTGGCACAAGGCTCTCGGTCTCGGCGACGAGAAGTATCGCTACCACGACCACGAGAAGCTCGCCCACTATGCCAACGCCGCTACCGACATCGAATTCCAGATGCCTTTCGGCTTCAAGGAAGTAGAGGGCATCCACTCACGCACCAATTTTGACCTCTCGCAGCACGAGAAGTTCTCGGGCAAGAAGATTCAGTATTTCGACCCTGAGCTCAACGAGAGCTACACCCCCTACGTCATCGAGACCTCTATCGGTGTCGACCGTATGTTCCTCAGTGTCCTTTGCTCATCCTACGAGGAGCAGGAGCTTGAAGGCGGCGAGAAGCGCGTCGTGCTTCATCTCCCGGCAGCCCTCGCTCCCGTGAAGTGTGCCGTCATGCCCCTCGTCCGCAAGGATGGTCTGCCTGACAAGGCTCGTGAGATTGTCAACGAACTCAAATTTGACTTCTCTACCCACTATGAGGAGAAGGACTCCATCGGCAAGCGTTACCGCCGTCAGGATGCAATCGGTACACCCTTCTGCATCACCGTCGACCATCAGACTCTCGAGGACAATACCGTCACGCTCCGCGAACGCGACTCAATGGAGCAGAAGCGCGTGAAGGTCGAGGATCTCCATAAGCTCATCCACGGTGCAGTGTCGCTCAACGCACTTCTCCGCAAGCTCGGATAAATCCCTCTGCACCCGGAGGCACACGTCGGATGCAGGGTCAGCGCAAGCGTAGGCCCTGCATCCGACACTAAACTTTCGCTTCCCCCGGGTCAATCACACTAAAACAACAATCCCTCCCCGCAAAATGAAGAATTTTAAATTATTGCTTATCCTGACCCTTCTGATCCCCATGCTTTCGTCGTGCAACTACAACTCGCTCGTCGAGAAGAAGCAGGGCGTTGAACAGTCATGGGCCGAGGTGCAGAA
This sequence comes from Bacteroides sp., assembly GCA_014802345.1. GTDB lineage: Bacteria > Bacteroidota > Bacteroidia > Bacteroidales > Muribaculaceae > Duncaniella. The sequence goes on from JAAVCM010000028.1 coordinate 16,881, forward strand.
CCAGTATCAGCGCCGCGCTGACCTCATCCCCAATCTCGTTGCTACCGTGAAGGGCTATGCCACTCACGAAAGCGAGACACTCGAGAAGGTCACTCAGGCGCGTGCCGCCGCAACGTCGGTCAACATCAATGCCGATGATCTCAACGAGGAGACACTCGCCAAGTTTCAGACTGCTCAAAATGAGCTGTCGGGCGCACTCAAATCGCTCCTTGCCGTGACCGAGGCTTATCCCGACCTTAAAGCAAACGAGAATTTCCGCGACCTTCAGGTTCAGCTTGAAGGAACAGAAAACCGTATCGCAACCGCCCGCGGACGCTACACTCAGGTCGTAGCCGACTACAATACTTCAATCAAAAAATTCCCAACCAACATCTATGCGGGATGGTTCGGTTTCGAGTCGCAGCCTCAGTTCAAGGCCGACGAGTCGGCCCAGCGCGCACCCGAAGTGAAATTCTAAACACTAACCAATGTCAAGACTCAGATTTTTTTTCGTTGCCGTCATGCTTTCGGTCATTGCGACCGTCTTCGTGACTTCGTGTAACGATGACAACAACTGGAACGACTACAAGGAGTGGCGCGAGGCCAACGTGTCCTATTTCGATGACCAGAAGTTCATGATGGAGGACGGTGTGAATGTCTATCAGTCTGTCAATCCTGCGTGGAACCCCACTGCCGGCATCCTGATGCGCTATCTCAATGACCGCAGCAAGACCGTCGGCAACCTCTCGCCGATGCTTACTTCGACTGTGGACGTGAAATATATCGGCCGTCTTTACAATGACGTGCCTTTTGACTCATCGTTCACGAACACTGCATCCTATGGCGACAGTCTCTTCCGCACGACGCCCGGTGAAGTCATTCAGGGCTGGACAATCGCCCTGATGAATATGCGTGTCGGCGACAGCGCACGCATCATCATCCCCTATATGCTCGGCTATGGAGCTTCCGGCTCGGGTTCGATTCCTCCATACTCCACACTGGTGTTTGACGTGAAGCTCGTCGATATACCTTACTATGAAGTGCGTCCCTGAACACTGACAGATGGATTTCAAATTAGAAGTAACCGCGCCCGGCAGCGCAGCGCGTGCCGGAGTCATCACTACGGACCACGGAGAGATCCGTACACCCATTTTTATGCCTGTCGGCACTCAGGGAAGCGTCAAGGCTGTCCATCAGCATGAGCTGCGTGAGGCTGTCAAGGCTCAGATAATACTCGGCAACACCTATCACCTCTATCTCCGTCCCGGAATTGAGATTCTTGAGAAGGCCGGCGGCCTCCATAAGTTCAACGGCTGGGACCGTCCGATTCTCACGGACAGCGGTGGTTTTCAGGTGTTCTCGCTTTCAGCCAACCGTAAGCTGACGGAGGAGGGTGCGTGGTTCCGCTCACATATCGACGGCTCGAAGCATCTGTTCACTCCCGAGAAGGTGGTGGACATCCAGCGTTCGATAGGTGCCGACATCATGATGGCTCTCGACGAGTGTCCTCCGGGAACGGCTGACTATTCATACGCCCGTAAGTCACTTGACCTCACCCAGCGCTGGCTCATGCGCGGATGGAAACGCTACAAGGAAACCGAAGGAAAGTATGGCTATTCGCAGGCATATTTCCCGATAGTGCAGGGTGTCACCTATCCCGGACTGCGGCGTGAGGCTGCCAAGTTTATAGCCGATCTGGGGGCTGACGGCAACGCTATCGGCGGTCTGGCCGTCGGCGAACCTGCCGAAGTGATGTATGAGATGATAGAGGTTGTCAACGACATCCTCCCTGCCGATCGTCCCCGCTACCTGATGGGAGTCGGGACACCCGCCAATATCCTCGAAGCGATTGACCGTGGAGTGGACATGATGGATTGCGTGATGCCTACGCGCAACGGCCGCAACGGTATGCTCTTTACACGCCACGGCACCATGAATATGCGCAACAAGAAGTGGGCCGACGATTTCTCGCCGCTTCAGGAGGACGGGCCGGCCTACGTCGATCAGGTCTACTCCAAGGCTTACGTCCGCCATCTTTTCATCGCCGACGAGATTCTGGCAATGCAGATTGCGTCCATCCACAATCTCGCCTTCTATCTGTGGCTTGTCGACGAGGCGCGCCGCCACATCATCGAAGGTGATTTCAAACAGTGGAAGACCGAGATGCTTGAAGCGGTCACGCGCCGTCTCTGACCTGAAATCATTCGTGACGATACACTGATTATTCCAACTCACCACACCATCTGCCATCACCTTGAAGATTCTCGACTGGTATATTATCAAGAAGTTCCTCGGGACCTACATTTTTGCGATAGCCCTGATTCTGGCCATCACAATCATGTTTGACATCAACGAGAAGCTCGACGCTTTTCTCAAAGCGCCGCTGAAGGCCACGGTGTTTGACTACTTCCTCAACTTCCTCCCTTATTTCGCCAATCAGTTCAGTCCGCTGTTCACGTTCATTGCAGTCATTTTCTTCACGTCGAAGCTCGCCGACAATTCCGAAATCATAGCCATGCTGTCGACAGGAATGAGCTATCAGCGTCTGCTGCGCCCCTACATGATAAGTGCTACGGTCATTGCGATAGCAACCTACGTCCTCAGTGCCTACATCATNCCTCCCGCCAACGTGAAGCGAATCGACTACACGAATACNTACGTCAAGAACAAGCGCGTGGACTACGGAACGAATATCCAGTTGCAGGTGGCGAAGGGGGAGATAGCCTATATGTCGCGCTACGACAACACAAGCAAGACCGGCTATAAGTTCTCGCTTGAATCATTTGAGGACAAGAAGCTCNTATCGCGTCTGACGGCGCAGACCATCCGCTGGGACACACTCCATCACTGGGTGGTGCGNGACTATATGATTCGTGATTTCGACGGTCAGCGTGAGAAAATACGNCGTGGCGCACGCCTCGACACAATCATACCGATAGAGCCGCGCGACTTTCTCATTTCCAAGAACGACCACGAGACCATGACATCTCCGGCTCTGCGCGAATACATCTCCNGGCAGAAGGAGCGCGGTGTGGCAAACATCAAGTCGTTTGAAATCGAGAACCAGAAACGCTATGCCATGACTGCGGCGGCATTTATCCTGACGGTCATCGGGATGTCGCTTTCGTCGCGTAAAATAAAGGGNGGTATGGGNGTCAACATCGGCATAGGACTCGTATTGAGTTTCAGTTATATCCTTTTTATGACNGTCACGTCGACATTTGCCGTTTCGGGCTATACGTCNCCGATGGTGGCAATGTGGATTCCNAATATCCTCTACACTATAATCGCNCTCGTGCTTTACTACAAGGTTTCACACCAGTAAAGCACTATTATACGCCGGATATTATACGCCGGATACGGTTTGTAGGGACGCGCGGAAGCGCGTATGCCAAATGAAATAGAGCATGAGTTCTATCCGGCATACGCGCTTCCGCGCGTCCCTACAAACGGTCCCTACAAACATTTCCCGGGTGTCCCTACAAATATTTCTGTAAGGGGGTTACATTCCGAATGTCAGGGTGGTGAGGAAACGGAGTCCGGAGCCGATATTATTTTGGCCGAAAGAGAGGGTGATGTAGCCATTGTTGCCTCCGAACCATGTCGCACTCAGTGCGTTCATTGAATTTGAAGTCGCTACCGGCAGTCCATAGGTCTGCACGAGCGAATTGTAGACATTGTTGTAGCGCGCGAGGTCATAGCCCGGCGTGGAGTAGTAGAACGACGAGGCATCAAGTCCTGAATTGCCATAGTAGAGGGCTGCATCCGTCCAGATATAGTTCATCGCCGAGACGTTGCGGAGATAGACCACATCGTTGGTATATCCGTCGACGTTATATCCTGCACTGAACAGATGGTCGAGCGAGAGATTGATTGCAGTGCCGAAGGTCAGGCCGAGAATACCCCGGATGAGGGGGAGCCGCGGTGCAGGTCGCCATCCGCGAGGGGGCATCGGACGATGCGGCGGACGAATCATCGGCGGACGGTGAGGACGATGCGGAGGTGCCAAGACAGGGGGGCGGGGACCTGCGTGCGACACTCCGGGACGGAACCCCGGCTGTCCGGGACGATGAGAGCCGACGCCGAGTCCCGGACGGTTCGGACCGACGGGTGTACCGGGACGGTTGGGAGCTATGTTGTGGCCCGGCCGGTTTGGAGTGACGTTGTGTCCGGGACGGTTCGGCGTGACGTTCCCGCCGTTGTTCGGACGGTTGTCGATGGCGGGGCGTGTGCCGTAGGAGGGGGTAGGTTGATTATTGCCTACATTTCCGTTGCCGGGGCGATGCTCGTTGCCGATGTTGCCGGGCTTATTGTGGCCGTTGTTTCCGTTGCCGGGTTTGTTATTTCCGTTGTTGTTTATACCCGGTCGGTTCTGATTGCCGTTGTTGATTCCGGGACGATTATTGTTTCCCTGATTCGGGCGGTTCTGTGAAGGTGTATTGACGGCAGGTTGCTTGTTGTTGCCATGACCGGTATTGATTGCGGGGCGACCTGAATTTGAATTGCCCGAGGGTCGGTTTACGCTTGGATTGCCCGAAGGACGCTGATGGTTACTGTTGTGAGAGTTGTTCGGACGGTTGTTTTGAGCGGGACGCTCGCGGTTGCCGGAGTTAGACTGATGTGACGATTGGTTGCCGCGGTTATGTCCGTTGGAGTGCTCCAGCCGACCGCCGCGGCCGCCGTTGGTTCCTCCTTCATGCCGTCCCTGAGCTGAGATGGATGGAACGGCGAGCGCTCCGCAAAGGAGTGCTATGGATATGTTGCGTAAAAATCCGTTCATATTTCTGCGGTTTGGTTAATGGTGTGGATGAAATCAGAATGTCTGTCGAAGTTCGAACCTCTGCTGCATATATCTGTTTGAACGGCNNGGGTTCAAAAGGTTTAACCGCCGGAATTATAAAATAGTTTAAATGCGGGCTGGAAANTCTGAAAAAATCAACGGCACGGACGANTTGATTGGGGTCGTCCGTGCCGTTGGTTTTTTCAGTTATGATGTTTGTACGGTCAATCAAGCGGGGTTGCTTCCGGCGGAGGCNGCAAGAGGGTTCCAGCCTTGGGCGCGGAGAGGGATTTCAGTGCCGTCGCGGGTAATCATCGCACAGCCGAGGTCNGGTTTGGTGATGTGGCCGATGAGCTTCACACCGGGAAGTTTTTCAATCTGCTCGTGGTAGTGGAGAGGTACAGTGAACAGAAGTTCGTAGTCCTCGCCGCCGTTGAGCGCGGCAGTGACGAGATTCATGCCGAGTTCCTCAGCCATAATCGCCGTCTGATAGTCGATGGGGATACGGTCCTCATAGACCCGGCAGCCGACGTCGCTCTGCTTGCAGATATGGAGCAGTTCNGAGCTTAGTCCGTCGCTTATATCCATCATGGAAGTGGGGACTATGCCGGCTTTGGCAAGTTCCTCGATTATGTCGCGTCGCGCCTCGGGTTTGAGCTGACGCTCGACGAGATACTCCTTGCCTTGGAACTGTGGGACGAAATCGGGACGCCCGGCAGAGGCCACTTTCTCGCGCTCGAGAAGTTGCAGACCCATGTAGGCAGCGCCGAGGTCGCCGGAAACGCATATCAGGTCTGTGTCCTTCGCGCCTGAGCGGGTGACGACCTTATCGGCAGGAGCTTCGCCGATGCAGGTGATTGAGATGACGAGTCCCTGACGCGATGATGTGGTGTCGCCGCCGACGAGGTCAACGCCGTAGATTTGACAGGCGAGGCGTATACCGGCGAAAAGTTCCTCGATATGTTCCACGGTGAAGCGTTTCGAGATGCCGAGCGAGACGGTAATCTGTTTCGGCGTGCCGTTCATTGCGTAGACATCGGAGAANTTGACGATTGCCGACTTATAGCCGAGNTGTTTGAGGGGGACGTAGGTGAGGTCGAAATGCACGCCTTCAAGGAGAAGGTCGGTGGTGACAAGTATGTCGGTGTCACGGTTGCGGAGGATNGCACAGTCGTCGCCCACACCTTTTATTGTCGAGGAATTGACCGGTTTGAGGTCTTTGGTGAGGCGGTCGATGAGGCCGAACTCACCTAATTCGGATATTTCCATGATTTTACGAGCGGTTGACAAGTTCTTTCATTATTTCCAGACATTTAGGCTGGGCGATGAGGGCTGCCTGCTGGACTTCCTCGTGGGTCGGCACTTGGGTGACATCCTTGCCGCCGAGGTCGGTGATGACTGAGATACCGTAGACACGCATACCGGCATGGTTGGCGACGATGACCTCAGGGACAGTCGACATACCTACGCAGTCACCGCCGATGATACGGTAGAATTCATATTCGGCGGGAGTCTCGAAGGTGGGGCCTGTCACGCCGACATACACGCCGTGCATCAGACGGATGCCCTTTTCGGCTGCGATTTCGTCGGCAAGTTTCATCAGTTTCTTGTCATAGGCGTTGGTCATGGCGGGGAAGCGGGTGCCGAGTTCGTTGTAGTTCTTTCCACGGAGGGGTGACTCGGGGAAGAGGTTGATGTGGTCGGTGATGGTCATCACGTCGCCAACCTGAAATTCCTTGTTCATGCCTCCCGAGGCGTTGCTGACAAAGAGGGTGTCGACTCCGAGAGCTTTGAATACGCGCACGGGGAAAGTCACCTGCTTCATGTCATAGCCTTCGTAGTAGTGGAAGCGTCCCTGCATGGCAATGACACGCTTCTCTCCAAGTTTGCCGAAAATCAGGTTGCCGCTGTGACCTTCGACAGTCGAGACGGGGAAATTTGGTATTTCAGAGTAGGGGATATAAATCTTATCGTCAATATGGTCCACGAGGGCGCCGAGACCGGTTCCGAGGATAATTGCTGTTGTAGGCATTTCGTCCACTTTTGTGCGGAGGAAATCGGCAGTCTGCTTGATTTGTTCTAACATGGTTCGTATGATATTGATGATTAAAGTGGAGGTGAGCCGGATATTCTTCGTCCGTAATTGCGCCGGAGAAACCGCGGCGTAGTAAGGCGGAACGGTTGATTCGGCCACTATGATTTAAACAACCGGGAGTCACGGATGGTTTTTTCCAGCCCTACCGTGAAGTCAGGTTCGCCGCGGTCGATGAATTCCACCTTTATAGGCACATAGAAGATGAAGGGTTTGAGCCTGTGGGGGAAATATGGATTGTTGAGGATACGGACGGCATCCTTTTCGGTAGTCACGATAAACTTCCGTTTGGCGGTAAGGTCGTCAAAGAGACGAGTTATCTCCTCCATGTCCGATGAGGTGAAGTTGTGGTGGTCGTTGAAGCGTTTGAGTTTCACTTTGGCTTTTTGGCGGCGGAGGAAACGCACGAATGGCTTCGGATTGGCCACGCCTGTCACTACAAGGAGCGACGTCTCCGGCTGCTGGGAGCCGAGCGCGGGAATATTGGAGACGGCTTCGGGGAACACGGGGACGAGATGTCCGTAGTTGTAGCGCGAGAAATAGAGCTTCTGATAGGGGAACAGTTGCAGGTTCTCCTCGAATATTCGATAGTCCATCGCCTTCATGCCGGGAGGACATTTGGTCACGACCACGATGTCGGCACGGTTGAGTGCCCTCGCCGGTTCGCGCAGACGGCCGTAGGGGAGAAGTTTGTCGAGGAACACCGGGCGGTTGTACTCGGTGAGAATCACCGAGGCCGTCGGTTTGACGTAGCGGTGCTGGAAAGCATCGTCGAGGATGATGACGTCGAGCTTCGGATTGATTTCGCGCATCTTCCTTATTCCTTCTGAACGCTTCTCGCAGACGGCCACGGTGATGTCGGGGCCGAACTTGCGGTAGATCTGATAGGACTCGTCTCCGATGTCCTCCGGTCGTGACTGCGGTGTGGCAAGGACGAAACCTCTGGTGGCCCGTTTGTAGCCGCGCGACAGGACTCCGACGTTGTAGCGTCCGAGGAAGGAGCGGACGATGTATTCGACATGAGGAGTCTTTCCCGTGCCTCCCATGGCAAGATTGCCGACGACGACGAGAGGGATGTCAAACTCCTGCTGTTTCAGCATACCGTACTCAAACATCTTGTTGCGCAGGGCAATCCCCATCCCGTACAGACGCGAGATGGGATAGAGCAGAAGCATGGATAAGAGTTTGCTACGGGCCAATGTCGGGAATTGATGATGGTTGTGTTACAGTTCTGGTTTGAAGTTTGCCTTAGAGCCGGACATCGACGAAGTCCATGCGGCATTGGAGGGTCGACATGGTGCGGATGCGTTCAAGGGTATCGTAGACAGGTGCCATCTCGCCGAGTTCGCTGCGGACAAACGATGCTTTAAGCTCTGAGCCGGCTTCGAGGAGGGGGGCATACCATTTCTGACGGATGTCGGGATAGGCGGAGATTGTGTAGCTTTCGACGTTGAGATGCGCGGCCATGGCTGCGATGGCATCGTTGAGGCCGCCGAGTTCGTCGACGAGTCCGAGACGCAGAGCCTCACGTCCGTCCCACACGCGTCCTTCGCCTATCATCTTGATTGAATCCTGACTCATTGAACGGCCCTCGGCACAGCGACGGGTGAAGAGGTCGTAGCCACGCTCGACGTATGCCTGCATAGCGTCGGCCTGAGCCGGGGTCATGGGTTCCATCAGCGAGGGGAAATTGCCGTTGGCGTTGGTCTTGACTGTGCCGGTGTTGATGCCGAGTTTGTCGGAGAGCAGACGGTGGGCATTGGGAATCATGCCGAAGATACCGATGGAGCCTGTGAGTGTCCCCGGCTGTGCGAAAATCTTGTCGGCGCCGCAACTGATGTAATAGCCGCCGGATGCAGCGTAGTCGCCCATCGACACATAGAAAGGTTTGCCGGTAAGTTTCTTGAACTGCTGGAGGGCTTCCCAGATTTGTTCGGAAGCAAAGGCACTTCCGCCGGGGGAGTTGACATACATGACGAGAGCGTCGATGTCATCATTCTCGGCAAGATCAAGAATCTCGGGGACCATATCGGTCGCCACGATGCCGTCGCCACTTTCGTCCGTGATGTCGCCACAGGCATAGAGGACGGCGATGTTCGCACCCTTGCCGTTGCCCACCTTGCTGAGGTCAGTTGATTTGGCATAGTCGGCTGTCGAAACATAGCGGAGGTCCTTTGCGTTGTCGCGGCCGGTGAGGTCGGCGAGACGGCTCTCGAACTCATGGCGGTAGAGAAGACCGTCGACCACCTTTTCGTCAATATAGCTTTCGGTTGACTTGGTGAAGATGAAATTGTCGGCCCATTCGTTGACCTTCGCCACATCCACTCCGCGCGCTTCGGCGATTGATGTGCTGATTCCTTCCCAGATGTTGTTGAGATAGAGCTGCTGCTGTTCGCGCGAGGGTTCGCTCATCTTGTCGAGGATGAAAGGCTCGACAGCACTCTTGTATGTGCCGACCTTGACCACCTGTACATCCACGCCTACCTTTTCAAGAAGCTGATGGAAGAAGAGTGTCGTGGCCGAGAGTCCGTGGATGTCCACCTGTCCGATAGGATTTATGAAAAGGCTGTCGGCGGAGGCGGCGATGTAGTAGTCGCCTTGCTCGTACATATCGCCGTAGGCATAAATCCATTTATCGGGGGCGGCTGCCTTGAATTTTCGGAGGGCTTCGACAATGGCCGCACGCTGGGTGACACCGGCCGCAGCTCCCATCGACTCAATCAGGATTCCGTCGATGCGGTCATCGTCGGCTGCCGCGATGATCGAGCCTGTGATGTCGGAGAGTATCTGATAGTTTTTTTCCTCGCCTCTGACCACGTTCATGAAGTCAATCTTCGGTTCGCGGTCGAGTATAGCGCCCGAGAGGTCGACGCGCAGGATTGAATTGTCTTTGATGTTGACGGTCGACGAGCCGGCCGACGAAGCCATTGCCGCACCGATGACAACTATGAGGCCGATTGTCGCAATCAGCAGCGAAAACCATATACCTGCGAGAGTTGCAAGAAATGAGATGAAAAACTTTTTCATTCGTTATAGGGTTGGTGAGAATGATTGTTATTCTAAAACTTTACAAAATTACGACATCGCGCCGTTAATAACAAATTTTTGTCCTATAAGTATGATTCTTTGTGGATATAGAGTGCTGTGAGAGGTAAAAAACACTGTGGTGGTGTAAAAAATTTACCCCGGATGCAGGGGCAGTGCAAGCGCACGCCCGGCATCCGGGGGATTATGTTTGTTCCTAAGTTTATAGTTCTAAGGCCGGGATTATTTCTTGACGAAGACCTTGTAGTCGCCGGGTTTCATCGAAGTGGGGAGGGTGGCGGGAGTTCCGGTGAAGAAGTCTATGGTCTCGGCGGTGATTTCAGGAGCGTCGGCGGTGAAGGTCAGCGGCTGCTCCTCGGCTCCGAGGTTGACGAGGACAGTGACGGTTGAGTTGCCCTTTGAGCGTGAGAATACATAGAGGTCGGGGCTTGCAGTGGCGTAGCGGACCATTTCACCTCCCTGTTCACCTGCCGTGAGAGCTTCCTGAGTGTGTTTGAGGTTGTTGAGTTTCTTGTAGAATTCAAAATACTCGTTGCGCGGTTCCCATTGGGGAGCCTTGTCCTTGACAAAGAATTCAAGGGCGCGGTTAAGTCCGGTTTCCTGACCGGTGTAGATGAGCGGCATTCCCGGGAGGGTATAGGAGAGGACGGCAAAAGCATCGGTGAGATTGCCGAGGCGGTCAAACTCGGTACCTTCCCATGAATTCAGGTCGTGGTTGGTCACCATGTTCATCAGATAAGTGTCGCGGGGATATTCGGCTGCCTGCGAAGCAAGGAGCGAGTCGATGTCGGCGGCGTGACGGACAGGGAAGGTGCGCACTTCGCCTTTCTCGTTCTTGAACGAATACTGACCGGAGGTGGCTGCGATTTCACTGAACAGGTCTTTCATCGGCCAGTTGTAGCCCATGTCAAAGCCATCTTTCTGCAAAGCGGGGACACTCGCTTCGGCAAGCATGAAAAGGTCTGGNTTCACGGCTTGAAGCTGCGGGCGGGTTTCATCCCAGAANTCAACCGGGACTTCCATCGCTACGTCGCAGCGGAAACCGTCGACACCNACTTCGGTGAGCCAGAATTTGAAGGCATCCACCATTGCGGCACGCATTTCGGGATTGGAATAGTCGAACTTGTAGACATCAGTCCAGTCGTAGGGGCCGAACATCTCGCCCTTNTCGTTGCGGGCATACCAGTCGGGGTGTTCAGTGACCCAAGCATTGTCACATCCGGAGTGGTTGGGAACCCAGTCGAGTATTACTTTCATGCCGAGTTCGTGAGCCTTGCGGACGGTCTCCTTGAACTGGTCGAGCGTACCGAATTCAGGATTGAAAGCCTTGTAATCCTTCACGGCATAGTAGCTGCCGAGTTCACCCTTGCGGTTCTTTTCGCTGATAGGGTAGACGGGCATGAACCAGAGGATGTCGACTCCGAGGTCTTTGAGGCGGGGAAGCTGGGCATCAAAGGCGGTTATGGTGCCGGAATCGGTGAACTGACGCACGTTGACTTCATANATGACGGCGTTGCGCGACCATTCGGGATGTTTGACGTTGGTGTAGATCGAATCGCTGTCTGCGCTGTCGTCACCACCGGTTTTCGATGATGAACAGGCAACCATCAGCACTGCGACTGCCGCCACAGCGAGGATACCGAGAAAGAATTTTTTCATTGCTTGTTGAGGTTACTTATTGGAAATAAAAAATGTGAGTATGATTCTGCGAAGATACGAAAAATATTCNGTAAATACGCTATAAATGTGCCTTGCAATCATCTGCAATAATTTCAAAGGTNANNACGTTATACTCTTGATTCCGTCAGGTCAAAAAAATTTTAGCTCTGCGCCACTCTTCCCGAGCTTGCGCAGAGCATATAATCAAAAAGCTAATTCTATTACGTTGTATGTCTTATTGACACGACGAGTTGCCAAAAGTTTAATCGTATTATTGTTGTTTTAACTTTGTTTAACTTTTTGTCGCGCAAATTTCTGTGAGCAAGATTATCTCTACCCCCCTCGAACTCCTCGCGCCGGCGCGAAACGCCGATATTGCTGTGGCTGCCATCACCGCCGGAGCCGATGCCGTCTATATGGGCGCGTCGAGCCACGGTGCGCGTCATGCCGCCGCCAATTCAGTCACCGATATTGCGCGGGTTGTCGACTTTGCCCATCAGTTCAACGCAAAGGTTTTTGCGACGGTCAACACGATTATCTATGATGACGAACTGGCGGAGGTCGAGCGTCTGATTCTGGAGCTTTACCGCGTCGGAGTGGATGCGCTTATCGTGCAGGATATGGGAATACTCCGCATGGACATNCCTCCGATAGAGCTTCACGCCAGCACTCAGTGTGACATACGCGATGCTGCCAAGGCCCGTTTTCTCGCTTCGGTGGGATTCTCGCGTCTCGTGCTTGCGCGTGAACTCTCGCTGACTGAAATCGCCGGAATCCANGAAGCGGTGCCGGGTACGGCTCTCGAAGCCTTCATCCACGGCGCGCTATGCGTGAGTTACAGCGGTGACTGCCGCGCAAGTTTCGCATCGACCGGGCGCAGCGCAAACAGGGGCGAATGTGCCCAGATATGCCGTCTGCCTTTCGACCTTGTGGATGCTGATGGCCGTCCGCTCGTCAAGGGTAAACATCTCCTCTCGCTCCGCGACCTCAACCGCTCGCAGTCGGTCGGCGATATGGCCGGAGCCGGTGTCAGTTCGTTTAAGATAGAGGGTCGGTTGAAGGACGAGGCCTATGTCCGCAACACCGTCGGGGCTTACAGCCGTCTGCTTGACANGATAGTGGATGAGAGCGCTGGCCGNTATGTCCGTCAGTCGGCAGGAAATGTAAGGCTCGGTTTCAATCCGTCGCTCGACAAGAGTTTCAACCGGGGTTTCACTCCTTATTTTCTGACCGGAAAGGCTCCCGCCAAGGGTATGGCCTCTCTTTCTTCACCGAAGGCCACGGGACTTAAAGTCGGGACTGTGACCGACTGCCGCCCGAAGGTCATCACCGCACGCCTTGATGCAGAGCTTGCCAACGGCGACGGTCTCGGTTACTATACTCCNGCAGGGATATTTCAGGGATTCAGGCTCAACCGCGTGGAGGGCAACAGGCTTTTTCCCGCTACTCCGCAGTCGATTCCGCCCGGGACTCCGCTTTACCGTAACCGCGACAAGGAATTCGACGATTCTATAAGCACGGCGAAGACTTCACGGACAATATCGGTCGACATGGCACTGATGACTGTCGGCAGCAGCCGCATTTCGCTTGAAATGACCGATGCACGCGGATGTTCAGCGACGGTTACCGCCGATGTCGGTGAGTTGCAGAGTGCTGTCACCCCTCAGGAGGGACCGCGTCGGCGGATACTGGATAAACTCGGCGGCACCATCTATCGTTCAGGCAGAATAGTCGACCTCGCAGGTCCGGTGTTCATCCCCGCCTCGGCTCTTGCAGCACTCCGCCGCGAGTGTGTCGAGGCTCTTGACAAGGCAGCCCGCGCTACCTACCGCTTCGGCTATCGTCTGCCTGAAAGATTTGATGTCCCGCTCCCATATTGTAACCGGTTGACAGCCCACGACAATGTTGCTAATCGTCTTGCCCGTGAATTCTACACCTCGCATGGAGCAGTGGATGTTGCGGATGCTGTCGAGACAGCGCGTCCTGCCGACTATCCGGCTGAGGTGCCTGTGATGACTACCCGCTATTGCCTCCGGCGAGAACTCGGAAAGTGTCTGAAAGACCCCTCGGGTAAGGATTGGCGTGGACCTCTCACCCTTGTCAGCGGCACGACGCGTATGCGTGTCGATTTCGACTGCCGCAACTGCCGCATGAATCTCTACAAAGCGTGATAGAGAACACCGATGTAGAGCCAGTGCAGCCCCTACATCGGTGTGGGAATAATTCAGTAGTGTGGAATAAGACTGTCGTTTATATCGGTTTCGGCGGTCGGATTAATCCATGAAAACGAGATAGACTGCGGCAATAAGGAGTCCGAAGGCGAGGAAGTGGTTCCAATGTAGGCTTTCGCCTTTGAACAGGAGGATTGCAAAGACCGTGAAGACAAGGAGCGAGATGACTTCCTGCATCACTTTGAGTTGCAGCAGTGAGAAATGACCGCCGTTCCCGATGAAGCCGTAGCGGTTGGCAGGAACCATGAAGCAGTATTCCAGCAGGGCTATCAGCCACGACATGAGAATCACGATATAGAGAGGCGTGTTGGAGGTGATGACCTTCATTTCCGACAGTTTAAGCTGCCCGTACCACGCGAATGTCATAAAGATATTGGAGACCACGAGAAGGCCTACGGTTGCCCATGCGTTCATAAGTCAGTATGTTTGTTTGGTTGCCTCTCGATTAGAAACTTCTCATACGGCTGTTGCGGTCGGGTGTGGCAAGGAGCTGATCGAGCTTGCCGGCGGCAATATAGTCAATCAATATTTCGTAAAGCACCTGCGGACTGCGTGCTATCATAGTTCCTCTGGTCAGGGGTTCCATATAGTCGTTGCCTGCGGCGAGATAGTCGATGGTCGCCAGACGGTAAGTCTTATCGGGGTTGATGGGTTTTCCGTCGATTGTCGCGCTGTTGACTGCTTTGGTCGATGGGTCGAAAAGCACTTCTACGTTGCTGCTGACACCCTGACCGTCCTGAGCCGCCATGACTGCAATGTTGTCCAGAAGGTCACGCCCCTTTATGTCCATCACGACGATTGAATTGTCGAAGGGGAGTATGTCGATGATTTCGCCTTTTGTGATTGTACCTTCCGTGAGGCTGTTGCGGATGCCGCCCTTGTTCATAATGGAGAGGTCGACAGGCTTGCCGCAGAGTTCGGCTCCACGGATACGCACGAAATCGCTCATAAGGTTGACCATCTCGGGCGACTTGCGCTCGAATTCGTAGGGAGAATGGCCGATTTCTTTCGAGCGCATCTCAGCCACCTGTCGGCGGTAGGGTTCGATCATTGCCTCGATTTCCGAACTTACGCGGTCGTCAAGACGGCTGTCGACCGGTATCAGGCGTGCGCTGACCTGCTTCGTTTTAAGGTCAATGTCAATTTCGCCGAGGTTCACACCGCTTGACCCGGTCTGCATCACGACGATGGTGTCACCGTCGGCATTGGCTACCCTCCATGTCGGGACACCGCTGCGCCGGTCGGCGGGGTCAATGACGGTGTGGGAGTGTCCGCCGATGATTACGTCAATGTCATGCGAATTGCGGGCTATATCCATGTCGCTGTAACCCGGCTCGTTTTCGTAGCCGATGTGGGTCACNGCGATAATCATGTCGGCACCGTCGGCTTTGAGCTTGGCTGCCTGTTCGTTGGCTGCTTTCAGTCCGTCGATGTACTTCACGCCTTTGTAGTTGTCCTCGATGACTATACCGGCGGGGTCGAGATTTATTCCGATGAACCCTACCGTCTTGTCGCCCACAGCGCGCACCACGGCGGGGACAAACAGCCCTTCGAGCGTACTGCCGGTGAAGTCATAGTTGGTGCTGAGGCGGTCGGCATTAAGCTGACGCCACTCCTTGGCAAGCTGCTCCATNCCTTTGTCAAACTCATGGTTNCCGAGAATCTGGATGTCGTAGCCGAGGACATTCATCATCTTGCGTTCNACTTCNCCGCCGAAGAGAGTGTAGTAGAGCGAACCTTGGACAGCATCGCCCGCGTCAATCAGCATAACATTCTCATGCACTCCGCGCACACTGTCGATTAGCACCTTGCGGCGTGCTATGCCCCCCATGCCGTGGCGGTCAGGGTCGATGGCCGAATGGGTGTCGTTGGTGTGGAGGAGGATGAGATGGTCGCTCTCCTTGCTCCCTGAACAGGAGCTGAATAGCAGCAGTCCTGCGAGTGCGGTTACGATGAACGGTTTATTGAATTTCATAGAAAGTTGTTGCATCAAATATTCAGAATATTTCGGTGCAAAGGTAGTAAAAAATCGGCCAACTGCTTAAATTCAAAGTCGGTTCATTTCGCTTTCAGAGGCGTTTTTGCCTTTATATTTGCTCTGGCGGGGTTGGAAACGGTAGGTGACGGCAAGCGAGATGCCTCGGCGGTCGTAGGACTGGCGTTTGTCGACNAATATGCCGTAGGTGTTCATGGTCCAGTCATTATTTGCCGTGTTGAAGATGTCGGTTGCGGAGAGTTTTACCGTCAGCGATTTGTTCAGGAACGATTTGCTGACGGATGCGTCTGTCGATAGCAGTGTCGTCCCGAAACGGTTGGTGTGCATATCGCCCCGGCTCTGTCCGTGAATGTTGAGTGTAAGTTGGTAGCCGTAGGGTAGGGTGAAGAGATTTTCGAGGTAGTAGGAGAAAATCGGGCGGTCGTAGGTCGTNCCGTCAAGTCTGAGCCACTGTTTGTGCGCACCGATAGTGAAATTGGGTGACCATGCCCGGATGTTTCCGCTCCAGATGAAATATATGTCAAGAGCGGAGACATCGAGGTTTATCGGTTGCATTATCAGTTGGAGATTGTCGGCGGGATAGAGTCTTTTGACGAAAGCGTAGGTGTCGATGCTCCGCGTGAAGTCGGCTTGCAGCATGAATCCGTTGAGCATCCCGAAGAACTGTATGTCGTGCATACGCTCGTCGCGCAGAGCCGGATTACCACCTTCGATTTCATGTTTTCCGACGTAACCGAGACTCCTTGTCAGTTGGGAGTAGGGAGGTTTGACGGTGGTCAGACGGTAGCTGAGGCTTGCCTGCGACTGTTCGTTGAAAGTCCAGCTTAGTGACAGGTCGGGTGTCAGCAGATGGTCGGTGCGGCTCACGTCGGTGTCCTTCTTTCCGTCGACGGTGAAATCATAGTCGAGATACTCGTAGCGTACTCCTGCCGAAAGGTCGAGTCGGCCGAAACTGCGGCTCCATGACGCNAAGGCGGCGAGAGAGGTCTGACGTGCGTCGGTGAGTGACGAGGGAATGTATTCCCCGATTTCAGGATTGTGCATCAGATAGTCCAGAGTGGTGTGGGTGTAGGAGTCCTGAGTTCCGACGGTGAAACTGCCGTGCCATAAAGGAAAGGTGAGATAGAGTTTTCCCGCCCAAAGTGTGGAGTTACGTCTGTCGTTTGAATTTACGTCAGAGGATTCGGAGTCAGGGTAGGAGGTAGAAAGTGCGCTTTTCGAGAGTGCGCTTCGGAAATTGCCGTCGAAATGAAGATTGTAGATTCCACCGAAAGTGTTGTCATAGTATGTCGAGACGAGGTGACTGTGGGAATGGAGTTCCCGGTTGATGTCCCTGCGGATGTGTGGCTCNTCATTGAGCCATTCATATCCTGTGTTTGTGAAATCGCCGCGTTCAGGGTTGAAGCGGTAGTATGCGCCGAATGACTGCGCTCCGTCGGCAAAATTGAATCCCCCTTTGACGGTTCCGTTGGTAGTCGGATAGACATTGTGCTGCGAACTGCCGACGACGGTCTTTTTCCCTTCATACATGAGGGAATTGATGGTTGTCCCTTTAATCAGGCTGTTGTTGTGAGCCACTGTCGCTGTCGCAAACAGATCCCATTTGCCTGTCCTGTAATTCAGGTCGAGGAGGTCGTTTGCCGAGACCTTGCGTCGGACGGTCACCTCCGCTCGTTCACTCAGTGAAAGTCCGTTGATGAAATTCCGTCGGGTGGTTATTTTAAGGACGGCTCTCGTGTCGTTGCCATACATTGCCCCCGGAGCGGTCAGCAGTTCGACCTTTCGGATATTTGTCGATTGGAGTTGGCGGAGTTCATCGGCATCACGCATGGGGCGCCCGTCGATATATATTTCGGGAGTGCCTTTTCCGACCACCGACACGTCGGTGTCACTCACGCTTATCATCGGCAGTTGTGCGAGTACGTCAAGGCAGGTACCGAGGTTCTGGAGGTTGCTACCTGCGATGGTGGAGACAAGCGTCGTGCCTACGAGTTTTGTGGCGGGCTGACGGGCGGTGACTACGATTTCCTGCAATTCCCTTGTGATTGAATCGGTGGGTTCCGCAGTCTGTGCGTGGGTAATTTCCGTGGAGACGAGGAGGATGAGGACGGGCAGATATATTCTTTTCATAAATCAGAGAAATTTTTTGGCAAAGTTACGGCTCTGATGAGCCGACGTCCAAAAAAACAGTCTGACCGTCGCGTTTGTAATATTTTTATTTACAGGATGTTATATAGAGTGAGTTTGTAAAAATCTGACNGGGGGAGATGTCACCTCAGAAAATTGACAGAAATTGGGCGGAGTGGGGAGTTTCGGAGGCGGAAAGTCGTGCTTTAAGTCGGGACTTACGTTTGTAGACCACGTCGATGCTCTCGCCAAGAAGCAGAGCCATTGAGCGGTTGGATAGATTGCAGGCAAGATAGACGGCGAGGCGGTAGTCATCGGGTTTGAGTGCCGGCCATTCCTCGCGCAGATTTTCAAGAAGTCCGTTGCGGCAGTCGTTGACGCTCTTTTCCATCTCGGCGAAAAGTCCCGAGTCGGATTTCAGACCGTCAATTTGCGATTTCACTTTTTCGACTATCGCCCTGCGCTCGGTCTTTGTGCCTTGGAATTCAAAATAAGTCTCACACAGTTGGTCGATTATGTCGAAACGTTTACTCAACAGACTGCTGAGTTTAGTCTGCAATTCGGAGCGGATGGATTCGTTGCGCGACAATCCGTCCATAAGCGTGGAGGCTTCGGCAATCAGTGTTGCGGTTTCGGCCTCCTTGATTCGGATTCTCTGACGTTGCCACACGATGACGGTTGCCGCAATGAGGAAGATTATAGCTCCGATGAAAAATGCCTGCTGGCGTTTGACGCGCTCCTTGTAGATTATAAATTCCTTCTCCTTCTGAATGTAGAGCGCTTCGGCGAGGGCATCGGGTTGACCGTTGGGTGATTTCAGTAATGCCTTCAATTCAGTGGCAAGCTGATATTGCTCCCTGAGATTATGGCGGTGGTAGTAATTGATGGCTATGTTGACAATCGTGTCTGTCGGCGCAGTGAGTCTGTTGGCGACGAGAGCCTCCGAGTATAGCAACGCCCATCGTGCCATGGTAGCCGAATCGTCGAACTCAGCGAGATCGTAGGCGTTCAACTTCGCCATAGCTGCCGAAGGGTCGCTCTGCATCAGGGCTTCCGCCTCGTCCAGTCCACGGTCTAACTGCGAAGCCGAATAGGAACACCCCGTGACGACAAGCAGCACTATTATATATAGCAGAGTTCGCATGACACGATTGATACTTACTGATTGTCTTGCATAAAATTTTTGTTGAGAAACGACTTCAACGGTTCAAGTGAGGGCGAATTAAGATTCCAGAAATCATTGTTTTCGAAGAGCCAATTGCCCGAGCCGATGCTCCTACGTTGCCTGTTACTGAGTCGCATGGAAGTGATGTAGGCATATAGTTTACCTTTTCTATTGGGATGGATGTAACGGTCACCGAGACAATATTCATAGTCCTTGAAACATCCAAAAAATCCTTCATGGAGATCTTTTCGCGCAACGCTTTCGAGCATTGTTTCAAAATCGCCGTCGTGTTCGTCGTCAGGAAACAGAAATATCTCAGCCTCAATACCTAATCGACTGATAACTTCCTTCAATTCATCCTTTCGCCGCTCATAGCCTCCATTGTTTTCAGCAGAATCAGCATCAAAGATGATTAAGTTTGTGCCTCCTTCCAATGTGTTCTGAATAAAATGATTTGCTGAGAGATGCAGACTGTCTTTCCCATTTACAGGTATCAGATTGAAAATTGATGAGTCAACTCCCATGAACCTCAAAAGAGTACTGATGAAAACATATTCAGGCGTTGATGAATTCTTTGATTCAAGGAATATTTTAATCATCTCATTTCCAATTCTTGGTTAATGGAATACTGGAAACTTGGATAGTCGTATCTAAGTCCAGTCACTTTCCCGTTTTTATCTTTCAGAAGTTTAAAAGCACTGACTTTTTTCTGATAGGAAGAGTATGCCGCTTCATCAAGAACATTGTTCAATCCCTTTAAGGAATCAATATTATGGGTAGATGCGAAAAGCTGTACATTGTTGTCTCTTGCAGTAGTCAGGATGGCTTTCCACAGGACTTCCATAGCTGAAAAATGAAAACCATTGTCAATTTCGTCAATCAACAGGATACCATTCCGGCAGCGGTAAATTGAAATTATGATCATCAGTATTTTCCGGAGGCCGTCACCAGTCATATTAATGGGAAGACGTTGTTCAGCTCCGATATCGACCAAAATTTCATTACCGACAAGCTGTATGTCATTNATTGATGGGTCTATTTCGCGTAATGCAGTCAGGATGTGCGATTCTTGTTTGTTNGCGACTATCCTTGCAAATTCATCGTTGAGGGATGTTTGTTGGGAAGATGACGTGATATACTGGGAGAAAAGAGATTCTTTATATCGTTTGTCTACAGATACTTTTCCGTTGTCGGGATCGCCTTCTTTCAGGATGAATTCTGAACTGTATTTATTATCTTTTTTGCCGATTGAATAGTTAAGTTTTAAACCATAGTTTTTTGCNGCACTATCAGACNNTCCATTNGTCAGTGATTCCAGATTGACGGTTTTACTGTGAGATTTTATCTGTGAGATTTCTAACCAACGGTCTTCGTCGCCTTGTGCCGAAATGAAAATTGTATTTTCAGGGTTGAGGTTGTAAAATTCAATATTGAGATCATCTTCCGAGAATCTCATGTAGTTTCTCATTGAGTTTATCGANATTGGCAACACCGGGTTTGACTGACCGGTTATAAGGAATAAAGCTTCGAGGACTGTTGATTTCCCACAATTNTTCTTGCCGAAAAATAGGTTGATCTGAGCCAATCCATTAATCTCAGCAGACTTAATTCCACGGAAATTTTTAATCTGTAATGCCTTAAACATNGGATATTCTTTTTGCAAAGGTANTAAAAATAAATTTTGTAATATTGTTTTGTCGGTTAGAAATNTGATGACGTGACAAAAATGGTTCGGTATTATNGAATTTAGTTGTATCTTTGCCTGCATAAGACAACTGTATCGGGAAGATTGATAGTCTTCCCCGNTACACCAGATAAGGTTAGATTATGAAGTGCGGAATCAGTTATATTTTNATGCTGCTTTTAGGCCTTGTAGCGGTAGCGCAGGATAAGTCGGCATATCTGAATCCCGGAGGACCTCCGTTTAAGGATAAGGTGACGGTATGTGTGAATTCGGGAAAGGTGCTTTGTGCGCAGGAAATAGGCCGTATAAGCCGGCTTTGGGTTAAGAGTATGGATGTCGGCGCAGATACTGTGATGCTGACTCTCAAAGGTCCTTCGATTGCGGCGATGGGCAACAGGCTCAAACCGGCTTACAGGGCGGAAATGAAGATTGAAGGTGAAAAATGTGTTTACAAGAAGGATGAGATTCCGGAATTTCGCCCGAAAACTTCGCAATATATGCTNTCGGACAGTTGCTTTTATCTTACTTTTGAACTTTCGCCGGATTTTCAGACTAAAGGGGAGAAGACGTGGATCTCCATGCTGATGGTTCTTGATTCGCTGCCGGAAATCGGCAGACACTATCCTATTACCGGATTTGAACTCGAGGAAGATAATCCCATAAAGGAATGGTCCGGCGGGATGGGTGATGTCGTGACCGTTCAGTTGGCCTATATGCCGCTGTGCAGCAAGATTTTTGCTAATGATGCTATGACGCCCGCTATGAAAGGGAAGCGCATGATTCTGAATTCAACCGATGTCAGCGACGGCTATGTGGANGTGGTGGAGTTTACGCCTTCGTTGAAGTCAAAGCCGGGAAGGATCAAGCTGAAATTCCAATTGGAGGCTGAGATCTCGGGGGCGGATGCCGACAGGTATTCGCGGAGGATAAAAGTCAGTGACGGTGTCATCACTCTGAATCAGGTTGAGGCAACCAATCTCAGACCGTTGCTTTTCGAAATAGACTATGGCTGGGGCGACAGCTATGTTCCCGACAGACGCTGATTGTGTAGGCCGGGCTTATTGGATGTCAATAAGTTTGTGGGTCTGGAGNGANAGNCGCCAATGNGGATGGGCGAGGATGTAATTGACAGTATCGGNAGTATTCGAACCACCCTCGTAGCGCGGNGAGCTGCACGGNTGAAGAAAATANTGCATNGCNGGTATTGATGCGGCGATGGTTTCTACGTCCTGACCTTCGTAGACTATTTTAAGCTCATCGACAGAACGCAATCTGACCTCATACTCTCCTTTGCCGTCACCTTTTGGGGAGCAGGTCACCCAGTCGATACCTTCGGGGAGGGGGTGGGTACCGTTTGTTTCAATCTGTATGAAATAGCCTTCGTCGTGGAGGAGATCTACGAGAATCTGGTCAAGTTGCAGCGAGGGTTCGCCTCCGGTGATGATGATGTGGCGTGAGGGATACGATTTCAGTCTCCCTATTATTTCTGGGGGAGTCATCAGTGTATGGTTCTCATGGCGCGTGTCGCAGAACCCGCAGCGCAGATTGCAGCCGCTGAACCGCAGGAACACGGCGGGAGTNCCCGTGAAGTAGCCTTCGCCTTGAAGCGAATAGAAGATTTCGTTGACGCGATAGCTCATGGTCGGAAAGTGTGGTCGGTTTATGGTCGTTTTTTATCTTTCAGCCCTCAGTCGACCTCATAGCTTGCGGTGTTCCCTTCGCTTTCCTGAACATCCACGCGGTAGCAGTTAGGGGTCTGTTCNCAGATCCATCGGGCTATGTTCTCGGCCGTCGGGTTGAAGGGGAGGAGTTCGTTGAAATTGCCGTGGTCGAGATAGGAGGTGATGCGTTCCTTTATGTGGCTGAAATCAACCACCATGCCGTCGGCGTTCAGTTCCTTAGCGCGGCAGTGGACGGTGACAATCCAGTTGTGGCCGTGAAGACGGGAGCATTTNCTCTCGTAGGAAAGGTTCAGGCGATGACAGCCTGCAAGTTCAAAACGTTTGCTTATATAGTACATTGAGTGGTGTTGATAGTGTCGGAGACAAGTGATTCCCCTCTCCACTGCAAAATTACTAATTTATTTTATGAATAGGAAAAAACGATATGGGCTTTTAGTTGCCATTGGGTTGTGACATGGTATTTNGTGGCATTGTGGAATAAACCTTTTAGTGTGACTTTCGTCTAAATTGAAAAACAGTGCTTATGAAAAGGATAGTATGTTTATTGGTGATTGTTTTCAGTCTCGTNGGCGGNCTTGNTTCCGCACAGAATCGTCACGACGGANACAGNCAACCTGACGACAGCTACGAGCGGCGAGGTCATCATCACGGCTCACCTTACCTTGTTGCAGACGGTAAGGTGTTTTTTGGTGGCAAGGAGATGGACGGGGCTTCTGCAATGAGTTTTACCATTCTCCGTGACGGTTATGCCAAGGACACTTGGAATGTNTACTATTGCGGAAGAAAGATGAGTGACGCGTCAAGCAATTCTTTCAAGGTTCTGGGCTACGGCTATGCCAAGGATACNTGGAACGTGTACTATAACGGAGTTAAGATAGAAGGTGCGTCGTCCAACAGTTTCCGTGTACTTTCCGACTGGTATGCCAAGGATACATGGAACGTGTATTATGATGGACGTAAAATATCCGATGCCTCATCCAATAGTTTCAAGGTCCTACGCGATGGCTACGCCAAAGACACATGGAATGTTTATTTTGATGGCGTGAAGCTCGCCGGAGCCTCTCCCGGGAGTTTCAAGGTCCTGCGCGACGGCTACGCCAAGGATACATGGAATACCTATTATTACGGACAGAAAATATGAAAAGGAGTGGCGTGTCCTTATTTCACTACTTCTTGACAAACGGATTGCGACATCCTTTATCCTTGAAGACNAAGGAAATATCGTTGCATATTTTTGTTTGCTGAATGATAAAATCAGTAGACAAGATGTGACCTCTGTCATTATAGAAATATAAAATTGCTCGCTTTAACAATCGATACCCCGATACCTTTTGCTACATTTCTCAAATTACCTTCATGCCAAATTCTGCAACACCTAATGCAAACGTGCCTATAGCTAATTTTTTGATTCTCCATAGTTTTCTTCAATTCTTAAGTACACTTAATCTGTTTTGGCTCGTAGGAGCTTTTTNACCCTCATATACCAATACACGAAAGCCATTACCGCTAATCCTCCTCCTACATAACCAATTTTGTCTATGGAAAGATAGGTGCATACATAGCCGCCCAACAATGTGCCACATCCTATCCCCAGGTTGAAGATGCCAGAGAAAATAGACATTGAGATGGAGGTGGCATTCTGCGGCGAATAGTTTATGATTTCTGCCTGAAGTGCCACATTGAATGCCGTGACAGCTATACCCCAGACGGCACACAACATAATGACTGTGGCCGGAAGCAACGCCGAGAGACGAAGCAATAACAGGCTTGCTGCTATCCCTAAAAGAACTGTATTC
>JAAVCM010000029.1 GCA_014802345.1 Bacteroides sp.
TCGAGATAGGGTAATAGACCATCGGTTTGTCATAGATTGGGAGCATCTGCTTCGAAACTCCCTTGGTGATCGGATAAAGCCGTGTACCCGATCCTCCGGCAAGGACGATTCCTTTCATGATACGTTTACTTGTTAAAATATGGATACTCTTTGAGATTTAAATGTCTATGATAGAAGGGATATTCTTTGTTTGGGATAATACGAGATAATTTTAAAATTATCTTACGAATATGATTGAATTCTATCTTGCGTTCATTGGAAATCAAATTACATTTATCCAAGTTACTCCTGAAATTAGATTATTAAAATTTAGATTTTTGCAGCACCTGGGATTTATGTCAATTTGATTTATTTTGTAAAAATTTAGTTCTAATGGAACTGCTATAAATTGCCTTAATCAGACCTACTGGCATCATACGGAAAATATAGCGGGCAATTGGGTAGAAATAACGTATAGTAAAAGGACCAAACAGCCGATAAATTCCTGCCATATATATTTTTAATTCATTATTTGCTTTATCTCGGCTACGTCGACGAAATACACTGTCATCACGGCGGAATTTTATAGTTATTTCTTTAAGATTTGCAATCTTATAACCTTTTGCTAATACGTCAAACCATAACGCGATATCTTGACTTGTACGGTAGCGTTCGTCATATTTTAAGCCATTATCAAAAATTTCTCGTCGCATCATTACCGTAGGATGGGCTAAAGGGGACGCTTTATGAATATAGTTAAGGACTTCTTCGTTTATCTGAGGATATTCGCGTACATTTAAATTTTCATTTTCAGAATCAAATTCCTGAAGACTTCCACCAACAACCATGATATCAGGATGGGAATCAAGATATTCGGCTTGTAGCTTTAAACGATTAGGCATTGATATGTCATCACTATCCATGCGAGCGATGTAATCTCCTGTCGTTACTTTTATTCCTTTATTAAGCGATTTCGTTAATCCAATATTTGTTTCATTTCTAACGAGAGTTAGTTTTTCGCCTAATGTTATTTTCCATTTATTGATTACATTTTGAAGTTTATCTCCAAGTAATCCGTCTTCAATTAATACAATTTGCTCAGGTTTGCGTGTTTGGTCTGTCCATACACTCTTTAATGCGAAATCAAGGAACTCAGCATTCTCTGAATGATAGACTGAGATTAAAACAGAGATTGTCATTTGCTGGTTATAAATTGGTTATTGTTAGCAATACTATTTGCAAATAGACTGCCTAATTCAAAATCGAAAGAATCAGGTTTGAAACGTCCATATCCACTACTAGGATAAAATGTTAATTCACCAAATACAATACGTCCATTTATATTATACATATCAACTCGAACAAATGGAAATGATTGTGATAATGTTTTTGCAATTTCAACCATTTGCTCATAATTTTTAGGACGTGGATGATTAATATTTGAATTCTGAACAATGGGATTAAGTCCTACAACGCCCTCTAATTTTTCCCAGTTAACATTATAAAAATCAATTTTTTCATCAGTAAATCGATTAGAAATTAGTTGACAATATTTTACATCTCCATTAAAGCAAAAAAATTTATAGTCTTCTAATTCTGACTTATCTTCTTTTTCAAGATATTCTTCTATTAGAATTTTTGATTGCTTACAGCCTTTATAGGCCCATTCTCTCCCAATTAATTCTATTTTTTTCCCTCTCCATCTATTTATCAGGGAAATAGTTTCTTTAATCTTAAGTTTACTTTTATCATGGCATATTAGAATATTGTCTCCGTTACCTCCATCTGATGTTTTAATTACGAATTTTGAAGGGAGATTATTGAATTTTATTTCAGATGCATCGATGTATTCACCATAGAGTTTTGTGAGATACTGTGTCCCTATTGTTTCTGAAATAAAGGTTCTAACAGAACTTTTATCAGCACAAATTAAAATTAACGGATTTCGATAATGTATTTTATACCATTGAATCCATTCCGTAAATCTTTTTGGATTTTTTAAATTTGGAAGACGTTTTAATATGAGCCAGTATTGTATAGATACCATTACTTTGTCAGGTACCCAAAAAAGACATTTGAGTATTTTGTGTCTAATACGTTGCGATGAGATTAATTTTTTTATATTCATTTATTTGGAAAATTATAGTTTATATTTTAATCCATCTTTAATCCCGTTTATAATACTCTTAATGTAATTCAAGCGTTTTGATGGAATAATAGGATAATATATTAGTTTTAAAATCATCTTATTCCAAACCTGTGTTTTCCACTCTTTAGGTACATAATTTAATCGTCTAAGCCAAAGATAATTTCTTATTTGAAAATATAATCTGAAAGGAGTTGATATATTGATTTGTTTCCCTAAGAGAAATCTTGACTTGCCAAGTTCATGTTGAATTAATAATTGTCTACTGATATACGCCGATAAACCTGTCAGATGAGTTAATCTAAAGCACCATTCGTTTTCGACGAAATCAATAAATAAATCTTCTTTATAATAGCCAATCTTATCAAATAATAAAATAGGAATAAAAGAAAAAGAAGAAATTATGCTTTGGGATTCGATATAATCATTATTCCCTATTCTTAAATTCCGTATATATTTTTTTTTATTTTCATAGGGAGTTCCGGTTGCTCGATTTACTGGAGTCGGACCTAAGATTCCTATATTACAATTTGAATTTTTTAATATAAAAAATTCGCTAAATAATTTATAAACCAATTCTTGTGGCGCAATGGAATCTTGATCTGAGAATACAATAAAATTGAACATTTGTTCTTTTAGATAATCAATCCCAATATTCTGAGCAGCAGCGATTCCTCTATTTTCTTTGAGTGGAATATAATGTATATTTTCAATATCTTTAAAACTAGAAGAATTGTCTATATCTGGCGTATTGTCTATGATACAGAGTTGGTCTACTTGTGCAGATAAAGATATGACGGCCTTATTGGTTATATCCCAATTAGGTTTGAATAATACCATTACACCACCAATTTTATAATCTGTCCTATTGTACATTAGTTTGGTTGTTCAATCTGATGATTAATATATTTATAGCCGATACCCCTAACTTCATCAATCGTTATAAATCCTAAAGCAAGAGATAAGATTACAATAGCCCCTATAGCAACGAATAACACTGGGACTGAAGATTTACATTTGTGATAGGTGAAAACAGAACCTACTATTGTATCTACTAAACCAATGAAGAAGGAGAGTGTATGCCATGATTTATTTTCTGAAAGTAATATTATAATTAAGCAGATTACAAAAATTATGATAACAAGAGTAAACCAATAAGGTGATATAGTTTTATTGGATGGCAAGTCAAATAACGACTCTTTGTTGACCCCTGTTACGTTGAGAAATTCATTTATATCTTTAGGGTCACCCTCAATATTTCCGAATTTAATAGTGCCCATATATTTACATGACAGCAAGTTCCTTTTCTTTATTGACAGAGGTTAAAATATCATTTATAGCTTCGTCAATATCAATTTTTGCCTGCTCTAAACTCCATTCTTTGCTATTGTTATCTTTGATAATAACGATAATAGGCTCTATGGCCGATACGATAGTACCTTCTACTGATATATTTTTAGGAACGTTTCTGAATAGTTCAGTTCTCTCCAGAGCGGAAGAAAGAGAATTTGATTTTTGTGTCGGTTTGCCATCATAGGAAGGTATGTCATAACCAATTCGATATATCAGTACAGTTCCACCATTAAAAGGGTATGATCTTGATGCAATCCCTACCCCCTTTTTAATATACTTAGTTAACAGGCGGCGGAATTCATTTCGGTAACGAGTAATGTTATCGCACATATTAATTATTTTGTATGGAGAGTCCGTCTTTAACACCTCGCCATATATTTATATATATTTCTTTCCATTTTTTTGTTATGAATGGGAAGAAGAGAGGATAAATTAATCTTTTTATTGATGTGTTTATTTTCCATCTTCGAGGTACATAATCACGTCTTATTAACCATAGCCAATTACGTGTCTGGTAATAATATCGAAAAGGTGAGGATAGAATAATTTGTATTCCAAATATTTTAAATTCGTTTTGCCCGACATAATGAGTAAGGGTTACATTGGATGTTATTCCTGATANATAACCTTTTGAAGTAGCTCTCCAGCACCATTCATGGTCGACTCCATCAATGAATAAAGATTCATCTAAATATCCCACTTTTGTTATTTTTGAAATATCCACACAACTACCAGAGCTGATAATATTTATGCGAGGTTTAAAACCTAATGTTTCAGAATCTCTATGTATTGCAGACTTGTATTCTTTACCATTTCGGCCATTAATAACAGTAGGTCCTAAAAGAAAAAGATTAGGAATAAAATTAGAAATTCGACTATACTCATCTATAATGGATTGGAAATATGAATTATCTAATATACTATCCTGGTCAAAAAAAACTAAATGAGAACATCCAAGTTTCAAGGCTTTTTTTATTCCAATATTTTGAGCGAAAGCAATCCCTCGATTTTCTCTAAGAGGTAAATAAATCAGAGACTCTTCTGATAAACTTAAATCTTGATTCGGCGTATTGTCAACCACTATCACTTCTTGTCTGTGTTTTAGTTTTAACTCCTCGTAGAATCTTTTCAGGTTTCGAATCTGTTCTTGACTCGGATGAAAGAGCACAATTATTACAGCTACTTTTATAGGTTTCATTTCAATGATTATTCTTTTGAGAAAGGTTAGAGAAGCGTAGTTTGTAACGGACAAGATAATCCCATATCCATAAGGTTGGAATATATACAATAATCCAAGTACTNTGTAAATAATTAGAAAAGATCGAGTGGATTGTGAGATAAAATAAAAAGCAAATATAAAGGAACCAAGGAATCGTTTTTACAATATAGAATCTACTTATTGCACTTCTTACAATTAGACCAAAAAATAATGGAAACAATATTACTCCAAATACACCAAAGTCCATATAATGATAGAATACTCCGGTATATGCATAATTATATCGCTTAGTTGGAGAACAACTCTTCCATTGATTTTGTAGATACTGCATCACCTCGTCCGTAGAATTTATGTGTATTCCTAAGCGTTTCAGGAATCCACTCGTAATAATATCTACTCCGCAGAATGTCATTCTNCCATATTTATATCCTCCAAATTTAATAATATAATCTTCCTTAAGAGATCTATCAAAAAGAACAACTGGGAGTACCGAATATTTAAGAGGGGTCTCGGCCATTTGAAAAGCTGCCTCGTTAAAATCTTCACTTTTAATTTCAAAACTACCATGAATTCGGTATGCTGTCATGTACATCATGCCAATAAATAAGACACACACAATGGCAATCGCTCCTAAACATTTTTTTAATTTTTGGATACCCTTTTTCGGTGCTTCANCTACAATTATCTGAGTAAATAAAAGATACAGAAAAAATATGACAAACAGTGTTCTGCCACCATTCAGTATACCAAAAACGGCAAAGAAACAGATTGAGGAAATAATAAATAAGATTGAAGGTCTAANTTTTTTTATTAATACTACAGATATATTAAGGCACTGTATATGAAATATAGGGAACATTAGATACATCCATAGAAGTAACCCGAGCTTATTTCCCATAAACATAAAATCTTGCTTATCCTCCGTGAGATATGTGGTGCTTTCTTCCGCTAGTATCAGAGCGTTGATAGCAAACTGTAATTCATATATAGAGATAAAAAGTATTATACATAGGTAGATTTTTGACTCCATAAATTGACGAAATCTTCTTACAAGAAACTCTTCATCTCCAGCAAGATATTTGTTATTGTGCACGGCTTTTATTCGGTAACTGCAATAGCCTGTGAAGAATGCGACAATAGCAACTATTAGGAGTACATAAGTGTAAGTCTGAACTTCAAAAAATCCATAAGGTCTAAATGTACATAGAATTAATGAAAAGAACCAAAAACAACAGAATATCAGCCCAAATACTCTTGAANTTCGATCTCGGACTGTCTTTTTAATCACAAAAATCAAAATCAAGCATATGGAAAATAAAACCAAAAACATGNTACAACAAATCTATTTTCAAAGACTCAACATTCTTATAATACCGTACTACTATATGAATAACTATTGCTTTATTCTTCTAAAAAATCTTAAAANTTTAAAAATAATTGTCAATGTGCAACACCAAATAACAAATTTTTGAAAAATAGTTAACTCGGATACCTTCATCTCCGACCGGATTAACTTTTTCATTTTAGCATCTCTCCTGTAATAAAGTGAAATTAGAGTTTTAAAATACTTATAATTAATGATTCTCGCATACTTTTTACAATTTTTATTTCCAAGGTTAAAGAATAATTTAATATCTCTATACCCTTTCACAAAGGATATTGTTTTCTCAATATTACTTGAATGAGACGCAGATTCNTCTAGTTTCCGATAGACTCCTACTATTACAGGCTCACAGTGTATCTTCGATACTCTTGCACTATAGAGCCAAATGGGATAGTCACCCATTTTCCAAGATAATCTTTCGGGACAAATATTTTTAATATATTGAGCGTATAGGTCTGTTCTTAACATGGTTGTTGGAGTCGGAATACAGTTCCCATCAATCAATAAATCATCAAAGTTACAACGATTTAACCCAAAAACTCCTGATGTCAAGCCCTTATCTTGTATTTCAATAAGACAAAACGCATAACACATTCCACAATCTAAATTATGATTTAAGAAATTTGCTTGTTTCTGAAGTTTTAACGGATCTATCCAGTAGTCATCACCTTCACAGAAAGCGATGTACTGACCTTGGCATTTTTCAAAACAGGTCTGGATGATACGATTGAAATCGTGGTGCTTGGAATATTGATTTTCTGTCTGGATGATAGGCTTGATAATATCAGGATATTTCTCCGCATATTCTTTTACGATTTCGGTAGTGCCGTCTGTTGATGCATCGTCATGGATAATTACCTCAAACGGGAAATCGGTCTGCTGCATCAGAAAGCCGTCCAGGCATTCTCGAATGTATGGCGCATGATTGTAAGTCAAAGATATTATGCTTACAACAGGAGTTTGTTTATCGCGTTCCATCAAGTTTTGACAATAGGGTTTGTTTTCTTTTCTTTATGGGTTTTGTCGGCACACCGACGTTGATTGTCCATGGCGAAAGAGAATACATGACTAAAGACATTGCCCCAACTACTGCCCCCTCACCAATTTCAAGATTGGGGAATATCACGCAACTTGCTCCTATCTGAGAGAACTGTCGAAGTATTACTTTTCCACCTGTTACATTGGTAGTTTCTTCAGGATGGATTGGTCCAATAAGATAATCTCCTGAAAAGTCATCCATTGCACTATATATGGTGGAACGGGGAGATATACCAGTGTAATCTTCAAAAACAATTCCCATTGCGCCATAAAGAGCCACGTATGCGGATATGTGAATATGGTTTCCGAGTGTGATATGTCCGGATAGTATACAAAAATCGTCAATACGGACGTTATCGCCAATTGTTATATTTGATGCCCCGTAGAAACTGGCTTTACGGCTGATTTTGACATCTTTCCCAATAGATTTAAATCCGATTTGACCCAACTCGTATTCAGAATAAAAAGATGTCATTTTTTTATTAAGTTAATTATTTTAGTGACATCTGTATCGGTTAAATTATGATGCATTGGGAGGCATATAACTTCTTCTGCCATCCTTGTTGCAACAGGAAGATTAGCTGAGCCAGCGGATGGAAGACCTCTGTAGGTGGAAAAATCAGAAATGAGCGGGTAGAAATAGCGACGTCCGAGCACATTGTGGTCACGCATTTTGAAATACAACTCATCACGGGTCATTCCGTATTTATTAGAATCAATAAAGATTGGGAAATATGAATAATTATATGTTACATCAGGACGTTCATCAAACATCCTTATTCCATTGACATTAGAGAGTGCTTCTCGATACCGATTTGCAACTTTATGTCTCTCTTCAATGGCGGAATCTACATGTCTTAGATTGAGCAGACCATAAGCTGCACGGACTTCATCCATTTTAGAGTTGATACCGGGGGCTACGACCTCGGTTTCACCGGCAAATCCAAAATTTTTGAGGTAATCAATTCGTTGTTTGGTCTTCTCGTCATGACAAATTAATGCTCCCCCTTCAATTGTGTTGTAAGTTTTTGTCGCATGGAATGAAAGTGTGGAAATATCTCCGGCTTTCAAGATTGACTCTCCATTGACTTTTACGCCAAAGGCATGAGCGGCATCATATATCACTTTAAGTCCATATTTATCGGCAATAGCTTGAATAGCATCCATATCACAAGGATTCCCATAGACATGTACGGGCATTATCGCTGTGGTTTTCGGCGTTATGGCTGCTTCTATTTTATTGGGGTCTAAGTTACCGGTAGCAGGATCAACATCTACAAATACAGGTTTAATACCATTCCACCAAAGGGAGTGAGTTGTGGCAACAAAACTATATGGTGTCGTGATGACTTCTCCTGTTACACGTAAAGCCTGCAGTGCGGTTATCAGAGGTAATGTCCCATTTGTAAAAACACTGATATATTCGACTCCAAGGTATTCACAAAGAGCTCTTTCAAGTGCCTGATGATAATGACCATTATTTGTAATCCATTTACGTTTCCAAATGTCCTGAAGATAAGGAATGAATTCTTCTAACGGTGGAAGTAATGGAGATGTAACTGTAATTTGGTGATTATCCATAACAAAAATAAATATATGATGATTAATTATTTTCTTGTTATAAGAGATTGTACGTCCCTTAAATCTCGTGATCGAGTTATTATGGTTATAAAGAAAAAGTAAACCAATCCTATTGTCGTACCGCAAATGAATGCTGTAAGAGGATTGCGGATTAGATTGACTGTGAAGAATACTAATATGAATGTAGAGAATGAATAAAGTATGCCCGGGATGAGATCGCTCATCTGTTTAAAAAAACCTAGACCAAGAAGCTTCCCGGTATAATGAGTGTTTATTATCAGTGAAATAATTGATGTTAAAATGGANCCGTAACACATAGCTTTTAAGCCAAATGNTACAGTCGAAGCAATTATAATCACTCCAACAAATTTTTTATATATTTCAAGTTTAAGAAATAGGTCNCTACGNCCTTTTACTTGGAGAAGATTTAGGTTAATCGCGTGTACCGGATACCACATCATAGCAAAACAGATAATTTGAAGAAGTTCTCCGGTAAAAGCCCATTGTTCTTTGAGAACGAGAATTACAAATGGCTTTGCTACGCCAGCAAGTCCCATCATGAGAGGAAAGATAATNAATGCAGAGATTCTNAGAAATCNNCGATATACAATTTTTAATCGTTCATCATCATNTTGAATAGAACANAGGACAGGGAAGGAGACTCTCTGGATTATTCCACTTACGTTTGCAGACGGGAAATCCGCAAATTGATGTGCTCGCGTATANAAGCCAAGATCGGAGGCTTTGAATACTTTACCAATTACTATAAGATATATATTACGGTATATAGTGTCAATGATACCCGATAGTGCTAATTTTGACCCAAATGAGAATAATTCATTGAANGAATTCCATGAATATATCCATTTTGGCCGCCAATTTGAGTAGAACCATAGAAGGAGCATAATGATTGTGAAATTCGTTAACTGTTGAGCTACAATCGACCAGACACCGAAGCCGGTATAAGCCATCGTAATACCAACAACTCCGGATACTANAGCTCCAGTAAGAGTTGCTTTCGCCTGAGTTTTAAAATCTATCTTTACTGTAAGCAATGCCCGTTGTACTACAACAAGAGAATTTATTATTATACTTAAACTTATTACGCGGGTTAATGGCGTAAGAATCGGTTCATTATAAAATTCGGCAATGAGTGGAGCTGATAAAAATAGGATAAAATAGAGTATTAAACCAACGACGATATTAAAGTAAAAAATAGTAGAATTATCTATTTCTGATCGGTCTTGTTTTCGAATTAAGGCTTGTGAAAAACCGCTATCGATTAACGACTGGGAAATAGCGATAAATATAGCCAGCATTCCAATAAGGCCATAATCTTCTGGAGTAAGTATGCGAGCCATAATAATCATTACAAGGAACTGTATACCTTGGACTGAAAAACGTTCAATAGTTCCCCATATAGTTCCTTTTAATGTCTTATTTTTTAGCGACTCAGCCATAATTATTGTGATCTCTTATTGGTTGGCATCCCTCCACCTCCTCTTGACTTCCTCTTCTTTATCTCCGAAGTAGGTCCAGNGGTTGGCGTGGAGGAGGATTTGGAGGCGTTTGCGGGCGANGGTGGGNGGAGTGGATTCNGGGAAGCAGCCGTTGTTAGCTTCTAGTTCACGAATCCACTTNTCCTGNACGCTTATGCTCCAGTCGATGTATTTGAAATCAACGTAACGCGGGTCGATGTGCTGGAGCATGGCGATGAGGTCTTCCTCGCCGACACTTTTATCCCCTTTGAGCCAAANNGTGATGGCGCGCGTGAAGAGCCGGGGAAGAAGCTCTTTGGAGGTCGCGCGTTTGTATCCGAGTCGATAGGCGAGATCATAGAGGGAAGATAATCGGACGATATACTGTGCAGATCCATTATCGAGAGCTCCCTCCACCGTTGGCAGGAACTCGCGTATCTCCGAAGTAAGCATCCTTTCAGCCTGAGAAGATGTATGGGGTAGGGCAGTCAGCATATCCAATTCCTGAGCGCGGTTGAAGAGAGACTCAAGCCTACCCGCCAGTTCTTCAACCGGCAATAAAGCAGTAGAAGATGTAGTGGGATGCGCAGAACCGATTACCTTCGGGGAGTTTATCACCGTCTGACGTAGGGACGCAGACTTTTGTTTATGTACTCCCGATTCCGGTCTTACCTTGGCGGCCATACGGTTGCCTCGGATATTCCTATGTCCAGAAGTAGACTGAAAATTCCTTTCCATTACTGCTTCTCTTTTATCGGTTCGATGAAACCCTCCTCAATCCTAACTTTCCAGACGATATTGTTCTGGTCGTTGATTCGGAGGATGAAATATCTCATGTCGGAATCCTCAACTGTTCCGTTTTGCTTGTAGATAGTTCCCTCATATCCTTTGAAGGCGCCACCGGTGATACGGATACATCGGTCTGGAACAAGTTCCGGATTCTGAACGAATTCCATTTTCACCGATTCGTCAAGAACGCCTATACAAGTCTGAAAGTTATCCATCTCGCGTTTTGGAATCACTGCGTAGGGTGCGCCTTTACGATTGATGACCCTGAAACACCATGCAAGATCACCTATGGTATCAAAAATAGGCCTTACTGCATCAGGACGCGTCTTGAAAAATAGAATATGGGGGAGAAACGGTTCCACTTCCGTAGTTTTTCGGCCATCATCGTGCTTTACGACTTTATGGGTAGGATAGAAAGTGTGGAAATCTTTTACCATAGCCGGGTTTTCATTCCGCAATCGCTCCATTATGTCGTCGGGAGTATGGTTATCACGCATGAACATGGCATACCATCTTGGCGTGAGATCTCCGACCAGATTGGCTACTTCCCTAAATTTAGAGGTCTTTTCTTCCTCCGACAACAGTCGTGGCTTGACGAGTTTCAGCCATTCATAGTCGTGCGGAACTGCCGGAATGACACTGATTATATCCTCGTTGCTGAATCCGCATTTCAAAGCTGCTTCTATCCACCATCCAAGTATTGTATCGGGTGCAAAGGGTGTCATCTTACGGAATCCTAAATCGGCGAGTAGTCCGGAAAATTCCCTCGAAATATCACGGGAGAGCTGTGGGGAACGTACACGTCCGTGTCTTAGCGGAAACACATAGGTCCGCCGCTCCTTTGGCATTGAGTCCACGATGTCTTTAATCTGCTCGATGGCAGGAAGTGAGTCGTCAAAGCGCAGTTCTGCAATCGTGGAGTAGGATGCTGCGCATGAATAAAAGAGATATAGGATTTCCTTGGCTATGGTTGCCTTGGCACCCGGCATGGTTCTGACTTTCAAAGCCAGATTTGCCACGATGTTGATAGAATCATCTTTTTCGTGTGTCTGCCACAGGTTCTTGTTGGCGAGAGCATCCCGAAGTTCGCTGAAAAGCTCTTCACCCTCGTCGGTGATTCCTTTGTAATCAGAATATATTGAATGAAGTTTACCGAGGTATCTCCGGAGTGTGACAGGGGAAATGCCTTTCCTCACCATCGTTGTAAACCATTCGCGGATATTCCTTTCGTCTGCTTCGAAAGAGGTTTCATCTGCGACCTTATGGCTACTATTGAAAGAAATTACGGTCCGGGTGGTAATATAATCTGCGTCTTGAATCAACTTTGCGGCAGATGCAACGTATGATGCAAAACTTTTTGGTGTAGTATCCTGATTATCAACAGGAGGAGTGTCATGTTGTGTGCGAATATTTTCTTGCCATCCCTGCATATCTTTTCTTCCCTTTGTCAGAGTGGCTTTCGGTCTCTTTAACAATGGTTTACAGGAAGTTATGTCAACAGTATTCGGCATAAATGACTATGCGGATAANCGGCTTTTCGCTCAGCATCTCTTGGTAAGAGATTTGGAAGCATAGGTAAACCCATGTAGCCTAATAGCTTATACCTACTACGAATCAGCTCAAAATATCAATTTTAACATATAATCATCATGTATAAAAGAAAAAATTCGCAAGAAACGCACAGATTCTAAGGGATTTTCATTACCTTTGCATTAGCAATAGTATCTCTTACCAAGAGATTTGAATTTTTCTTAACCTTATTATCGATAGGAAAACATATTTCGCAAACTTTTCTGAATATTGTAGAATTCATAGTATTTCCTGCAAAAAGGATAAATCTCAAATAAACATCTACGTTATATATATGACTATGTGTTTACCTGGATTATTCATAGGGTAAAGTGGCATAAATAAGTATGAAATATTAATTTGCTATTTTCTGTGGAATTGTCTAATTTTGCAACTATATGCAGAACATGACCCGTAGACAATGGCTTGCCCGGGTGGGGGGAGCGGTCGTTATTCCGTCGTTCCTTTCATCGTGCCGTCCTGATATTTCTCGAAATGTCGGGGCTATCGGTCAACGTCTGTCCGATGCTTACCGCCCTGTGGAGAAGAATGGTTGTGTGGCGTGCGACAATTGTATGCCTTGTCCATACGGCATAGATATTCCGTCAAATCTGATTTTTGTAGACCGTGCGGCTGACGACGGTTACCTTCCTGCCGCACTTGACAGCCCTGATTTTGCCGAAAAGGGGCGGGAGTTTCTGGCTCGTTATGAAAATAAGATTCCTGATGCGGCGCAGACTCAGAAATGTATCGGATGTGGCGAATGTCTCGGGACCTGTCCTGTGGAAATTGATATACCCGAACAGATGTCGGTAATCACTGCGCTGACCGACGTGCTGCGCGATTTAAGATGTCAGCAACTATGAAAGGGATGGCTTCTATACTACGGTTTTCACGCATTTTTGTGGCGATGGTAGTCTTCGCCCTGTTCGTCTGCCTGTTTGCCGACTTCGGAATGCAGATCCCGGCGGTTGCCGCGTGGCTGGCACACGTCCAGTTCCTCCCGGCTGCCATGGCCTTTGCGATGACCACCTTTGTCGTGTGGCTCCTTGTTACTCTTATATTCGGTCGTATCTACTGTTCCACCTTCTGTCCGCTCGGAATATTTCAGGACATCTTCGCCCGTCTGCCGCGTCTGGGTCGCGTGAGACCGCGGTGGCACTACCATTACAGTCCTCCTAAGACCCGCACGCGACGCATCACTCTTTTTGTCGTCGTCGTGTCAATCCTCCTCGGAATCTCTGCCGTCACGACACTCCTTGATCCTTACAGTATCTTCGGACGCTTCGGTTTCTATGTCCTTAAACCCATCTGGGCTTTTGTGCTCGATTCGTGGAGCAACATTGATTCAGCTCCGCAGGTCAGATTTGCCGTAGCATCATTTTCGGGTATGATACTTTCATTCCTGACTATGGTTTTGATAGGGACACTCGCCTTCCGTAACGGCCGTACATTCTGCAATACCCTNTGTCCTGTCGGGACTACACTCGGATTCATCTCCACATATTCAGTTTTCCGCATCGACATCAACACTGACCGCTGTATCCAGTGCCGTCGGTGTGAACACCGCTGCAAAGCCTCGTGCATCGACCTGATAAGCCATGTCGTCGATACGTCGCGCTGCGTGGTTTGTTTCGATTGCCTGTCCGATTGCCCGAATGATGCCATATCCTATACTTACAACCGCCATCAGCTCTCCATTCCGCTGATGCAGCGGGTCAAGGGCTCGGTGGCAGGTCCGGCTGCCGGAATGAGCGGGGGAAAACTGAACGTATCTGCCGACAACGATGTCTCCGTCACCGCCGACCCTGTCGGAAAGAGTGGGGCGAAACGTCCGCTTGACCGCCGTCGTTTCCTTATGTACGGCTCCATCGTCATGGCAGCCCCCGTCATAGCCAAGGCAGCCGAGGTGACTGAGACAGTGAAAGAAGCTGCCGGTTCGCGTCTCCACCGCAACCTTCTCCCGGTCACTCCTCCCGGCGTAAGGACCCGACGTGAATTTCTTGACCGCTGTACCGCCTGCGGATTGTGTGTCGACCGCTGTCCTCAGAAAGTATTGCAGGTCTCGCTAAAAGAATACGGACTTTTGCGTGCGCTTCATCCCGTGATGGACTACGATGCCTCTTGGTGTGAGTATAACTGCACACTCTGCTCCAATCTTTGTCCGACAGGCGCACTGCATCCGTTGACGACTGCCGAAAAACACCGCAGCCGCACCGGACTTGCCTTTGCCGACAAATCATTGTGCATATCATGGTCGAAAGGTGTGAAATGCGGAGCCTGCTCGCGCCGTTGTCCTGTCGGTGCGATAACTATGACCGCGCCCGATGCTTCCGGCAAAGGGCCTTATCCCGTGGTGGACTCCGACAAGTGTATCGGTTGCGGAGCGTGTCAATACGTCTGTCCCTCCAAACCGAAGGCCATCATGGTCGGAGGACTTGCGTAGGCCATCCGACTTTACAGTCAATATCCATTAACAGCATTGAAACATATATCTGCGATAAAACTATATGAAACAATATCTTGAGCTGCTCGATAAGATTATGCGTGAAGGCGTAGACCGTGGCGACCGTACAGGCACCGGCACGCGCAGCATCTTCGGCCACCAGATGCGTTTTGATCTCAGCGAAGGATTCCCCTTGCTGACGACCAAGAAACTCCACCTGAAATCCATCATCCACGAGTTGCTGTGGTTCCTGAAAGGGGATACGAATGTGAAATATCTTCAGGACAATGGTGTCCGCATCTGGAACGAGTGGGCCTCTCCCGAAGGGGAACTTGGGCCTGTCTACGGTTATCAGTGGCGGTCATGGCCCGACTACAATGGCGGACATATCGACCAGATTTCAGAGGTCATAAGGACTATCAAGGAAAATCCTGAGTCGAGGCGTATCATTGTCAGTGCTTGGAATGTCGCTTCCGTTCCCGACATGGCCCTCCCTCCATGCCATCTGTTGTTTCAGTTCTATGTAGCCGACGGCCGTCTGTCGCTGATGCTCTATCAGCGTAGCGCCGATTGCTTTCTTGGTGTTCCGTTCAACATCGCATCCTATGCTCTCCTGCTGATGATGGTCGCTCAGGTGACCGGGCTCCGTCCGGGTGAATTCATCCATACGCTTGGCGACACCCATATCTATCACAATCATTTCGAGCAGGTGAAAACCCAGCTTGAGCGCACGCCCGGAAAACTACCGACCATGCACATCAATCCTGAGGTAAAAGATATTTTCGATTTCAAGTATGAGGATTTCG
Organism: Bacteroides sp.; assembly: GCA_014802345.1. GTDB lineage: Bacteria > Bacteroidota > Bacteroidia > Bacteroidales > Muribaculaceae > Duncaniella. The sequence goes on from JAAVCM010000029.1 coordinate 15,789, forward strand.
AACTGCGCGACTATGTGGCGCAGCCCCACATCAAAGCGACAGTTGCCGTATGAAGCAGCCGGAAGTCATACTTATCGTAGCCGCCACGCGCAACTTTGCGATAGGACGTGGAGGAGACCTGCTTTTCCATATCAGTGAAGACCTGAAACATTTCAAGGCTCTGACGATGGGACATCCTATAATAATGGGGCGGAAGACATTCGAATCCTTTCCGAAAGGTGCATTGCCGGGACGACGCAACATTGTCGTTACCCGAAATTCAGGCTATACAGCTCCGGGTATCGAATGTGTCACATCAATAGAGGAGGCGCTTGATTTATGCGCCTCCTCTCCGAAGTGTTATATCATAGGTGGCGGTGAAATCTATGCTCAGTCGCTTCCATACGCATCGAAGATAGAGCTTACGCTTATTGACGATGCTCCTGTGGATGCCGACACGTTTTTCCCCGCAATTTCTCCTGCCGTATGGACCTTGCCCCCTTCACCTGAATTTGACCGTACCGACCCGAAGAGCGGGGTACGCTATGCCTTCCTGACGCTTGAAAGGAACGGGGACGACTGAACCGTACGACGTGGCGACGGCTATTTCCCTTTATACTGGGGGAGAATAGGAACCGGGAATTTCGAGAACAGTGTCTGCACCGCCTCCGCTATCCCTTGAAGGTTGCGGAACTGGCTATCACCGTTGTCAAGTATAGTGCCGACCGATGCCGAGAACAGAGGGAGTTTCTCAGTCATATTTACCATATCCATTGTCAGTACACCCTCCTTATAGACACCGGTGACGACCTGAACATTCGGGTTGTAAGGTGGCCAGTAATTGTTTCGCGGATACATGAACCACGGTGCTACGCCGTTCTGCACAGGTCCCCATGCGTGGGGATGCGGACCCGGGCCCGGGTGCATTCCGGCCGGAGGCATGGGNGCAGGCATGGGCATCGGTGCCGGTGGATTGGGTGCCGGTGGAAGTGCCGGCTCAGTGATAAGTCCCTTTTTCACCGTAAGTCCGAGATTGATGAGCAGGGGCGATGAGGGGTCTTCGGTGAATCCTCGTTCAACCATCTGTTCGCGCACGGCGGCAGCTATGTTGTAGTACGTCACCATCTCCATGCCGGGAGGGAGTTTGCCTTCGTCGGGAGTGACTATGCGGAAGGTGTGATATGCACTCAGGTCTGCATCGTTGTAGGTCGTGCTGGTGACGAGATTGTAGGGGCTGCAACCGGTCAGCAGAGCCGCCATGACTATCATCAGTCCTAATAGCTTTTTCATCGTAAAATTCTGTTAGTTTGTTTGATACATATATATACAAACGTGAAGGCTGAGCAGAAGGTTGGGGGATTTGGGTTTTTAAACATTTAAAATTTGGCTAATTCGTCGCAATGCTCTATATTTGAACCATCAAATATTGTTTTTGTTAAATTGTTCATACAAGTCTTAATAAATTGAAATTCAATAGCGATTTCTTCTCTTGAAAGCTATAATTACTAACAATTCTTACCCTAAACCTAATTTACAATGGAAGATATTACCGACCTTTTCAACGATATGCTCCAGCATTATGGAAGCACCGATATTGCCGAGGCGGAATTTAAAAAACTGATTCATGAGAATCCTGACCTCCGGGCCCGCTACCGTGACTGGTGTGACGAGGTGGGCAGTTCGGAAAAACGGGGTTTTCTTGATTATTGTGAGGAATATTTTGAATCTCAGGATTCAATCTGGAATAATCTGAAAGATGACTATGAAGATGAATGAACATGACTCTCTCCCGTCGCTACGCCGCTTCCCCGCAGAATGGGAGCAGCACGATTGCGTGCTTCTGGCATGGCCCCACGAAGAAACCGACTGGGCCTATATGCTGGACGACGCGCGCCGTTGCATAGCCGATATTGTCAGGGCTATCTCGGAGGAGGAGTGTGTGATGCTCGTCGGCCCTGCGGAGCTATGTCTTCGCTCGGTGCAGGAGCAGAATTTCAATCCGGAGCGTGTCCGTTTTGTCGATATGCCGACCAACGATACTTGGGCACGCGATTTCGGTGCGCTTACCGTCGAGGTCGACGGCTCCCTGCGGCTTCTTGACTTCAAGTTCAATGGCTGGGGATTGAAGTTTGCCGCCGACAAGGACAATCTAATCACCTCGCGTCTCGCCGCAAAGGATATGTTTGGCGTAGGTGTGGAGAATCACCTGAACTTTGTCCTTGAAGGAGGGTCGGTTGAGTCGGACGGTGAGGGGACGCTACTCACGACTGCCGAATGTCTCCTTTCGCCCAACCGCAACGGCGGATGGGACAAGGAGCAAATTTCAGCCTATCTTGCGCAGTCATTCGGGTTCAACCACCAGCTTTATCTTCATCATGGCGCACTCCTCGGTGATGATACCGACAGCCATATCGACACCCTTGCGCGCCTCGCACCCTATAACACTATACTTTACTGCGGTGCAGGGGAGCCGGACAACCCCAACCATGCCGACCTCGTGAAGATGCAGGAGGAGTTGACAACTCTCCGCACCCCCGAAGGTATGCCCTACAATCTGATTGAGCTTCCTCTCCCCGATGTCATAGAGATTGACGGAGAGGTGCTACCGGCGACCTACGCTAATTTCCTTATCACCCCGACCCGCATACTCCTCCCTGTCTACGGGCAGCACCGCAATGATTTCCTTGCCTCTCAGGTGCTGAGGATTGCTTTCCCTGACCATGATGTGGTACCGATTGATTGTGTCCCGCTCATCCGTCAGCATGGTTCCCTCCATTGCGTGACCATGCAGTTTCCCAAGGGGGCGGTCAGCGGCATCGAAAATGGCCGCTGGGTATCAAACAAGAGTCTTGAATAAGAACGATTACATATATTCAGTATGAAAATTGGAATAATACAGCAGCACAACACTGCTGATATTGAGAACAACCGCCGCCGTCTCGGTGAGAAAGTCATCGAGCTTGGAAAGCGCGGAGCCGAACTTGTGGTCCTTCAGGAACTCCACGATTCTCTTTACTTCTGTCAGGTGGAAAGCGTCGATAATTTTGATCTCGCTGTTGAGCTTGACGGCCCTTCCGCAAAGTTTTATTCCGATGTAGCGCGTCAGGCAGGAGTAGTGCTTGTCAGTTCGCTTTTCGAACGCCGTGCCGCCGGACTCTACCACAACACTTCACTTGTGTTTGAAAAGGACGGTTCGCTTGCAGGCAAATATCGGAAGATGCACATCCCTGACGATCCTGCGTATTATGAAAAATTCTATTTCACTCCCGGCGACCTCGGTTTCAAGCCGATTGACACCTCGCTTGGGCGGCTTGGAGTCCTCGTATGCTGGGACCAATGGTATCCTGAGGCTGCCAGACTTATGGCGATGGCCGGTGCCGAACTGCTGATTTACCCTACGGCGATAGGCTGGGAGAGCAGTGATAGCGCAGAGGAAAAAGCACGCCAGCGTGAGGCTTGGATGACAGTGCAGCGCGGCCATGCCGTCGCCAACGGACTCCCCGTCGTGACTGTCAACCGTGTGGGACATGAACCTGACCCCTCGGGAGCGACAAACGGCATCATGTTCTGGGGTTCGAGCTTCATTGCCGGGCCGCAGGGCGAACTTCTCTATCTCGCTCCTGACGACGAGGAAGCCATGACGATTATCGACGTTGACATGAAACGCTCCGAACAGGTGCGCCGCTGGTGGCCGTTCCTTCGTGACCGCCGCATAGAGAATTACGGCGATCTGACTCGTCGGTTCATCGACTGACGAATCAAAAATTTACTCCACTCCTGCAATACATTCCTATCTTGAAAAAGACCCGTCCTTTCGTCACCACTTCCGGCGACTACCTTTCAGTCCTCATCTCGCTTTGGCTGCCGCGCTATGGCTGGACAATTCTTCTTCCGATAGTCCTCTGTGCGGTCTGCGGTTTCATGTTTGACGAACGTCTGCTGCTCGTGGCGCTGATGCTTCTGTTCATCGTGGTGCCTATGCTGATGTCGTTCCTCTACACCTACTATATGCTTGCGCCTGAGGCGCGGCGTGCAGTCGTCAGGAAAGAGATCGAGATTACCGAAGGGGAGTCCATACGCCTCATCTATCTTCCCTCCGAAGAGCCGGAGGATGACAGACGCGGACGTTCAAGGAGGATGGAACTTCCGGTCGGAAACCGCAAGGAGGATGAAAAGCCTCTCCCTCCGCTCCCGGTTCCGGCGCCCGAGACCATCTGTTGGGATGACGTTACAGGCGTGAAGTACACCTCGCGTTTCACGGTCTATCTCCTCCGCGGACCCCGTCTGAACTTCCTTCTTATCCCTCATTCGGCAATGCCGAGAGAGGCTGCGGTCTGAACAGGAGTTTGTATTTGACAGGAAAAATCATTATATTTGCCATTGTCTTACGTTATCAACATATTAAAATAATACACTTGCACAGTCATGACATCACCTCGCAGTAAAGTCTACGGCCTGATTGGATTTCCGCTCACTCACTCATTTTCGATGAATTACTTCAACAATATGTTTGAGTCAGAAAATATTGATGCGGAATACGTTAATTTCGAAATTCCCGAAATCGGCGACCTGATGGAAGTGGTGGCCGAAAATCCCCATCTTGCCGGTCTTAACGTCACTATTCCATATAAGGAACAGGTAATACCCTACATGGATGAAATGGATCCCGAAGCAGCAAAAATCGGAGCAGTCAACGTCATCAAGCTCATCCGCACAAAGGACGGCGACATCAAGCTCAAAGGTTTCAACAGCGATGCCATGGGCTTCCAGAACTCAATCGCCCCACTTATCAACGACAAGCGCAGACGTGCCCTGATTCTCGGTACGGGCGGTGCTTCCAAAGCCATCCACCGCGCCCTCGTCAACCTCGGAGTGGAACCGGTGTTCGTTTCGCGTAACCCTGAGGAGGGTGAACTGGGCTATACCGACCTCACTCCTGAAATCATGGAGAGCCATAAGGTCGTGGTCAACTGCACACCATTAGGTATGTATCCCAATGTTGACCGTTGTCCCGATATTCCATACGATCTCCTTACGCCCGATCATCTCTGCTATGACCTTATATATAATCCTGACGTGACTACTTTCATGAAGAAATCACGCGCCAACGGAGCCGAGGTGAAAAATGGTCTTGAAATGCTTCTCTTGCAGGCATTCGAGTCGTGGAATATATGGAATCTCTAACTCCGGTGACTGACTGAACAGATTTCACACCGCACTCCGGCTTTGGGGCATCACCGTCCCCGGGCTATGTGCGGTGTTTTTGTTTTCATTATCCCGACATATCTCCTTTGTAAAGATGCACCTATTATCTCTCGTCCCTCTACTTCCGTTTACACTGGTGTTCATCGTCGGGATTCTTGTGCAGGGACTTGGGGTAGGGCTTCCGTGGGTACTTTCCGTGGTCTGCATTGCGGCGGCTGTCTTCTGGCGGTGGAAAAGACCCTACGGAGTTTTGATGTGTTGCGGATTGCTGACCGGCTATCTGTTGAGCCTTGCCCATGTTCCGTTTCCTTTGGAGGAGAGACTGAGGGATGTGGAGTGTTTATATTCCGGCGTGGCTGAGGAGGTGAGGGACTATGATCCTACCCAGATGATGATTGTGCGTGTGGATTCGTGTGGTGGTGCCGGGTGCAGGGATTTTTTGGTGAAACTGACTGTCCCGTCCTCTGTTCCTGACGTAGAGGAGCGTGACAGAATTTCTTTCAGGACGGCTTTGTCGCCGATGACATCTCAGGTCGATTTACCTGATGAGATTGACTACGATGCGCCGTTGCGCCGAATGGGAGTTGTGGCAAGTGGCTTTGTGCGGCCTGATAGCCTGAGGATAGTCGGGCATGAACCGGGACTGCTCAACGATATCCGCCGTCTGCGCACTGACCTGACATTGGCGATAGTCCGATTGCCGCTTTCGGCATCTGCGAGGGAATTTCTGAACGTAATGCTGACGGGCGACCGCTCTATGCTTACCTCTGATACCCGCACACTTTTCTCCTCCACCGGTCTTTCCCATATCCTTGCTCTGAGCGGTCTCCATGTGAGTCTGCTGGCGTGGATTGCCGCTCTTATTCTTTTCCCCCTCTATATATGCGGATTGCGGGGAATGCGTATGGTGATTATGATAGGTTTGTTGTGGGTGTTCGCTGTGATGACAGGGCTTGCACCGTCTGTGGTACGTTCAGTCGTCATGGCAACGATATTTCTTGTTTCATACCGTATGCAGCGCATCCGTTCACCGTTCAATTCGCTCTGTGCGGCTGCTCTTATTATCCTTGTCCTGTGGCCATACACCATTTATTCGGTCGGATTTCAGCTTTCATTCATCGCCGTCGCTTCAATACTTGTCTTTGCAGAGCGATTGAATCCGTTTCCCTCCCGCAATAGATTTCTCCATTCAGTAGCAGCCTATCCGTCAGTCACACTTGCCGCCATGTTGGGGACCGGGATTGTGAGTGCTTTCTACTTCAACATATTCCCGCTGTTTTTCCTTCCTGCTAATTTCATCGCGGCACTGCTCCTTCCGCTGATTCTCGGGGGTGGTTTGATGCTTCTTATCACTGATGCCCTCGGTTGGCATTCGGGCTTTCTCGCCCGGAGTGTCGACACTCTGTTCTCATGGCTCAACACGTCAGCAGAGTGGCTCGGTTCGCTCTCCGGGTCTGTCGTCCGTGATGTCTATGTCACAGATGTCACGCTTGCGGCGTGGTTTCTCACCTTGGTTCCGTTTGCGCTCTGGCTGCATCGGAAAAGGAGGGTTTACGGCGTGGCGACCCTCTGTTGTGCGGCTTTTACTTTTGGGGTGATTATCCTTGACCCGCTTCCTGTATACGGGACGGAGATATTTATTCCGCGTCTCCACAGCCACAGTTCACTGATGGTGCGTACGGGTCAGGATTTTCATGTCTTTACCACAGCACCCACCCATAGCCATACGGATCTGGAGGATGATTACCGCCGGAAATATCACCGCTATTTCCTCAAACGCAACATTGATTCTCTGAATTTCCATCAGGTTTCGCGTCTGAGCCCGGAGATAGTTGAGGTCGGCGCGCTTCGGTTTGCTCTGATTTATGACCGCAGGTCGCTTTGCCGTATTGACCGCGGAGTGGACTACGCACTTGTATGCAACGGATTCCGTGGCGATGTCAGGGCACTGGCCGATTCCCTCTCGCCGGATACCATCCTTCTCGCGGCAGACCTCAACAAGCGGCGCCACGACCGCTATCTCCGTGAGCTGACTGAGTCGGGACGAGGGGTTCGTTCACTGAAACACTCCCCGTTTATCGTCACATCGTCTCGTAGACACCTTTNGCAAGGAGTTCACGATAGCCGAGATTGAAATAGTGACGCTCGAAATCCTTGGGACGCTTGATACTGTAATTCCAGATGACGAGGTCAAGGTCTATGGGGATTATACCCTCAACGGATGACACTTGTGTGCGTCCGCATTCCGATTCCCAATCTTTGAGAAATTTCACGACTGTATCGTAGTCATGCTCGGTAAATCCGTGGACGACGGCGTTAAGGTAGGGTTTGTCGCGTCCGTTGACGGCTTCTGACTCATACACTGATGACACGGCACACTTGCTGAGGTAGCCGCAGAGATGTTCGATGGCCTGTTTGATCTGATATTCGCGGTCAGGGGTATTGCTTCCGAGTCCGACAGTGCAGGCATTGTGTTTGTCCATCGTATGTGTGGGGGTATTTATAATATTACGGTAGATATTTATTGTGCCACTCCCTTTAATGTGAGGGCTATACGGCCACGCGATGTATCTACGTCGATAACGCGTACCCTGACGGTCTGACCGATGCTTACCACGTCGGCTGGCGACGAAATGAATCTTTCGCTGAGTTGCGAGATGTGTATCAGGCCATTCTCCTTCATTCCGAGGTCGACAAACACGCCGAAAGCCGTAATGTTGTTGACCTTTCCGCTGAGTTCCTGTCCGATGTGGAGGTCGTCGATTTTTCTGACAGAATCATCGTAGGGAACCTCCTCGGCAGTCTCGCGCGGGTCGCGTCCCGGTTTTTCAAGTTCAAGGACAATGTCAGTGAGGGTAGGGAGGCCGACCTCCTTGGTGACATACTTGTCAAGTTCGATGCTGTGGAGCAGATTTCGGTCGCGGGTCAGGCGTGCAACGTCAGCCTTCACGTCGGCTGCAATCTGTTCGACAAGCGCATAGCGTTCAGGATGCACGGATGTATTGTCAAGCGGGTTTTTAGCTCCCGGGATTCGTAGGAAGCCTGCACATTGCTGGAAGGCTTTCTCACCCATGCGGGGAACATCGAGAAGCTGACTGCGGGAGGTGAAATCGCCGTTTTCCGCACGGTACTTCACTATGTTTGCGGCGAGAGCCGGACCGATGCCGGAGACGTATGACAGAAGTTGCTTTGAGGCGGTGTTGATGTTTACACCGACGTTGTTCACACAGCTTTTGACCACATAGTCAAGGGCATCTTTCAATTTATTCTGGTTGACGGCGTGCTGATACTGTCCGACACCTATTGATTTCGGGTCAATCTTCACGAGTTCGGCAAGGGGGTCGAGCAGACGGCGACCGATGGAAACGGCACCGCGCACTGTGACATCCTCGTAGGGGAATTCCTCGCGTGCTACCTCGGAAGCAGAGTATATAGAGGCACCGTTTTCATTCACCATGAATATCTGTACCTTGCGCGGGAGCATGACATCACGGATAAAACGCTCTGTCTCACGTCCGGCAGTCCCGTTGCCTATGGCGATGGCATCTATGCGGTAGCGGTCGACATAAAAACAGATAGCATCGGCAGACCCGACGAAATCATTGGCAGGAGGGGTGGGGTAGATGACATCATGCTGGAGCAGATTGCCCTGTTCATCGAGGATGACGAGCTTGCATCCTGTACGGAATCCGGGGTCTATGGCAAGCACACGTTTGCGTCCGAGAGGGGCGGACATCAGAAGCTGTCGGACATTGTCGGCAAACATCTGTATGGCGCTGTCGTCACTTTTCTCCTTTGTCGTGGCAGCAATTTCATTTTCGATTGACGGACGCATAAGGCGACAATAGCCATCCTTGACGGCATTGCGGACAATGATGGAGGAATCAGTGGTCGCATTTGTCTTGACGAACATTCGGCTGAGACGTTCCACCATCTCATCGTCATCAATAGTGATGCTGACTTTGAGTATTCCCTCCTCCTCACCGCGGCGTATTGCCAGATAGCGGTGTGAATTGCAGAGACGGAGGGGTTCGGAGAAGTTAAAGTAGTTCTGATAGTTTTTTCCTTCCTCCTCCTTTCCGGGAACGACCTTTGAGCGGATGGTCGCTGAACGCTGAAAGCGTGAACGGACAAGATTGCGGGCTTTCTCGCTTTCATTCACCCACTCGGCTATGATGTCCGACGCGCCTGCTATCGCCGCATTGATACTTCCGGCTTCCTTGGCAAATTTGCGGGCCTGCTTCTCGATGTCGAGCGAATTCTGTGCCATAATCATGCGCGCGAGAGGTTCAAGTCCGAGGGCGCGGGCGGCCTGTGCGCGGGTGTTGCGTTTCGGTTTGTAGGGGAGATAGATGTCTTCAAGCACGACCGGGTCGAGAGTCTCCATGATTCTCTCCTGAAGTTCGGGGCTAAGGGCATTGCGCTCCTTGATGACATCGAGGATATACTCTTTGCGTTTGTCAAGTTCTGTCAGCTCCTGATGGCGTTTCTGGACAGCGTGGACGGTGACTTCGTCCATTCCTCCTGTCGCTTCTTTTCGGTAACGTGCGATGAAAGGTACTGTCGCGCCCTCGTCGAGCAGACGGAGGCAGGCGGCTACATGTTTGCGTAGATAAGAGCCGAGTTCGGCTGTGATTACGTTGGCGTGTACGTTTGCCATTTTTTCAATATATAATGTCTTATTTTTGCTTTTTAAGAGTTATTACTGTTATCTCCGGTGTGGCTCCGATTCGTGCGGGAAAACCCACTGTGCCTCCGCCGATGTTGACGTAGAGCTGATGGCTCTTGTCCTTGTCTTTATAAAGTCCGCCCCATGTCGGATAGCGGTACTTTGCCGGCGACCATCCGAGCATCTCTATCTGCATGGCGTGGGTATGGCCTGAGAGGGAGAGGTCTACGTTCATGTCGGGTCTGTCGGCTATCGAATCAACCCAGTGGGCGGGATTGTGGGTGAGAAGGATTTTGGTAATGCTGTCGGAGAGGCAGGGATAAGCCTGTTTCAGCGAACCGTAGACCTTGAAAGGGGGGTCACCGATATTCTCTACCCCTATCAGTGCTATCGAGTCGCCTGACTGACGGAGCATTGTAGTTTCGTTGAGGAGCAGCCTCCATCCCATTTCCGCCTGTAATCTTTTAAGCATCTCCATGTTGCCCGCTTTCGCTTCCGGCGTAGGCCAGTCGGAGTAGTCACCGTAGTCATGATTTCCGAGGATGGAGTAGACTCCGTCAGGTGCGCTGAGGCGGGAGAAGGGTGAAATATGCGGGGGGAGTTCGGCAGTGCGCGAATTAACGATGTCGCCCGTGAATACGATTACGTCGGGATTAAGGGAGTTGATACGGTCAACGAATTTGGAAACGAAAGTGGTGTCGTTGCCAAATGTCCCGACGTGCATATCTGAGAACTGCGCTATCCTGTAACCGTCGAACCCGTCGGGGAGGTCAGCTATCTCGACTGTGACTTCTTTCACATCGATGCCGAAACGGTTGATAAGCGCACCCCACCAAAGGACAGCGAACAGCCCGACCGCCGCCACAACTCCTGTCCGGGTGATCCATTTGATGCGGTGTTTTTTGAAAAACTCCGGAATTCGGGCTATGAAATCGAAAATAACGAAGAGGTATTTTGAGAGGTAGACGCTGATATAGCCGAAAAGCATCCACATGATTGTCAGCAGAAGCGCGTTAGAGCAGTCTCTGCGTGGCAGGCAGACGGTGACGACGAGCATTAAGAACAGCCCTACGGCAGTCCACAGTTGAACACGCGACGGCCACACGCTCCTGAACCTGCGTTTCAATACCTTATAAATATATGCGTCAATACCTATATTTACTAAGAGGAAAACGAAGAGTGGGAACAATGGAAGTCGCATGGCTGTAAAAAATCTTTATAAAGTAAGTTCTTTTACAATTCAACAAGCACCGGAGGCAAGGAGTTTATTGCGGAGCGGATTTGCATACATCATATACATATATGTACGCATGAAATTTCGTTCCTGAGTCGTGACATCGGGGATGTCGACTTTGTCAAGCTGCCCTTCTATATAGTCGTTGACTGTCTTCATCTCCTCGTCGGAGTATCGTTCGCGGTACATATCCGAATCGAAAGCGAGGTCGTAGGCCACATAATTGATGGGATAAATCTTATAGCCTCCGTGGATACCGCAGTCGATATGGTGACATATCTGATGTATTGTCTCCTGCTTGTCGGTCGTAGCCGGGATTGATGAAATCAGGGGGGTCAGACAGCTTGCAAACGAGATGTGGACACGTCCCTTGTACTGCATCAGCCCGGTCTCCATCGCAAAAAGGTCGTCGTGCTGTGATTTTTTGAACTCCGGGTCGCGGTGACGCAGGAGATATTCCCGGGCTTTGAGATAGTCGTTGGGGTCAAACTCGTAGGAAATGGCTACCGGGAAGATGTTGAGTTCTGCAAGATTTTCAGTGATGGTACCTCCGCCCGCAAGACCGAGCATTTTGAGGACACTCTCCTGTGTGTGGTCGCTTGAATCCTTGGCTCGTCCCTGACGCTGTGCAATCCATATACTCTCGTTTTTCGTCCCTATTGCGTAATGAATATAGCCTGATAGCTGACGTGCGGCATCAAGGGCCTGTCGGGTCGGCAAGTTGCGCTTGACTATAAAGCTGCCGTTGAGTTTCACGAGATGCGTGATCCATTCGTAAATCAGGAGGTTGTCGCCGATTGCCACTTCGGAGGTCTTCATGTTGTGACGCAGGAAGACGAGATTTAGAAACGATGCGTCAAGCACTATATCGCGGTGGTTCGTGATGAAAGTATAAGCCTTGTCTGTCATCACTCGCTCCACTCCCGATGCTGTCACTCCGGCCGTGGTCTTACGTTCAAGTTCGGTAAGGAAATTCTGCATCACACGGGTCTGGAATTCATGCTTTGTATTGCAGCTCGTGAGCAGCGAGATGAATTGCTGGTAGTCGACATGGGGTAGGATCCAACGGATTGCGTGTTCGAAGCCGGGTTCCGATACCATTTTATCTATCACCTCCTTGAACTGACTGTCGTCATAAGGAGCTATATCACTGAAATCTAAATTATTTGCGTCCATTACGCTATATGGGTTTATTGATATAAACCAAATAGATGAAACAATAGTTGGGTCAAAGGTAGAGGATTTTAGTAAATTTTGCAAATGATTTAAGTTTTTATTGGATATGGTTTACTTGAATTAAGATTTTTTTAATCCGAATGGTGCGATGGATAAAATATTACATAATTTTTTGGTTAAATATATCGTAGCGGGGATGGGGAAGGAGGGTTTACTTGTGATGTCAGGATTTGTATTCAGGCTCTTATTGGGATAAGTGTATATGGGAATAGCGGGTTTGATAAGTAAAAATGTAGAAAAATGCTTCTGTTTATCATATTAATTTAGAAAAATGCCAAAATATTTTGCTATAATCAAACAAAATGCTACATTTGCAGCATTATTAAATAGAATTTAAGATTGTTTTAGTTTCATTTCTGGTTTAATAATAGTAATAGAAAAAGGTATGTTTCTAATTGGTAAAAAAGTCAGTGTCGGATGGCTGTTGGTGCTGGTGGCACTGATTGTTGTAAGTATCGTCGGTCTGCTGACGGAATTTTCCGAGTCACTTTTCGACCTTCCGGGCGACCATCTCTGGGCCAACGTTGCCTGGATGATTACGGCTACAATTTTTGTCCTTATGATGACTCCCGGTCTCTCGTTTTTCTATGGGGGTATGGTTCGTCCTAAAAATGTCATCTCCACCATGCTCCAGAGTTTTATTGTGATGGGATTCGTTAGCGTAATATGGGTGATATTCGGGTTCAGTCTTGCTTTNGGCAATGACATCGGTCATGTCATAGGCAATCCTGCAGACTTTTTTATGATGAAGAATGTCGGTGTCGGTAATGTNATAGGTAATAGNGACCTNACTCAGATCGGTATTGCCACCACNACNATACCGCTTGCACTTTTCGCACTCTTTCAGATGAAATTCGCCATCATAACTCCATCGCTTATCACGGGTGCATTTGCCGAGCGAGTTCATTTTGCAGGCTATCTTCTATTCATGGTGCTTTGGACTGTGATTGTCTATTGTCCGCTTGCTCACTGCACATGGCATCCTGAGGGGCTTTTCGGCATNATNCACGTCCATGACTATGCGGGTGGCATCGTTGTTCACGCAGCTTCGGGTGTGGCGGCCCTTGCCGGTGCAATGTTTCTTGGNCGTCGACGTCAGACAAAAGGTGAGAGCAACAAGCCGGCCAATGTCCCCTTCGTGCTTCTCGGGGCGGCTCTCCTNTGGCTCGGATGGTTCGGTTTCAATGGNGGAAGCTCGCTTGCTGCCGACGGTATTGCTGTCTCNGCGTTTCTGAATACAAACACNGCCGCTGCCACCGCTATGGTCGCATGGATAGCTCTTGACGCCATTCGCGGTCACAAACCATCGGCAATGGGGGCGGCTGTCGGTGCAGTTGTCGGTCTTGTCGCCATCACTCCCTGCGCGGGATGGGTGACAGTCGGGCAGAGCGTNTTCATTGCCCTCTTCATCACGGTCTGCTGCAATATGGCGGTGGCTTGGAAGGGTTACAGTAACCTTCTTGACGATGCCCTTGACGTATTCCCGACCCATGGTCTCGGAGGTATCATCGGTACTGTCCTCACCGGTGTATTCGCCTACGATTTCTTTGCCCGCACGGATGCGGAGATGATTTCGCGTGGAGAATTTTTCTGGAATCATATTCTTGTACTCGCTATGGTCTTTGTCTACACCTTTGTGGTGAGCTATGCGCTTTANTGGATTACCGATAAGATTATTCCCATGCGTGTCTCAGGCTGGAATGAGCGTGTCGGGCTTGATTCGTCGCAGCATGGTGAGGAATATGGCAGCGATGCCTCTTCCGGACTCCCGTCGGACAGCGANTGGTTCAAGGGTGTCGAAGAAAATTAATCTGATAAAATCTATAAATTTCTATATGCATATATCAATTCCGAAAAATCAAGGACTCTATGACCCGCGCTTCGAGCATGACGCTTGTGGGGTCGGGCTTCTCGTGAACGTGCGCGGAATCAAGTCGCACCATCTTGTNGAAAAAGGTCTCCAAGTGCTTGAACACATGGTTCANCGTGGTGCCGAGGGTGCCGANCCGAAGACCGGCGACGGNGCGGGCATCATGGTGCAGATTCCNCATGAATTCATTCTCCTGCAAGGNATTCCTGTCCCTGAGAAGGGTCGTTACGGAACAGGTCTCGTTTTCTTTCCCCGCAACGAGGATACCATCCAGATTATTCTCGGTATCATTGAGCGTGAGGCTATCGAACTCGGCCTGAAACTGATGGCGGTGCGCGATGTCCCGACCAACAACGAACAGCTCGGCTCTGTCGCGCGTGCTGCCGAACCGGTCATCAAACAGATTTTCGTGGCTGACGAGGAGAGTGACCGTCCGGTGGAAATCCGTCTTTATCTTCTCCGTAAGGCAGTCGAGAAGAAGGTGCGTTCGCTTTCGCTCGAAGGTAAGGATGATTTCTACATCGTTTCCCTCTCCTCGCGCGTCATAATATATAANGGTATGCTTTCGAGCTTGCAGTTGCGCTATTATTTCCCCGACCTGATGAACCCGCGCTTTACTACTGCAATGGCTCTCGTCCATTCACGTTTCAGCACCAATACATTCCCGACATGGTCACTCGCGCAGCCCTTCCGTATGCTCGGCCACAACGGAGAGATAAATACCATTCAGGGCAACCGCCTTTGGATGAAGGCGCGTGAGTTCATGCTGCGTCCGGCAGCCTTCGGCGACCGCGACATGACTCCGATTGTGCAACCCGGGATGAGCGACTCAGCCTCGCTCGACAATGTNCTTGAATTTTTTGTCATGTCGGGCATGAGCCTCCCNCGCGCACTCGCCATNCTCGTCCCCGAGTCNTTCAACGATAAGAATCCCATTTCACCTGAACTCAAAGCCTTCTATGAATACAACTCCATCCTTATGGAGGCNTGGGANGGTCCNGCNGCACTACTGTTCAGCGACGGNCGNTATGCCGGAGGTATGCTTGACCGCAACGGTCTNCGTCCGGCACGCTACCTGATAACCAAGAACGACACCGTCGTGCTTGCCTCGGAGATGGGTGTGCTTCCNTTTGATGCNTCTGAGGTCAAGGAGAAAGGTCGTCTGCGTCCCGGNAAGATGATGATGATTGACATGGAGGAGGGTAAAATCTATCAGGATGCCGAGCTTAAAGAGGCTTTGGCAAGTGAATTTCCTTACCGCGACTGGCTGTCGCGCAACCGNATCAGTCTTGACAACATCAGNTCGGGACGTAAGGTGGAGAATACCGTCAGTGATTTCAGCCGTCTGCTCCACACNTTCCTCTATAACCGCGAGGAGGTGGAAAAAATCATCACGCCTATGCTCACCGANGGTAAGGAACCCGTCAACTCAATGGGCAAGGATACGCCGATTGCCGTACTCTCGGAAGAACCGCAGTTGCTTTTCAATTATTTCCGTCAGCATTTCGCTCAGGTGACCAATCCGGCCATCGACCCGCTGCGTGAGGAACTCGTCATGAGCCTCGACAGCTATATAGGNGCGGTGAAACTTAATCTTCTTGACCCGTCACCCGAACTCTGCAAGATGGTGCTTCTCAAACGCCCCATCATCACCAACCGAGAGCTTGACCTCCTCTGCAATCTCCGTTACAAGGGCTTCAACACGCGTAAACTTGCCATGACATTCCCNGCCGCCGAAGGCCANACAGGTCTCGTCAAGGCTATTGAGCGACTGTGTCACGAGGCGGAACAGGCTGTTGACGAAGGTTGCAACTATGTAGTCCTNTCNGANCGCGGGGTGGATGCCGACAACGCTCCCATCCCCTCGCTGCTTGCGACGGCTGCTGTCCATCATCATCTGATNAACTGCAAGAAGCGTACACAGACCGCACTGATAATCGAAACNGCCGATGCACGCGAGGTGATGCACTTCGCACTCCTCAGCGGCTACGGTGCAAGCGCTGTCAATCCCTATCTCGCCTTTGCCGTGATTGACGATCTGGTGAAGCGCCATGAAATACAGCTTGACTTCGACACCGCTGCCAGAAACTATATAAAGGCCGTGGACAAGGGGCTTCTTAAAGTNATGTCCAAAATGGGTATTTCCACCCTTACGAGCTACAAGGGAGCGCAGCTNTTCGAGGCTGTCGGGCTTGCCGACTCGGTGTGCCGTGAGTATTTCGGCAATACTGTCAGCAAAATCGGNGGTGTCGACATCGAGCAGCTNTCNGAGGATATTATCGGTCCTCATGCCGAAGCGTTTTCCGAAGATTTCGACACGGAACTTCCATTGCCGTTCATCGGACAGTATTCCTACCGCAAGGACGGAGAGTCACACGCATGGAATCCCGAGACTATCGCCACTCTTCAGCTTGCGACACGTCTCGGCAGCTATAAGAAATTCAAGGAATATACCTCGCTCGTCGACAACAAACCNAAACCCATTTTTATCCGCGATTTCCTCGATTTCCGTAAGGGTNAATCTATCCCTGTCGACGAGGTTGAATCGGAGGAATCAATAATGAAACGTTTCGTCACCGGGGCGATGTCCTTCGGCTCCATCAGNCGTGAGGCTCACGAGGCACTCGGCATTGCGATGAANGCGATAGGGGCGAGGAGCAACACGGGCGAGGGTGGAGAGGACTCCGAGCGNTTCAATCCGCGCCCCGACGGTTCGTCCGCCCGTTCTGCCATCAAACAGGTTGCATCCGGGCGTTTCGGNGTGACGACCGAATATCTTGTCAACGCNGATGAGATACAGATTAAGGTCGCGCAGGGNGCGAANCCCGGCGAGGGTGGTCAGCTTCCCGGTTTCAAGGTCGATAAGATTATTGCCAAGACACGTCACTCCATTCCCGGCATCTCNCTCATCTCGCCNCCTCCCCATCACGACATATATTCCATAGAGGACCTTGCTCAGTTGATTTTTGACCTCAAAAACGTCAATCCGTCGGCCAATGTNAGTGTCAAGCTCGTGTCTGAGAGCGGAGTGGGTACCATTGCGGCAGGTGTGGCCAAGGCCAAGAGCGACCTTATCACCATCAGCGGCAGCGACGGNGGCACGGGAGCATCACCTGCAAGTTCCATCCGTTATGCAGGTGTCCCTGTCGAGATTGGTCTGGCCGAAACGCAGCAGACACTNGTCATCAANAATCTCAGNGGTCAGGTCAAGTTGCAGGCTGACGGTCAGCTTAAAAGCGCACGCGACGTAATCATTATGGCTATGCTGGGCGCGGAGGAATACGGCTTTGCTACGAGCGCCCTGATTGTCCTCGGCTGCGTCATGATGCGCAAATGCCACAAGAANACCTGTCCTGTCGGTGTCGCCACTCAGAACGAGGAACTGCGCAAGCGCTTCACCGGCCGCTCGGAATACGTCGTCAACTTCTTCCGTTTCCTTGCGCGTGAAATACGCGAGACACTTGCCGAAATGGGTGTGAGGAAACTTGACGACATCATCGGACGCGCGGATATGCTCTTTGTNAAGGAGGGTACTGACCGNGCCAAGGTATCCGGNCTTGATTTCAGCCGACTGCTCTATATGCCCGCCGAGTGTCAGACCAACGCCATAATCAATGTCAGCCGTCAGAAGCATGACATCGACCATGTGCTCGACCGTGAGATTATCAGCCGTGCNTATCCTGCNATCGANTCGGGGATGCCGGTTGAGCTCGAATTCTCAATCTGCAATACCGACCGNTCTGTCGGCGCGATGCTTTCAGGTGTGATAGCCAAAAAGTTCGGTGATGCCGGACTCCCCGACAACACTATCAACTGTACTTTCAAAGGTGCTGCCGGACAGAGTTTCGGGGCATTCCTTGCCCACGGCATCAGTTTCCGCCTTGAAGGTGATGCCAATGACTATGTCGGCAAGGGGCTCTCGGGAGGTAAGATTGTCATCGTTCCCCCTAACGGCTCGACTTTCGCCCCTGATGCAAACATCATTGCCGGAAACACGATACTCTATGGTGCGACTGCCGGAGAAATCTACATCAACGGGCGTGTCGGCGAGCGTTTCTGTGTCCGTAACTCCGGCGCGACCGCAGTTGTGGAGGGTGTNGGCGACCATTGCTGTGAATACATGACAGGAGGCCGTACAGTGGTTCTCGGTTCGACCGGACGTAACTTTGCAGCCGGTATGAGCGGAGGTATAGCCTACGTCTGGGATCCCGACGGCAATTTTGATTATTTCTGCAANATGGAGATGGTCGAACTGTCACTGATTGAGGAGATGGCNGACAACCGCGAGCTTCACCGCCTTATCACCAACCATTTCCGTCACACCCACAGTCCGCTGGCNGCAGCCATGCTNGATGACTGGGACAAATATGTAGGGCAGTTCATCAAGGTTATCCCCATCGAGTACAAGAAGGTGCTTCATGATGAAAAAGTGGCCAGACTTGAACGCCGCATAGCCTCGATGCAGGTTGATTGATTCGGTTTTATGTCTAACGATTACAGATTAAGATTACGATATGGGAAATCCCACAGCATTTATGAATATACCGCGTAAGGAGGCGGGCTACCGTCCCGTCCACGANCGCGTCAATGACTACGGTGAGGTGGAGCAGACGCTCAACACCGAGGATCGCCGTCTGCAAGCATCGCGCTGCATGGAGTGTGGCGTTCCTTTCTGCCATTGGAGCTGTCCGCTCGGCAACCGTCAACCNGAATGGCAGGACAGGCTCTACAAGAACGACATCAAGGGAGCCTATCAGCTCCTNACGATGACCGATGACTTCCCCGAGTTTACCGGGCGTGTCTGNCCCGCGCTCTGCGAGAAGGGATGTGTGCTGAACAAGCAGCATGAACCTGTCACCATCCGCGAGAATGAAGCTGCCATCGTCGAGCGCGCTTTCAGCGAGGGCTATGTCACTCCGTGTCCCCCAAAGAAGCGTACAGGCTTCCGTGTGGCTGTCATCGGTTCAGGCCCTGCCGGACTTGCCTGTGCCAATCAGCTCAACCGTCGCGGCCACAGTGTGACGGTGTTCGAGAAGAACGAGGCTCCCGGAGGGCTTCTGCGTTTCGGTATTCCCGATTTCAAGCTCAACAAGAGTGTCATCGACCGNCGTCTGAACCTACTGAAAGAGGAGGGGATTGAATTCAGATGCGGTGTGAAGGTGGGCAGCGACATTTCGGCCGAAGAACTTCTCGACGANTTNGATGCNGTNTGTCTGGCGATGGGGGCGGAGGTNCCGCGTGACTTGAAAGTCGAAGGGCGCGACCTCAAAGGAGTGCATTTCGCTCTTGAACTACTCCAGCAGCAGAACCGCGTCAATGCCGGAGCCGAGGTGAACCGCAGTGAGCGCATATCGGCAAAGCGCAAGAACGTTCTGGTCATCGGTGGAGGTGACACCGGTAGCGACTGCGTCGGGACNGCGCGCCGGCAGGGTGCNNNCTCGGTCACTCAGATTGAGATTATGCCGAAACCTCCTGTCGGCGACAATCCTGCGACACCGTGGCCCTACTGGCCGGTGGTGCTGAAAACTTCGAGCAGTCATCTGGAAGGGTGTGAACGCCGTTGGTTGCTTGACACCCGCCGTTTCGTCNGCGATGCCGACGGACGTGTCAGTGAGGTTGAGGTCGAGGAGGTCGAATGGGTCAAGGATGAGGAGACCGGACGCATGAATCTCGTGCATACCGGCAAAAAANATACCNTCAAAGCCGAACTNGTNCTGNTGGCAATGGGCTTCACNCAACCTGTCGCGGAGGTNATTGATGCGCTCGGNCTTGAAAAAGATGCACGNGGTAATGTGAAGACNGACGGNNAAGGGCTGCACNAGCAATCCGAAAGTGTTTGCGGCGGGCGACGTCGCAACCGGAGCTTCGCTTGTGGTCCGCTGCATAGCNTCNGGNCGTAAGGCCGCTCAGGGNATCCACGATTTCCTGACAGGNAAATGACATATTTTTTTCGATAGGAGGGTGGGGCATGACTTGATTTTGCCTCACCCTCCTTTTTATTCCAATAATTTTACCATTCGCTGAAAAATTTTTTCAAAAAAAGGTATTGCNACTAAATATTGGATAGCTTTTTGTTATATATTTCATTTTATACTGAAANAAAGCAGTTTACGAATTTGAAATATTCCGATTTTTTTGTTNTATTTTGGTATTTTCGCTTGGAGTGATAGGGTAATTTGATTAATTTTGCATCATTGATAACCACCAAACAATTAGAACGTAATCGCACTTGTTTGGTTCCCAAGAGTTGGACTACCCAAAATATCGGACGGTAACTTGTTAATAATGCTAAATCACTTAAAAGTTAANAGTTATGAGCGTAATGAATCTTGATGGCTACTTCAACGGTGAAATGGACCGATGGATTGAGAAGCGACACGAAATGTTGGAGTTTTTCAAACAGAAAGTGATGTCCGTTCTTATAGTTGACCCTGATAATGAAATGCCTTTGGAGGAGATAGAGAGAGCCTTTCCCGATTTGTCTTTGAAAATATTTGACTTAGCCGATTGTAACGATGGCGATTTCAACCGGATAGGTCNGTATTTAGGACAATACATAAGTGACGGAAAGTGCGCTTATGATGGCCTGCTGTTTGACAACATNGACNGCATCGATGCCGGAAAAGACACCGAAGATATACAGACAATGGTGTGGCANTCACTCAAAAGAGATGATTCAGATATGTGTGGTTATTCAATTCTTCCATTTGGTGATGCTATCCCGTTCGACAAAATGATGATAGCCGCAAGGTGTAAGGAANTTCCCCAATATCTAAAGGATAAATCACTGCAAACGTATATTATCGAAGTATAAGGCAATNATACTTTATACTTAACCCATTAAATGAAACTATTTTAATAACTCTATATAAAATCCATAATTCCTCCGAGACCAAGGAGGAAGAAAATAAAGTCTTTCTAAGAGNTTTCAAAGTCGGTAGGTCTGAAAAATATGGGTTGTTTGATAGAGATACCATAGGGGAAGCAAATGAGGACAAGGATTAACAATCCTTAATTAAAAATGTAATCAAAGAGAACACCGTTTTGGCNGTGTTCTCTCTTTTNGGCACACANCATCAATGGATAAGAAAACAACCGATATAATCTTCTTTCTCCCTTATTGGGATAAGAATAATCCGACATTGGAGGACCAAACCGGATTTATGCTCTCTGAAATGTTTGAGGNGGATGAATGTATGAAGATTGGCGATAAGGTCTTTTCGAGCAATGACTTCTATATGAAAGAACCAAAGGCATTTATAAGGGANGTAATCAGAAAAGACCGTCCCAAATGGGTAATCGGCATAGAGAACACCGCCACTATCCTTATTTCATACANACGCCAGAAGAAGATACTCATAAACCCCACTGTAACCCTTAACGACCTCAATTGGGTTACACCTGAAACGATAAGGGATACATACGCCTTTTTCAGTGCCGATCATGAAAAGGATTATGAGGTGTATTCNAAGGTTTATAGAAATGTCGCTTTCTTCCCTGCTCAGAAAACACTGTTTATAGGAGATTTAAGTGCGGTTATAACGGGGATAACAAGTGAATGACATAACTTTGGTTTGAGAGGTGTAATATAAAATGGACTTCGTATTTGATTTCTGTCGTTGAGCAGGCTTCAAATACGGAGTCCGTTTTCAATGCAAGATTCTTCTATGTCCGGCCGCAATGACACTTTCAGGAGTGGCGGCGAAGGAGTTCTTTTTCGAGNTCGGGAAGGGTGAGACCCATCTGCTCCACAAGGACAAGGAGATGNTAGATGAGGTCGCAGGCTTCGTAGGAGAAGCGGTCGCGGTTGCCNTCGACAGCCTCGACCACNGACTCGACAGCCTCCTCGCCGACTTTCTGGGCGATTTTCTTTACGCCTTTGATGAAGAGTTTGGTGGTGTAGCTGTCCTCCGGCATTTCGGCGTGGCGTCGTGCTACGAGGGCTGACAGGGAGCGGATGAAACCATCCTCGGCGGGAGTGTCGAAGCATGATACNGTCCCGCGATGACAGGTCGGGCCGTGGGGGATGGCCTTTATAAGTAATGTGTCCCCGTCGCAGTCGGCATACATATCGACCACATCGAGGAAATNGCCGCTCGTCTCNCCTTTGGTCCANAGGCAGGAGCGCGTGCGGCTGTAAAAGGTGACNTGNCCNGTGGAGCAGGTCAGGTCNAAAGCCTCGCGGTTCATGTAGCCGAGCATGAGGACACGGAGGGTCACTGAATCCTGAATTATTACCGGCAGAAGGCCGTCGGCACATTTTTCAAGATTGAAATCGTCAAATGTTATGGCTTTGCTCATAGTCTTACGGGGATATTGCGTGAGTCGAGTTGTCGTTTGAGGTCTGANATGGATATTTCACCATAATGGAAGATTGAGGCGGCAAGAGCGGCATCGGCTTTTCCGAGGGTAAGCACATCGGCAATNTCCTCCACCGAACCTGCACCGCCGGAGGCGATGATGGGGATATTGACCATGGAGGCAAGTTCGGCGAACACGTCGCACGGNTAGCCTGAACGGGTTCCGTCGTGGTTCATAGAGGTAAACATGATTTCTCCGGCTCCCATCTGTTCGGCTTCCTTCGCCCACGAGAAGAGTTCGCGGTCGCTGAGGCGGTTACCGCCGTGGGTNGTGACGTGCCAGATGTTGTCGTCGGTGAGACGCGCGTCGATGGCCACGACTACGAACTGGCTGCCGTAGCGTGTGGCTATCTCGGAAATAAGTCCCGGATTGCGGACGGCTGCTGAATTTATGGTGATTTTGTCAGCTCCGGCATCGAGGAGGCGTGANGCGTCGTCGAGCGATGCAATCCCTCCNCCGACGGTGAATGGAATGTTCAGACGGTCGGCGATACGGCTGACAAGNCGGGCAAATGTATTTCGCCCTTCGAGGGTNGCACTGATGTCGAGAAACACCAGCTCGTCGGCTCCTTCATTGGCATATCGGGCNCCGAGTTCCACAGGGTCGCCGACATCTGTCAGCCCTACAAAGTTCACACCTTTCACGGTGCGGCCATCCTTGACGTCAAGACAGGGTATGATGCGTTTTGCAAGCATGATGGGTAAGAGTGTGTATGAATGTNATAATAGAGTACAAATTTAATGTTTTTTCGGGAATTTAGGAAATATGTCTTAAATCGGGCTAAAATCAGACGGATACAACAAATGTTAAAATTNAATCGTATGGATGACAAATTTTAAATCTTTTTCACTAAAAAATCTGGATACGCGGAAAAAACTCTAAAAAAAGTTTGGTAAGTCAATAAAATGTCTTACCTTTGCGCTGTTTTTGAAGCTTAAAATTGTTTTATAATTTAATCAAAAAGTCAAAATGAAAAAGTTAGTTTTATTACTCGCTGTTGTTTTCAGCGCATCACTTTTCTCTTGCGGTTCTTCTGATAAGGCTGCCGCTGCTGCTGATTCTGCTGCTGTTGTAGAAGAAGTTGCTGTAGAAGAAGTTGTTGCTGTTGATTCAGTTCCCGCTGACAGCGTAGCTGCTCCTGCTGACTCTGTAGCTGTTGCTGAATAATTTCGGCCAAGTACAGTCGTAACTTTCTTAAAAAAGAAATGATTAAGCTGATTGCTCTGAGAGTGACCAGCTTCTTTTTTTGTGCCTTTTTCTGTGGATATTGGTAGTTTTGACCAATAAGTTATCATTCNGGAGGAAATATTGGCATCGGGTATGGAAAAAATTACTAATTTTGTTGNCGCAAAAATTTTGCAACATTAACCGGGTACGGAAAATTGCGCCAATCACCACTTAGTAGCAGGAANCGCAAAATGAAGATAGCAGATATAGATTTAGGAGAGCGTCCGGTGATGCTCGCNCCGATGGAGGATGTCACAGACCGCTCTTTCCGNCTGATATGCAAGGAGCAGGGTGCTTCGATGGTCTATACNGAATTTGTCAGTGCCGATGCGCTTGTGCGCGACATACCTTCGACAACCCGCAAACTCGCCATAGACCCCGGCGAGCGTCCGACGGCCATACAAATCTACGGCCGCGAGGTAGAGCCGATGGTTGAGGCCGCTAAGATAGTCGAGGCTGCCGGTCCTGACATAATCGACATCAATTTCGGCTGTCCTGTCAAGAAGGTGGCGGGTAAGGGTGCGGGAGCAGGTATGCTGCGCGACATCCCCAAGATGCTTGAAATCACGCGTGCGGTTGTCGATGCCGTGAAGTTGCCTGTCACGGTGAAGACCCGCCTTGGGTGGGACCACGANTCAAAAATCATAGTCACGCTTGCCGAACAGTTGCAGGACTGTGGCATCAGGGCTTTGACNGTTCACGGACGCACNCGTTCGCAGATGTATAACGGCACAGCCGACTGGGAGATGATAGCGCGTGTNAAGGAAAATCCGCGACTGACAATTCCGCTTATNGGNAACGGCGACATCACCACTCCNGAACTTGCCCGTGATGCNTTTGACCGCTACGGTGTCGACGGTGTNATGGTCGGGCGTGCCGCCATCGGTGCCCCGTGGATTTTCCGTGACATCCGTCAATGTATCGACGGCTCGGAGGATTCACCTNTGAGTCTGCGCGAGAGATTTGACCTTATAAGNAGGCAGATCCGGGAGAGTGTCGACAGGATAGACGAGTATCGCGGCATCCTTCATATCCGCCGTCATCTTGCAGCCTCGCCGCTCTTTAAGGGTATTTCAAATTTCCGTTCGACGCGTATTGAGATGCTGAGGGCCTCTACGCTTGACGAGCTNCTCGCCATACTTGCGCGTGTCGAAGATATGTTAAACACGCTCTAAAACCAACTATTAAATCAANCAAACAGAGAATGAAGATGAAAATTTTATCCACCCTTTTGCTGCTGCTCGGATTTATGGGCGCACACGCTGCCGAGCTTGTGAAATATGAGCTTGATGTCAACGAGTTTCATGAACTNAAAGTGGTCGATGGCATTAATGTCGTTTATTCCTGTAATCCTGATTCAGCCGGNAAAGCTGTCTTCACCTGCCCCTCCTCGCAGGCTGCCGCTTTCATGTTCAACAATAAGAAAGGTCGCCTTTCCATGCAGCTCTCCACCGAGAGTGTCGGCACGGCNAATCTCCCCGTGGTTCATGTCTATTCCTCTTATCTGACAAGAGTTGAAAATTCGGGCGATTCGCTTGTCAAGGTCGTCAATATCGCTCAGGGNCCGAAGTTTGCAGCCAAACTCATCGGCAACGGACGCATCGTNGTGCGCGACGTGAAGGCAACCGAGGTCACTGCCGCCATCTCCACCGGCCACGGCACGCTTGTGATTACCGGTGAATGTGAACACGCCAACTTTAATTTTATGGGNACNGGTGTCATTCAGGCCGATGAATTGGAGGCACAGACAGCCAANGTTAAGGCAGGCGGNACAGGTTCGATAGGACTTTGGGCTGTGAAATCGTTNACGGTGATGGGNGCCGGAAGCACGAAGGTGTATTTCAAGGGGAACCCGGAGATTAAGAATCGTTCCGTAGGACTCAAGACCTTCCCGCTTGAAGCCATGACGCGGTAATGTCATAGAATATCTTTTGTCTCTTACTGAAAAGATGAGCGGCACGGAGGAGGGAAATCTGAAAGTCACGGTGGCGCGTACCATTAAATGGAACGTGATTGACCGCGTGTCCTCTCAGGTGCTTTATGCCGTCACCGGTATTGTCCTTGCCCGGATGCTGTCGCAGGAGGATTTCGGTCTCGTCACGGCCATACTTGTCTTTCAGGCGTTTGCATCGCTCTTTGTCGACAGTGGCTTCTCGTCGGCTCTGATTCAGCGTAAGTCCCCCACAAAACTTGACTATTCTACGGTACTGTGGTTCAATCTCGGTATGTCCGTCGTGCTTTATGTGATTCTTTTTTTCGCGTCGCCGTGGATTGCCGACATTTTTGGGGGCGACCGCCGTCTGATACCGCTTGCGCGGGTGATGTTCATTTCCTTTATCNTCAACGCAAGTGCAATCGTACAGACAAATATGCTGATGAAGCGTATGGAGGTCAGGATGGTGGCGGTGAGCAATTCNCTCGGACTCATTGCCGGTTCGGTAATCGGAATCTATATGGCCGTCAGCGGCTGGGGGGCATGGGCGATAGTCTGGCAGACGATTGTCATNGCNGCGGTCAAGTCGCTTGTCCTGTGGCTNACGGGAGGATGGAGGCCTATGCGGGCTTTCTCCCTGGAATCGCTGAAAAGTTGTTTTGCTGTCGGCAGCGGGGTGATGGTCACTTCGTTTCTCAACACTGCCTTTCAGAATATTTCCGGCTTTTTCATAGGTCTGAAAGTCGGGCTTGTTCCCCTCGGCTACTATGGGCAGGCTGACAAGTGGAGCAAGATGGGTGTCATGTCACTCTCGCAGGTATTGACCGCCTCTTTTCTTCCGTTGCTCTCGAAAGTTCAGGATGANCCTGAGCGTTATGCGCGTATGTGCTGCAAGACGCATCGCTTCACGGCCTATCTTCTTTTTCCGGCGATGGGGCTGCTGATTGTGATGGCACGTCCGATATTCCATACGCTTTTCGGGACGAAGTGGGATCCGTCGATACTCCTTTTTCAGATATTGCTCGTGCAGGGAGTGTTTACGGTGCTGATGCTTCTTTACCGTAATTTCATACTTGGGCTTGGCAAAGCGAAACTTCTTGTCGTGACCGAGGTGGTGCGCGACGTGACTGCGGTCGCCGCTATCGTGGCGGTGTTGCCTTATATCGGTCTTGAAACTCCTGACTCTCCTGTGGAGGGACTGAGGTTCCTGCTTTTCGGTCAGGTCATAGCTTCGGCATTGACGTGGGGTGTTTCACTCGGCTATGTCATAAAACTGACCGGGAGGGGAGTGATGGCATATCTGTTGGATCTTGCACCATACTTTTTTCAGACGGCGCTGATAGCGATTCCCTGCGTCATCATCGGTCATCTGGATTATCATCCGCTACTTCTGTGTGTGATGCAGGGATGTGTGTTTGCCGTGCTTTATCTGGGAATAAATTTCCTGATGGGTTCAAAAATCCAGCGTGACGCCCTCGCATATTTCCGCGGCAGACTCTGATTTCGTTCTACCTAAGCCAATCTGATTACAAATTTTAAATTTTTAGAAATTGCATAAAAGAAAACAACCGGGAATGTCTGGAGGTGTATAGGGAAATTTCTCCAGCTTCCCGGTTGTCTAAGTCAATTATGCAGAGACGGGTACTGTATGCTTGATTCATCCCCCTGCATCGTGTAAATCATTCCTTGGTATTGACTCGTACTGAGCCGCCGGAAGATTTTTTGATTTTTGAGGTGCGGACTGTTAACGACGAACCCTTGATTGCGCCTCCGCTCGATGCGTCGAATGTACCTTTGGTCGCGTTGCCTGCGAGTTTGATGGATGCTCCTGAGGATACCTCACAATCAATGGTCTGAGTTGAAAGCGATATGAAGTTTATTGA
Source organism: Bacteroides sp. (assembly GCA_014802345.1). Taxonomy (GTDB): domain Bacteria; phylum Bacteroidota; class Bacteroidia; order Bacteroidales; family Muribaculaceae; genus Duncaniella. The sequence goes on from JAAVCM010000029.1 coordinate 43,386, forward strand.
TGCGCCCGATGAGGCTTCCGCTTCCGTTTTGTCTGCCTTGATATTCTTGACAATGATGTCTGCCCCTGAGGATGATTCGGCTTCAAGACTGCGGCAGTTGACAGCGGCTAATTTGATGTCGGCCCCCGACGAGGCTTCAAGGTCGAGTTTGCCATTGGGAAGTGACATTGTGGCATTGCAGGTCACGGATGCGCCGGACGAAACGTCGATGCTGTTGAGCATGGGAGCGTTGAGCGTCACGACCACACCTTTTATCCGACTACCCTGACGATTGCCCATAGCGTCGCGTTTCGGTGAGATTTTCAATGTTTTACCGCTGACCCTTACATCAAGGTTGGCAACACGGTCGGCATCGCCGGTGATTTTGACTGTGGCAGGTGAAGCATTGGACGGCTGATAGATAATTTTTACACCGGCTGATGCGTCAAGTTCCGTGAAAGGCTGCTTGATGGTGAGTGTACGCGTTTCGGCTGAAGCTGAGAGGGCTGCAAGTCCGAGGAGAAGCATGACTAATGAGAAAAGTGACTTTTTCATTCTGATAGGATAGGGATTGAAGGTGAGTAAAATTGGAGAGAGATTTCTCCGGTATCTGTATATAGGACGAAAAAATCTTCTAATAGTTACAGTTCTCTTAAAGAAATTTTAATAAATATCGTAATTTTCTTGAAAATACAACCTCGATAGCAGGGTCGTTGCGAAGTCGGATTGGTAGATAAATCAGGCTATTGATGGTTTCTTGGAGAACAGGCGGTCTATGATGGCTGCAAGCGCACCGTCGCCGGTGACATTGCACGCCGTACCGAAGCTGTCCATGGCGATGTAGAGGGCTATCATCAGCGCGACCATCTGCTCGTCGAAGCCGAGGATGGATTGTAGAAGTCCGATTGAGGCCATGATTGCACCGCCGGGAATACCGGGCGCAGCTATGATGGTTATGCCGAGCATACCGATGAAATGGCAGAAGAGTCCGAGGTCATGTGGCTGGTTGTGCATGATCATCAGCGCGAGGGCGCAGGCTACGATTTTCAGTGTGCTGCCGCTCATGTGGATGGTCGCGCAAAGGGGAATGACGAAACCCGCTATATCTTCGCTGACACCCATCTTTATGGCCTGACGGAGCGTGACGGGAATCGTAGCTGCCGACGATTGGGTACCGAGGGCGGTGAAATAGGCCGGAAGCATGGTGCGCAGCATCTTGAATGGATTCTGACGCGAGAACAGGGAAGCGATGCAGTATTGCAGGACGAGGATAAATACATGAAGGATAAAGATGACCACGATTATCTTCATGAAGCATTTGAGTATCATCCCGACCTGACCTTCGAGAGTCATGTTGAGGAATATGCCGAAGATATAGATGGGAAGCAGGGGGAGTATGGCGGCATCAATGGTCTTCGATACGATGTCGCGGAACTCCTCAAAACCTTTGCGCAGGGATTTGCCTTGAAGGAAGGCCATGCCGAGTCCGAGCATGAAGGCAAGGACAAGGGCTGTCATCACTGTCATCAGCGGAGGCATCTCGATGGTGAAGAAGGGGAGTATTGGAGCGGTGCTTTCGGTCAGTGCGATACCTTCCTCACCTCCGATTAGCGACGGGAAAGTGAGGGTGCCTGTGAAATAGGAAAGCAGTCCGGCAAAGAAGGTCGCTATATATGCGAGGAGTGCCGTTGCGACAAGGAGTTTCCCCGCACGTCCGCCTATGTCGGCGATTGCCGGTGCCACAAACCCTACGATAATCATCGGAATCATAAAGCCGAGGAACTGCGAGAAGATTGAGTTGAATGTGGCCATTATGCGTGCCAGCCAGTCAGGTGAGATATAACCGACAGCGATACCGAGGACGATGGCAATGAGGATACGGGGAAGAAGACCGAGGCGTTTCAAGGGCGAAGATGTATAAAAAATGGAATAATTGATTTAGTTTGGTGTCAAGGAAATCATTATGTGCGGACATTACAATTTCCATAGCGCAGAGGAGGCATCGGAGGGCATACGCCAGTCGCCGCGCGGCGAGAGGCAGACTGAGCCGACCTTCGGGCCGTCGGGGAGACAGGAACGCTTGAACTGCTGCTGGAAGAAGCGGCGGAAGAAGGTGGCAAGCCAATGGCGGATAACCTCGTCAGTATACTGCGCGGGAGTGAAGGCATGGCGCGCGAGGAGATAGATGCGCTGAGGCGTGAAGCCGTAACGTAGGGTGTAGTAGAGGAAGAAATCGTGCAGTTCGTAAGGGCCTACGAGATCTTCGGTCTTCTGCTTGATGTTGCCCTGACTGTCAGCAGGGATAAGCTCCGGACTGATGGGTGTGTCGATGATGTCGAGGAGACAGCGGCGCACCGTGGAGTCAGCCGGGGCTTCATCGGCGAAATAACCGACGAGATATTTGACAAGAGTTTTGGGGACTCCGGCGTTAATGCCGTACATCGACATGTGGTCGCCGTTGTATGTAGCCCATCCGAGGGCAAGCTCCGAGAGGTCACCGGTCCCGAGGACTATTCCGCCCGTCTGATTGGCAATGTCCATCAGGAGGAGCGTGCGCTGACGTGCCTGAGAGTTTTCGTAGGTCACATCATGGACAGAGGGGTCGTGGCCTATATCCTGAAAATGCTGTGTGACGGCGGGAGCTATCGAAATTTCGCGTGTAGTCACTCCAAGTCCCTCCATCAGTTCGACGGCATTGGTATGCGTGCGTGATGTCGTGCCGAATCCCGGCATCGTAACTCCGATGATTCCTTTTCGGTCGAGTCCGAGGCGGTCAAATGTCCGGGCGGCGACGAGGAGCGCAAGCGTGGAGTCGAGACCGCCGGAGATACCGACGGTAAGCGACCTGCAATGGATGGCATCGAGACGTTTTGCAAGAGCCGCCACCTGAATGTTGATGATTTCCTCGCATCGCTCACGGCGTGCCGTGTCGGAAGCGGGAACGAAGGGGTGGGGGTCGATGTAGCGGAGGAGGGGACGAAAGCCGGGAGTTTCGGAGAGGACGGACCCGTCGGTTTCGTCTGTCAGACCTGACAAAGTTTCCATCCGGCAGGGAGTCGCACCCTCGGCCTCGGCGCAGTCGGCGAAAGTGGTCGTGTGGAGGCGGTCGCGTTCAAGGGCTTCAATATCCACGTCGACAATCGAAGTGTTGTCGGCAGGGTCCCAGCGTTTGTTGGCTTTAAGGACTACGCCGTTTTCTGCAATGATGGCTTTGCCGTCAAATGTAAGGTCGGTCGACGATTCCCCCCATCCGGCACCTGCGTAGGCGTAGGCACACAGGCAGCGGGCAGACTGCTGGCTGATGAGTGATTTCAGATAGGCATATTTTCCGATAAGGTCATCGGAAGCCGAGAGATTGAGGACAACCTGCGCCCCCTGCATCGCCAGACGTGACGAAGGAGGGATAGGCACCCAAAGATCCTCGCAGATTTCAATGCCGACCATCGCGCCGTGTGACTCGAAAATCTGTCCGGTCGACATGACGAACCGCTCACCACAGATGCTGACCTCCACAGCTTCACCTTGCGGGAGAGCGCGCCACCATCGGCGTTCATAAAACTCGTTGTAGTTCGGTATGTAGGTTTTGCTGACGAGGTCCACGCGGCCTGAGCGTATAAAGGCAGCACAGTTGTAGAGCGCACCATTGTGTCTGACAGGAAGTCCGACAGCAAAATGCACATTTAGCGACCGTGAGAAGTCCCGCAATTCCATCAGTGCGCGTGCGGCGGCATCGAGCAGCGTGAAATTATGGAAAAGATCGGCGCAGGTATAGGCCGTCAGGCTCATCTCCGGGAAAACGGCAACTTCTACGCCGGCTTCGTCAAGCTCATGAAGTTTCGTTTTGATATTTGACAGGTTGAAATCGACATCGGCGACCCTTACGGTGGGTGCGGTGGCTGCGAGACGTAGAAATCCGGAGTGCATATACTATTAAATTATATTATTAAAGTATTAAGTGGCAGGAATCAAGTATTAAATATCTGGACGAGGGAGAGGGGAGAGAAGGTGAAAAATGAATATGGCGTAGGGTTCAGACCACGAAATTATGAATAATTTCCCGATTTTTGTCAATGTGTGTTGATAATTTTGGTGGAATAGCTTAACTTTGTAGTCAAGCCTGACAATAACATAGGGTAGAGATATGCACGAGCTATTTATCAGCATTACATGGAACGGTCTGTGGTGGAGCCTCACTGTCGGCTACGCCGTGCTGATTCTGTGTGTGATAGCCATAGTCATCAGCGAGAACCGCAATCCCCTCAAAGCACTCGGGTGGGTGACGGCTCTGCTCCTCTTTCCGGTCGGCGGTATCATCCTCTATTTCGTTTTCGGCCGAAGTATCCGTAACGTGCGCATGATTTCGCGCCGCAACCGCCGCAAACTCCTGCGCCACGAAGGAACCCAGCCCCTCCCGAAGCTCGACCGCCGGCTGTCAGTCGAAAACCGGCAGCGTATCCGTCTTGCTTACAGCATCGGTGGGGCGAATCTCTACACCGGCAACGATGTCAGGATTTTCGATGAAGGCGAAAGCCATTTTGAAGCTCTGTTTGAGGATTTGCGCAAAGCGCGTGAGTATATCAACCTCCAGTTTTACATCATTGCCTGCGATAGTCTCGGGCGCCGTTTGCGCGACATCCTTATCGAACGTGCGCGTGCGGGAGTGAAGGTAAGGGTCATCTATGACTATATAGGGTCATTTGACGCGCGTCGCCGCGACTTCTTCCAGCGTATGAAGGAGAATGGGGTGGAGGTTCATTCGTTCTTCCGGCTTTCGTTTCCCTCCCATGTCAACCGCCTCAACTGGCGTAACCACCGCAAGGTTGTGGTCATTGACGGCAACGTCGGCTATATCGGCGGTATGAACGTCGCCGAGCGATATGTGACCGGCGGTGGATTCGGTAAGTGGCGCGACTCGGTGGCGCGAATTTCGGGTCCATGTGTCGCCGCGCTGCAATATCATTTTGCTGTCGACTGGAAATTCATGGGTCACGACCTTCTCTGCGACCCTGTCGGCGGAGAGGTGAGGGGTATCGGTGGAGATGTCAGCAATGTGACACTCCAAGTGCTTGCCTCGGGCCCTAACGACCGTTGGGGAAATATGCTTCTGCTGTTCTATAAGGCCATCTCTACCGCCCGACGGCGCGTATGGCTCCAGACTCCTTATTTCCTTCCGAGCGAGGCACTGATGAAAGCTCTTGAAAGTGCCGCCCTTGCGGGAGTGGATGTCAGGGTGATGATGCCGAGGCGTTCCGATTCCCGCATATTGACCTACGCTTCCCACAGTTATGTCGAGGAGTGTCTGGTGGCGGGCATAAAGGTCTATTTCTATGATGCCGGTATGCTCCACGCCAAGGTGCTTATTGTAGATGATGATTTCTCCACACTCGGCTCGACCAACTTCGATTTCCGCAGTCTGGAGCATAATTTCGAGGAAAATCTGCTGATGTATTCGCCCGAGACCAATGCCATCCTTGCGCGCAGTTTCGAGAATGATGCCAAAGAGTCGACACGACTCAAAATATCCGACTGGAACCGCCGTGAACGAAAGCGAAAGATACAGGAGTCAGTCTACCGTCTCCTCAGTCCGATACTCTGATGCGGGGGCGTAACCTTCCTGATTACTGTCGGGAATAATGGAAATAAAAAAACGAAGGATGGCCTCACGGTCATCCTTCGCTGCTTACACATAGTACTTAACGTCAGTGGATTTATAAATGTCTAATAATGCAAATGTCTCTTGAGTTATCGTTGAGAGCTTGATAATTTTCACATCTTCGGGAAGCGGATTGTTTTACTTAGTGTTTTTGAGCATTACGTTTCCTTGGATGCTGATGCAAAGTTAATCGTTAATTTTTAAAAATCCTAATCCCGAGAATCTGCTTTAAAACACATCTTTATGGCATTAATGATTAAGGAGTGGCAGAAGTGTGAGAATTTGTTAAATAAGCGTGGTTTCGCTGAGACATATTGTTAGCAGCACGCGGTAAAATTTATACAAAATGTCATTTGGTTAAAATTGGTTAAATTATCGACATCGGATGGATATATTCAGCTTTGGGGAAGCAAGCGCACGCACCTGCCGGGGAGATAGTGAAAAATAGGGGAGGACCGATGGGGTCAAATTGCGGAAAAATGACTAACTTTGGGGTCACGTTTCGCCGTAGTGCCGCGACAGGCACCCGCGCCGATACATAAAGTCATGAATAAAACAGATGGTAGACATCTATTTATAAGATGAAAGAAGACAATACGAAAATAGTGTCAGTCGGACAGATTGACATCGGGCTGCCTTCGGAGCGTCCCGTCCCCGATTTTACTGACCTTCCTATAATAGCCATGCGTGATCTGGTGCTTTTTCCCGGAGTCACATTTCCGATAACACTCGCGCGTGAAAATTCGGTGAAGACGGCTGCTGCCGCCGCCGAGCATCATATTCCTGTCGGAATCTTCTGTCAGCGCGACGCTTCGACAGAAAATCCACGTCTTGGCGACCTCTATGACTTCGGCGTTGTGGCTGACGTGCTGAAAACTTTCGATTTGCCCGACGGCACACATACCGCCATCCTCTCGGCAAGGGAAAAAATCAAGATTACCGGTCCTTCGGAGGGCCGCAATATACCCGGCACCCTTTCGGCTCAGGTAAAGCCTGTCCACGACAGTACGTCGCGCCAGAGCGACAAGGAGTTCATTGCCCTTGTCGACGACATAAGGCAGACCACTCTCAACATCCTGCATGCCGGCAACGAGAAGATGGCTGACCTTGCCTTCAATATCGAGAACATACCGGCTCCGCAGCTTCTCATAAATATCATATCCACTCATTCACCTTTTCCGCCGGATGTGAAGATTGAACTTCTGCGCAAAAACCGCATGAAGGATCGCGCACGGCTTCTGCTCAGTCATCTCGCCCACAGTGAGGAGATGGCCGAAATCCGTGCGGAGGTTCACCGCAAGGCACGCCGCAACATCGACGAGCAGCAGCGCAACGCTTTCCTTCAACATCAGTTCGAGGTGCTGCGCGAGGAGCTTTACGGGGAAGATGACGATTGCAGCACCCTCGAAGAGAAGGCCAATAAACTGGAACTTCCCGAGGCCGTCAAACGCACATTCGACAAAGAACTTGAAAAACTGCGCCGTCTGAATCCGCAGAGTCCCGACTATTCCGTGCAGTATTCCTACCTGCAACTGCTCACCGACCTTCCTTGGGGGAAATATTCTGAGCTTGATACTGATTTTCAGGCAGCGGAGCGTGTCCTCGATGAGGATCACTACGGTCTTGAAAAGGTGAAGGAACGTATCCTTGAACAGCTTGCCGTCATGATGAACACTCCCGACGGCCGTTCACCCATAATCTGCCTTGTCGGTGCGCCCGGAGTCGGCAAAACATCGCTCGGTCAGTCGATAGCCAAGGCTCTCGGCCGGAAATATCAGCGTGTATCCCTCGGCGGTCTGCACGATGAGGCTGAAATCCGCGGCCACCGACGCACATACATCGGAGCTATGCCGGGACGTATAATAGACGCAATCAAGCGTGCGGGTGCTTCCAACCCCGTCCTTCTGCTTGATGAAATCGACAAGACAGGCAGTGATTTCAAGGGCGATCCCTCGTCTGCACTCCTTGAAGTGCTTGACCCTGAGCAAAACAGCCATTTCCATGACAACTATGTCGATGTGGACTACGACCTTTCGCACGTCCTGTTCATCGCCACAGCCAATACGCTATCCACCATTCCGCGTCCGCTCCTTGACCGCATGGAAATCATCGACATCTCCGGCTATCTCCCCGAGGAGAAAATCGAGATTGCGAGAAAACATCTCATTCCCAGACTGGCGACTGAGAACGGCTTCAAGGCGGATGAAATAACTTTCTCCACNGAGGCTCTTTCGAAAATCATAGAGAGCTATACGAGCGAGAGCGGTGTCCGACAGCTTGAAAAGGAACTGGCAAAGGTGATTCGTAAAATCGTACTCGGAAAGATGCGGGGTGAGGATTTCAAACTTCATGTCGAGGCCGACGACCTCCGGGCTTATCTCGGAGTCGAGAGCTTCACCCCGGAGCGCTACGAGGTGTCCGATACTCCCGGTGTCGCCACCGGTCTTGCATGGACAGCCGTCGGCGGTGAAATCCTCTTCATCGAATCCTCCTTCACGCAGGGAAAGGGCGAGAAGCTCACCATCACCGGTAATCTCGGCGATGTGATGAAGGAGTCGGCCGTGATTGCCACTCAGGTCGTCAAGGCGCGTGCCGCGGCCTACGGCATTGACCCTGAGAGCTTCGAGAGCCGCCAGCTCCACATCCATGTCCCCGAGGGTGCTATACCTAAGGATGGTCCGTCGGCCGGCATAACCATGTGTACGTCCATCCTGTCGGCTCTTACAGGCCGTCCCGTCAAACCCCGTCTGGCAATGACCGGTGAAATCACCCTCCGGGGTAAGGTGCTGCCTGTCGGCGGTATCAAGGAGAAGATTCTCGCTGCGAAACGTGCGGGAATAACGGATATAATCCTTTGTGCCGACAACCGCAAGAACATCGAGGACATAAAGCCCGTTTATATATCCGGGCTTACTTTCCACTACGTCACTACAATCGACCAAGTGTTTGAGATAGCCATTGGAAAATAACCGTAACACCCTCTGAGATATGAAAAAGATTCTCCTCAACATCGGACTTATGATTCTGGGAGCCTTCATCATCGGCTGGATAGCGATGATGTGGCTTGACGTGTGGACACGCCACGACGACACCATCACGGTTCCGTCGGTCAAGTCGATGACCTTTGAAAGTGCTTCGATTCTTCTTGCCGACGACGGCCTTGTGGCTGTGCTTGCCGACTCTGTCTATGATAAAACTACACGTCCCGGCACCGTGATAGAGCAGAATCCCAAGGTCGGCACGGTCGTTAAGGAGGGTCGTGAGATATTCCTCACCATCAACGCCTTCTCCCCGAAGATGGTCACCATCCCCACTCTGACCGACATTTCGCTCCGTCAGGCCCGCTCGATTCTCGAAGGTCTTGAAATCAAGAACATCGTTGAGAAACGTGTCCCCAGCGACTTCCATGACCTCGTCCTCGGGGTCTACTACAAGGGTCACCGCCTTTCGGCAGGAGCCAGAGTCCCTGTCAACGCGACAGTCGAGCTTGAAGTGGGCGAGGGGGTTGCCGAGACGATGGAGTCTGACAGCATTGTCGCCGATTCATCTGACGAACAAATCGGTCTTCTTGAATAATTCAAATCGNAAAATCAATTCTTCGTTCTGTTAAAAAAATATGAAGGAGCTTGATAAGGAATCTCCGGAAGCCGCCGGAATTTCGCCCGTGCCTGAGGTGGAGCCCGACGCGGAGGCCGACGAACTCGATGCGGGCGACGATGGCGGGGGTGCGCTCTACGAGCATTTCCGCTTCGTCGTCGACAAGGGGCAGCAGCTTCTGAGGGTCGACAAGTATCTTGTCACCCGTATGGAAAANTCGTCGCGCAACCGTATNCAGCAGGCNGCCGATGCCGGATGTATNCTCGTCAACGGCAAGGCGGTCAAGTCGAACTATCGCGTAAAGCCGCTTGACGTAATCCAGATAGTGATGGACCGTCCTCGTTATGAACTCGAAATCATACCCGAGGATATTCCACTTGATATTGTCTATGAGGATGATGCCCTCCTTGTGGTCAATAAGCCCGCCGGTCTGGTGGTTCATCCCGGCCACGGCAACTACTCGGGGACACTTGTCAATGCGCTCGCATGGCATTTCCGCGACAATCCTGACTATGACGTGAGCGACCCGCGTCTCGGACTTGTCCACCGTATAGACAAGGATACCTCCGGACTGCTCGTCGTCGCCAAAACCCCTGATGCCAAGACNCATCTNGGCAAACAGTTCTTCAACAAGACAACCAAACGCGAGTACAACGCTCTTGTCTGGGGTGTGCCTGAGCCGTCGTCCGGACGAATTGAAGGGAACATCGGCCGCAATCCGAAGGACAGGTTGCAGATGGCGGTGCTTCCGCCTGACGACCCTACCGGAAAGCACGCAGTCACTCACTATGAGGTGCTTGAAGATTTCACTCATGTCGCACTTGTGAANTGTGTCCTTGAAACCGGNCGTACCCATCAGATACGTGTCCATCTGAAACATATNGGCCATCCGCTTTTCTCGGACGCACGCTATGGGGGCGACGTGATTCTGCGCGGCGAGCGCAACGGTTCCTATCAGAAATTCATCGAGAACTGTTTTGCACTCTGTCCGCGTCAGGCACTCCATGCAAGGACGCTCGGATTTGTGCATCCGGTGACAGGGGAGGAGATGTTTTTCACCGCTCCGATTCCGGCAGATATGACCGCACTGATTGAAAAATGGCGTTCATACACCCGTAAATGTTAAAATTTGGTTAAACCACTTGACAGCAGGCGCGGGAGGTTGTAATTTTGCACTTTATTCTCTATCATGGCTAAAAAGCGTCATCANCTGATACCACTGTTCACCACGCGTGCCACCGCAACCCTCTCGGTCGCGCTGGTGCTTTTCATACTTGGACTGGCGGCCTTCATGGGTATAGCGGCCCATAAGGTGACCCAAGGAATCAAGGAAAATATGGGTTTTGTGGTGCTTTTCAATGAAGAAGTGACTGCCTCCGACATCAATACTGTCAAAACCAATATTGAACGTATGGGGGGCGTCAAGTCCACGACATACTCTTCGCCGGAAGTCGTGCTTGACCGCTGGCAGAAGATGGTCGGTGANGAAGAAGACATTGTCCGTCTGGCNGGAGTCAATCCCTTTGTCGGTGAGCTTGANGTTAAGGTGCAGCCTGCCTACGCTTCGACCGACAGCATAGCCCTTCTGACCGCTCCGCTGATGCTCATGCCTCAGGTGAGTGAGATAAAGGTCCACAATTCCCTCGTCGACCGTGTCAATTCCACTCTCAGGAGCATTTCGATGACCCTGCTTTTTGTCGCTATCGCACTTCTCACGGTGTCGTTCATACTCATCTTCAACACAGTCCGTCTTTCAGTCTACACCCGGAGGTTCACCATCTACACGATGAAACTTGTCGGGGCTACACCTGCGTTCATACGCAAGCCGTTTTTGCTTGACAATATCGTCAACGGATTTGTGGCCGGAGTGATTGCGTCGGTAGCTCTTGTGGCGACAGTCGTCTACGGACGTGCCTATCAGTCCGAGCTGAGTGAGATTCTTGAATGGGACATGATAGTGGCNGTGCTTGTAGGGATAGCCNTTACCGGNATGGTCATCTGCCTTGTGGCNGCTCTGTTTGCAGCCAACCGCTATCTGCGTCTCCCTTATGATGAAATGTTTAAATAACTAAATAAAGAAATATGGCCAACAAACCTGCCTCCAAGAAAGAAGAGGCTGAGTCAAAGTTACAGATTGAGAGCGAAAGCAATATGCCTCTCCTTAAAATGAACTTCATACTTATGGCGATAGCCGGAGTCCTCATTGTGCTTGGCTTCTGCCTGATGGTCGGCGGCGCTACGGACTGGGATGCCTTCAATCCCGATATTTTCTCTACGCGCCGTATTGTNATAGGTCCCGGTCTGGCTTTNATAGGATTCCTTTTCATGGGCTATGCCATCATGTACAGTCCCAAGGANTCCGGCAANAAAGACTAATTTCCATACAAAAAAATAATAAACACCATCGTTAAGAAATGGATTGTATTGACGCCCTGATCTTAGGCATAGTCCAGGGACTTGCCGAGTATCTTCCTATCAGCAGCAGCGGCCATCTTGAAATCTGCCGTGAAATNCTCGGTCTGAAACTCGCGGGTGCCGACGCGCTTGAATTTGACATCGTCCTCCATGTGGCTACTGTACTCAGTACCATCGTCGTGCTTTGGCATGAGTTCGTCCCTCTCTGCAAATCATTTTTCACCATTGCGCGCGACGATAAGTTTTTCTATGTCTGCAAGATTCTCCTTTCCTGTATCCCTGTCGCCATCGTCGGTCTCTGCTTCAAGGATTTCGTCGAGCAGTTCTTTGGCGACGGNCTGACCATCGTCGGCTGGTGTCTGCTNGTGACNGCCGCCCTCCTCACTTTCGCTTTTCTTTTCAGNAATCCGCAGCGTGAACGCGTCGAGGGAATCAAAGGCCACGACATCACATGGATGGATGCCTTAATCATCGGTTGCGCACAGGCNGTCGCTGTCCTTCCGGGTCTCAGCCGCTCNGGTACGACCATCGCCACCGGTCTGCTTCTNGGCGACAAGCGCGACAAGATTGCTCANTTCTCTTTCTTCATGGTNATCATCCCCATTCTTGGCGAAGCNCTCCTCGACGTCAAGGATATGATTGGCGGTGAGAGTGTCAACGAAGCTGTCGGAGTCTGGCCTATGGTCGTAGGCTTCCTCGCCTCCTTCATTGTCGGGTGTATTGCCTGCAAATGGATGCTCAATATCGTCAAGAAAGGCAAGTTGATCTGGTTTGCACTCTACTGTCTCTGTGTCGGTATCCTCTGTATCGTTTGGTAAAGATTGTCTATGGACTTTGTAACAGGTGAAATCCTTTATATAGACAAACCTCTTGAATGGACCTCGTTTGATGTCGTCAAACGTCTGCGCGGTGTCATCCAGCACCGTCTCCACCGCAAGAAATTCAAGGTGGGCCATGCCGGGACACTCGACCCTCTGGCNACGGGTGTGATGGTNGTGGTGACCGGGCGTGCTACAAAACTCATCGAGTCGCTTCAGGCGGGCGTGAAGGAGTATGTGGCTACTATCAAACTGGGAGCGACGACACCCTCCTTTGACCTTGAAACCGAAATCGACGCTACCTATCCCACCGGNCATATAACCCTTGAACTCATCCGTGAGGTTCTCCCGCGTTTCACNGGACGCATCGAGCAGATTCCTCCCGCATTCTCGGCCTGCAAGGTCGACGGCAAGCGCGCCTACAATATGGCGCGTAAGGGACACGATGTGGAGCTGAAACCGAAGGTGCTGGTGATTGACGAGATTGAGCTGCTTGATTTCAATGCCGGGGAAATGGTGCTTACGCTGAGGATTGTTTGCAGCAAGGGTACATATATACGAGCNTTGGCACGCGACATCGGCGAAGCCCTCGGTTCGGGCGNCCATCTGANAGGTCTGCGTCGCACACGCGTCGGCGATGCGTCGATNGACACTTGCCTNAGTGTNGAGCAGGCCGTAGAGCTGATCCGCAACACCGACCTTACTTTCCCGGACGATGACCCGGGGCAGCAAGGGTAGGGAGCATGACAGTAGATCTGTTTTCCGATTATTTAGAAGAAAANTTTTAAATACGCTATCAAGACTAATTTTATAGTATGAAGCTTTCCCAATTCAAATTCCGTCTGCCGGAAGAGCTTATCGCACAGCGTCCGGCCCCTGAGAGAGACCAGTCAAGAATGATGGTGGTCAACCGACGTACAGGCGAGATTGAACACAAAATATTCAAGGATATAATTGATTATTTCGATGACGGCGACCTCTTTGTCTACAATGACTCGATGGTTTTCCCTGCGCGTCTTTACGGCAACAAGGAGAAGACAGGTGCGCGCATCGAAGTTTTNCTCCTCCGCGAACTGAGTGCCGAGAATAAGCTCTGGGATGTNCTTGTGGANCCTGCCCGCAAAATCCGTATCGGCAACAAGCTCTATTTCGGNGANGATGATTCGATGGTGGCTGAGGTCATTGACAATACCACTTCGCGCGGACGTACACTCCGTTTCCTCTACGACGGCCCTCACGATGAATTCAAGAAGGAGCTTTACAAGCTCGGNACAACTCCGCTTCCCTACTATATCAACCGCGAACCGGACGAGGAGGATGCAGAGCGTTTCCAGACCATCTTCGCACGNAAGGAAGGTGCGGTAATCGGACCCGGTGCCGGTCTCCACTTCTCGCGCGAACTGCTGAAACGTCTTGAAATCAAGGGCGTGAACCAAGGCTTCATCACCATCCACAGCGGTCTCGGAAACTATCGTGAGATTGATGTGGAGGATCTNACCAAACACCGTATGGACTCCGAGGANATGGAGGCCAACGAGGAGCTGGTCAANCTTGTCAACTCAACCAAGGATGGCGGCCANCGCGTCTGTGCCGTGGGAACATCTGTCCTCCGNGCCATCGCAAGCTCCGTCAGCATGGGTGACCACATGAAGACCTATTCCGGCTGGACCAACAAGTTCATTTTCCCGCCCTACGACTTCTCCGTGACCGATGCNCTCGTCTCTAACTTCCATCTGCCTTACTCGACCATGCTGATGATGGTNGCTGCNTTCGGAGGCTATGACCTTGTAATGGATGCCTACAAGAAGGCAGTCAAGGAGGGCTATAAGTTCGGTGTCTACGGAGATGCAATGCTGATTGTTTCATAACCATTATCCCCACTCGCAGAGCTATTGGCAAATTATCTCACCATAGCATCCCAAAGTGAAGCGGCTTTTCGTGAAAAGATGAGCCGCTTCATCTCTTTTGCCATACCCGTGTCGACGGCGGAGGAGGCNAAGGAATATGTCGGGCTTTACACCAACGAGTATCACGATGCCCGCCATGTCTGCTGGGCCTACATGATAGGTTCGGACAGGAAAGAATTTCTATCGTCGGACAACGGAGAGCCNTCAGGNACNGCCGGNAAACCNATACTCGGCCAGATAAATTCNTTCGGGCTGACGAACATAGTGATAATAGTCGTGAGATACTTCGGNGGCATCAAGTTGGGTACCTCCGGCCTGATTGCCGCTTACCGCGAGGCTGCACGGCTTGCCATAGAAGCCGCGGAGATTATCGAGGGGAAGGACATGACGACCCTCTCGTTNACTTTCCCGTATCTNGCCATGAACGATGTGATGAAGCTGCTGAAAGCACAGAATTCATCCGGCGGCCGTGAGGTGGTGAAGATAGTGGAGCAGGCGTTTGACAACACCTGCTCCATCACAATATCCCTTCCGCTCGACTTGCTTCCCGAACTCAGCGGCCGTATCTCTGCNATATCGGGAACATCTGTCGCGGATTGAAAAATCAAAACTTCTTGCGGTATTTTCCCTCCTCCGCATCTTCAAGGATAGAGAGGTAGGAGGCATAGCGCGACTCGGCAATCTGATGGTTTTCGAGNGCTTCGCGCACCGCACAGCCCGGTTCGTGCGTATGGGTNCAGTCTCCGTAGCGGCATCCGGCACCGATTCTGAATATTTCCGGNAAAAAATGGCTGACTTCGTTCCTGTCAAATTCCAGTGTGCCGAAACCTTTCACGCCCGGAGTGTCGATTATGTAGCTTTTCGGGTCNCTTCCGGGNATTTCNAACATTTCCGAGAATGTCGTCGTGTGCATACCGGTGTCGTGTATGTCCGATATTTCAGCNGTAGCCAATTCAAGTCCGGGGACAAGNTCATTGATAAGCGTAGATTTCCCNACACCTGAATTGCCTGAAAANAGNGTGGTTTTNCCTGAAAGTCGGGCGAATAGGGCATCCAGNCCCTGNCCTGTCTTNGCCGACAGTTGNACGACCTTATAGCCGATTGATTCGTAGAGGTAGCTGACGGCGGCGAGATACTCCATTGCCTCCGGGTCATCCTCAATAAGGTCGATTTTGTTGATGACTATGATGGCGGGGACTCTGTAAGCCTCCGCCGTNGCAAGGAAGCGGTCGATGAAGGTTGTGGAGGTAGAAGGGTGGAAAAGTGTCACCACCAGACAGACCTGATCAATGTTGGCGGCNAGGATGTGNCCCTGCTTCGAGAGATTGGTGGCTTTNCTTATGATGTAGTTGCGGCGCGGTTCGATGGCGGTGATGTAGTTGCTCTCCTCACTGTTGCCGCTTATGCTGACGCGGTCACCTACGGCCACGGGATTGGTCGTGCGGATTCCTTTGAGACGGAAATTTCCTTTTATCTTGCAGTTGACCGTCGCGCCGTCGTCGGTGCGTACAGTGTAGCTGCTTCCGGTATTTTTAATTACAGTTCCGGTCATATTAAAGATGGGGTGATTAAAAGAATTGGCTATTTCTTTTCAGGAAATGGCTTGCTGAGAAATTGTGTGGCCCGCTCCTTTCCGACTCCGAGCTCGACTGCACGCCGTGCGTCGGCTTCGGCATCGGCAGGACGGTAACGCATCTTATTTAACGCCGCACGGTATAGGTAAAGTTCACCGTCCTGCGGTTCGAGTGAGATTGCGGTATTGATGTCGTCCGATGCTTCNTGTATCGCCCCGGTGATGAGATAGCAGTAGGCACGGCCGCCGTAATATTCATAGTCCTTTCGTTCCTTGAGTATGCGGGTGTAGTAGGGGATTGCGCTCTCAAACTCACCGGTNCCGCTAAGGAAGGANGCGCCAGCAATTTCCGTTTCGATTTTGTCAGGGAAATTTCGCTGCATGAACTCGAAGTCGGTCTTTGCCGTCCGGAAATCATGGCGGCGCAGGGCAAAGAGACAGTGAGGGAGCCTTGCCGACAATTCCAGTGAGTCAAGATTGAGGATTAGGTCATAGTCTCTGTAAGCGGCATCCTCGCGGCCGTTGGCAGCAAGCACTTTCGCGCGGTTTGAGAGGATGGTGACCGATGAGGGNGCTATGCGGTGGGCTTCATTCAGCGTGGCGATTGCCATCGAATCCTCACCCATGTTATAGCGTATGATGCCGAGGTTGGACAGAAGCAGGATGTTTGTAGGATTGTCCGGCTCCGAGTGCATGGCTTCCATCAGGGCTTTCTCTGCCTCTATCCATTTTCCGTCGGCGCAGGCCTTGTCTGCCTCGCCGACCTTTCGGAGATAGAGGCTTTCCTCCTCCGNCGGANTACGGTCGTCGGCNTTCANGCCGGGAGCTGAGAAAAGTGCGAGTAATAAAAATGACAGCAGTGTGGTCTTCACGGTGATTCTGCGGGAGAGAAGGGTGGTCATTGGTGTAGGGCGTTACAAATGTGGGAAAACTGAGATTTNCCGAATCCGGGAGGTCTATGCTTCGGAGATTTTATTGCGGTAGTCGCGCGGCGACAGACCGGTCAGATGCTTGAANTACTTNCCGAAAAACGACTGGTTGGAGAAATTCAGTGCAAGACTGATTTCCTGAATGTTCATGCCCGTGGTGCGGAGCAGGAGTTTCGCTTCAAGAATAACNCGATGGTCAATCCATTCGCCTGCCGTCTTTCCGCTGACCTCTTTGAGGACGGCTGAAAGATGTTTCGGGGTGACAAAAAGTTTGTCGGCATAGAAATTGACCGCACGCTCGGTCTTGAAATGACACTCAATCAGGTCGATGAAATTGGAGAGGAGTTCTTCGCGCCGCGAATTNTGTTTTGTGTCGTTGACGCGCGAGGCGTAAAGNCCGAGNGTGTTGTAGAAAAGCACTTCGCAGAGCGAACTGAGAGCCATTTTGTTGAAAAGCCTGTCGGATGTCTTTATCTGGCGTTGGAGCATTTCATATATCAGTGACTGGGTTTCAAGCTCCTCGGGGGTAATTTCGATTATCGGATTTGCGTTGTAGTGGAGACTGTAAGGGATGACATAGTGGAGCGAGGGAAGAATGTCGTTAAGTTTTTCTTCCTGAACCACGATGAAAAAACCTTCAAAATCAGGACTCTGACGACACTGGCTGATGATATGTCCGGGACGAAGCACCATGATGGAGTTGGGACCGAGATGACGCGGGGCCACGTCTATTATCGCCGAGATTTCGCCACGCTTACACACCGCGAGGAGCATACGGTCAAGCCGGGAAGGAAAACTGACATAAGGAATATCCGTCAGTGAGCAGAAGACACTTATCATTTCCGTGGGACGCTCGTTTTGTGTGGTTGCCATATTGAGATGAGGGGGGATTGGATGCTAAGGACGATGTGGTTTGACAGATAAATGGGAGGGTGGAAGAATTTTAAATAGCTCTTGTTTTCACCCGCAAAGTTAGCGAAATTTTTCGAAAATCACTGAAAAGTCTCTAAAAAGTGGTCTATTTTGCCGATTCAGTCCTCCTTNCGGTCGCCGTGTTCTCTCAGAAGTCCGATGGCCCNGCGGACATCTGAATCGTTGACTGCGAGGCTCACTTCCGAGCTGCCCGACATCGGAGCAGGATAGAGTGAACTCATGGCCTGATTGTCAAGCACGGTCTTGATTCCATTGCTTTCAAGCATACCCTGAGCTATGCTTGCCGACATCATGTCGGGGAAAGTGGCGATTGTNGTCATANGTTAAGTTTTATATGGNGTGAAGTAATCTCTATGNTCNTAGCGCTTACAGGGNCTGTCTTCTCAANCGGGAGAGNGNAGGGTTGGCGGNCGGCGGGGTCAGTGTATGCCCCTGCGGTTGAGTTCCGCCTGATAGCGGCGCGCATTGGCGAGGTGAGTCGGATAGTCNGCGGCAAAATTGTGGTAGCCTGAAAANTCCTCTTTNGCACACATATATATATAGCCGTGCTGCGGGGCGTTCAGTACATTATCGAGGGTCGACGACATCGGGATGCGTATTGGTCCCGGAGGNAATCCGGCAACTTTGTAGGTATTGTAAGGTGATTCTATGGCAAGATGCTTTCCGGTGATGCGGCGTAGGGTGAAGTCGCCTGACGCAAATTTCACGGTCGGGTCGGCTTGNAGTTTCATTCCCTTGTTGAGTCGGTTGAGATAGAGGCGCGCCACTTTGGGCTTCTCGTCGGCCTTGGCNGTTTCCTCCTCGACAATAGAGGCGAGTGTGGCTACCTCGGCGGGGGTCAGTCCGAGGCGTGCGGCCTTGCCACGGCGTTCCTTGTCCCAGAATCTGTTGCGGTAATCAAGAAGACGGCGCACGATGTTGCGCGGAGTGGCGTTCCAGTAGAATTGATAGCTGTCGGGGATAAAAGCTGCCGGATAATTCGGACGTGTGAAGCCNCTNTCGGGAAGCACATCGTCGCAGGCAGCAAGAAATTCTTCGGGCGTACATTCCATCTGCGAGGCAATCCGCTCGGCGAGCTGGCGCATGGTGCGTGTCCCGTTGAATCGGACGTCAACCGGAGTCTGACGTCCGCGGGCTATCCGTCGGCTGATNTTGAGAGCGGTCTGNCCCGGAGTGACCTTGTAGGCCCCGTGGGAGATTTCNGGATTGCCGCCNATTATTTTCCATATCACATACACACGGTTGCCCATCGACGAACCGAGGACTGTCTTCATCGAATCTTTGACCGCTCCACGGCTGATGCCCGCTGGGATATGTATCCACCGGCTCTCTCCGTCATGGCCGGAGTAGGGGATGAACACGAAAAGCAGCCCTGAAAGAGCCGCAACCGCTGCGGCGATAAATCCTATGAGCAGTCCGAGCGAATTGCGACGGAGCCACGACGGTGATTTCTTATTTTTATTTCCTGATTTCTTTGTCTGTGCCATTGGTGTCAACGCAATTTGTGAAGTGAATCGAGCATTTCCTGCAATGTGTTGCGGATACCTCTGAGACGTTCGATGATTTCAAATTTTTTGTTTACGCCGTCGCGGTTTCGTTTCAACTCCTCCTGCGCCGCTTCGAGCTTCATGCCGCGGTCCTTCACGAGATATGCGACCATNCGGATGGTCTCGACATCACGCGGAGTGTAGAAGCGTGTCCCGCGGTCATTGCGCTTGGGCTTGATTGAAGGAAACTGGTTCTCCCAGAAGCGAAGGGTCGACATCGGNAGTCCTACCATCTCCGCAACTTCACTTATCTTGTAGTATTTTTTATTTGTGACGTCCATCTCGGTGAATAATTCTGATGGCAAACTTAGTGATAAAAACTGAGAAATGCAAAACCNCCTTTCCCATACAGCGGTCANGTTTACAGAGTGGGATGANNTTCTTTTTACCGCTATAATCATAGTGTGGGCGAGTGNTTTATGTAAAATAGGCTAATATTGTCGAAAATATTTAACAAGATTTTTTAACATAGTTTCTAATAAATCCGTAAATTTGTAAAAAAATTAGTGTATCATAGCTTTGGCGAGGCTCCGGGCAGCGTCTGTTGTCAAGCCTTCGCGGTCGGCCTTAAAGTGAAAAAATCAATCATTAGTATTCAATTTTAATTATTCCAATCAGTTTTATTCACAATCTAATCAATCAAGTTCTATGATTAGGAGACTCATTCTCTTAGCAGCAGCCGTCGTGCTGACGTGTATGTCAGCCTTGGCTGCCCCGAACGACATCAAGTGCAGCGGTGTACTTGTAGGTGACGATGGCGAGCCGATTATCGGCGCTACCATCACTGTTCCCGGTACAAAAATTGTGGCTACTACCGATGTCGACGGCCGTTTCACAGTGACTGTCCCCAAAGGCAAGGAGATCCATGTCAACTACATCGGCTACAAGCCCCTCAACATCAAGGCTGAGGCAGANATGGGGCAGATTGCCATGGAAATCGAATCNCAGATGCTTCAGGACGTGGTCGTCACTCAGTCGATTGCCCGCACACGNCGCACTCCGGTNGCTGTGTCGGCCATTGATGCTGCNACTCTTGACACCAAGCTCGGCAATCAGGAGCTTCCCGAAGTCCTCAAAACCACTCCCGGTGTATGGGCGACCAAGGACGGCGGCGGTTTCGGCGATGCCAAAATCAACATCCGCGGCTTCAAGTCGTCAAACACTGCGACCATGGTCAACGGTGTTCCCGTCAACGACATGGAGTGGGGCGGTATCTACTGGTCAAACTGGTCTGGCCTCGGCGACGTGATTTCGTCGATGCAGGTTCAGCGCGGTCTCGGTGCGACAATCATTTCATCACCCTCTTTCGGTGGTACAATCAATATGATTACCAANGGGCTTGATGCAAAGAAGGGTGGCACTGCATGGTATGGTCTCGGCAACGACAACTCGATGAACTACGGTATCTCGTTCTCGACCGGCCTNATGAAAAACGGCTGGGCAATGACCTTCCTCGGTTCACGCAAGACCGGCGACGGCTATGTGCAGGGTACTGACTACGAACAGTTCAACTACTTCCTCAACCTCTCTAAGCGTCTCAACGAGAGCAACCAGATTTCACTTACCGTCACCGGCGCTCCCCAGACTCACTACAAGCGTAGCTCACAGGACGGTCTTTCTGTGCAGGGCTGGCAGGATGTTGCAAACTTNATGCCCAAGGGTCAGGCATACCGCTACAACCCGACCTACGGTTTCGGTCTCAACGGCGAGCGTAAGTCTTCACAGTACAACGTCTACAACAAGCCCGTCATCATGCTCAACCATGTATGGCAGATCAACCATAAGTCNTCACTGTCATCCGTACTCTATGCCTCNATCGGNACNGGCTACGGTTCGAGCGGTCAGGCTTCCGTCAGCAGCCTGCGTAACTACTGGTATGGTTCAAGCAANGGTAACCTTAACTGGAACACNTACGAGAACAACGGTGTGACCTACTATTTCCGCCACGCCAACGGTCAGTTTGCCTACGACCAGATTCAGCTCATGAACCAGAACAGCACCACCGGCGCACTCATGGTCATGTCGAATTTGATCAACAACCACAAGTGGTTCGGCGGTGTCTCCAACTATAAGAACGAGCTTACTGAAAATCTCTCGGTGACTGCCGGTGTCGATATCCGCTACTACTACGGCGANCATACNAACGAGATTTCCGACCTCTACAACGGTGCATACTTTGTCGATTACGCTAACCGCGCTTCGGCAACCAACCGCCGCACATTCGCTACCGAGGCTGAGAAACTCGCTTATCAGAACCAGAAGCTCGGTGTAGGCGACGTCGTTTACCGCGACTGGGACAGCCGCATCTGGCAGGAGGGTCTCTATGCACAGGGCGAGTATCAGGCTTTCGATAAGAAACTNAATGTCGTGCTTGCCGGTGCTGTCAACCTCAACACCTATACCCGNTACGAAAACTTCTATGCCAACAAGGAGGACCGCGAATCACCCACGAAGACCTTCTTCGCAGGCAATATCAAGGCAGGTGCCAACTACAACATTGACCGCAATAACAACGTGTTCATCAACGGCGGCTATATTACCCGCGCTCCTTATCTCCAGTACGGTGTGTTCGTTTCGCCTGCCAACTCAAATGCCGTCAACCCCAACCCCAAGAACGAGAAGGTTGAGGCAGTCGAGGTCGGCTACGAATATCACTCACCGAAGTTTACCGCACAGCTCAACGGTTACTACACCATGTGGAAGGACCGCACGCTCATTACTTCCGGTACACTTTCATACGACAACGACCGCTACACTGCAACCATGAACGGTGTCGACTCACGCTACATGGGCGTCGAACTCAACTTCGTCTACAAACCCACCAAGTGGTTCGAGCTTTCAGGTATGTTTGCCTACGCTGACAACACTTGGCAGAACGACCCCATCGGCTACTACTACAACAGTTCAGGTCAGGCTCTTTCAAGCCTCGGCGACCGCAACCAGCCCGCTACCATCACAACAGCTCTCTCGCCCGATCATCTTTATGCCACTATTGACCAGAAAGGTGTAAAGGTCGGTGGTTCAGCTCAGATGACCGGTGCCGTAGGTATGCAGTTCCGTCCTTTCAAGGGCTTCCGCATAGGTGCTGACTGGGTTTGCAACGGCCGTAATTTCAGCGACTTCTCACTTTCTAACAGCAATAGCCTCTCGCTGACCCCCGGTCAGGTACTTAAGATTTCCGATCCTTGGGAAATCCCCTTCGGCAATCAGCTCGACCTCAACGCAAGCTACAATTTCCCCATCACCGAGGGTGTACGCTGCACATTCTCAGCCAACGTCTACAACGTTTGCAATAACTACTATATTATGGATGCCTACACGGATTACAGCTCTGTCGGCACCTGGGAAAATGCCTACCGTATTTTCTACAGCACCGGCCGCACATTCAACCTCCGTGTCAAACTCCACTTCTAATCACGCACCATACTCATAAAAAACAGACATGAATAAGAATATTTTTAACGCCTTCATTGTCGGCTCTCTCGCTATGGGTCTGGCAAGTTGCAGCGAAAATAGCTGGAATGACCATTATCTGGATGGTTTCGAAGGTGGTGTAGACTATGAGGATGCAGTCGAGGGTACCTACACTCTCACTCCTTCCGACTATTCATCGGTTGCATCACTAATGCAGCAAGTTGCCGTCACCGACGAGGAGAAGGCTGCTGCCAAGGCTATCGGCAGTAACCTCTACTTTGACAAGTCGGGTCTCTATCCTGCACAGGTAGCACTCCCGTCGTTCCTTGAAACCTCGTCGTTCCCTTACTACCTTGCTTCAAACGGTTCGGTGGTCGATGTCACCTATCAGGAGGCTTCCGCCGTCCCCGCTGAAATCAATGCTCTCGCCGGTGCGAAGTCATACACCGTGAGTGCTGCCGACTATGCGAAGGCTTGGGGAAGCGAGACCGCTTTCATCCGTGCATACGCTCCTGACGCGACTGCCGCCTCAAACATACCCGTAGCTCTTGCCGATGCATTCGCCGAGCAGACCATCGAGGAGGGTACGTTTGCCGTCGTTACTTACAACAATGCCACCCAGAACCCCATGTTCGGTCTTCCCGACGAAGTTCCGGCATCGGCTGACCTCTATGAAGCTGAGGAGTTCAAGGCAGGAAAATATCTGCTCTTTGCCGACGGCATCGTTGCTAATATCATTGACCCCACGATGGCTGACGGTAAGTATAGCTACTTCAATGCTACCGAAGTCAGCGTAAGTGGTAATTCAATCTCCGGTTTCAGCCTCGAAAACAATGTCTTCGTCTTCACCGAGACCGGCACCCCGGGTGTCTACTACATGGGCGACGACCTCGGTCACTACTACTACGGTGCTGAACGCTACAACAATTTCTACATCAGCAGCGTCAAGGGTGAGACCGATGACTACAAGTGGACTGTCACCAAGAACGAGGATGGCAAATGGTCAATCATGAATGTCCTCGCTCAGAAGTATGTCGAATATTCCGCCAACTACTCGACTTGGGGTGAATATAACGACGCGCGTGGTGTGAAGCCTATCCTCTATGTTGCCAACGAAGAGGCATCCACCCCGACTGAAATACCTCTCTATACTCCGGTTTCCGTGACCGAGAATGCCGTCTACTGCTACAATGGCGGTAAGTGGGCTGTCGCCGACGGTGTCGTTGTTCTCAATCCCGCAGACTACACTGCAATGGGCTTCTCAAACAACAGCCTTTCTGATGCTGAGATTTACATCCCGCTCTATCTCCGCAATAAGCTCCCATACGCTCAGAGCGGCGCACAGGAATTCGTGGTCTAC
The DNA here is from genome assembly GCA_014802345.1 of Bacteroides sp. Taxonomy (GTDB): domain Bacteria; phylum Bacteroidota; class Bacteroidia; order Bacteroidales; family Muribaculaceae; genus Duncaniella. Next base: position 67,511 of record JAAVCM010000029.1, read on the forward strand.
AACCGCAACAAGGCTGACCTGTTTGTGTTCGACGGTTCCAACTGGGTACTCAACAACAATGGTCTTGAAACCGTCACCGGACGTTTCCAGAAGAAGGACAACGTATGGTCATTCGTCAAGTATGTCGGCAAGGCTATCTTCGACGAGTTCAAGGAGGCAGAGGTTATCCGTGACCGCAGCTATCTGCTTGTTTCGGGCGACATCTGCGCCGTACCCGTCAACAAGAGCAACAACTACGGCTATCTCCAGACTGCGTCAATCTCTGTAGCAAACGGTCAGATTATTGAAAAGAGCGATGCCAACGCTTTCACATTCGCTGCTTCGTTCACCGACGAGGATGCCGGCACTACCACTCAGGCTCCCGCAGGCCAGTTCCTGCTCCGTGACTCCAACGGCCGCTATATGTATATGTCAGGCACCTATTCAAGCGCCAACCTTTCGGCAAAACCGACTGTTGACGGCGGTCAGATCGCTGCCCAGTATCTCTGGACTGCTTCTCCCAACGACGACGGCACTTGGGCGATAAAGAATGTCGGCAACGGTCGTGTCATGGCTTATTCAAGCAACTACGGTAGCTTCGGTGTCTACGAGACCCTTACCGAAAACGACCACTATCCCGCTCTCTATATGCTTGCTGAATAAGCGCGGAAATAGTGTCAATCTTTCGCTATAAGAGCGACAATAATGAAAATACGGTGTGTCTGGATTCAGACACACCGTATTTTTATTACTGTCTATTTCACTATATATATCCGGATTATTCGATTAGGGCTTTGAGCCGCTGATAGGTGTAGGGCGGATCGGCTACATAATTGGGGTCATATTCTGAAACATAGGAGGAGAAACGGTAGGGGGTCAGTTCGTCAATCATCCAGAATTCATCGCCTACCCCCGGGATGTAGAGATGGATGATGCCGAAGTCCTCCGGCGTGAAATCCCAGTCGAAATAATAGCGTTGCTGCTGCGCATCGTAGCCCTCCTCCTGATAGTAGTAATCCCAGACACCGGTCCCGTCGGCATAGAAATCCCAATAGTTTGATTCGGAGAATTCGCGTCGGTCGGGGAGGACACCGTAGTATTCGTCAAACCATGTCACGGAGGTGAGATTGTAGAACGCATCGTCGTTCATGTCGAAATCGTCGTCCGTACACGATGAAAAGGGGAGGAGAGCCACTACTAACAGCAGTGTCCGCCATAATGTTGTCGGTCTCATAATGATGATGTGATTTTTATATAATTATTGTATTTTCAAATAAATCGGGCAGTATTTTTGCAAAGATAGAGAGTTGGGCTGACATTTCAGATGTGGACAGGTGTGGAAAATTAGTTAAATAATGTGAACGCCATGAAGCGGATGCACGGAAAATTCGTAACTTTGCAGTCGCTTTTTAGCATCCCGTGTGATGGGAAATTAAGGAGCAGGTCAACTATATACGACTTAATTTTTAGTAACACAATCAAAAAAACAACTCAAAGAAATGAAGACATTTCAACTGACCGCCGAGCCCCGTACCGACCTCGGCAAGAAGGCTGCCAAGGCTCTCCGTAAGGAAAACAAGATTCCCGTGGTTCTCAACGGTGGTGAAGTTATCAATCTTCCCTACGACAAGGAGCTCAAACCCGGTGAAAAAATCGTTGAAATCGGCAATGGCAAGGGTCTCATCACTACTGACCTCGTAGTCACTCAGGATGCAGTCCGCAAGCTCATCTATACCCCCGACATCTACGCTATCGAACTCGACGTCAACGGCGAGAAGCGTATGGCTGTCCTCAAGGACATCCAGTTCCACCCCGTAAAGGACGCTATCCTTCACATCGACCTTCTCGAAGTGCGTGACAACAAGCCTGTCACCATCGAAGTTCCCGTGAAGCTCGAAGGCCACGCTGAGGGTGTCAAGGCCGGTGGTAAGCTCAACCTCTCAATGAAGAAAATCCGCGTAAAGGCTATCTATACCGAAATCCCCGAGCGTGTTGTCATCAACGTTGACCACCTCGGTCTCGGCAAGACCCTCCAGATCGGCGACCTCCACTTCGACGGTCTTGAGCTCATGAATGCCAAGAACGCTGTTGTCTGCGCTGTTCAGCTCACTCGTGCCGCCCGTGGTGCAGCTCAGGCTGCCGGCAAATAAGCTCCGCGCTTAGCAGTCGACAGATAAAAGAACAAGAGCAACAGATTTTCTCTAAGTCCGATGACAGACAGAGGGAAAGTCTGTTGCTTTCGTATAAAGGCTCAATGGCTGGCAGCAGCCACGGCTCACAAATTCACAATAAACAACCATATTGCTTATTAGAAAATGAAATATCTGATAGTAGGTCTGGGTAACATAGGGTCAGATTATGCGATGACGCGTCACAATGCCGGATTCAGGATTGCCGATGCGCTTGCCGAGAGCGGCGGTGCCGTATTTTCGACCGAACGCTACGGCGACATAGCACGGATGAGGGTCAAGAACGCGCAGCTCGTCATCCTGAAACCGTCGACCTATATGAATCTTTCGGGCAATGCTGTCCGCTACTGGAAGGAGAAAGAGGGGATTGACAACAGCCAGATTCTCGTGATTGTCGATGACTGCGCCCTTCCTTTCGGAGCTATCCGCATCAAACCCCGGGGGAGTGATGCCGGACATAACGGACTTAAAAACATAGCGCAGATGCTCGGAACGCAGGACTATCCGCGTCTGAAATTCGGCATAGGCAATGACTTTCCGCGCGGGACGCAGATAGACTATGTCCTCGGACGTTTTACCGACGAGGAGGAGAAGGCTATGGGCGCACGCATCGAACTGGCGGTCGATGCCGTCAAGACTTTCTGTCTGGCGGGCATACAGACTGCCATGAACACATATAATAACAAATAAGATATTATGAACGAAGTCAGAGTCGACAAATGGCTGTGGGCCATGCGGGTGTTCAAGACAAGGACAATAGCGACCGAGGCGTGCAAGAAAGGGCGCGTGTTCGTCGGCAATGTCATAGCGAAGCCTTCGCGCACAATCAAGGTGGGCGATGTCGTCAATGTCCGTAAATCGCCCGTCACCTATTCTTTCAAGGTGCTTGCATTGGCCCAGAACCGTCTCGGGGCAAAACTCGTCCCGGAATATATGGAAAACATTACGCCCAAAAGTGAGCTTGATCTGCTCGAAGTCGTCAAGATTTCAGGCTTTATCGACCGTCGTAAGGGACTCGGGCGTCCGACCAAACGCGAAGGACGCGAACTCGCACAGTTCACCGAGTCGATGTCCGACGGCTGGGACATGGATTTTCTTGATGACGAGGACGACGAATAAAACAGACAGCACTTACAATCTTTTACCCACGAAAATATTATCCGCAGTTATATGAAACTCCACAGGACTATAATCCTTTGTTCAGCCATTTTCAGCAATCTCGCGGCTCTCGCCTGCACTAATTTCATCGCAGGACGGAAGGCTACGACCGACGGTTCGATTATGGTCACATACGCCGATGATTCCTATACGCGTTTCGGCGATCTGTTCCATTCCCCGCGCGGAAAGCACGCGCCGGGCAGTATGCGCAAGGTGACAGACTGGGGCGACAACAGTCCCCGGGGTGAAATCCCACAGGCTTCAGAAACCTACAATGTGGTGGGTAACATGAATGAACATCAGCTCGTGATAGGGGAGACCACATGGACCGGCCATAAGGAGCTTGCCGATACGACCGGAGTCTCCATGCTTGACTACGGATCGCTGATTTATATCACTCTCGAAAGATGCAAGACCGCGCGCGAGGCCATAAAGATGATGGGCGACCTCGTGGAGAAATACGGTTATGCAAGCACCGGCGAGACCTTTTCAATTGCCGACAAAAATGAGGCATGGATTATGGAGATGATCGGCAAGGGTGCGGAGAAAGGTGCTGTGTGGATTGCTGTCCGAGTTCCCGACGATGCCATTTGCGCCCATGCCAACGAGCCGCGCATCCGCAAGGTCGACTATAAGGATAAGGAAAATGTGATGTATGCCAAAGACCTTATTCCGTTTGCGCGCCGACGCGGTTATTTCTCCGGCAAGGATGAGGATTTTTCTTTTGCCGATGCTTTCGACAAGCATGATGCAGCCAAGCGCCGGTCATGTGATGCGCGTGTATGGAGTTTCTTCCGCCGTTTTGCCTCTCCCGAGGAGGATAAGGCTTGGTTTGAGTGGGTCAACGCCGACAGCGATGAACCGATGCCTCTTTTCATCGTCCCGGACCGCAAACTTTCGCTCAAAGATATGCAGGAGCGCATGAGGGACCACTACGAGGATACCCCCTACGACATGACTGCCGACCCGGGTGCCGGACCATACAAAGCGCCTCAACGCAACCGTCCCATGCGATATGAGATTGATGGCAAGAAATATACCCACGAGCGTCCTGTCGCAACCCAGCAGACGGCATGGCATTTCGTCAGCCAGAGCCGCGCCGACCTGCCTGACCCGATCGGCGGTGTACTCTGGTTCGGTACTGACGACGCGAATACTTCGGTCTATATGCCTTTCTATTGCTCCATGACAGAAGTCCCCGAAGAAGTCCGTCCCGGCAACGGCGACCTATACAATTTTTCCCCGACCGCCAATTTCTGGGTGAACAACTGGGTGGCTAATCAGGCTTACGGTAAATATGACCTGATGATTGACGACATCCGTAGAGTTCAGGGTGGACTTGAAGATAAATTTACCGCTGCACGTCCACAGATCGAAAGCGAATTGCTGAAACTCTATAATTCCGGTGACACTCAGGGATTGGAGGCGCGCGTCAACGCCGATGGCGCATCGATAGCTAAGGAGGCTACAGATGCTTACCGCGACCTTGCGCTTTTCCTACTTGTCAGATACCTTGACGGGGGGCGCAAAAAGCTCGATGACAATGGCGATTTTGCCCGCAATCCCCACGGTAAACCCCTTACGCCTGAATCTCCCGGATTCTCCGAGGAGTTCTATCGTCTTATCATCGAGAAGGCCGGCGACCGCCTTCTTCTCAAATGATTAGGACATCTCAGATATAAGTGGGAATCCTTCTCAGCAACGTATTTTCATAAGCGAGAGGCGTTGGCAGAGGCTTTAATGTCGTCTGTCAACGCCTTCTCTTTTATCTGGAAGCATAAAGTACAGGGGTGATGTATCAGAACGGTAAGATTCAGTATACATCCCCGTGATGTGTTATGGACGCGGGGTCGGGATAGCCCAGTCAGTAATAAAATCGGTGGATGCTTTGGGCTTTACAGTCTTTTTGACGGTCTTTACGATTGAGCCTACGACATTACCGAAGAAATCTTCGTGTACGGTTTTAAATTTTTCCTTAAATTCCATAAAAAGAGGTATGTGTCTGTTAGAGAATAAATAAAAAAATGTGTAGTGTAGACGGACGAATGGCCGGGAGATTTTAGCCAATAAATACCAGATTACAAATAGAGAAACAAAAAAGAGTCGAGATGTCCGTATAATATAGTATGGTATAGATTGGAGAAAATGGAGGTTTCGGGCAGATTTTAAGGTAGAAGGTCAGCGCGCGTGGATAGTGAAGCCGATAATGCGGCATTGTTTCAGCGCGTGGCAGGGGTCAGGTCGATTGTGAAATTGTCAGTAGAACGGTAGGCCGGGAAGCGTTCACGTCCTTCCTTGAGGTTTGTAAGGTCGAGCAGGGCATAGATATGTCCGTTGCGGCGGGTCTCCTTGATATCATCACCGAGGTTGTCGAATATGACGGACATTCCGGTAGTGTAGTCGCCGAATTTATCGGAACCGGTACGGTTGCACCCGACGGTATAGATCTGATTCTCGACAGCGCGGGCGCTAAGCAGGAGTTTGAATTGTTTCACACGCGATACCGGCCAGTTGGACGGTACGATGAGGAGGTCATAGAGATTGTCGGGCTGATTGCGTGTCCACACGGGGAAACGCAGGTCATAGCATACAATCAGACGGATGTTCCATCCACGGTAGCGGATGGTAGGAGGGAGGATATTGCCGGGGGTATAGACGGTGTTTTCCGACGAAATCGGAAACAGGTGGCGTTTGTCGGTAAAAGTCACGTCGCCCATCGGCTCGACGAAGAAGGCACGGTTGTAGTAGTGGCCTTTTCCGTCAGTGGCAAGGAAACTTCCGGCAATGGCAAATCCGAAATACTGCGCCCAGCGCTTCACGCTGTCCATCGTATGCCCATCTACCGTCTCGGCCTTTTCCGCTATTGTCTTGGCGTCGGGAATGAATGATGTGGTGAAAAGCTCGGGCAATACGACTATGTCCGTGTCGGGTTCGACCTGATTGAGCTGATGGGCTACTGAAATCAGATTGTTCTCAACGTCGGCATAAGCCATATCAAAGGGTATCGCGCAGATTTTCATTCCGATGAGTGGTTAAGTGGCGGAAAGTTCCGGGAGGAGTACGGAGGGTGAATCAGACGGTGAAATTCTCAGGCTTGATGCCCTTGAATCCACTGTAATATTTCTTTATCGCTGCCATGTCGGTATCAAGGTCGCCGGTCGGGTGATAGGTCTTTTCGAGATAGACTGTCTTATCGGCGGCATCAATGGCACCGAGGACAATCGGGACTTTGGCTCCGTAGGCGATGCGTAGGAATCCGGTGCGCCATTCGCTCACCTTTGCACGAGTGCCTTCGGGAGTGATGGCCAGCGACATTTTATCCGATGCGTTGAAGCGGGCTATCAGGACATCGGTCAGCGAGGAGCCTCGCCGCCGCGGGACCGGAATACCTCCGAAGGCTTTGAAGACAAGGTTCATCGGAAAGAAAAACCACGTCTCCTTGATGAGAAATCCGGCCTGACGGCCAAGCGACCAGTAGGCGAGCTTGCCAAGCACGAAATCCCAGTTGGAGGTATGGGGCGCCACGCATATTATACATTTGGGATAATCCGGGACAGTACATCTGACCTTCCATCCGAAAAGACGTAATATAGTTTTACTCAGTGACATCGGCTTGGGTTGTTGGGACACACCATCTTGGCGTGAATCGTAGGATTATTCAGCTTTGAGGGCTGCCATGTTAGCATCTTTCTGCTCCTGAGGGAGAGTTGCGTTCATTTTCTTGACGATGAGGTCAATGTGGGCGTTGAATTCATCTTTAAGTTTCTTGAACGCTGCGGCGAAGTATGCGCTGCGGGCTTTATTGTATTCGTGACCGTTGGGGAACGATTTTGCCGATTGGGGGAAGGAAATGGTGATTCTGTGGAGGGCGTTCTGCTGAAGGTCAGCGAGTTCGTAGATGATTTCGTTGAGCTTTTCGCGGTCAATGCCGGGTACGGTCACTTTGGCGACCACACATTCACCTGCGAGAGCGCCGCATATCATCCTTATTTCTTTTTTGAGAATACGTTTATTTGTAGCCATCAGTTATTCGTTGTTTAATGAGTTAGTTATATGAGGGTGGAGCCACGGTGTAATATGCCTCCTGAGGGGTCGTAATGCAAATTTAACCAAAAAATTTGGATTTACGTCGTTTTTAACAGAATTTTTTTCAAAGCCGGGAGCGAAGGGGTGATTCGGGGGACATCGTGATGGGATGTTACGTCGGTAATAGCCTTTACGACTTGGTTCTTATAGGTGACACCGGTGACCTTTTCGACCGTCTTCGGAAATTTTGATGGATGTGCGGTTGCGAGGAAGAATCCTTTTTCGCCGGGGGCAAGGTCGTCGCGCAGCGCGCGGTAGGCCGTGGCGCCGTGTGGATCCATGACATATCCGTCACGAGTATAGACATCCTTCATGCTGGCCGCTATCTCCTCGTCCGTGTAGGCGTGCCCCCTCATCTGGCGGCACATCGCTTCGCGGTCGCCGTGGTAGAGGTCGTTGATGCGGGCGAAGTTCGACGGATTGCCGACATCCATGGCGCACGCCATCGTGCGCACCGACGGTGCGGGTGTGAATGATTCGCCTGCGAGGTAGCGTGTGAAAGGAGCATTGATATTGTTGGCGACGACAAAGCGTTTGACAGGAAGACCCATCCTCATGGCAAGCAATCCGGCGGTGAGATTTCCGAGGTTGCCGCAGGGGACCGAGATGACTACGCCGTCGGCCGGAACTGACTCCTCCTTGCGGAGAAACTGACTGTAACCATAGAAATAGTAGAACATCTGGGGAAGCAGACGGCAGATATTGATGGAGTTGGCGGAAGTGATGAGCATTTTCTCACGCAGTTTGCTGTCGACGAAAGCCTCCTTGACCACTCTCTGGCAGTCATCGAAAGTGCCCATTACCTCTATGGGATAGACATTGTCGCCGAGAGAGGTGAACTGATGGCGCTGCACCGCCGAGAGTCCGCGCTCGGGATAGAGGACAAACACTTTCACGCCGGGGACTTTATGGAATCCGGCTGCCACCGCACCTCCTGAATCGCCCGAAGTTGCCACAAGCACATTGACCTCACCGGCAGAGGGGCGGGAGAAATGGCTGATGATGCGGGCGAGGAAGCGGGCGCCGACATCCTTGAAAGCAAGTGTCGGGCCGTGGAAAAGCTCAAGCGCATAGATGTCGGGGTCTATTTTGCGTAGAGGTATTTCAAACGAGAATGTATCGTAGACAATCTGTTTCAGCTCGGAAGGGTCAATGACATCGCCGAGGACGGTCGTGGCGACAATGTAGGCTATGTCGCTGACCGACATTTCACCTATATTATTGAAAAATGCACGGGGAATGACAGGAATTCTTTCGGGCATATAGAGGCCGCCGTCGGGTGCGAGTCCTGTCATCACGACTTCTTCGAGCGAAGCGTGGGGGCTGTTTCCGTTAGTGCTATAGAATTGCATGGGATTATCAGAAAGAAAATAGGTTTAAGCAAAAATAGCCAATCCCATCAAGAATAGCAAAAACGTATTGTTAAATTTGCCGAAATTCTCTAAAAAATTATCCGGGCGAGAGAGTCGCAGTTCTTGCGTACATAGTCTGTGAAGCCTCTTTCGTAGTCCACGGCCGACTGCCGTCCGAGATTTGACTCGATGTTGCTCATGCGGGCGCGGATGTCGAGCAGGCCGTCCTGAACATAGTCCTCGTTATCGGCATTTTCGAGCAGGACACGCGCGTGTTCCTCCCCGAGACTGTATGCCTTGCGGTCCTTGACACGCGACGAGACTTTCTGGACGACCGGCTTTGTCGTGTCAGTCTCGTTGCCGCCACACGATGTGGCAAGGATACCTGAAAGGAATGTCGCTGAGGCAAAGAGAATCGAGAGGCGGGAGCGGGCTGATTTGCCTGAAAGGGATAATTTCATCATAGAATGGTCATTGCGATTTTTGCGCAACCCTCCGCGTCGGCGAGTGCATCGTGATGATTATGGAATGGGATACCGAGAAATTCGCAGACGTATGGGAGCGAATAGGAAGAGAGGAGCGTGCGTGGGAACTTGCGGCGTGCCGCCTGATAGGTGCAGAGAAAGGTGTAGTCGGGATAGTCCATGCCGTAGGCACGGTGGGTGGCGCGTATGCAGCGCTCGTCAAAAGCCTTGTTGTGAGCCACAAGCGGAAGGCCGCCTATCATCTTGTCGACATCGCGCCACACGTCGCTGAACACACGTGCATTTTCCGTGTCCTCGCGTCCGATTCCGTGGATGTTGAGGGTAAAATGACGGAAATAGTATTCCGGTTCGGGCTTGACGAGTTCATAGAAGCGGTCGGTGATACAGCCGTCGACGACTTTCACCGCGCCGATGGCACAGATTGAGGTCGGTTCGCCGTTAGCAGTCTCGACGTCGACCGCGACAAAGTTGTCCATACGTTTTTCTGATTGACTGTTGACGTATAAAAAAGTGGAGCGATATGTTCCGGATTTATCCCGGTAGTGGAGCGGGGGATACGGAGGTTCAGCGGTTTTCAAGAGCGGCGGCGACGGCGTCGCGGACATCCTCCATCAGCCAGCGGGGTGTCGAGGTGGCTCCGCAGATGCCTATGCTCTCCGCTCCGTCAAGCCATTCGCTACGGAAGTCGGCCGGATTGGAGACAAGATGGGCGCGCTCGTTGACACTTCGGCACTCGTTGTAAAGCACCTTTCCGTTGCTGCTCTTCGCTCCTGCGACGAACAGAATCACATCGTGGCGGCGCGCAAAGTCGCGCAGATGGTCGACACGGTTTGCCACCTGACGGCAGATTGTGTCAAACGATTCAAACTTCACTCCGGGGACTATGCGCCTTGAAATCTCGCTCACCATGTCGGCAAAACCTTGGAGCGACATGGTGGTCTGCGAATAGAGGGCTATGTCGCGTGTGAAGTCGATACGTGAAAGCTGCTCCAGATTTTCGACCACGATAGCTTCGCCGTTGGTCTGTCCGACCAGTCCGTTGACCTCCGCATGGCCGGCCTTGCCGTAGATGACAATCTGTGGGCGGGGCGACGAATTGTCGTAGGTCTCCTTGATGCGCTGCTGTAAGCGAAGCACGACCGGACAGGTCGCATCAATGATTTCAATGTCCCTCTCGCGGGCGAGGGCATAGGTGGACGGAGGTTCGCCGTGGGCGCGCAGAAGCACGCGTGAGGAGGAGAGGCGGCGGAGGTCGTCGTGGGTGATGGTCGAGAGACCCTTACGTTCAAGACGTTCGACCTCGTCGCTGTTATGGACGATGTCGCCCAGACAGTAGAGGGGCTGGTCGCTGCGCTCGAGCTCTTCCTCTGCCTTCTTGATTGCCGTCACCACTCCGTGGCAGAAACCGGAACGTGCGTCTATTTCTATGATAGGTGATTTATTTTCCACTCCGTGTTGCGTTATTTCTGCTTGGCAATTATGGAATTATACAGGTTGAGGAGCCATTCGTTCTGCTCATCAAGGGTCATGGCAGAGTTGTCGAGCATCACTGCATCGTCGGCACAGCGCAGGGGGCTTTCCTCACGGGTCATATCGATATGGTCGCGCTCCATCACGTTGGCAAGGACATCTTCATAAGTGACATCTGCACCCTTCGCGGTAAGCTCCTTGAAGCGGCGCTCGGCACGGCGCTCGGGTGTGGCGTTGCAGAACACTTTCATCTCGGCCTGAGGAAAGACGACCGTCCCGATGTCACGGCCGTCCATCACGATGCCTTTTGTCTTTCCCATCTCGCGCTGCATCTTGACGAGCGCGTGGCGCACGGCGGGGATGGCGGCCACTGGCGAAACGTGATTGGAGACTTCAAGAGTGCGGATTGCGTTCTCGACAATTTCACCGTTGAGCATCGTGAGCTGTCCGTCGCCATCAACCTTGAAATCTATGTGTATGTCGGGGAGGGCTTCGACAAGTGCCGCAGTAATGACGCTTCCGTCAGCTTCTATCATGGAGTTGCGCATGGCATAGAGGGTGACGGCGCGGTACATCGCACCGGAATCAATATAGCGGTAGCCGATCTCTTTGGCAAGACGGCGTGCCATAGTGCTTTTGCCCGAGGAGGAGTATCCGTCGATGGCTATGATGATTTTTTCAGAACTCATAAAGTTTTGTTGAAAGGTTGAGCATTATTGTCGTCGCGCCGTTGTGAGGCTGCGCGAGAGCTACACCGACAGCGAAATTTCTGACATTCAGTCCCGCACAGACCGAGAAGCCTGAGAGGAAACTGCGTTTGTAGGTCGACATATCGGTGCGTGTCTTGTAGTTGTAGCCTAAGCCTACATGAAATTTCTCACTCGGGATGAAGTCGGCGGCAAAGACAAGGTGGCGCATCAGATTGGAGCCGAAGTTGTCCTTGATGACCGGTGAGGAGGTGGTGGTGCCGTCGCCGTTATCATAGAAAGGAAGGTGCCATTTGGTGAGGTTCCAAGCCGTCACCGACCATATCACAGGGAGCGAGCCGAATGATTTGGAGATTCCGAGGCGCACGTCTATCGGCAGACGGTCATAGCTCTCGGCGAAGCGTTTTACCTGACCGCCGAGATTGGCGACTACTGCCGAGAACGAGAGGCTGGTCTCAGGATCGTAGTAGTTCACGCCGAGGTCGGTAGCGATGGCGATGGCGGAATATGAATCGTAGGTCGAATACACAAATTTCAGCGTCGCGCCGCCGCGCCACCGTTCGGAAATGTCGTGCGAGTAGGTCCCGCTCACCATCATGTCCTTCGGGGAAAAGTCGCCTGTCAGCACGCCGTCCATGTCAGCACCCTTTATCGTACCGTAGCCGAAATACTGTATCCCTGCCATCCATGCGCCGTGGTCGCCCGCGCGCCGTGCGAACTTTACACCTGCGAAGTTGCTCTCGCCGATATAGCGCATATAGTTGACTCCAAGCTGCATATCCACTTCAGGACCGAGCAGACCGGGATTCTGGTCCACGCTGTTGATGTCGTCCTCGATAGCTGTGATGTTTATGCCACCCAGACCGTAGGTAAGGGTTGATGACGGAAGATTCAGGAAGCTGTAAGCCGGAGAGGAGTCCTCGGCAGCCGCGTAGCTTCCGCCGCTGCCCGCGATGGCGACCGAGAGCAGGAATGTGCGTAATTTATTGTGCCGGAGTCGTGAGATAATCATGTTGATGAGTGCTTCTTATAATAACGAAGTCCGGGGCGCGATTATTATGTCGGGGCGCGACTGCTTTTCCTGAAATTGTCAAGAAAGCTAAAACTATTGTAATCAATCTCAAAATAGTTGTGTGAGGAGAAGCAGTATAGTAATTTTGTAGAGCCACATTATCTTAACACTATGTTTAAACCTCTACTGAAATTCATATCACTGTCATTTTTTGCAATAAGCCCGCTCGTTTCGGGCGCACAGAATCCTGAGACCAGACTTATGTCGGCTGTAATCCCCACTACGCGGGTGGCTATTGATGTGTATGACTGCGAAAGTGTCGATGTCCGTCCGAGTTTTCCCGGAGGGGACACGGAGATGCTCAAATTTATCAACAAGGAGCGGCGCTATCCAAGTCAAGCCTACCATCGCGGAATAGAAGGGCGTGTCCTGTGTAGTTTTGTCGTGAATAAGGACGGTTCCATTTCCCATGTCTCGGTGATAAAGGGTGTCGAGGAGTCGCTCAACCGCGAGGCGGTGAGGATTGTGTCTAATATGCCGGCGTGGGATGCAGGGCAGATTGACGAGACCCCTGTACCCGTTTATTACATCCTCCCGATTTCGTTCAGAAAGTGAGAATGTGTAATCTTCCCTTACATTCCCGATTGGATATTTATTGATTCTGTTTCGCTGCCTTGCTGATTGTGACGAGGTAGACACCTGAGAAAATCAGTGCTACAGCCACGACTTTCAGGGGGGTGAAACGGTCGAGTCCGAGATAGATACCGATGAGCGACGCGATGATTGGCTGGACATAGTTATACATACCGACGAGTGTCGGGCGCAGATTCTTCTGACCTATCATCGTCAGTATGTAGGCGAGGAAGGTCGCAATCACGACGACATAGCCCACACCCGCCATTTCCGTGTACGATACCGCACCCCAATCCGTGGTCAGCCATTCTTTAAGTGAAATCGGCAGCACCACGATGGCTGCGAAGGTAAACATCCATTTCATCAGTGTGAACACCGAGTATTTCTTTATGAAATTCTTGTAGAACGTGAGATAGAGCGCGTAGCTCAACTGTGCCGTCAGTACAAGGAGGTCGCCGAGCATAGGATTGTCGCCCTTCATCGCCGACTTCGCACCGCCGAATACAAGCAGCAGCGCGCCGGAGGCTCCGAGAGCTATGCCTCCCGCCTTCTTCCATGTGATAGGCTCTTTCAGGATTACCGCCGCAAGGAGCATGACCCATATAGGCATGGTGGTCGTGATGATGGATGCCTCGCCGGGCGAGGTGAAACCTATACCGGTAATGTAGCTTCCCTGATTGAAGACGATACCGAGCATACCCGCTCCTGCCATCCTCACGAGGTCTGCCATAGGGACCTTTTCGCGCCGGGTGAACAGCGAGGCTATCCAGAAGAGTATTGCGGCGCCAATGATACGGAAATTGGTCAGTAGGAGCGGGGAGATTACTCCGGCCGTCATGACTATCTTTGCTATGGGCGCCATCATGCCCCACGTCGTGTTGGCACCAAGCATCGCAAGGTGACCCTTGAGCTTGAAATTTTTCATATTTCAGATTTTTATCCTTAATTTTGCATTGAGGGTGCCTTAGGGCGCACACCCCGAAAAAATCAGGCGCAAAAGTATAATAAAAGCTACATATAGCAAAATTCTTTTACCGATAATGAATCATTCTTCCCGTCATCATCAGAAGCAACGGTCATGGCTGCACGTCGTGGCCGACGAGCCAACCTACTGCGTCATGTCGACCTCGCGGGGCGATGTGGAGGCAGGGGCATCCCCTTACGAGGGATTCAACCTCTGCCACTATACCGGCGACGATTCCCGCCATGTGGCGCGTTGCCGCCGTATGCTTGCCGAAGCCCTCGGGGTCGGGGAGGAGAGGATAGTTGTCCCCCGGCAGATTCATTCAGCAAAGGTTGCCGTCATTGATTCAATCCCTGTTCAGGAGAGCCTGACAGAGGGGGTCGACGCGGTAGTCACTAAATTAAATAAGGTGGTGGTCGGGGTATCTACGGCTGATTGTGTCCCTGTCGTCATCGTTGATGCCGCTGCGGGGATTGCCGCCGCTCTTCATGCCGGATGGCGCGGAGCTGTCGGTGGGATTGTCGGGAATACTTTGCAGACCATGATTCGGATGGGGGCAACCCCGGGGGATATGCGTGCCTACATCGGCCCGGCGATATGTGCGGACTGCTTTGAAGTCGGCGAGGAGGTGGCTGCGCAGTTCCCGGAATCATGCGTGCGACGGTTTGACGACGGACGGCGTCCCCACGTCGACCTTCCTGCCTACGTCCGGTTTTCGCTGCGTGCCGGAGGTGTGAAGGAGGAGTGCATAGAGCCGTTTTCGCAGGAATGTTGCACACGCTGCCATCCTCTGCGCTATTTTTCGGCGCGTGCGTCGGGCGTGGAGTCGGGTCGCAATTTTATGTTTGCGATGTTAAAATGAATCGTCGGGATTTTCATCCTTATTTAGAATGATTATAAATAATGATTTCTTGGACAATATATGGTGTACAACCTACACAATGCGGATTTTCAAGGATATTATAAGTTTCATCATCGGATGGAAGACTGAATTTAAACTTGAATAAATTTTGCATAATTAAAATATATACAATATATTAATGGTATTTATTTAAAGTAAAAGTTTAAGTAATGCGATAGACAATAGATAATTTATTGAAATTCAATAAACTGTAAATTGTTTATAACTTCCAAATAAAAATGTGTTTGGTTTTGAAAAATGTTTTTAAGAAATTTGCATTACTGAAACGAATGTAGATCATATCGCAAGGCGGAAATTCAAGAACCCTTTTCGTGAAAATAGGTACGCGGTCCGTCCATCTCTCGCTTAATTGTAAAGATTAGCACTAAACTGACCGATGCAAAACGAACACTCCCAGAGATGGGACAGGTGTCTGGAGATAATCCGTGACATTGTCCCGTCGGAACAATTCAAATCATGGTTTGAACCGCTGACCTTCCGGCGGTTCGAAAATGATATGCTGACTATTTATTGTCCAACCGAGTATTTTTCCGAGCAACTTGAAGAACGTTATATCAATGTGCTTGGAAAGACACTCAAACGTGTGTTCGGTCCTAAGATAAAACTGATCTATGAGTTCCCGGTGGTGGCCAACGACCCCTCGACCAAAATCGAGGTGGGAAGTTCACATCCGAGTCAGGCTGTGAGACCGCTCCCTGGTGCAACATCCAATCCCTTCAAGGAGCAGGTGGTCGAGGATATTGACTCTCAGCTCAATCCCGACTATACTTTTGAGAACTATTGCATCAGCCACAGCAACAAGGTGGCTCAGTCGATAGGTGAGGCGATTGCCAATGATCCCAAGCTCAAGATTTTCAACCCCCTCTTTGTCTTCGGTCCCTGCGGTGTCGGAAAGACACATCTGATTCAGGCAATCGGAATCCGCATCAAGGAGCGCAATCCGCGTGCGCGTGTGCTTTACTTGACTGCACGACTGTTCGAGAGTCAGTATACTGCTGCCGTGCAGCGTGCCAAGCTCAACGAGTTCTTTAATTTCTACCAGAGTATCGACACTCTCATCATTGACGATATTCAGGATTTCATCGGCAAGGAGAAGACACAGAAGACATTCTATCACATCTTCAACCACCTCAAACAGAACAACCGTCAGCTCATCATGTCGAGCGACTGCTCTCCTTCCCAGATGGAGGGTATGCAGGACCGTCTGCTGTCACGTTTCAAGTCGGGCATGACCGCGCAGCTTGAGCGGCCGGACATTGAGCTTCGCCGCGATGTGCTGTCGCAGAAATCGCTGCGCGACGGCATCAAGCTCCCGAAGGATGTGATGGACTACATCGCTTCAAACGTCACGCAGAGTATCCGTGAGATAGAGGGTGTAGTGGTGTCGCTCATGGCTCACGCCACCTGTCTCGACGAGGAGATTACGGTAGACCTCGCGCGCCGTGTGCTCTCCAATTCGGTCAAACTGAGCAAGCGCACCATTGACTTCGAGACTATCGCTCGTACCGTCAGCGGGTTCTATGACATCGAGGTGGAGCAGATTTTCACCAAGTCGCGTAAACGTGAAGTTTCGGATGCGCGTCAGATGGTGATGTATCTCGCCAAGAAACACACCAAGATGCCCCTCAAAGCCATCGGCACACGTCTTGGCCGCACCCATGCGACCGTACTTTATGCCTGCCGTCTCATTGACGAGCGTATGCCCCTTGAAAAGAAGCTCTTCGATGATATTTCCAAGCTCGAAGCAGAGCTGTTAGGAGTGTAGGGGGGAGGACGCGCGGTGGCGCGTCCGTGCAGGACACGATGGTATTTATGTGTTTATTGATTGATAATCGGGGATTTCGCGGAGGAATGTGTAGCGTCGGGTGGCCGGGTCGATGCGGCAGCAGTAGTGGTGAAGGCCATTGCTGACGGTGAGGTAGGGGACACGGAGCGCGAGACTGTAACGTGCAATCTGGTCAAAAACCTCCTGCGTCAGTCTGACAGACGGGGCTTTGTACTCGACAATCATCAGTGGCGAACCACATCGGTCGTAGACGACCGTGTCACACCGTTTGGAGGTTCCGTTGAGCGTGATGGCTATCTCGTTTGCCATCAGTGTGGCGGGATAGCCGAGGATGGTGCGGAGAAAGGCGGTGAAATTCTGCCTGACCCACTCCTCAGGGGTGAGCATGAGCCATTTGACCCGGAGGGGGTCAAAGATTTCGTCGCCACGCAGAGCATGGCGGAGTCTGAGGGGGCAGGTCGGGAGGTTGAGAGGGACGATGGCGCGGTGACTCTCCATTAAGATTTGTAATTTTACGGCAAAGATAGCTAATCCTGCCCAAACCGGAAGGGGAGGTGGCAAGAAAAACACTCGGGCAAGGAGCGGTAGGATAGATAAAATTTGCTGTTTTCTCAGGAATGGTGTAAATTTACACTCCGAAACACTATCAGACAAGAAAAATCCAGATGGCCTCGTCAACCCCGACATTTCAAGAACTCAAACGCCGTCTCGCGGCACGCACCCAGCTTGCACCGGTCTATCTCCTTCACGGCGAGGAGGGCTACTATATAGATGAACTCGTCAAGGACTTCGAGGCTCTCGTCCCCGAGGAGGAGCGGGATTTCAATCTCTATGTACTCTATGCCCCTGAGACCGGTATGGACGATGTGATGGAGGTGTGTCACCGCTATCCGATGATGGCGGAGCGGCAGGTGGTGATAGTCAAGGAAGCGCAGGCCATCCGTGCCGACCAGCTCAACAAGCTCCACAGCTACATAGAGCGTCCGAATCCGACGACGGTGCTTGTCATAGCCGTGCGTGGGGCGCAGGCCAAGGGAAAGGAGCTGCTTGCGGCGGTGAAGAAAAACGGTGTGACCTTCGAGTCGAAGCGACTGAGCGAGAAGAATCTTGTCCCTGCGATAAGCGACCTGATAAAGGAGAAGGGACTGAACGTCGACCCGAAGGCTCTCTCGATGCTGCGCGACTACATCGGAGCCGACCTCGCGCGGCTCTACAACGAGATAGGTAAACTCGCGCTGATACTCGGACAGGGGGCTATGGTGACACCTGAGGCAATAGAGCGCAACATAGGCATTTCTAAGGATTTCAATAATTTCGAGCTTGTCGACGCGATAGTGAGCCGCAATGCTGGTAAGGCGTTTGCCATCGTCGAGTATTTCCGCAACAATCCCAAGAACAACCCGACGGTGATGACCGTTTCGTCGCTGTTCAACCAGTTTGCCAATCTGCTGGTCTATCATTACACACGCGACAAGACCCCGGCAGGCTACATGGACGCGCTCGGACTGCGGGCGACATGGGCGCTACGGAGCTACGAGACGGCAGCGCGCAACTACAACGTCCGACAGACCATCGAAATCATCTCGGCCATACGCGAGTTTGATACCCGCAGCAAGGGGATAGGGTCGCGACAGAACGAGTATGACTTACTCAAAGACCTGATATTCCACATCCTGACGGCACGCGGAATCATCGGGTGAGCCGACGTGGAGCGAATTTACCGGGAGGAAAATTTGGATATTATCCCCCGGAATTGTAACTTTGTCGATTGATGAATGAGGAAAAGCGAAAAAGTGACGCCGAGGACCGGCTGCTCCACTATCTGTCGCAACACTCGCTCCGCTGCACTTCCGAACGCCGGATGCTGCTCGGATGGGTGATGGAGATGCGCGGGAGTTTCACACCCGGACGGCTGTTGGAATCGCTTACGGAAAGCGGTTTCAGGCTGAGTCAGGGTACGGTCTACAATACCCTCAAACTATTTGAGTCCGCCGGGATAGTCAGACGACGGCGGACGGCCGAGGGGGTGGAGACCTATGAGTGTGCCTCGCTCGACGACGAGCATCTGACGCTCGTCTGTTCGCGCTGCGGGCGTTCGCGCGAGGTGAAGGACGCGGAGCTTGCCAAACTGCTGAAACTGCGCCGCTATCCGTCGTTCATCATGAATGGTTTCGACCTCTACATCCACGGGCTTTGCTCACGTTGCCGCGGAGGTGGAAGGGTCAGGAAATGAAAATACAGGGAAAAATAAACAAATAGACATACATATAAAAATTTATCGAAACATGAAAGTTGATGTGCTTCTCGGCCTCCAGTGGGGAGACGAAGGAAAAGGTAAAGTTGTTGACGTCCTGACACCGCGCTACGATGCAGTGGCCCGTTTTCAGGGTGGCCCCAATGCCGGTCACACCTTGGAGTTCGAAGGTAAGAAATATGTGCTCCGCTCCATCCCCTCAGGCATTTTCCAGCATGGTCAGATCAACATCATCGGCAACGGTGTGGTGCTTGACCCTGTTCTGTTCAAACAGGAAGCCGAGGAACTTGAAAAGAGCGGCGTGGATTTGCGCTCGATTCTGAAAATCTCCAAGAAGGTGCATCTGATCACTCCGACCCACCGTCTGCTCGACGCTGCCAACGAGAAGGCAAAGGGAGGAAAGAAGATCGGAACGACAGGCAAGGGTATCGGCCCGACCTACACCGACAAGATTTCGCGCAACGGCCTGCGTCTGGGCGACGTATTCCATAACTTCAATGAGAAATATTCGGCTCTGCGCCAGCGTCATCTCAGCCAGCTCGAGGCTCTCGGCTCGAAACCTGAAAATCTCGACGAGCTTGAGGAAAAGTGGATGGATGCCATCGTCTATCTCAAGGGCTTCGGCATCGTCGATTCGGAATTCCTCATCAACAGCCTTCTCGCCGAGGGTAAGAGTGTGCTTTGCGAGGGCGCTCAGGGTACGCTGCTCGACATCGACTTCGGTTCCTATCCCTTCGTGACATCATCCAACACTATCAGCGCAGGTGCCTGCTCAGGTCTCGGCGTGGCTCCCAACAAGATAGGTGAGGTGTTCGGCATCTTCAAGGCATACTGCACCCGCGTCGGCAGCGGTCCGTTCCCGACCGAACTTTTCGACGCAACCGGCAAGCGCATCCGTGACCTCGGCCATGAGTATGGCGCGGTGACCGGACGTGAACGCCGTTGCGGATGGATTGACCTCGTGGCTCTCCGCTATGCCATCATGCTCAACGGTGTCACCCAGCTTATCATGATGAAGAGTGACGTGCTCGATGATTTCGATGAAATCAAGGCTTGTGTGGCCTATAAGATCAATGGCGTGGAGACAACCCAGTTCCCCTTCTCGATTGAGGAAGATATCGAGCCTGTCTATGTCACTCTTCCCGGTTGGAAGACCGACATGACGAAGATGCAGAGCGAGGATGAGTTCCCGCAGCAGTTCAAGGATTACATCGCATTCCTTGAGAAAGAGCTTGCGACACCTATCACCATCGTTTCGATAGGTCCCGACCGCAAGCAGACCATCGTCCGCGAGAAGAAGTAAGATTTACCCCCTAAATCATACACCAGTTAACCTCTGAAACCATGGCAAAAGTAAAACCTTTCAAGGGCGTCCGCCCTCCGCGCGAAATGGTCACCGAAGTGGCTTCGCGTCCCTACGATGTGCTGAACTCCGAGGAGGCCCGCAAGGAGGCCGAGGGAAATCCCCGGTCGCTCTACCACATCATCAAGCCGGAGATTGATTTCGAGCCCGGCACTGACGAACACGCTCCCGAAGTCTACGACAAGGCCGTAGAGAATTTCAATGCTTTCTGCAACAACGGCTGGCTTGTGCAGGATGACAAGGACCACTACTACATCTATGCCCAGACCATGAACGGCCGCACGCAGTATGGCATCGTCGTGGCCGCCAACGTAGCCGACTACATGGAGGGACGCATCAAGAAGCATGAGCTGACCCGCCGCGACAAGGAGGAGGACCGCATGAAGCACGTCCGCATCAACAATGCCAACGTGGAGCCTGTGTTCTTCGCTTTCCCCGATAACGAGCCCTTGCAGAAGGTGATCGACACGGTGACTGCCGGAGAGCCTGAGTATGACTTCACCGCCCCTGACGGTTTCGGCCATCACTTCTGGGTTGTCGACGACCCTGCCATGATTGAGACCATCACCGAGGAATTTGCCAAGATTCCCTATCTCTACATAGCCGACGGTCATCACCGCTCGGCGGCCGCCGCTCTTGTCGGTCACGAGAAGGCTCAGAACAATCCCGCACATACCGGCGACGAGGAATATAACTATTTCCTTGCGGTCGCTTTCCCCGCATCACATCTCAACATCATCGACTACAACCGTGTGGTCAAGGACCTCAACGGTCTTACTCCCGAGGAATTCCTCGCGCGTGTCGGTGAGAATTTCATCATCGAGGAGAAGGAAGGTGAGTATCGTCCTGAGGCGCTCCATAATTTTGCCCTGTATCTCGACGGCAAGTGGTATTCGCTCACCGCAAAGCCCGGAACATACAATGACAATGACCCTATCGGGGTGCTTGACGTGACCATTTCCAGCGACCTTATACTGCGCGACATTCTCGGCATAACCGACCTCCGCAGCGACAAGCGCATTGACTTCGTCGGTGGTATCCGCGGACTCGGCGAACTCAAAAAACGCGTCGATTCCGGCGAGATGGCTATGGCGCTTGCATTGTTCCCCGTGTCGATGAAACAGTTGATGGATATTGCCGATTCAGGCAACATCATGCCTCCCAAGACCACATGGTTCGAGCCTAAACTTCGCTCCGGCCTTATCATCCACCGTCTGGACTGATGACCGATGATGCTCCTCCGGCGGAGGTAATGAACCTCCCGGAAAATATAAAACTCACGATACCGTCGCGGTGTCGTGAGTTTTTCTTTCTATCTATGTCTGATGTCTGAAATTTAAAACTGTATGAAATCTGAATGGAGTGAATGTGTCTTTGGGATGGATTCAGCAATTTTCAAGCCTTCGGGTCAGCGGGGATGATACGCTTTGCACCGATGTAGCGCTTGGAGTAGTAACCTCCGTCGGGGAATTTCTGATAGACCACACCCTGCGATGAGGAAGCGTGGATGAAGGTGCATGAGCCGTCGGGGTTGACGTCGACGACCATGGCGACATGACCTACACGGCTCTTACCTCCACGGCTGCCGGAGAAGAACATGAGGTCGCCGGGGCGGAGATCGCCTTTCTCGACCTTCTCACCTTCGTTGTACTGCGATGCCGATGAGCGGCTGAGGTTGATGCCGAAGTTTCTGAACACGAAACCTACGAAACCCGAGCAGTCGAAACCCTTGGGGCTTGAGCTGCCGCGACGGTAGCGTGTGCCGAGATATTTTGATGCAAATTCTGTCAGTTCGTTGATGATGCCGCCGTTTGTGTCATCGGACTTAACGATGGTTTCGGTCTGATCCATTGAAGCGAATGGAGAGAAAGCGCGGACTGCGTCGAAGCTGTTCTCCATGAATGTCGCGCTGGCTTCTACGGCCTCGGCGTGGGCGGTGGGGAGCTTGTAGGGAGTAGGGTTGTCTGCGCGTGAGGTGAAGGTTGTCGCACAGGCGAAAAGGAGGGATATTATTGAAGGAATTACTGTCTTCTTCATGGGGAGGTTGTTGAAAATTCTTAATTGTAGAGAGAGGTGATTGAGGGGTATTGGTGTTGGTTCTACACTGCAAAATTACTCAACTTTTTCCGCTTGTCAAAATGTCAAAATGCTGGCTTTGGGGTAATTGATGGTTTTAAAAGGTTTCGTAAGAGAATGTAACAGAATTTAGCATATTTTGCTGATATGTTAAAGAAAATAGGGGTTTTGAGTGGTTTGAATACAATATTTAACTCTTATTAACTCTAAAAGCGTTCAACTTTTGAGTGTGTATCCTTGTTTAGTCCACAATTAGCAGGCAGGATGGATTGAAATGTTAAAACAAAAGGAGGTTTTGCAAATGTAAACTCTATGTTTCACAGTCTTTTGCACTCTGATTCAAGATGTGTGCAATTTACAATATTTTGCATATTTTAACCCTATTCCCATCTGCTTCCTTATTTCTGCGTTTTCTGCTTCCGGGAGGCGGGAAAAAGAGTCGCAGGGCTATTTCGGCAAGAATTTTTTACCTTACAAATCTCTTGATTATTTCCAAAATATTTGCGACCTTTGCGAGTATTAAAGCCTTTTGATTAAGGCAGCCCGATGATTTTTTCCCTACGAAGCCCTCTCCGCAACCTGCATTGAAATTATAAAATATAAATTCTAATAACTCACAAATGAAAAAAAGCGCTTTGCAGCAAGCCCGTGCGGCTTACAAACCCCAACTTCCAATCGTACTTACCGGTGGTGTGAAAGTAGTAGAAGGCCAGCCCACACAGTCGGCCGACAATCAGGAGGAGATCCGTGAACTTTTCCCCAACACCTACGGTCTTCCCGAAATACGTTTTGAAAAGGTAGCTGCCAACGAGCCGTCTGAGCCTATCAACGTCGGTGTTATCCTCTCGGGCGGTCAGGCCCCCGGCGGACACAACGTCATCAGCGGTCTTTTCGACGGAATCAAGTCTATCAACCGCAAGAGCCGTCTCTATGGCTTCCTCATGGGCCCCGGCGGTCTTGTAGACCATAAATATAAAGAGCTTACAGCCGACATCATTGACGAATACCGCAACACCGGCGGTTTCGACATCATCGGTTCAGGCCGTACCAAACTCGAGACCAAGGAGCAGTTCGACAAGGGTCTTGAAATCCTCCGCGAGCTCGACATCAAGGCGCTCGTCATCATCGGCGGCGACGACTCCAACACCAACGCCGCTATCCTCGCCGAGTACTACAAGGCCATCGGCGCAGGCGTGCAGGTGATCGGTGTACCCAAGACCATCGACGGCGACCTCAAGAACTCAGTCATCGAGACCTCTTTCGGTTTCGACACTGCCACCAAGGTCTACTCCGAGGTCATCGGCAATATCCAGCGTGACTGCAACTCTGCAAAGAAATACTGGCACTTCATCAAGCTCATGGGTCGCTCGGCATCTCACATCGCGCTCGAATGTGCGCTCCAGTGCCAGCCTAATGTCTGCATCATCTCCGAGGAGGTCGAGGCCAAGAACATGACCCTTGATCAGGTTGTCGACGAGATTGCCGACGCAGTGGTTGCCCGCGCAGCCGACGGCAATAACTACGGTGTCGTCCTCATCCCCGAAGGTCTTATCGAATTCATCCCCGCTGTCAAGGCCCTCATCGCCGAGCTCAACGACCTTCTTGCTGCCAAGGCAGCCGAGTTTGCAGCCGTCGAGCCTGAGAAGCAGCGCGAGTGGGTCATCGCTCATCTCAGCGAGGCAAATGCCAAGACCTACGAGTCGCTCCCGGCAGGCGTGGCCCGTCAGCTCACACTCGACCGCGACCCCCACGGCAACGTGCAGGTTTCGCTCATCGAGACCGAGAAGCTCCTCTCCGAGATGGTAGGCAAGCGTCTCGAGCAGCTCGCCGCCGAGGGAAAATACAAGGGCAAATACTCGACCATGCACCACTTCTTCGGCTACGAAGGCCGTTGCGCCGATCCTTCCAACTTCGACGCGAACTATTGCTATGCACTCGGCTTCACCGCAGCCTGCCTCATCGCCGCAGGTAAGACCGGTTATATGTCGAGCCTCCGCAACCTGACTTTCGCGCCTGTCAACTGGATTGCCGGCGGTATCCCCATCACCATGATGATGAACATGGAGCGTCGCCACGGCGAGATGAAGCCAGTAATCCGCAAGGCTCTCGTCGAGCTTGACGGTGCGCCCTTCCTCAAATTCGCCAAGGAGCGCGATGAGTGGAAGCGCAACACCTGCTACACCTATCCCGGCCCCATCCAGTATTTCGGTCCCGCCGAGGTTTCCGACCAGCCCTCTATGACTCTCGTCTATGAGCAGAAGCGCCGCAAATATTGATTTCATCCAACTGAAAATACAGAACGGATTTCTGCGACCGTCCCTCCCTTTCGGGTGGGGCGGTCTTTTTTATATTATATAAGTGGTCTATTTTCGGAGCAGTTGCATAATATAATGGTTCATAACGACGTTTTTAGGATATAATACCGAATTTTGATGATGAACTCCCTGCGTTTACCGATAATAGCTCTTGTAGCCGTGGTTTTTACCTCTTTGCTGTTTCTTATGTCGTGCGGACGGTCGGAGTCCTCGCGTGAGCTTGAAGAAATCAGGCTCTACATGGATTCCCATGCCGATTCCCGTATTGACGATCTCCTCGCCATCGACCCTGCCACGCTTGACGGGGAGTCTGACCGTATGCTCTACGAGGTACTTCTCACTCAGGCGCTCGACAAGGCGCACGAGAGCCTTGCGTCGCGCGATTCGGTGATGCAGGTCGCGGCTGATTGGTTCTCGGCGCGCTCCGACACTCGTAAAGCCTTCCTCGCTACCTATTTCCTCGGACGCGTCAAGTATGAGAAAGAGGAATATCCGCAGGCACTCGCCGCTATGTTTAAGGCTCACGACTTTGCCAAGGAACTCGACGACAAGTTTTGGATAGGAATGTCGGCAAGAGGAATTTCGGATATATATTTGGATACCTACAACGCTGCCGGAGCTATAGAGTATGCAAAGATAGAAGTGGAGAATATAAGAAAGTCTGCATGTCAGCCATACATTGATTATGCGTTGTTGGATTTGTGTACTGCCTTGTGTAGAGATAAGCAATGTAAAGAAGCAAAACTACTTTTGCCACAGCTTATAGATTCAGCATTGTCACATCAGAACGACCATATATTATTTGAGGCAAAGCTACTCCAAGCCACTGTACTACTTAAAGAATTCGATTATAAAAGTGGGCTTACAGTTTTAGAAGAAATAAAAGATAATCCATCATTTTCATTGGAGGATTCTACCTTTCTTGCATTGAGCTACATAGAGACAGGTAATATCAGTGCTGCTGAATCAATAATAAATGATTTAGAAAAGGATACGACAGAGTATGCACAATGGGGTAAATATATGGTGAATAAGGCTCTTGGTAACTATGAAAAAGCACTTTTGCACAAGGAAAGTGATGCAACGCAGTTTGAGAGACGGATGCTCCAGTGCTTCAATATGAATTTACCGGGACTTGCCATAAATTATTATCATCTCAAAGAGCAGATGAGGACAAAGGAACTTAAATCTTCAAGAATGTTGTTTGGATTGCTTATTGTAATAGTAATCCTCTTGTTGTCGTTTTCTGCTTACCTTGTCTACCGATATTATCGTTCTTCTCAGGAACGTATAGAGCGTAATGTTCTCCTTGCACAGAATCTTAGGGAGATGCTCTATGAAAAGGAAACTGAAAATGATAAGATCCAGATCCAATTGAGGGAAAAACTTAAATGCGAATTCTCTATTATAGATAAGCTGTGCAATAAGCTCTATGAATGTGAAGATTCGGCAGTGGCAAGAAAGCGCATATCCGGTGAAGTAGTTGAGGTTATCGAAGAACTTTCAAAAAATAAGAAAATCGATGAGCTTGAAAAGTCCGTCAATGCGGTCTGCGGGAATATCATCAATGATTTTAAAGTTGATTTTCCGAATCTAAAAGATGCAGATTATAGACTTTTTCTTTATTCAATTCTTGGTTTCTCGACAAGTTCGATAACAGTATTTCTTGGTGAAAAGAATATCACTTCAGTCTATGAACGCAAACGCCGTTTAAAGGATAAGATTAAGAAACTGGACAATATAAATAGAGAAAGATATTTGGAATGTCTGTGAAAAATTTGGGTTAAGAGCTCTAAACTATATTCATATACATACTGGCTAATAGCTATTTATATGCCTGATTATCGGTAGACCAAATTTTTAAATTTAGTCTACCGATAATCGTCTTATATACATATATTTACATAACTAAGAAGCCAAATTAAATTTGAATGAAAATTACAAGATATACTATAATTATATCTATTTTTGCCTTGAATTAAAAAACGAAATTAATTGGACTTTAAACGAACTGAGCTAATTTTAATATTATGAATAAACTATTTTTATTCTTGTTCTCCCTGCTTCTCCTTGCCGGGTGTAAGGATGAGCCGGAGCATGATTTCAGAGTGAGCGGCGATGCTTCCTTTATGTTCGGTCCGGATGAATGGTCGAACTGGATGGATTTTAGCGCGCCTAAAAATTCACATCCTGAGGTCTCGGTTGAAATGGCAGTTAATCCTAACGAAAAGTGGCTCTCGGCATTCTGTGATTATAAGTTTGAAAGTTGGCGGGTCAATGTGAGAGTGCAGGACAACCCTAATCGTTTCAAACGTTGGGGATTTGTGACAATCACATTAGGGAAGTCTTCAAGGAAGATCTATGTCGAGCAAGGTGCTAATGAAACCGCTGTATTTGAAACCGAAAGACAGATTCTGCGGAATACGGCAGGAGAGTTTACGGTCAGATTCAAGACAGCGGGTAAGCCTTCGGCGGTGGTACGCATGACCGATCCATGGAACACTTCGTCGTTAGGGTATGAGCGTTGGATCTCAACGGGAGGGATTAAGGAGGTTGGCGCCAATACCTACGAGGCGACTGTCAGCTACAAAGCAAACGATGGTTTCGGACGAATAGCGCAATTCGTTGTCGATACGAAAAATTCGCGGAGCGGACTGACTATAATACAGCTCCCGAAGGTGTTTGAGGAGTCGGAGACGGTGGTCACTGACTATTGGGGAGGGAGTCTGCCCATGATGTTCGGTTATGTCTCCGGCGCGATGTGGGACTACGATATGGACAACATCAGCCGCATCAGGCATCTGACAATCAAAGGGGGCATCAATTGTGTCGATCTCGATGTGTTGCGTATGCTGACAAAATCTGAACGTCGCCCCATTAGTCTTGATCTCGGGGAGTCGTGGTTTGTGGCATCAAATCATCCGCAGGATCCTTACGAGTCCTTCGGCTATAAGGATCCGAAGCCTGAGTTTGGAATCATAGTTACCGACGACGGGATTCCATCGCAACTTTTTCAAACGTGTATGGGGCTTGACAGTATCGTGCTTCCGAGCAGGACAGTTGAAATCAAAAGCGATGCGTTCAGAAACACATACCTGCTACACAGCATCGACATTCCGGCAAGTGTCCGTGCAATCGGTGACTGGGCTTTCAGCGGAAGCAGAATAACCGCGATTAATATAGATAAATCATCACAGCTTGAAACTCTTGGCGACTATGTGTTCCATACCCGTGATAAGATCGTCCTTGAGTCGCTTTATCTTCCGTCGACAGTCGAAAATGTCACTGCCAATACATTCACTCTTATGAAAGTCAAACGTCTGTATCTCGACATGAAGGAGCCTCCGGCGTGGAATTTGAAGAAAGCCGTCATCGACACGCTTTTTCTCCCTGACGCGAGTCTGATTGATGCCTACCGTGCTGCACCGGGGTGGGGCGACATCCCCGAGATCCGTGCATGGCCCGAGGGGTGGAAGGAAACTCCGTGGCACACGGAGGAATGAAAGACAAAGGCGTGTTTCCATTACGGAAACACGCCTTTGTTATGGAAAACCACACCGGAGGAAAGATGATGAAACTCCGAATGACAGGATTTGAGTGCTCGCCGACCTTTGTAATCCTCCGGGCAATTACGCCTCCCCCGAAGGGGATGAGGCCCGCCATCGGGCGACCAAGCTTGTCTCGGTATTTCAAAAATAATTGATGAGTTTCCCAATCGTCGCTCCGGTGTGGGGATTTCTTATTCTCTCAATTATTACAACACAAAATTACACTATTTCGTTTGATTTTCCAAATGGAGACTCCAAAAATTTCAATCCTCTTCGGAAGTTTCGCATCTCATTGATTCTCCATATTCCTGATAAGTGCGGAGATGGCTGCAAAATCCCGCCGTCGAAAAAATTCAATGAACAGCTTCCTTTCGGATGGGAGCGTGGAGCTATGTTCAATGGCTGGATTGCCGTAAAGTCCGGCAGCGTAGGTCGAGGGGGTAAGGTCGAGGTCCAGAGTGTGGATAATGTCGTTGCCGATAGTTGTATTGACCATCAGAAGCGATACGCCTGTGGAATCGAATATATCGTTGTGGAATTTGCGGAGCTTCCAGAAGTCGGCGAGGGTAATGTCGGAGTGCGATTTGCCACACTTTGCAGGACAGTCGTAGCACGAAGGGCGAAGGTCGAGGTTACGGAGGAAGATGCGGATATAAAGATTGGTGTCGAGCGGTTCGAAAAAATCAGTACCGGAGTCGATTGCCAGCCCGAATCTACGCCAACCGAGCCGTTTATCCCTGAAAGAGATTTTGCGTATGCCGTCGCGGGTTACTCCGGCGTTCCCTGCAATCAGGTCGAGATATGCCCTCCATACTTCCGGTCCGGGGACTCCGTGGCAAACCACATCGGCACAGACCAGCCTGTCGCCATAGTCTTTCCTCAGAAATAGCCGTAGTGCGGCAATATGGCATGGTGTGCCAGTGAACAGCACACGGCGACCTGATTTCAGAAACTTCTCGGCAACGCGGAAGGAGTCGCCGATGTCGCTCTGAACATATTTTGACCCCTGAAATGCTTTAAGCTCTTCGGATGTCTCCGCGTAGCCGTGGACGACGTTGTGCTCTTTGTCGAAGCGTGCGCCGAATACTATACCTCCCTCGCTTATTATATGGGAGGCGATGGCATGGAATACGCCCCCTGAAGATGATGTAAGCCTTACGGCATCGTCGGGATTCTTTGCGGCGAAGACTTCAAGGGGAAGCGCCGGGGCTGCACGATTGATGACAGGGCATACGCGCTCACACAGATGGCAGTCTATACATTCGGACTGATTGACGGCAGGGTAGTTGAATCCAAGCTCGTCAGGGTGCATCGTGATGCACTGTCGGGGACAGATCTGCACACAGGCGTTGCAGCCTACACAGTCTTTTTCGTCGCGTATATCTATCATGGGTCGGTGGCAGGCAATGAGGAAAGAAAGATAATGGGAATATACAAAGTAAAAAGCAATCCCGATGATTTGGGATTGCTTTTCTTCGTAGCCCATAGCAGAATCGAACTGCTATTTCAAGTGTGAGAAACTTGCGTCCTAACCGTTAGACGAATGGGCCATCTGGTTGAGTGTCGTTCTCTGATTTTGACGCTGCAAAGGTAGGAACTTTTTCAATATCCTCCAAATCTTCCGCGTATATTTAACATATTTTTGCATAAATGGATTTTTAAAGGATAAAAATGGGGTTTCAGATGGGAGTGAGGAGGGGGTGATGGCTGAAAACTAAACATCGGGGATAATTGTTATGTAAAAGGACGGACAGAGGTTTAAAAATCAAATGCCATAGTGCTGACTGAGGTTATTTCAGGGAAAATGATTACCTTTGTGTCTAATTTATCACATTTTTCATTAATAATATTAAGTTTCAACTTCTACCGAAGCATTTATTTTTAATTCATGACAGAAAAGACAACTGACATACTGCCTCTCATCATCGAGGGTATACGAGAACGTAAGGGCCGTAAAATTACTACGGTCGACATGAGCGACATCGACACGGCAGCAGCACGCCGCTTTGTGATCTGTGAAGGTACATCCACCCAACACGTCGCATCCGTGGCCGACAGTGTCCGCGAATATCTCCTTGAAAATGCACGAATCAAGCCTTACAATTATGACGGTTATGGCAACTCGCAATGGATAGTCATCGACTACGGCGACACGCTCGTCCATGTTTTCCTCCCGGAGACCCGCAGGCTGTATGACCTCGAAGACCTGTGGAGCGATGCACGAATCACGGAGTATCCTGACGAAGATTGAACAGCCGTCAGTTTTTCTAATACATCTATAACAAATCGCAAGCATTGACAAATGAGTTCACCCACTCCTCCTAAAAATCCCCAGCCCAATAAAAAGTTCGGGGGTATAAAGTTCAGTATGTACTGGGCTTACGCCATCATCATTGTTTTCCTCCTCGGGATGCTCTACATTGACGACAATTCAATCACGAAGGAGGTCAGTTTCACAAAGTTTGAAGAATATGTGACCCACGGCGGAGTGGGCGACATGACGGTTTTCACCAACACCAATCAGGCCGAGGCGGTGCTGTCTGACTCACTCGCAAGCACTATCTTCCCCGAAAGCCAGTACAAAGGAGGCAAGGGTATGATAGCCAAAATCGTCACAGACATTCCGTCGGCCGACAGGTTTCAGGACAAAATCGACCTCTGGAAGCAGGAGGGTGTCTATCACGGCAACGTGAAATATGAAAAGGCCTCGGACTACTCGGCTCTTATCTGGACATTCGGCCCGATTCTCCTCCTTGTGGCCTTCTGGTTCATCATGATGCGCCGTATGTCGGGCGGAACGAGCGGGGGAGGCCCCGGCGGTGTCTTCAACGTCGGAAAATCCAAACCGAAAGTGTTTGACAAAGGCGAAGGCACCAATGTGACGTTCAAGGATGTGGCCGGACTGACCGAAGCCAAGACCGAAATACGCGAAATCGTGGAGTTTCTCCGCAATCCCCAGCGCTATACCGACCTCGGTGCCAAAATTCCGAAAGGCGCGCTCCTCGTAGGCCCTCCCGGAACCGGTAAAACCCTTCTTGCCAAGGCTGTCGCAGGTGAGGCCAATGTGCCTTTCTTCTCAATGTCAGGTTCTGACTTCGTAGAGATGTTTGTCGGTGTCGGTGCATCGCGTGTCCGCGACCTGTTCCGTCAGGCAAAGGAGAAAGCACCCTGCATCGTGTTCATCGACGAGATTGATGCCGTCGGTCGTGCGCGCGGCAAGAACCCCAACATGGGAGCCAATGACGAGCGCGAGAATACCCTCAACCAGCTTCTCACCGAGATGGACGGCTTCGGGACAAACAGCGGTGTAATAATCCTCGCCGCTACCAACCGCGCCGACATACTCGACAAGGCTCTGCTCCGCGCCGGACGTTTCGACCGACAGATTAATGTCGACCTTCCCGAGTTGAAGGACCGTATAGAGGTGTTCAAGGTGCATCTGCGCAACATCAAGACCGACGATTCGGTGGATGTCGACCTCATGGCGCGCCAGACGGCGGGCTTCTGTGGCGCGGACATAGCAAATGTCTGCAACGAAGCTGCCCTCATCGCTGCCCGAAGCAACAAGAAGGCCGTAGACCGCGAGAGCTTCATGGCTGCTATCGACCGTATCATCGGCGGTCTCGAGCATAGCTCGAAGATTATCTCCGCTGACGAGAAGAAGGCAATCGCCATTCATGAGGCAGGCCATGCCACAGTGTCGTGGTTCCTCGAATACTCAAACGAAATGGTCAAGGTCTCAATCGTCCCGCGCGGTATGGCTCTCGGAGCGGCGTGGTATATGCCCGAGGAGCGTCAGATCACACCTTTGCAGGCTCTGCTCGACCAGATATGTATGACTCTTGGCGGACGTGCCGCCGAGGAGCTTACCCTCGGTCAGGTTTCGACAGGTGCGCTCAACGACCTTGAAAAAGTTACCAAGATGGCCTACGCCATTGTGGTCTACTACGGTATGAGCGACAAGATACCCAACGTGTGCTACTATGACTCCACCGGGCAGTCCTACGGCTTCTCGAAGCCCTACGGCGGTGAGCGTGCCAAGCAGATTGACGATGAGGTGTCGCGCATCATCAGCGAGCAGTATGAACGTGCGAAAAAGATTCTCCGCGACCATAAGGAGGGTCACGCCAAACTTGCCGAGACGCTTCTCACGAAGGAGGTCATGTATGCCGAGGACCTCGTCAACATCTTCGGAAAGCGCCAGTGGAAGTCACGCACTGAGGAAATCATGCGTCTCCAGGCCGAGCGCGATGCAAAGCGTGAACTTGAAGAGGCAAAGAAGGCTGAGGAGGATAAGAAATCTGCGGACGGACATCTCTCCGACAAGACTCTTTCCGACGATGTCGTGGATGTCACCGCCACAGTCGTCGAGGCTGCTGAATCTGTCCCTTCCGCTGAATCCACGGATAAGGACGCAGAAAAGAAGGAGGATTCAACTCCGACGCCTCCGCCATTCAAGGGTTGAAATCTGAATCTGATTTGAGGCTTCACGTCTGAGTCTGCCTCACATTTATACGGAAATAAAAACTCACCGCCGGTATTGCCAATTATGTGCAGCCGGCGGTGAGTTGTTTTTTTATCGGAAGCAGAGAAGAGGTGCGGTTCACGGATTTGATTTGAGATTCATCGGCTGTAAAAAAGATTGAGGGAGAAGTGTTACGGCAACACCTCTCCCTCGGCTTCAAAATCAACGTCAAAACTATTGTTTATATATAGCGCCGTAGGTTTTGCGGTCAATTTCTATGAGTGACTTTTCACGATAATTGTAACGCTTCTTGGATTGAATATAATCCGGCTATTTTCTGTTGGCGATGGCTTTCAGTTCATCCATGTTGCGGTTGCAGTCCTTCTGGAGTTCGGGACGGAGGATTCCGGCTTCCTTCGGATCAATCATATTGAGGTCAATGTAGCGATCCTCGTTGACGGCAAAGTCCTCGATGGTCCTTACAGGTTCGGAATTTGGATATTTTGGCGAAGCTGTCAGGGTTGATGAACCGTTGTCGCCGCTGTTGTCGGGGCCGGGGATGACACTGTCGATTGTCAGTGCCGTCTCGCCCTTGGCGTATGCCTCGGGATTGAAACGGTAGAGTGGCCAATAACCTGCTTCGACGGCACGCCGCTGCTCTACGATGGAGTGGCCGAGACCCGGACGGATGCCGTGGTTTATACACGGGCAGTAGGCAATCACGATTGCAGGGCCGGGATAGCGCTCGGCTTCGGCAAGTGCGTCGATGGCCTGCTGGTAGTTCGCACCGAGTGAGATGGAAGCGACATAGACCGAACCGTAGGTCATCATCATGCGTCCGAGTTCCTTTTTGGCTACGCGCTTTCCGTCGGGCGAATACTTCGCCACCGCGCTTCTGGGGGTAGCCTTCGATGTCTGGCCGCCGGTGTTGGAGTAACATTCGGTGTCCATGACGAGGATTTTGATGGGTTCGCCCGAGGCAAGGACGTGGTCAAGTCCTGCAAAACCGATGTCGTATGCCCAGCCGTCGCCGCCGATTGCCCATACGCTTTTCTTGCCGAACATATCGGATGCCTCATAGAGACTGGCGTAGGCGGGGTTCATTTCGCGGACAGGTTCAAGCATAGTTTTGAGCTGTTGGCCAGTCGACTGTGAGAGCTGTGGGTCATCCTTGGCCGAATACCATGCTTCGAGCGAGGCTTTGAGATAGGGGAGGGTGTCGGGGCTGTCGATAAGCTCCTTGACCTGCTCGGCCACCCTGCGGCGGCGTTGCTCGACGGCTACGAGCATACCGTAGCCATACTCGCCATTGTCCTCGAAGAGAGAATTGCCCCATGCCGGACCTTTGCCCTGCGGGTTGGTGCAGTAGGCATTGGAGGGGAAGTTGGCACCCCAGATGGAGCTGCATCCGGTGGCGTTGGCTATCAGCATACGGTCGCCGAAAAGCTGGGTGAGGAGCTTGACGTAGGGGGTCTCTCCGCAACCGGCGCAGGCACCCGAAAATTCCAGACAGGGTTGCTGGAACTGCGAACCGTTGACGCTTTCGCGCGGGAGGAGATTGTCTTTGAGGGTCACGTTGTCCTGCGCCCATTCGAGCATCTGCACCTCGCGGTCGACCACCTCTTCAAGAGGCGTCATGGTGAGTGCATGACCCGGACAGATGATTGAGCATGACGAGCAGCCGAGGCAGTCCTCAGGATAGTTCTGAATGTGGAATTTGTAGCCCGAAAGCTGGGGCGCACCCTTCGCATCCTTCATGGCGAAGCCTTCGGGAGCTTTGGCTGCCTCCTCGGGTGAAAGGACAAAGGGGCGGATGGCGGCGTGAGGGCAGACGAGGGAACATTCCGTACATTCGACGCACTTGTCAACATCCCAGACCGGGACGCGAGTGGCGATGCGGCGATGCTCGTAGGCGGTCGTACCCATCGGGAGTATTCCGGCGGGGTCAAGTGCCGACACAGGGATGAGGTCGCCACGGCCTTTGATGCAGGGAGTGTGTATGTTCTTTATGAATGATTCCAATTCCTTCGTCGCAAATTTAAGCTCACGCTTGTGAGTGACCTGCGGAGCGGAGGTCCAGCCTTCGATGGAGGTGTAGTCTACTTCATGGAGCGCACCGAGGGTCATGTCGACGGCTTCAAGATTCCGTTTGACAACCTCGCCACCCTCGTGCATATATGTCTTGCTGATCTGCTCTTTGAGCTGGGTGATGCTTTCCTGAAAAGGAATTATGTCGCTCAGATGGAGGAACACGGTCTCCATCACCATGTTGATGCGCGGTCCGAGTCCGCATTTCGCGGCAATCGTGTCGGCATCAATGTTGAAGAAGCGCAGTTTCTTATCCGATATGGTCTGACGCATTTCAAGCGGGAGGTTCTTGCAGAGCTGTTCGGGTGTCCACGGCGAGTTAAGGACGAAGATACCACCCTTCTTGGCCTTGTCAATCATAGTGAAGCGGTTGACGTAGGAGGTCTTGTGGCAGCCGATGTAGTCCGCACCGTCGATGCCGTAGGCCGAGGTGACGGGAGTCTTGCCGATGCGCAGTTGCGAGATGGTGTAGCCACCCGATTTCTTGGCAGAGTAGCTGAAATAAGCCTGAGCGTAAAGACCGGGAGTGTTTCCGAGTATGTTTGCCACCTGCTTCGTACCGCCGACGGTGCCGTCGTTTCCGATGGCATAGAATATGGTCTGATAGGTGGATGTCGCCACGTTGGTCTCGACATTTTCGGTCACGTCGAGCGAGAGATGGGTCACATCGTCGTTGATGCCTACGGTGAAGGGATTCTGAGGTTTCTCCTTTGCCATCTCGTCGAATATTGCCTTTACCATCGAGGGGTCGAACTCCTTGCTTGAAAGCCCGTAGCGGCCGCCGATGATGCGGATGTCCTCTGCGCCGGCTACTCCCGAGAGAGCCGTCATCACATCCTGACATAGAGGTTCATGCTGTGCGCCCGGCTCTTTGGTGCGGTCAAGGACGGCGATGGTCCTGACGGTCTTTGGAAGCGCATTGCGGAAAGCCTCGGCTGGGAAGGGGCGATAGAGGCGGATTTTAATCACACCTGTCTTATAGCCCTTCTCGCGGTTGAGGTAGCCGACTGTCTCGCCGACGACATCGGCGGCGGAACCTATGACGACTATCACGCGGTCAGCGTCAGGAGCGCCGA
Organism: Bacteroides sp.; assembly: GCA_014802345.1. Lineage (GTDB taxonomy): Bacteria > Bacteroidota > Bacteroidia > Bacteroidales > Muribaculaceae > Duncaniella. The sequence continues at coordinate 103,439 of JAAVCM010000029.1, forward strand.
CATAGTCCACGAGATGATACTGCCGGCCGGTCAGTCTGCCGACCTTGTCCATGGCATCCTGCACGATACCGGGAAAAGCGTCATAATACCTGTTGGAAGCCTCGCGGTTCTGGAAATAGACATCGGGGTTCTGCGCCGAACCTCGCTGGTCGGGATGTTCGGGGTTCATGGCACTGCGTCTGAACTGATTGACCTTCGTCCAGTTGACGAGGGGTCTCATCTCCTCGTAGTCAATCATGTCGATGGTGTCCATTTCGGACGATGTGCGCCATCCGTCAAAGAAGTGGAGGACAGGAAGCGAGCCTTCGATTGCCGCAAGGTGTGCTACAAGACCGAGATCCATCGTCTCCTGCACGGAGGCTGAGGCAAGCATGGTGAAACCGGTCGCACGGCACGCCATCACGTCCTGATGGTCGCCGAAGATGGAAAGCGCGTGGGTTGCGAGGGAGCGGCAGCCCACATGGAAGACGACCGGGAGAAGCTCCCCCGAGATTTTATACATATTCGGAATCATCAGCATCAGTCCCTGCGATGCGGTGAAGGTGGTTGCGAGTGCGCCTGCGGCTGCCGCGCCGTGGACTGCACCGGCAGCGCCGAGTTCGCTCTCCATTTCGCGCACTTCAAGAGGCTGTCCCATGAGGTTGCGCCGTCCTTCGAGTCCCCACTTCTGGGCTGTGTCGCCCATTGAGGCTATCGGCGTGATTGGATAGATTGTTGCTACATCGCTAAGGGCTAAGGCCACATGAGCAGCGGCCGTGCATCCGTCAAGAATCTGTTTTTTCATCTCGGTGGGCTGTGTTGAATGGGGGGATAGTGGTGTATTCTGTAAGTAGTGGACATAAGGGAGAGTCAGTCCCTTATGCCCTGAAAATGTCTTTAATCTGTCGTTGGTGGAACGATTAGAGAGCTACTCTTAATGGATAAACATATCGGTGATCCACAACCAAAGAGGACAACATCCGATAAAGAGAATCACACTGAGGGTGAGTGAAGATGTACCGGTTGCGACATAGGTGTCGTTCTCGTCGGCAATGATGATACCTGAGAATGCCGGGGGAAGAGCCGCTGCCACAACAAGCATCTTAAGATTGTCGGGATCCATGTGGAAGAGCAGACCGAGTGCGAGAACTACCGCAGGCATTACGAACATCTTCAGTATAGAACCGAGAATAACCTGCCAGTTAATTGAGAACTTGATGGCTGAAAGGGTAATACCGGCTGAGAACACTGCCAGCGATGCGTTAGCCTTTGCGATAAGGTCAAACGAAGGGCTGAGTTCCTTTGGCCAAGGTATACCGACGAGTACCCAGATCACTGCAAGAATAGGAGCCCATGCGACAGGCTGTTCGAGAGCGTGAATCACCGGCTTCCAAGCCGATTCCTTCTTGCCGTTCTTCAAAGCACCCTGCTTTTCGAGCGATGCATTCATCAGTGACAGACCCACAGGAATACCGATGGCATTGACCACGATTCCCACGATTGCCACAACCAGTGCGACGGAAGGAAGACCTACGGTCGAGTCAAAGATAGGCTCAAGCACTGCAAAACCAAGGAAGCCGATGGTAGGCGAACCACTGATAAGCGCGCTGACGGCGGCATCAGCACCGGTGTTCTTCTTGAAGCAGTATTTGAAGATGAAGTACACGAGCATGAAACAGCCCATGATACCTATGATCGACACGAGTGTGAGGTTGACATATTTTGCAAGCTCTTCACGCGATGACTGAACTATTGAAACGAACAGTGCTGCCGGAAGTGCGAACTCAAGCACAACCTTGTTGAATTTCTTTGCGTCATCTCCGCTGAAGACACCCTTTTTTCCGGAAATAAAACCGGCAAGCATGACCACCACAATTGGTACGATGGCGTACAATATAATGTGTAACATATTCTTATTTGATTTAGTGAGTTATTCTTGCTTAAAAACAAACTCGGAGTTCAGGGAGTGGATAGGTCTTGACTTCCTGAACACCGGGTTTAAAGGGGTGTCTGGATTAGACGGTGTAGTCAATCAGAGGAGTCGGGTTGAGGTAGCCGATGTGACCGCTCTCCTTGCCTGAGTCGGCAGCGAGCTGAACATTGATGATCGACGGCTTCTTCGAGGCGATAGACTCTTTGAGCGCTGCTGTAAGCTCGTCGGGAGTGGAGACATAGTAGTTGGCAGACCCGAATGCCTCGCCGATTTTTTCATAGCGGGCGTTGATGTCAAGAGTAGTAGGAGCAGGCTCGTCCTTGCCGGAGGGGTCAACACCGATGCCGTTGTAGATACCGCCGTTGTTGAAGATTACGACCGTACAGGGGAGTTGGTAGCGGCAGATAGTGCCGAAATCCATGCCGGAGAATCCGAATGCCGAGTCACCTTCGACTGCCACTACGCTCTTGCCGGTGGCGACTGCGGCGCCGATGGTGGAACCCATGCCCATACCCATGATTGACCATGATGCACAGTCGACACGATGGCGGGGGAGAGCCATATCGACAGAGTCACGGGTGTCGTCAAGAGTATTCGCGCCCTCGTTGATGAGGATTACATCGGGATTGGATTCAAGCACGGGCTTGATGGCTGCGATTGCACTCCAATGGGTCATGGGAGTAGCGGTGAGGGCATCTTTGAGACGGGTCTCGAACTTGGCGTTCTTCACCTTGCTTTCAGATTGCAGTGAAGTGAGCCATGCGGGATCTGCCGCCATCTTCTTGCCCTTCATCTCACTGAGGATTGCTTCGAGCGAGAGATTGAGGTCACCGATGACAGGAGCGGCGATAGGCACGTTGCGGTCGATTTCGGTAGGCTGGACGTCGAGCTGAACGAACTTCACGTCGGGATTCCACTTACCGCGGCCGAACTGAAGCATCCAGTTGATACGTGCGCCGACAACCATCACGACATCTGCCTGCTCCATGATGGTGCTGCGGCATGAAAGTGCGCTCAGGGGACCGTTGTCAGGCATAAGACCCTTCGCCATCGACATTGCGAGATAGGGGATATTGTAGGTCTCGATAAGTTCCTTGATGTTGTCGTCGACCTGAGCGTAGGCTGCGCCCTTGCCGAGGAGGATTGCCGGACGCTTTGCGTTGAGGAGCAGGTCGGCAGCGCGCTTCACGGCATCATTGTTAGGAGCTACGGGAGTGTAGACGTCAACCGGAGTATAGAAGAGCTTCTCGGCATCCTCGCGGTTCATGACCTCAGCGAGTGCGGGGGTTGCCATGTCGATATACACACCGCCGGGACGACCGCTGACGGCTGCACGGTAGGCTCGGGCCACTGCCGAGGGAATATCTTTGGCGTAGCTGCAACGGAAAGCTGCCTTGACGTAAGGACGGGCGGCGTTGAGCTGGTCAAGCTGCTCGTAGGTACCCATGTCCATGTCGACCATCGTAGGGTCGCTGGCACCTGAAATCTGAATCATAGGATAGCAGTTGACGGTTGCATTGGTGGTTGCGGTAAGGCCGTTGAGGAATCCGAGCGAGGATACGGTCAGCAGCACACCGGGCTGGCGTGTGAGATAGCCGTGGGTTGCGGCGGCCATACCTGCCTGCTGCTCGAATCGGAAGCCATAATAGTTCATGCCCACCTTCTGCATTGCATAGGCGACTTCAGTGACAGGGATGCCTACAAGACCATAGACATCATTAAGACCGAGGCGGTGAAGGGCCTCGGCGAGGATATACATACCCGTTACTTGTTCGGGAAAATGAGGTGCGGCGGGAGTTGATGTGGTATTTGCCATAGTGATAGATAGAATTGATGAATGATTATATGAGGGTTGAGAATAGAAAGAGGGAGGGGGCAACCGGCAATTGCACGTTGTAGTACACAAGACAATTTCCGATTGTCCCCTCCGGTGTTAAGTTATCTGTTGATAGTGAGTGTAGTCTGTATGATTACATCTGACCGTCAGCGAGAGGTGCGGTCGTACCGTTCTTGGCGAATGATGCGATCTGCTCGTCGGTGTAGCCGATGCTCTTGAGCACTTCGTCGGTATTTTCGCCGAGGGCAGGTGCAGGACCGTAGGTAGGCTGGTAGTTGCTGAGGGTGAACGGGCAACCTACGGTTACGAATTCGCCGATTTCACCACCCTGATTGATCTTGACGAGGGTGTTGCCGTCATAGAGGGTCTCGTCACTCATGATTTCCTTGGTCGAAAGCACGGGACCGACAGGTACGCCTGCCTTGCCGAGGATATCGGTGACCTCAAACTTGGTCTTGTCGGCAGTCCATTCGCCGATACGCTTGTAGATGGCCTGTTTGTTGCGGTCACGGGCATCTGCGGTGTTGAAGTCGGGGTTGGTAAGCCAATCCTCGAAGCCGACAGCCTTGCAGAAGAGCTCGAAGTCCTTCGCGCCACGCTGGAGGATGATGTAGACGTAGTTGTTGGCATCGATTGCAGAGTCCATATCGCCTGCGGGCTTACACTTGTAGGTCCATCCGAGGACGCCGCCACCTTCGATGTTGCCTGCACGGGGAACACAGTCGCCGAACTTGCCGTCAGGATACTGCGGGAACTGGGTAAGATAACCGATTTTGTCGAGTGTGAGCTGGTCACGGGTCTTGATACGGCAGAGGTTAAGACAGGCGTTGTGCATCGACTGGTAGACGAAGCAACCTTCGCCGGTCTTGTTACGCTGCTGGAGCGCTGCGAGAAGACCGATGAGGAGGTGCATACCTGTGTTGGAGTCACCGAGGGCTGCACCGCTCTGGGTAGGAATGTTGTCAGGACCCTCGAACCAACCGGTGGTCGAAGCGGCTGCTGCGGTCACCTGAGCGATAGGCTCGTAGGCTTTGAGGTCTTTGTACTTGGACGATACAGGGAAGCCCTTGATTGTACCGTAGATACACTTAGGATTGAGCTTGTGGACCACTTCCCAACTGAAGCCGAGCTTGTCCATTGCACCCGGGTGGAGGTTTTCAACAAAAATATCAGCCTCCTGAATGAGCTTAGTCAGGATGGCCTTGCCGTCGGGGGTCTTTGCGTCAAGTGTAAGTGACTTTTTATCTGAGTTGAGCTGCAAATAGTAGTAGCTGGGGAGATTCGGATTGAACTGAAGTTCCTTACGGGTTGCGTCGCCCACGCCGGGACGTTCGATTTTGATCACATCGGCGCCGAGCCATGCGAGCATCTGGGTACATGAAGGACCCGACTGGACTTCAGTGAAGTCAACAACTTTAATGCCTTGAAGAGGAGCTGTAGTCATAGATAATTTGTATTAATTAGATTGATGATTATGTTATTTGTGAGTCTAACGGTGTGTGTTCTTTTTTCGTTTCTCTGATATTATAACACACCCCGGCGCGAAAAGTTGAATTTATTGAGCCATTAATTCACTTTTTTGTAATTTTGCAGCCGTAATCGAATCAAAATTCTGTCATGAACAATATCTGCCTACAACTTTTCCTGTCATTTTTCAAGATCGGGGCTTTCACCTTCGGCGGAGGATGGGCCATGATATCGATTATCGAGAAGGAGATTGTCGACAAGCATCATTGGATTGAGCGCGACGAATTTCTCGATCTGCTTGCCGTGGCCCAGTCGCTTCCCGGTATTCTCGCGGTCAACATCTCCGTTGCCGTCGGCGACAGGCTGCGCGGACTCCGAGGGTCGCTTGCAGCGGCGGCGGGGTGCATACTTCCGTCGTTTCTCATCATCCTCTGCATAGCCATCTTCCTGACCCCCGACCTCATCAAGAACAACCCGACCCTCTCCGCCATCTTCAAGGGTGTGCGTCCGGCGGTTGTGGCTCTCATCATTGCTCCGGTCATCACGTCGGCTAAGGCTGCCAAAATCGGCTGGAAGACCATAGGCATCCCTGTCGCCGTGGCTCTGCTCATCTATTCCCGCTGGCCTGTCATCTCCAATCCTATATTATATATAGTGCTGGGGGGATTTTTCGGCTGGCTGTGGTTTTCCCATCATGTCAAGTCACTTCAAAAGGTTGAGAAGGAAATCAGGAAGGAGGACGAGGAGCTATGATTTATCTCAGACTTATATGGGCCTACCTTAAAATCGGCCTTTTCGGTTTCGGAGGCGGCTACGCTATGCTTGCTCTCATCGAGCGCGAGATTGTAGGGCCCGGATGGATTACGGAGCAGATGTTCACCGACATTGTGGCCATCTCGCAGATGACACCGGGGCCTATCGGCATCAATTCGGCGACATATATAGGATATGTGGCACCGGCGGAGTATTCTCCCGCCTTCGCGTCGCCGCTGTTCGGGATTCTGGGGTCGCTTCTATGCACCTTAGTGGTCGTGCTCCCCTCGTTCATCCTCGTGGCCTATACGAGCCACCTGATTCACCGCCACAAGGACAGTGTGGTCGTCAAAGGCATCTTCGCGGGTCTGCGTCCGGTGGTCGTGGGGCTTATCGCTTCTGCGGCGATGCTGCTGATGAACGCCGCCAACTTCGGCGAGGAGACTGCGCAGGTTCTGTGGAGCATAGGCCTGTGTGCGGCAGCCTTCGTGCTTGTCTACTGGGTGAAATGGCATCCCATCCTCATAATCTGCCTTGCCGGATTTGCCGGGTGGTTGATTTATTGAAATCTGTGATGCAGGCATACGCGCCACGGCGTGTCCATACCGGCAATTCCTAAAACCTGAATATCAATGACCTATCAAGAGGCAATAGAGTTTCTGTACAATTCCCTCCCTGTGTTTCAGCGCGAGGGGGCGACGGCCTATAAGCCGGGACTGGCGACTTCAATCGCTCTGGACGACATTTTCGGCAACCCTCACCGCCGCTACCCGACAATACATATAGCGGGGACCAACGGCAAGGGTTCGACAGCCCACACTCTCGCCGCCGTGCTTGCGCGTGCGGGCTACAAGGTCGGGCTTTACACGTCGCCGCATATCTTTGATTTCCGTGAGCGCATCCGTGTCAACGGGCGCAAGATTGCAGAGGAGGCGGTGGTGGATTTCGTGGAGCGATGGCGCGGATTGCACTCAGGGCTGACTCCGAGTTTCTTTGAGCTGACATCGACGATGGCGTTTGAGTATTTTGCCCGCGAAGGGGTCGACGTGGCCGTCATCGAGACCGGACTGGGCGGAAGGCTCGATAGCACCAACATCATCACTCCCGTGCTTAGCATAATCACCAATATCTCCCTTGACCACACAGGACTTCTGGGCGACACGCCCGAAAAGATTGCTTTCGAGAAGGCGGGAATCATCAAGCCGGGTGTCCCGGTGGTGATAGGGGAGACGCAGGTCGAGACCGCCCCGGTGTTCCGCCGTAAGGCTGCCGAGGAGGGTGCGCCCATAGAGTTTGCCGCTCCTGTCGACGGACGGATTACCGACGCGGGGATAATCTACGAGACTACCCCTTACGGACGGCTGTCGGGTGAGCTGAGGGGTGAATGTCAGATCAAGAATACTGCCACCATCCTCTGTGCGCTCCGCCGGCTTGAAAATGCGGGCTGGCACATCACTCCTCAGGCTGTCGCCGAGGGGATGGCGAATGTGTGCGGCGATACCGGGCTGATGGGACGGTGGACCACTTTGCGGACGAAGCCTCTGACGGTCTGCGACACCGGGCATAACATAGGTGGCTGGGACTACATCGCTTCGCAGCTTTCAGGGAAGGTCGGCGGACGGCTGCATCTGATAGTGGGGTTCGTGAACGATAAGGATATTTCTGCCATTCTCCGGCGCATTTCTGAAATTGACGCTGAGAAATGTCTCTACTTCTCCGCCCCGTCGGTGGCACGCGGTCTGGATGCCGACGAGCTTGCGCGACGGGCTGCCGAATTCGGCCTGACAGGTCGGACGGTCCCTGATGTCAATGAGGCTATTGCCATGGCAACGGCTGACTGCGGCGACGACGACATGATTCTGATAGCCGGAAGCAACTTCCTGATAGCGGATATTGTGATGCAGGGACAGAAATGATATAGGCGCACGCCGTTTATTGGATTGATGTAATGGACGTTATTGGATTAATGTAATGGACGTTATTGGATTGATGTAATGGACGTGCCGTTTATTGGATTGATGTAATGGACGTGCCGTTTATTGGATTGATGTAACGGACACGCCGTTTATTGAATTGATGTAGGGACGCGCCGTGGCGCGTATGCCGGACGGCATCGCAGTTTAGATAGGATTTCTGACAGCCCGGACATTATTGGCGTGCCGGTTGTAGGTTATATGGCATACGCGCCACGGCGCGTCCCTACCGCTCGGCTGCCAGTGTGGAATTGTAGTAGCGAGAATCGTCAGTTAATAGACGCGCCGTATATTGGATTGATGTAGGGACGCGCCGTGGCGCGTATGCCGGCCGG
>JAAVCM010000030.1 GCA_014802345.1 Bacteroides sp.
CAATTCAGAAAATGAATTTTCCATCGGCGTGGCCTACATCGGATGGTTCATCCGCAAGTAGTGACACCGCTACGCATCACTGAACAAATAATAAATCAATTAAACATATCCACGCAATGAAACTCAAATCCCTATTCGCTGTCATGGCTCTCTCATGCACACTCGGCATGACGTTGACAGCCTGTTCAGACAATGACGAACCCAAAACCGACGATGACGACAGCGCGACCCTCGACTACACTGAGAAAAACGCTGCAAGCTGGGGAAACTACATGGTTCAGGTTGCTGCCCTGCTCCGTCTGGATGCCAACAATCTCTATGACGCATGGACCGTCTCCTACGAAGGCGGCACACCTTTCGCCACAAGTTTCAAGGCTCACAACGGTGGCGACTATTCCAGCGCACTCAGTTGCATCGAGCAGATAATCGAAGGCTGCGCCGACATCGCCAACGAAGTCGGTACAGCTAAAATCGGCGACCCATACCAGCTTTATATCTCGGGTGACACTCAGGGCGCGCTCTATGCCGTGGAGTCATGGTATAGCTGGCACTCCCGCGAGGACTATTCCAACAATATCCTCTCAATCCGCAACTCCTACTACGGCACACTTGACGGCACCGTCAGCGAAAAATCCCTCTCCGCACTTATGGCAAACGTCAATTCAAGTCTCGACTCGGAAGTAAAGACGGCGATAGCCAATGCCTCAAATTCGATTCTCGCAATCCCGCAGCCTTTCCGCAACCACATCAACAGCCCCGAAAGCCGCACGGCGATGACTGCCTGCGCCGACCTTGAAGACCTCCTTTCAAACAAGCTCAAAGCTGCCGTCAACGCCTTAGGCAATGACCCGCGCTTTCAGGACATCGTGGACACCTATGTCGATGCCGTCGTAGTCCCCACTTACAAGAGCCTTAAAGAAAAAAATGCCGCGCTTTACCAGACCGTGGTCAACTTCAAGAACTCTCCTTCTGATGCCAACTTCGCCACCGCCTGCAACGCATGGCTCGAAGCACGCGAACCGTGGGAGAAAAGCGAGGCCTTCCTGTTTGGTCCGGTCGACGCGCTCGGTCTTGACCCCAACATGGACAGTTGGCCACTTGATCAGGACAACATTGTCCAGATTCTCAACTCCGGCAACTACGATGACCTGAACTGGAGCGAGGGGGACGACGATGCCACAATCGAGGCCGTACAGTCGGTGCGCGGTTTCCACACTCTTGAATTCCTCCTCTTCAAGGATGGTCAGCCCCGTAAAGTAAAAAACTGATTGCCTATGTCTCACAGAATTCATTTCCTGTGCTGTTGGCTGGCGGGACTGACACTTTCACTGGTCTCCTGTGACAACGACGGACTTGATGTTCTTGATATAGAGGTTCCTGCCGGCTATGCACTGTCGGCGGGAACTTCCACTATATTCCTGAACTCCTCCGTCGCCTATGACAGTGAGGCGCCTTGGGTATCCGGCGACTACCTCACCCGCTTCGTCCGTGGCGACCGCCTCTATGACGACGTGCGTACCTCCACCAACGGGCAGGGTGGCGGACTCGGCCCTGTCTATGCCGGTTACTCCTGCGGAAGCTGCCACCGCAATGCCGGACGTACACGTCCCGGAGTGTGGAGCGATAACGGTTCAGGTTCCTACGGTTTCTCGGCCATGCTTGTCTACATCACCCGCAAGAACGGCGCGTTTTTCCGCGAATACGGACGTGTGCTGCATGATCAGGCCATCTACGGAGTCAAGCCGGAAGGCAAACTGAAAGTCGACTGGCAGTATCAGCAATTCTCCTTCCCCGACGGGGACAGCTACGAACTCGCCTATCCCGTCTACACTATCACCGACTGGTATGCCGACGCAATCGCCCCCGAGGACCTTTTCTGTACCGTGCGTATTCCCCTGCGTCATGTGGGCATGGGTCAGCTCATGTCTCTCGATCCGACCGAAATCGAACAGCTCGCCGCCAAGAGCAATTATCCCGAGTGGGGCATCAGCGGACGCTGCAACTACATCACTGAACGCGGAGTCACCAGTCTCGGTATCTCAGGCAACAAAGCCCAGCACGCCGACCTCACCGTCGAACTCGGATTTTCAAGCGATATGGGTGTCACCAACAGCCGCTACCCCGAGGAAATCTGCGAGGGTCAGGTGCAGATCAACCAAGGCTCGATGATGGGACTGGCCTACGACCGCCTCGACATCTCGACAGAGGATATGGAGAACGTCGACCTCTATATGCAGTCGCTCGGAGTCCCGGCACGCAGAAATGTCAACGACCCTGATGTAAAAAGGGGNGAGACTCTGTTCTATCAGGCCGGATGCCATCTCTGCCACGTCACTACCCTCCACACACGTCCGCGCGGCTCGACGCTCCTTGCCGGAACGCAGTTGCCGTGGCTCGGCAATCAGACCATCCATCCTTACAGTGACTTCCTCCTCCATGACATGGGGTCGGAAATCATGGGTGTCGGTCTGAATGACAACTATGTCTCCGGGCTTGCCCGTGGTAACGAATGGCGCACCACCCCGCTCTGGGGCATCGGATTNCAGGAAAAGGTCAACGGACATACCTATTTCCTGCACGACGGCCGCGCACGCAACTTCGTGGAGGCGATAATGTGGCACGGAGGGGAAGGAGAGGCTTCCAAAAACGTATTCAAAAAGATGTCGAGAGACGACCGCGAGGCTCTCGTGAAATTCCTCCGGTCACTCTGACCCACCATCTCCCCTCTGACCTTAGATATAATCATCCAATCATGTAATCATCCAATGAAGAAGACAATACTTTCGATAATATGCTCTCTCCTGTGTGTCCCNGCATTGCGGGCGCAATATGATGCGGATACGGAAAACGGTGTCGTATCCCTCGCGGATCACAGAGGCTTCACCTTCACCACGAAAAAGGGTGATTTCCTTTTCAAGCCCTATCTGCTCGTGCAGACAGCCGCCAACTACAATTACTATGATGATGCCGGACTCGACCCCGCCTACAATCAGGACAACGTGGCAAATTCCGGTTTCAGTATCCCCTACGCCGTCCTCGGCTTCACCGGCAAAGCCTTCAACATCGTCACCTTCAATCTCTCCGTCAACGCCGCTGCCTCGGGCGGCTCCCTGCTGCAACAAGCGTGGGCCGACATCCGTCCGAAGGATGAAATCGGCGTGCGTATCGGTAAGTTCAAGACTCCATTCTCCCATGCCTACCTCACCACTCTCGGCGAGACACTCTTCCCGGTGCTTCCGACTTCGCTGACAGCTTCCGTAATCCTCCCCTACTCGCTTAATGCGGTGACACCCCACATCGGGACAGGNTTTGACCTCGGCGTAGAGCTTCACGGTATGCTGAAAAACAAGTTCGGCTATCAGGTCGGTATATTCAACGGCACTGGCGCGGGGGTCAATTCCGCGACGAAGACACTCAGCGACGACTGGCACATCCCCTCGCTCCTCTATGCCGCCCGACTGACCTATCAGCCCTTCGGTGTCATGCCGGCATCGCAGGGCGACCCGCGCCGGCTCCGCGACAACAGGATGCTCATCGGCGTATCAGGCTCGATGAATGTCGAGAGCGAGAACGAAAGCACAAATGACCTGCGTCTCGGAGCCGAATGGTCGTGGATAAGGAACAGATGGTATTTCGGTGCCGAGTTCTACTATATGCACGTCGGCTTCACGAAACGTCAGAAAATCGANACCTCCTACAATTACTACGGAGGCTACGCACAGATAGGCTATTTCCTCACCCCGCGTCTGCAAGGCGCTCTACGCTATGATTTCTTCGAGCGAAACTCGACCAAAAAGGGTGGCTCACTCAATATGCCAGCCATCGGCGCAAATTATTTCTTCGACAGTATCAACCTTAAATTACAGGCCATGTATCAGTACACCGGTCGCACGGGNCACGCCCGCCAGATGGACCGCGACGAGGATAACCTCGGACTGGCTACGAGCTCGGTGGTCGTAATGGCTCAATACACATTTTGAGATGCGAAGATTTTCAATTACCCACCTGATATTAGGTGCAGGGTTGCTGCTCGTGGGATGTGACGAAGGCCGGCTCTACGGCGATGATGTCGTCATCGCTCATGAAGGCGGGTCGGCAAGGGTCACCACGGCCATTTCCGGAATGGATACATGGACTGACAGTTACACTCTCGCAGTCGCAGGCTTCGAGGACGGCAACGAGTTCGCCCTCATCAGCAAGAATATCGAGGCTTCTGTGACGGATGGGAAGTGTGACGTGGTCCTGACCGGTATTCCCCCCGAAGTAGCGACCGTCGAACTCTGTGCCATTGACCGTCTGCGCCGCCGTGTGGCCACATTCGCCTCCACCGCCTACTACATCGGCGGCGATACGGTGCGGATTGATGTGCCGTCGGTCAACCTGTCGATGGCAAGGGCTATCCAGCAGGAGATTTTCAACACCACCTGCATCCAGTGTCACGGCGGTTCCAATCATGTCGCCGCAGGACTGAATCTGACCGACGGAGTGAGCTTCGGTCAGATGATTGCCGTCCCATCGGTCAAACTGCCGGACATGAACCGCGTGAAGCCCGGCGAGAGCGGTGAAAGCGTGCTCTACCTTATCCTTGGCGGCAACGTTTCGTCGTCGTGGAGCTATGATCATTCCGTCGAGGTAGTCCGTCAGGAAAAACTCGATTTAATCCGCAACTGGATTGACGGAGGTGCAAATCCTAATTGAACTGAACGAATATGAGATACTACGAAACAGAATACCCGGATGTCACGGTCAGCGTAGCCGAATTTGACATAAACCGCAGGGAGGCTCACGCCATGCTCACCTGCCCCCATTCCCGCGAAGATGCCGGAACCCAGTTGAAACATCTGGCCGAGGCTACACGCCTTCTGNCCGAAAGGCTCTGCATGAAGCCTGTCTTCAAAAGATACNTACTGAGCGATGCCACCAATCAGTCGCATTTCCTCCCTGCCGACGACGAGTGTGCNAGGTCGGTCATCCAGCAGTCGCCTCTCGACGGGTCAAAGGNNGCCCTGCTGGTGATATTTCAGGAAAATTCCGATTTCAGGGAGCTGGGCGACGGCTTCTGGGCAGACGGTTCAGGCAGGATATGGGCGGGGGATAATCCGTCTGTACGTCNGGCCGGTTCAAGGGAAATGACGGTCGATTACCTCGACANGTTAAGCNGCGTGCTGACCGCGGCAGGAGGTTCGCTTGAAGACCACTGCCTCAGNACATGGNTGTTCGTCAGGGATGTCGACAATAATTATTCCGGCGTAGTCAAAGGCCGCAACGAGGTTTTTGACCGTCACGGACTTACCGCCGACACCCATTTCATCGCNTCGACCGGTATTGCCGGACAGTCACCCGACCCTGCGTGTCTGGTAGCCTTCAATGCCTTTGCCGATACCTCCNTCCGTAAAAGTCAAATCAGATTTCTCTATGGCAGGACCCANCTGAATCCGACCTACGAATATGGCGTAGCTTTTGAACGTGCTACCGCCGTAGACTACGGTGACCGCCGCCATGTCTACATCTCCGGCACGGCAAGCATCGACAACAAAGGCCTCATCGTCGCTCCGGGCGACATAAGAGCCCAGACAGACCGTATGCTTGAAAACATCGGGGTTCTCCTCGCGGAAGGAGGATGCGCATGGGAAAATGTGGCACATCTGACGGTCTATCTGCGCGACATTGCCGACTACCCTACGGTCGAGGCGATTATGACCCGCCGCTTCCCGGCTATACCAAAGGTAATCGTCCTCGCCCCTGTCTGTCGTCCCGGCTGGCTTATAGAGACGGAGTGCATGGCCGTCAAACACGTCATCAATCCTGAATATGAACCGTTTTAAGTCCACGATATTTATTTCAGCAGTATGCGTTGCGCTTTTGGTCGGAGGTACATCCGTAATGCCCCCCGGAGTCTATTCCTCGGCATTATGGTGTATCCTCTGGACCATNATTCTGCTGCTTCTCATCGTCGCCGTCATAAGGACGAAACTTTGGCNNAACATCCCGTCATTCCTCCTGCATCTGTCATTCATACTGATGATTGCAGGAGGTTTCTTTACGGCATCTACGGCGCTGCGCGGGACTCTCCATCTGAGCAACGCGGTTCCGGCCGATAGCTTCATCGACAGCGACGGTANCCCCCANCCTCTCCCGGCGGAGCTGACGCTNCTTTCATTCGCCCCGGAGTATTACCGGGGGATGACCGTGCCGAAAGACTTCCGATCTGAGGTNCTGACCTCCGCAGGTGACACGATGCACATCTCCATGAACCACATAGGGCGNCTCGGNACCTACCGTTTCTATCAGACNTCATTTGACAACGATGGCGGGTCAATCCTGACCGTCACCCATGATCCTTGGGGTATGCCGGCAGTGTATCTCGGCTTCCTGCTTTTTGCCGTCGGAGGNGGATGGATTTTGGTCAGGAAATTCCGCCGATTCCGCCGTGCCGCTATCATCGGGCTACTATTTTTGCCCGCCAGTCTCTTNCAGGAGGCTTCGGCAGTCCCTGCGGTAAGCAATCAGACAGCCGATTCACTGGCTTTCCGGCAGGTGCTTTACAATGGCGGTATCGTTCCGTTCAGCACTGTCGCCTCACGGCTCACCTACAAGCTGACCGGNCGCTCCGATGTCGGAGGACTCTCGCCTGAGGCTTTCGTGGCGTCACTGCTCCGTTACAGNGANGAATGGTCGGCCGTCCCATTCATCAAAGTAAAAAGCCACNCTCTGCGCGACAGNCTGAATATCGAGGGGGACTACGCTTCAGTCCGGCAACTCTACGACGGCACGACATATCTCCCCGGAGAACTTTACGAGGGCGGCAAAGGTTCTCTGGATGCCGACATCGTGAGTCTTGACGAAAAAATAGCTCTCCTTGTCGACCTGTGGAGCGGCCGGTTGTTCACTCCNCTCCCTGAAGCCTCCCCTGACCTTCGTCCTGAGTGGTCAATCAGGCTTGAAGTGGCCTATAACCGTATCGTCCCTGTCAGGCTTCTNTTNNTATGTTCCATCATCGTGACTCTCCTGTCGCTCTGTGCGGCGATAACCCGGTGGAAGGTCTGGTTGTGGCCGCTGACGGCGGTCATCGGTATGCTTGGCACTGTCGCCTACCTCTGGCTCTGGTTCATCTCCCGCTCCTTCCCCCTNTCGACCACTTCGGAGATGATGGAATTTCTCGGTGTCACGGCGGCAATCATAGCAACCTTTATATGCCGTC
Organism: Bacteroides sp.; assembly: GCA_014802345.1. GTDB lineage: Bacteria > Bacteroidota > Bacteroidia > Bacteroidales > Muribaculaceae > Duncaniella. Next base: position 7,202 of record JAAVCM010000030.1, read on the forward strand.
GTAAAGATTCCGCCCTGCTGACAGGATTGGTTATGGCGGGNACATCTTTCCTCTTTCTCGTGTCATGGCTGGGGGTAANGGACCCTGTGATGAGTCCCGTGATGCCGGTGCTGGCTTCGCCTTGGCTCGCTGTCCATGTCTCCCTTATCATGGTGGCCTACGCAATTCTTGGTTTCACCCTCCCGACATCAGTCATAGCCCTTATTCGGCCGCGACAAAGGGAAAGGCTGACAGCACTCTCAATGTCGCTCCTCGGCCCCGGGGTNTATATCCTCGGTCTGGGAATNATCGTCGGGGCGATGTGGGCCAATGTGTCGTGGGGACGCTACTGGGCATGGGACCCGAAAGAGACATGGGCCTTGGTGACGCTGCTGCTCTATTCCATTCCACTTCACCGATGGTTCGGTCTGAGAAACTACCCCCGAATCTGCAATATCTACCTTATCGTCATCTTCTCAGCCATCATCATGACATACTACGGTGTCAACTTCCTCCCCTCTCTCCACGCTTATAAATAACCCCTCCTCCACATTAGACAGACATATACAAAAAAAATTGACGGTAGCATCACACGAGGTGGTGCTACCGTCAATTTTTATTGAGCGGAAATAAGTCTCAGCTTACTTCACGAGGACTTTGCGATAGATGGTGGTGTTTTCGGTGCGGATGAGGACGATGACGACACCCGGTTCGAAGTTACCTACATTCACTGAGGAGTCGGTGGGGTTGGTGACCATTCCGATTTTGTGACCGGCGATGTCATAGACCTCTACTGCGACTACCGTCGAGAGATCGCCCTTCAACGACAGTGTGCCGTTCTCGAATTCAACGACGTAAGCATCGTCATAGACAGAGCTGATGGCCGAAGTGCGGTCGAGGGTGATTCTGTAAGGTTCGCTCAGTGTGCTTACAGGCATTTCATTGAAGCTGATGGCCGANGAAGAGAGCATTTCNTCATTGTCGGGAGTGATGAAGCGGAAGCTGATGCGGTCGCCGGGATTACCGTGAACATTAATCATTACAGCACCGTCGACATAGACACCGATACCACGGCACTCGTCGCCACAGAAAGCACCGACCTGATATGTGCGTGCGTCAGCCTCGAAACCGTCCACGTCGACAAGACAAGCGGTGACGGGCATCACGGAAGCATAGCGGTGGTTGTCGATGACCCACGGAGTGTTGTTCTCCATGCGGGGAGCCTTGGCTGCCTGTGCGTTCTCGGCAACGGGAGCAAGGTTGTAGACAAACTCCTTGTCGGAATTGCTGTAATACATATAACCGGTTCCGGGAACGAGGCTGGTGAGTGTGCCGACCCATGCGCCTTCTTCGTTCACCTGCTCGAATCCGTCGAGACCGACGAGCATATCGCCCGTTTCAACTTCAAGAGCCGAGAGGAGGTCGGTGATGAGGAGGCTTGCATCGTCAACNGGACAGCCGATCCAGTTCCAGCCACGGTGGAGCTTCACGGGTGTAGTCGGGTCGAATGCGAAACCTGCGACCTTACCTGACCAAGAGGCTTTGTCGACGCAGACCTTGTAGCCTACGGCGGGAGCAAGCTCGGTGAGCGTGCCGACGAGACCGAGTTTCGGGTCGCGTACCACTTCCTGAGTCTGCGAGAGGATGCTGCTGATGCCGGNAGCTGCGAAATCAGCGACGGCGACAGAAGTCTCCATATTGTGCGAGATCCAGTTCCAGTTCTGAGAGAGTGCGTAGTCGATGTCGACCTTCTTCAGTTCATAGTCAAGCACGACGCTGTCAGAGATATTGCCCTTGTACTCGGCGATAGCCTTGACAGAGAGTGCCTCGCCTTCCATTGCGATCGGNTCCTTGTAGAGGATACGGTCGGGGTTGGCTGCGGAGGGATCGCTACCGTCGACGGTGTAGTAGATCGAAGCGCCGGGAGTGGCGGATACAATCTCAATCTTGTTGCCACGGTAGAGCTTGGTTCCGCTGACACCGCCGCTGACGGGATCGTGAATCCAGAGGGGATGGGTACCGACAGCCATTTCACCCTTGACCACACCATCGTTGGCGCAGAGATATGCTCCGAAGGGAGGAGTTGCCGTCTCGCTTTCGGTAGCGGAGATGAACGAGCTGCCTTCCTCGTTGAGAGCGTAGCATACGACGGTTGTACGGGTCACACCGTCGAAGGTNCCGTAGAGTGAGAAGTCCTTGCCGACGGCAACGGTTTCCTCGGCTACGGGAGTGAACGCGATGTCATAGACCAGACTGTCGGCGGTCGACTTGCCTTCGCCGTAGAAGGTCACGGGGACAGACTTGAAGGGAGCGCAGACGTTGGCCATGTAGGGACGGTTGGCAACGAGAGTTGTCTGCGGGGTCATGGTCTCCGAGTTCTCGTCGTCAAACGAAAGCAGGTTAAGACCGCTGCCCTCACGCTTGCCGAACTCGACACCATATTCCATGCGGGTGGGTTCGAAGGGAAGCATGATGCCCTTCCAGCCGCCGTCGACATCGATGCTGTCGCTGCCGGGGATGTCAATGGTGAACGAGATGCGGTGGTTGCCGAGGCTGAAGCTGGCAGGTGCGCTGAAGGGATAGTTGCCGTCAAGCACGATGTCGGAAGCAGCCACGCGCTGGCCATTCTGGTTGAGGATAAGGTTGAGTGATTCTGCATCGGCAATCTCGGTCGAACCGATATAGATGATACAGTTGGGGTTGAGACCCTTGAACGAAGCGGCGGTCACGCCTGATTCGGCAGCGCGTGAAACGGCATTGCCGACAGAGGGGAGAAGGATGCTCGTAAGGTTGCTGCAACCCTCGAAGGCACCTTCGCCGATTTCAGTGACACCGGGGAGGGTCAGTGACTCGATGTTCTCGCAATCCTTGAAGCAACCGGCACCGATTTCGGTGACGTTATCGGAAACAATCACGTCTTTGAGCTGATCCATGCCTTCGAATGCGTTGGCGGGAAGGGTGGAGTTCTCGATTTCGGTGAGGTCAAGGCTTTCAAGTGCATCAAACTTTTCGCGGATGGCTTCAAATGCAGCCTCACTCATGTTGCCGGTGGGAGTAAGCTCGGCGAAGTTCAACACAGCTTCCTTGTTAAGGTTGCTGATAGCTTCGGCAGGAATAGGCTCACCTTCCTCATAGCTGTGGGTACCTGATATTCTGATCCAAGTATCACCTTCGAGTGCGGGGATGGTGTAGATGCCGTTGTTGCCTTCGAGTGTCATCTCTCTCTCCTCATACTCGGGCTTAGGACCGGTCTTGGTCATCACCTTGGTCATGAGGTTGACAGCATATTCCGTGCCGGGGTTAGTATCGGTGAGTCGGATCTTGAACTCGCTGCCCTCACGGTAGAGCACCGGAATTGTGTTTCTATTCGAGAGTTCGAAATATGTCATAGGCACATTTCTCCATTCGCAGCCTTCCGGCATCTCAACGATTTCAGCAGTGACACCCTCGGCGCCAGCCTTGTTCTCAAAGTTGAGAGCATAGTAGAAATAGACATTGATCTCATGATTCTGGAGCATTGTAGGACCGCTCGTAGCGGAATGGTTATAGCGAATNCCTAACTTACCTGCTGTCATACTCCAGTGCTGATAGGGATAGTAGTACTGACTTCCTACATTATACTGGTATGCGCCGAGGTTAGCGAATACATCAATACCGTTATCATAGATCTTGAAGGGTACACCCGGACGCATGTGGGTTTTATATTCCTCCTTATAAGACGAACGCTGAACGTTGGGAAGCTCAAACACAATCTCCATATCTGCTGCGCCGACACCAATNCTGTTGAGTGCGTTACCGCTGCAGTCAAGAGATTTAGCGCGTGACTCGTCAATCTTTATCCAGTAGTAGTCCTTGGCCTCGGTGGGAGCTTTGTAGAGCGAGAGGAGTGACCACCAAGTAGAACCNACACTGTAACTTTCTTCCGAGCCCTTAGGCACTTCAAGAGTGATGTTGCCTGCACCTGAGGGGAAGGGATTGAGNTTGCCGCAAGTAGGCGCTGCCTTAGGTTTGGCGATAATCTTTCTCAGAGCTACGCAGGAAGAGAACGCACCGTCGCCGATGTAGCTTACGTTGGCGGGGATGGTGAGTTCGGTAATCTGGGTACAACGGGCGAAAGCATTCTTGTTGATGCGCTCGAGACCGTTGGGGAGTATCACTGTCTTAAGAGCCGACAGAGTGCTTGAGCTTGTGGGAGCAAAAGCGTTTTCGGGAATAGAATTGCCGGTCATGGCAGCACCCTTGACGGTCACGTCGGCCATATCGAGGTCGATGATAGTACCGGCCTTCGCGCGGAGTACATCGAACTCGCTGACGAGCATGGTTCCGATGAGTTTGACACGCTCGGGGCAGTCGGCGAGCTTGGAAGCAAGCTGACCTTCCTGAATGTTGAACACCATGTAGTCACCGGCATCGGCATCAGTCACCATGATGGTGACATCGAGGTCTTCAAGCACGGCGGGGATGGAAATGTTGGCAATGGGAACCTTGGTAGCCTTATTCTCACCGTTGATAGCGACAGTCACACGCTGGGCGGGATTGATGGCGGTAGCTTTGAGGCTGAAAGGCATACCGCGTACCACCTGAGTGGCACCACCTTCGATTCTCGCACCTGTAACGCTTTCAGGCATGACGACGTTGTGGTANACAACGGGGTTGCTGATTGCTGCGAGACGGTCNGTGATTGAGTCGGCCTCAGCTTCGACGAGCTGCCATGTCTTCTTGTTGTAGGAAGTGGCGAGACGAATCTGATTGCCCTCCTTCACCTGTGATTCCTTCACCTGACAGTAGAAGTTGTAGGTGAGGTTGGCGGCGTCGTTGCTGTAATAGTTGCTTACAATCGAGGATATGAATTCCTTGATGCCNCCGTCCTTGTCAGTGAGGACAATGCCGTAGAACTTGGCAGCGTCATTACCCTTGGGAACCTTGATTGCGTTGGCTCTTACGACGAAAGAGCGGCCGACGGGGACGTTGACAACCTCGGTAACGAGACCGATACCGCCTGCATCGCCGGTGAGCTTCCATGTGTTGTCGACAGTGGTAGCCACAGGCTGCTTGAACTCAACGTGGATGAGGGTATTCGCATTGATTTTGGCGGTGTAGGTGCCGTTGGCATCGGCATAGAGGCGCTGAGAGTTGGCATAAACCTCCATATTGGCATCACCTAAGGAGTCGTCACTCTCGACCATGAAGCTGTAATCCGAGCCGGGAGCGAATTCCGTACCTTCGGTGACGGAAGTGAATTTCAAAGCCTTCTTTTCCTGTACGCTGACGGTGTAGTGGTCAGGAGCGACGGCGTTTTCCTCAACAACTTCCTTGAAGTCCTGCCAGTATTCCTTGCTCATGTAAGCTGCGGTAGCGCCGACAGGAACGACGAGTTTGGTCTGGGGAGTGCCGTTGAACACACACCAGTTGATCCATGCGGGAGAAGAACGGCGGACGATAACTTCTCTAAGAGCGTTACANCCGACGAACACGTTGTATTCCCATGTGCCTACGCTTGCAGGAATCTCGATGGAGGTGAGACCGGTCTGTGCGAGACAGCCGTTCTTGAAAGTCGTGAGGTTCTTGGGAAGGATAATCTGNTTGAGCGAGCGGTAGCCGTTGAATGCCTTGGTCGGGATGGCATTGGCGGGGTTTGAACCGTTTGCTACGATGGTCACCTGAGAAAGGTCGAGACGATTGACCTTCATGCGGTCACGGATGAAGTTGAAGTCATTGACGTTAATCGTACCGAACAGCGTGAGGTCGGTGACGGTGGCAGCTTCCTGGTCGGTGAGGAGGTTCTGGAGATTGCCGGCATCGACCCAAAGGGTGCTCTTTGAAAGCACNTCGGCGGCATTCTGCACGAGGATGTCGATGGTCTGATCCTCGAGAACGTTAGTCAGCTTATAGTTNTTGGAAGCATCGGCGGTGAGGAGGAAGCCGTTGGCCTTGACGGAGACAACCTTGTCGGCGGATTTGGGGACTACCTTGAAAGTGTAGTCGCGGCCCTTGATGACACGGTTGTCGGCGGCNGTGACTTCGGCATCCTCGGTCGAGCCGGGAAGCGTCACGGAAAGATAGGGTATCGCCCCACCCTTTGCGGCTGCCTCACCGGGTGCGAGGAGGTCGCCGGCGACGGGAAGCCATGCGGAAGCACCGTTGGCCATTGTCACGAGACGGACGACATCGCCGTTAGCGACGGATGTCCCGGCAGGGAGCTTACAGGTGAAATCGACATATTTGTTTGTCTGCAATGCGACAAGGCTGAAGTTTCTGCCGTCGTTGAGGAGACACTTCTGCTTGCCGTTGGCATCAAAGAGCGCGATGGAGAGTTTGCCGGAGAAATCGGTGTTGGAGATGTTCTTCAGCGAACCGACGCGTGCGGTGAACGAGGCNGCCGAGGNGATGTCGTCGACATCGAGGACAAGACCGACCTGACGCTCGTCACTGGTGACATGGATGGGCGACCATTCGATGGANTTGGCCGCGGGCTTGATGTTGTAGACAATCGTGGTGAGGTCATTGTAGCTGTGCGCCTTGCTGACAACGGGGTTGAGGGCATCGGACGCATAGTAACCGTTGGCAGAACCGCCCCAGCCCCAGTTGATGTGGAAGAAGGGGACACTGCCTCTCATTTCATAACCGTCGCACACGAAAGCGTGACCCGAGGAGACATCCTGACCGCTGTAAAGCACGGGACGCCCTTCGTTGATTTCATTGACGATGACGGCCTCCCATGAATCCTTGTCCATCTCGGCGCGCTTCTTGTAGGACACGCCTGAGTCATAGCCGAACATCGAGGTGAGTGCGTAAGGCACCTTCACCTCAAATGCGCTTGAACTTGACATACCGAAGTCGGTGCCGATGGCGATGGCGGCATCAGCCACGAGTGTGGCCACGCCTTCTGCCTCGGAAGCCGAGTAACCGCTGCGGTANTTGTCGTCGCGCATATCGGTCCATGCGTAGGTGGTNGATTCACCATCCTTGACCAGCGAGGCGGGACGCGANGCGGGATAGGTATGGTATTTCAGAATCTCCGCAAGGGCGACACCGACNCAACCGGTCAGACGGCGGTTGGGGATGTTGTTGTTGAAGGGTGCCTCCTGACTCCACGAAGGAGTGTTAAGGAGCTTGCTTTCATTTTCACCGGCACGGCTGACACGGAGCATACGGCTTCCGTTCTCACCGGCGGGGGTGGATACTGACAGGATACGGCCGGCAGCCTCAGGAATGACATTCACACTCCATGTCGAAGTGTCGGAATAGCCAATGACCGGCATCGCATCGCTGTCGGCTGATACGATAACGAATCCCTTCCCGTCTTTTGCGTTGAAGACGTAGCAAACCGGGTTGCGGGAATCATCCGTGGCCGTATGCACGAGGACAAAGGCATCCTTGTCGGCCAGACGATAGTTTTCGCCGGACTGAAAGAAGTCAGCGGCTACATTTTTCGCGTCATCCACACTGAGTGTCGCTCCCCTCGACATTGAGGGGAACAGGACACAGAGTGCAAGAATCAGCGACTGCTGAACTGGTTTAAGCATAAGGTATTGGTTGTTTGGTTTTAAGATTTAATCACTGTGTGTTTTGACTCANGGTCATTTCACGGCTCTGAGAAGGACTTTCTTGCCGTTGATGATGTAGAGGCCGGGAGTGAGGCGCTCTTTCGCTTCGGCGGCGGGAATATCCTTATAGAGGAGGATACCGTTGAGATTGTAGACAGTCACGAGTTCGTCGTCGTCAGCGGCGATTTCACCGATGGCTGACTGGAGATATGAGTACGAGCCGTGGATGTCGACATCGTGGTCAGGCATCGTGGCGGGGATTTCATCCTTCCAGCCGTCGAACTTCATGTTGTCGGGAGCAACGGGATTGGGGATTTCGATTGCAGAGCCGTAGGTAAGCTCAGTGGTCATGTAGACCTCATCGTCGATGTAGAATGTCAGACGGTAGGTCTTGGCGGCATAGTGACCGGCGATTTCGATGTCCTGTGCGGGCATGGTCTCCGGGAGGTTGAACCATCCGTCGAATGTATAGCCCTCCTTCGCGGGTGCGGCGGGAGCCTTGACCACGTCGCCGTAGGCTACCTCGACAGTCGAGATGACCTCTTCGTCAATCTTGAAGACAGCCTTGTAGACATTGACAGTGTACGAGCCGGTGATTTCGATATCCTTGCCGGGCATGGTTGCAGGTACGTCGGCCCATCCGTTGAAGGTATGTCCCTCCTTCTCGGGTGCGGCGGGAATTTCGATGGCGGTACCGTAGTCAGCGCGGATGACAGCGATTACTTCGTCACCGATCTTGAAGACGGCTTCAAATTGACCGGCTGTGTATGCACCGGTGATTTCCACATCGCCGGCGGGCATGGTCGCGGGAAGGTTGGTCCAGCCGCTGAACGTGTGACCCTCCTTCTCGGGAACGATGGGAGCCTCGACGACTTCACCGTAGGCTACGTCGACAGTCGAGATGACTTCNTCGCCGATCTTGAAGGTAGCCTTGTAGACATTGACGACGTAGGATGCCACGACTTCAATATCATTTCCGGGCATGGTCTCGGGGAGGTAGAACCATCCGTCAAACGTATAGCCCTCCTTCTCGGGNACTGNGGGAGCGACGATAGGTTCGCCGAAGGGNACTTCGACAATCGAGAGAATCTCGTCGCCGATCTTGAAGACAGCATTGTAGACGTTGGCGATGTAGCTGCCGGTGATTTCAATGTTCTTGGCGGGCATGGTCGCGGGAACGTCACCCCAGCCGCTGAACGTGTAGCCGTCCTTGGCAGGTGCGTTGGGGATTTCGATTATTGNACCGAAGTCTGCACGGATGACAGCGATAACCTCGTCGCCGATCTTGAAGACAGCCTCATAGTTTCCTGCGGTGTAGCTGCCGGTGACCTCAATGTCGTTGGCGGGCATGGTCGCGGGAAGGTTGGTCCAGCCGCTGAACGTGTGACCCTCCTTCTCGGGAACGGTGGGAGCNTCAAATTCAGCGCCGTAGGCTACCTCGATAGTCGAAAGGGTCTCGTCGCCGATTTTGAAGACTACCGTGTAGGTATTGACGGTGTACGAGCCGGTGAGCTCGATGTCCTGAGCGGGCATCGTAGCGGGAACCTCACCCCATCCGTTGAAGGTATAGCCGACAATTTCAGGTGCGGCGGGAGCCTCGACGGTTGCGCCGTATGCGAGGTCGAGAGACGATACGGTCTCGTCGCCGATCTTGAAGACAGCCTTGTAGATGTTCACATTGTATGAACCGGTGATTTCAAGGTCCTGTGCGGGCATAGTCTCGGGAAGGAGAATCCAGCCGCTGAAAGTGTAACCCTCCATCTCGGGAACCGAAGGAGCCTCGATGGTGGCACCGTAGGCTACGTCGACAGTCGAGATGACTTCATCGCCGACCTTGAAGACAACCTTNTAGCTGTTGACATCATACGAACCTGAGATTTCAATATCCTTTGCAGGCATGGTCTCGGGAACGNCGGTCCATCCGGCGAAGGTGTAGCCCTCTACGGCGGCAACTACGGGAGTTTCGATGACAGAACCGAAGGGAACCTCAACGGTCGAGATGACCTCATCGCCNATCTTGAAGACAGCCTTGTAGATATTGGCGACATAGTTACCTGTGATTTCAAGGTCCTGTGCGGGCATGGTCTCCGGCAGGAGATACCAGCCGCTGAAAGTCTGACCTTCACTCTCGGGAGCGGCGGGAGCGTCGATCTTCGCGCCGAAGTCCACATCGAGGGTAGCGATGACATCCTCGCCGATCTTGAAGACNGCCTTGTAGACATTCACGTTGTANGAACCGGTGATTTCAATATCCTTGGCGGGCATGGTCGCAGGGAGTTCAGCCCAGCCTGCGAAGGTGTGACCCTCCTTCTCGGGAGCGGCGGGTGCNTCGATGGGGCTGCCGAAGTCGGCACGGATGGTTGCTANCACCTCATCGCCGATCTTGAAGATGGCCTCATAGTTACCGGCGGTGTATGCGCCGGTGATTTCAAGGTCGCCGGCAGGCATTGTGGCGGGAAGGTTGGTCCAGCCGCTGAAAGTATAGCCCTCAACTTCGGGGACAGCGGGAACTTCGATGGTGCTGCCATAGACCACATCAAGGCTCGAGATGACCTCGTCGCCAATCTTGAAGATAGCCTTGTAGACATTGGGGACGTATGAACCGAGGACCTCGATGTCATTNCCGGGCATGGTCTCGGGAATGGTGAACCATCCGTCGAAAGTGTGACCCTCCTTNTCGGGGACGGCGGGAGCGGCTACGGCCTCGCCGTAGGGTACTTCAAGGACGGTCAGAACCTCCTCACCGAGCTTGAACACGGCTTTGTAGACATTGACTGTGTACGAACCGATGATTTCGAGGTCTCTTGCGGGCATCGTTGCAGGGAGGTCAGCCCAGCCTGCGAAGGTGTAACCCTCCTTCTCGGGAGCGGCGGGAATCTCGAGCTCNCTGCCGAAACTTGCGCGGATGGTGGCTATCACCTCGTCGCCGATCTTGAAGATGGCCTCGTAGGTACCGGCNGTGTATGTGCCGGTGATTTCAACATCGTTGGCGGGCATGGTCGCGGGGAGGTTCGTCCAGCCGCTGAAAGTATGACCCTCCTTGTCGGCTACGGTGGGAGCTTCGATTGCCTCGCCGTAGGCTACTTCGACAGTCGAAACGACCTCATCGCCGATCTTGAACACTGCTTTATACTTGTTGACAGCGTAAGAGCCGGTGATTTCAAGGTCCTTTGCGGGGACAGTGGCGGGGACATCAGCCCAGCCCTCGAAAGTATAGCCGGTGATTTCGGGGACAGCGGGAGTCTCGATGGGGCTGCCGAAGGGAAGTTCGACCATCGAAACCACTTCTTCACCGATTCGGAAAGCAATCTTATAAATATTGGTAGTGTAGTTACCGGTCACCTCGATGTCATTGGCGGGCATGGTTTCGGGTACGCCTACCCAGCCGTCGAAGGTGTAACCCTCCTTCGCGGGAGCGGCGGGTGCCTCTACNTTCGCGCCGAAGGCAAGGTCGAGAGTAGTGACGACCTCGTTGTCAATCTTGAAGACTGCTTTATAGATAGTGAGCGTGTATGAGCCTGTGATCTCGATGTCGTGAGCGGGCATCGTCGCGGGCAGATCAGCCCATCCGCCGAAGGTGTGGCCTTCAAGCGCGGGAGCTTCGGGGGCGGCTATCGTCGAGCCGTAATCAACGTCGAGCGTAGCGATTACGTTCTCGCCGATTTTGAACACGACCTTATACGCGGTCACGGCAAAGGAAGCCGAAAGCTCCACATCGCCGTTGACAGTCAGCTTGCGCTGCGCATCGGTGCTGCCGTCGCTCCAGCTTACGAAATGATAGCCCTCGGAGGGGACGGCTGTCAGATCAATCACTGTACCCTCGGCATAGAGGCCGTTCTCAAACGCTACCGTACCGTTCTCGCCTGCCTCGACCGTCACATTGAAGTAACGCATCATGACATACGGGTCGGAAGGAAGCCCCACTCTCTGGTCGGCCTTGAACTGGAACGCAGCTCCGTCCTTGCCTTTGAGGACCACGGTCTCGCCCGTCGAGCGGTCACGCATCCTGAACTCGATTTCATCTCCCTCGGGAGTGTTGCTCCTGATACGCATGTACAGGCAGCTCCCGTTGTCGGGCAGATCCAGTTTTTCCGCTAAACCGCGGCACTCGTCACCCACGAAAGCCCCTATCTCATACTTCGTGAGGTCCTCGTAGTCCCTCGACGACATAGTGAAATAAAGACTCATGTCGTAACGGTAATCAGAAGGATTCAACGTCCACTCCTCCGTCCGGAGAGCTGCAAACGTTGACAGACACACTGACATGATCAACATGAACAGTGTCCCAATCGTCTTGCCATTTAATCTTCTTTTCAACATTAATAATGGTAAATAATAAGGTTAAATAAAAATGGTATTAAAAAAGCTCACTTGTTCTGAATTTGCGAAAAAATATAGGATACGGAGAGGGGCGAAACACCTTTGCATGGTACTCTTAAATGCAAAGTTAAGATTTTATTACCATAAATTGGCAAAAATGTCAGGAAAATTATCTCAAAATCTACTATTTTACACTTATTTTACACTTATCATCATATAAGTCCAAAGAGTCCAAAGGGGTAAAAGTTCAGTCATCCGTATCGCCCGACAATAAAGCTGCCGGACTGATGGCTAAACTTTTACCCCTTTGGACTCTTGGGGATTTAAAGTTTAAAAACCCTAAACTTTAAATTGCGATCTTCTCGACCTTCGCACCCTGACGGACGATGTAGATACCGGAGGCGAGACCTTCGGTCGAAACGCCGACCTTCATGCCACGGAGATTGTAGACCTCGATAGGCTCGTTGTAGTCGATGGCAGTGCTGCTCTCTCCGTCGACCTCGATTTCGTCGATGTCAGAGAAATCAGTGTTCTGTATAGTCACTTCGAGCAGAGGACCGTTAGCGTAGAGCGACTCGGCGATGATGGTGCATTTGCCGGATTCGTCGTCGGCAGCCGCGCGTGACAATACTTCGCTCAGATTGGCATGAAGCGTCACCAGACCGTTCTCATCCACAGTTGCGATTTCCGGATTGGTCGAACGCCAGAACACCTGCGGCAGCGTGACGTCGTCGGGCATCAGGGTGGCGTGGAGCTGGAACCGGTCACCTGCCTCACCGACAATGTTATTTTCGCCGTCGTATTTCAGGCCGGTAGCCTCGACCATTACATAGCCGTTGAAGCGGTCCCAGCAGGTGAAAGCATCATAATATGCGTCTACCGCACCCTTGCCTTGCAGCCAGAGCTTGCCTGTATAGGAGCTGAACGTGTTGTTAGGAGCGGTCGGAGGAGTCTGGGCGGTGATGCTGATGGTGGATGCGGGACAGCCGTCGAAGGCCTTCTCTCCGATAACCTTCACATTGTGACCCATGATGATCGAGTCAAGCTGGCTGGCACCGGCGAAAGCCGACGCGCCGATGGTCTCCACCGACGGAGAGAGTATCACCCCTTTCAGNCCGGTACAACCGCTGAAAGCCTCGTCACCGATAGTCTTGATGCTGCTGCCGAAAGTCACTGACACGAGATTCTCGTTACCGGCAAACGCCGAAGACGGGATGGTATCCACAAGATTACCGATGATAAGTTGCCTTATATTTGAGAAAGGGGTTGTACCTGAAAGAACCTCACCGGAATTATCTCCATCGTTACCATCTGAACCTTTATATCCGTTAGAATCGAGAGCGGAAGCCGCAGGCATGAAGTATGGCAGTATCGCGGCGGCCGTAAACAGCACTGCACGCAACTTATTATTAGTCATTACAATGATTTTTATTAGTTAATATGATTAATTCTTGACACGGACTATATTGCGACCCATATAGAGCTTGGTGATGCCGACCAGCCAGTCAGTATCAGCCCACCAATCAGCTTCAGCAATCTGAATCGGAGTGACGGCATCGGCAATGGTAAGAGTCCTGATAGAATCGCATCCGTTAAAAACAGTAGAGCCAATTGATTCAACAGAGTTTCCTATTGTCACCTCATTCAGCTTCTTACAACCGGAAAATGAATATGAACCAAGCGATTTAACGGAGTTGGGAATAACTATTTCATCCAAATTTACACATCCAGCAAAAGCATAATCTCCTATCTCCATGACAGATTCAGGGATCGTTACCTCAGTCAGATTGGTAAAGTCGCCAAAAGCATAATCTCCTATCTCCGTGACAGATTCAGGGATTACCACTTTGGTAACTTCTGTTCCGTCAATATAGAGCTTATGTGACTTGCTCAGAGGATTTGCATTAAGGTCCTCAAACTTAATGCCACATAGAGATTCGATGCTTGCAAACTCAGCCTTTTGCATATCGTCACATTGAGCAAAAGCTGCACGCCCGATTTCCGTCACGGTGCTTGAAATCGTCACGTCACGAAGGTTAGAGCAGTGTATGAATGCTGCCGCCCCAATTTTAGTCAGTCCTTCATTAAATTTAACTGAGATAAGGCCGGAATTGGCAAAGGCGCGGTTACCGATTGTTTCCAATCCGCTGCCGAACGAAACTGATGCAAGAGAATGACAATCCTCAAACGCACTTGTATTAATCACTGCCAATCTATCATTGAACACAGCCGAGGTAATGCCGGAATTGGCAAAGGCGCGGTAACCGATTGTTTCCAATCCGCTGCCGAACGAAACTGACACGAGTGCCGGGCAATTGGCAAACGTTGAATCTGCAATCTCTTTAAGAGCATTATTTAATGTGACTGAAGCAAGAGACTGACAGTCGGCAAAAGCCGATCTACCAAGCGAGGTCAACTGTTCGTTGACAGTAACGTCTTTCAGCTTTGTTCCGGAAAATGCCTTGGCCTCAATCGAGGCAAGTGATTCATTGAATGTAACCTGTTCAAGACCACTCCCGAGAAAAGCAGAATTGCCTATTGAAACCAAGCCGGACGGCATTGCGAACGACGTAAGAGCCTTACAGCCTTGAAATGCAGATGCATGGCGATGCGAACGACGTAAGAGCCTTACAGCCTTGAAATGCAGATGCGGCGATAGCGGTGATGATCGAGCGTGAGTTGATGGAAACCGTTGCAAGGGAGCTACAATTCTCAAAAGCCTTCGGACCGATAGCGGTGATATAGTAACGCACCGGATTAGCGGCATCGCTGTCATCGGTGAATCGCTCCGGAATTGCAGCCTCAGTCAGAGAACTGTAATCACCCGCAACCAATACTGCCTCTCTGTTGTCAGGATCCTCTANAAGGCGATAGGNAAACACACCGTCTGAAAATATCTTACTTGCGTAACCACCGNCACTAATATTCTCAAACTTGNTCCACTCACTGNNAAGATAAGGGACTAACGTATTTTTAGGTANGTCCANCNCCGCATTTTTATATGTGTTTTCATCAAATACGTTTGATTCTAATGGCATAGGCTCCGTTCTCATTAATTTCACCGAAGCCAGACTGCTGCAACCCTTGAAAGCAGAGTTACCGATTGATGTCACACCTTCAGGGATAGCAATTGAAGCCAGACTGCTGCAACCCCTGAAAGCNNNGNTACCGATTGATGTCACTTTCTCAGGAATAGTCACCGAAGTCAGACTGCTGCAACCNNNGAAAGCATCGTAACCGATTGTGGTGACTGACTCAGGNATAGTNACTGANNTCAGACTGNTGCAACCGGAAAAAGTGTAGTCGCCGATTTTGGANACGGTATTAGGAATAACGACTTCTGTAACTTCCTTTCCCGCAATATACAAGTGATGTGCANACATNTAAAGGATTACTCCACACAGTCGCAAAGTCAATACCGCATAAAGCCTCTATACTGGCGAACTCCGCAGAAGTCAGCTTATCGCAATTCCACGAAAGCATNCTNTCCGATTGTGGTNACTGACTCAGGGATAGTCACTGAGGTCAGATAACTCNCNACNNAAAGCTNCCNNNCCCAAAGCGGTGACTGTATACTCCACATCACCATCCTTAGCAACCGAGGGGATTATTANTGTTCCTGAAACGTNATTTCCAGAACTAAAANNACNANNATANTNCNNCCCATCTTTCGTCTTACAGGTCTTGGCTTCTTCATCGATGACGGTGTAGGTCAGTGTCTGCCCTTCATACGTGNAGGTAAAGTCGCGGGCAAGTGCCGGAAGTGCAAGCAGCACTCCCAACAGGGTCAATAAAAGTTTTTTTCTTTTCATTGTGAACAATTTGTTTACTTTAAAATTGGTTTATTTCAGTTTCATTATTTGTCTGTGGTATACGCAAAGGAAATGCTCGATGTCCATAGCGGTCATCCCCGGCAGGAGCAGCGCAGCGCAATCGCTCAGCGGCAACCGACGGGCTATCTTGGGTATGTAGCCAAGCTCAAAGAGCCGTCGTGCCGATTCAAGGGGTTTCGAATGGATATANACATAGCGTTCCGGGACGACACGCGGATCCTGATTCCACCCGTAGCGAAGNGCGAAATCATAAATGCAGGTATCGCCGAAATACGGCTGTTTTATTTTCTCTACGGCTGCGTAGAGTTCCTCAAAGTCAGTGAAAGTTTTTTTGTCACNTCCCTCCCAGAGGGCAGCCACCGTATCGACCGTCGGCCGACGGCTCGGGAAGCGGAGATGCCACTGGTGNCCGTTGAGAATATAGGGGGAGCCTGAGGGCGCTTCGACAGGATTTACCTCTCCGCATATATAGTCCGTGGTTGTGCGGAGCGACGAGAGGTAGTCCCCGTGTGATTGTCTGTATTGATTAAGGTAATCTTTGATAAGTCCCTCCAATGATGGAGGNGAGGACGGACGGCAGGNAAACTGCCCTGCGGTCCCNTGGGGCTTGCAGCAGGAATTCAGTCTACCGTCCCCTTTATTCTTGGGGGGGTAATNNGCTGATTATCAGGATATTTAGCCATTATCCGAAAGGCAATAGGAAATTTTTTGAAGAAAGAATGAGTTGTATCCACTACAAAGATAATCAAAATCGGCGGAAAATACAAAAATAATNTGGTATATAATTTTNTAAATACCAATTGTTTAATAAAACAGGGCCGACGTNAACGCCGGCCCTGAATCAGATACGTTTGATTAATCGTATCGGGGGGAATTTCTTATTGTCTATGCCTGATTACTTCACTGCGAGAGTNTAGAGCGCGGGCATCGAGGGAACTTCAAGTTCAGAGTTAATCAGTGTGAGCGAACCGTCGGCGTTCACCATCAGGTAGACGGGATCGCTTGAAGCATCGCCCAGACCGTCCTTGGCATCGGGGGTGAGGCGGAGATACTCGATGGTCGTGCCGTTGACCTGCTTGGATTCCTTGGTGAAATCACCCTCGGAGTAGGAGGTCGACATATCTTTCAGACCCGAAACGGTGGCGGTGTCAGAGTTGATGTAGTTCTGCACCATCACGAAATCTCCTTCGCTGAAATTATGGTCGGCATCATAGTCGAGCTTGAGGGTGCAGAGGATTCCCTGAACATCGGCGGCGGGGAGGATACCCGAATAAAGCACTTCCTTGTCGTTGCCGCTCTTTGCCTGAGCTGCATCAGATGTAGAAGCCGAATTGCCGCAGGCGGTGAATCCGAGGGCTGCTACGGCTGCAAGCCCGAACATAACTTTCTTTTTCATAATTCTTAATTGTCTTTGGTGTATGGAATTGTTAGTATCTTTTCAGAATTAACATCCACACTTTCAAAAAAGTTCGGNACTCCTGCGGAAAATAGCGGAGGGAGGCAAATCCTGCCTTTACGTCAGAACAGGCCGCCCCACGGATAGCTCCCGGGCTTCATGGTGACATGGGTGCCGTTAGCGGCCATCATGCGTATCACGCCGGGGGCGAATTCGTCGGTGATGGTGAACGCCTCCCACCCCAGCCGGTGAAGGATGGCAAAGGCGGTAGCCCCGCCCTCTATGACAAGCTCCTTCGGGCAGTGGATACCGGCAAGTCCGCTGACAAGGTCGGCCATAGCTCCGCGGAGATAGACGGCGACCTCCTTNCCGGTGCGGTGACGGTCGCGCACGGCGATTATGAGCGCACGGGTGGCGGCATACTCCTCCGCGAGTTCCTGAAGCCAGCCGCCGACGGGGGCGACACCGTCGTAGACCGCGGTCGGCATATAGCGGGTAGCCACGCCGCAGCCGATAGGTTTGCTCTGGGTGCTTCCGCAGACAATCAGGCAGTCGTCAGCCGCNAGAGGGGTGTGCACGCCATCCGCCACACTCCCGTCCGCNGACGGAAACCGGTGCAGGAGGAAGGCTGTGAACAGGTCGGCGGCTCCGGCAAGGAGGGTNTCCTCCCCTGCCCTACCGACCACACGGGCAACATCGGCAGCGGTCACAGCGTCGGCGCAGACCACTCCGCGCTCCTCTCCGTCGGGGAAACGCTCACTCAGCACAGAGGAGAAGGCGGGAAATTCGGGGTCGAATGAAAAATCAGTCTCGTGGAGCGGCTTATCACCNATATAGTACACACCGTCGCGNATNATACGCCCTTTCGAGGGATTGGCGGGNAGATANAGCGCNCGCCCGTAGCGCGAAGCGCCGAGCATGGCTTCAAGTTCGGCCACGACGTGGCCGCGCAACGCCGAGTCGGTCTTCCTGAAAAGGGCATCCACACCCTCCATGCCGCTCAGGGCNGCGGTGACGCGCGCGGTCTCGCCGACGGCCTCAGCCTCGGTCATCGAGCGGGTATCGGTCGCAACGACCAGCACATCGCACTCCCCGGAAGGCTGCGGGTGCATCGTCAATTTAACACGGAGGCCGAGACGGTGGGCTATGCCCGCCATCTCGGCTGCTCCGGTAATGTCGTCGGCTATGACAGCAACCATNACTCCTTAATGCCTAAACGGTATTTTGCCATACGGGTCGCATAGTCGATGCTGAGGACCATGGCATCGTCGCTCGCCACTCCCTTTCCGGCTACGTCGAAGGCGGTGCCGTGGTCGACGCTCACACGGATGATGGGGAGNCCGAGGGTGATGTTAACGCCGTTGGCGCTCTGCATCTTTCCTGTCTCCTTGTCCCAGTTGAAGGCACAGACTTTCAGGGGGATGTGACCCTGATCGTGGTACATGGCGACGCAACCGTCATACTTGCCGCACTTTGCCTTGGCGAAGATGGAGTCCGGGGGGACGGGGCCGTCGACGTTGAAGCCGCGTTCTTTCAGCTCTTCGATGGCGGGGATTATTTCCTCCGCCTCCTCGAAGCCGAACATTCCGTTTTCGCTGCTGTGGGGGTTGAGTCCGGCTATGCCGATGCGGGGATTCTCTATGCCGAACTGCTTGCAGGCATCTGCGATAAGCTCGGTCACCTCGATGACACGCTCCTTCTTGACAAGGTCGCACGCCTTGCGGAGGGGNACATGGGTCGAGACGTGGATCACACGGATGTTCTCGTCGGCAAGCATCATCGCATACTTCTTGGTGTTGGTGAAGGTGGCGTAAAGCTCCGTATGGCCGTCGTAGTGATGTCCGGCAAGGTTAAGCGCCTCCTTGTTGAGCGGAGCGGTGACCGTTCCGTCGACCTCATTTGCCATTGCAAGCTCTATCGCCTTCTTGATGCTGACGAAGGCGGCGTTGCCGCACTGGGGCTGCACTTCGCCGAAGCGGAAGGTGTCCATGTCGACNCAATGGANGTCGAAGACATCTATCGTCCCGAACTCGAACTTNGCATCGCTCACCTTGTCGACGGCGTTGACTTTCANGTCATAGCCGAGGAGNCTGACGGCCTCGCGGATAACGGCGGCATCACCCGTCACTATCGGGCGGCATTTCTCGTAGGTCTCCTTGCGGCCGAGGGCGCGCACGACGATTTCAGGGCCGATACCGGCGGGATCGCCCATTGTGATAGCTAAAATCGGTTTCATTGTGTCAATAGAGGGAATTATAGATGTCCTTTGCATCCTGTTCGGTCACTTCGCGGGGATTGTTTTTCAGCAGTCGCTGGACCTCCATGGCAGCCTTTGCCATGCCGTCGACCGCGCTCTGGGGGATGTTGAGCTCGGTGAGCTTCTGGGGGATGCCGACTGCCTTTGAAAGTTCGCAGATGAAATCNACACCGTTCTGGGCGGTCTCGTCGTCATCCTTGCCTTCGGGCGCACCGCAGGCAATGGCGACCTCGGCATACTTCTTGAGGTTGGCGGGACGGTTGAACTTCATCACCGAGGGGAGCAGGATGGCGTTAGAGAGGCCGTGGGGGATGTGGAACTCACCGCCGAGGGGATAGCTGAGGGCATGGACGGCGGCGGTGTTGACCGGACCGAGGACGAGTCCGCCGTAGAGCGAACCGAGGGCGAGAGCCTCGCGTGCCTCGACATCGTTGCCGTCCTTGACGGCACGGAGGAGGTTGGCGGCAATCAGCTTTATGCCTTGAAGGGCATAGATGTCGGCGGCGGGATGTGCGAATTTATTGGTGTAGGCCTCGATGCAGTGGGTGAGCGCATCCATTCCGGTGTCGGCGGTGACCTTGGCGGGAACGGTCATGGTCAGTTTGGGGTCGACGTAGGCTGCATCGGCGAGAAGATAGGGGCTGACGATACCTTTCTTGAGCTTGTCGCGCTCGTCGAGAAGGATGGCGTTGGGCGACACCTCGCTGCCGGTTCCGGCAGTGGTCGGCAGACAGGCAAGCCAGAGACCCTTTTTCTTGATGAATCCCGTGCCGAAGCAGTCGGCGGCATCCTGATCGCTGTCAATGAAGGCGGCGACGAGCTTGGCGACGTCGAGGACCGAACCTCCGCCGATACCGGCTACGCTGTCGGCACCGAATTCACGCGCCGTCGCAAGGATGGCGTTGAAATCGCCGAGCGTCGGCTCAGCCACGATATTCTGGAACACCTCGATGCTGACTCCGGCTTCCCTGAGCTGCGCCAGAGCCGGCTCGATAAGGGGGACGATGGGGGGTGCTGTCAGGACGAACAGGCGTTTATGTCCGAGTTTGAGGTAGTCATCGACAAATGTCTGGATGCAGCCCGAACCGAATACAATTTTCTGAGGCTGCAGAAGTGTGATTGGTTTCATTATATCTTCTTAAAGTTGATACGTCCGTTGTGTGAATTATGTTGATTTTCACGGTGTCGTCAGGCAGGTTCCACGTCAAGCTCCTGAGCGGTCTTCTTCTTTCTGTCTTCCAGATAGCCGTGGATGGTGAGTTCCTTGGCGGCAAGAGGAGCGGCAAAGAGATAGCTGGCGGCATAGCCGACCACAAGCACGATGATGTGGCTGTAAACTCCGAGCATATATTTGTGGTGGGTGAAGTTCCATTCCCCGAGGTCGAGAAGGGTCTCCTTGACACCGGTGCCGTGGATGTCGACCTTGGTGGAGGTCAGGACGGCGTAGGCGGTGAAGAGGACGGCGGCGGCGATGCCGACATAGAGGCCCTTGGCGTTGGCGCGGCGGCTCAACAGGCCAAGGAGGAAGATGCCGACGATACCGGCGGAGAAGATGGCATAGAGCGAGAACAGTGCGCCAAGCACTCCTTCACCACCCCACGAGATGTAGAGGATGGCTACACCGACGGCACCCACGCCCGAGAAGACCACCATCCAGCGGCCGAAGGTGAGCTGCTGCTTGTCGGTGGCGTTTTTCTTGAAGCGCACGAAGTAGTCCTGCACGGCAATTGCCGAGAGGCAGTTGAGGTCGGTGTCGAGGCTCGAGATGGCGGCGGCGGCGAGGGCGGCGATGATGAGTCCGCGTATGCCGACGGGCAGCTCATGGCTGATGAAGTAAGGGAACACCTCGTCGGCTTTCAGTCCGTCGGGGAGCGCGGGAGCTGCCGACGAATGGTAGTAGGCGAACAGGCAGGTGCCGATGAACATGAACATTGCCCAGATAGGCACGCTCATAAGCACGCCGATGTAGGCGGCTTTCTTAGCGTCGGTGTCGTTCTTGGCTGTCAGGTAACGCTGCACGATTGTCTGGTCGGTGCCGTATTTCTGAAGCGCGTAGAACACACCGTTAAGCACCATCACGAGGAAGGTCAGTTCGGTGAGATCCCATGCGTAGGGGCCGACGTCAATCTTGTTGTACTCTCCGGCTATGCGCATGACCTCGCCGGGGCCTCCTTCGGGAAGGAAGAGCAGAAGTGCCACGCAGATAAGACCGCCGCCGATGAGGAGTCCGCCCTGAGCCACGTCCATCCACACGATGGCCTCCATGCCTCCGAGAAGTGTCAGGAAGATGATGGTCACACCGAGGACGATGACGACGGCATAGATGTTGATGTCAAGGAAGGTGGAGAGTGCCATCGAGACGAGGAAGAACACCGTTCCGGCCTTTGAGAAGTGACCGAGGGTGAAGGCGAAGGAGCTGTACATACGCGCGAACAGGCCGAAGCGTCGCTCGAAATACTCGTAGGTCGAGAGTCTTACGACCTTGCGGAACAGCGGGACAATCACACCGATGAGCGCGAGAAGCACCAGCGGGACCATGAGTCCCTGAACGAGGAGAATCCAGTTGTCGGCGTAGGCGGCACCCGGATATGCGAGGAAGGTCACGCTGGAGATGAGCGTGGCGAAGATGGACATACCGACCGCCCATGCGGGAATCTTGCCTCCGGCGGCAAAATAGGTGCTCGTGTCCTTCTGACGGCGTGCGAAGTAGACGCCGACACCGATTGCAGCAGCAATCGAGCAAAAGACTATCAGATAGTCAATCCAGTGAATGTCGTTCATAGTTTCTCCACAATAGCCTGTTCTTCCTCGGATGAAAGTCTCGTAAGGGGCATGAGCATCCACGGTTCGCAGAGTCCCTTGGTCTGCATCATCACCTTCAATGCCGTGAGCGACTGACCGAGCGTGCGCCCTGCCTGATAGATCTTGGCGATTTCGTTGGTTTCGTCCTGAAGGCGGTTGGCGGTATCCATGTCACCCTTCACGGCAGCGTCGTAAAGCTCGTTGAACATATCGGGGACATAGTTGCCGGTGCTGGGGACGATGCCGTCGCCTCCGATTGAAAGCGAGTATGCCGACTGTGCAGCCCATCCGCAGAAGTAGGCGAAGTCCTCGCGCTCCTTGGAGATGGCTATGCACTGCTGCATACGGTCGAGGTCGCGCTCGGAGTCTTTGAGGCCGACGATGTTGGGATGGTCGGCAAGACGCTTCACCACGTCGACGGGAATTGTCATGTGGGTCGTGGCGAGGATATTGTAGAGCATGAGGGGACCCGTGATGTTGTCGGCAAGGTTCTTGTAGTAGCCATACATCTGCTCTTCGGTCAGGGCATAGTATGACGGGAGTGTAGCGACGATGACATCGGCTCCGGCCTTCGTGTAGGCTTCGGCCTGACGGAGCTGCTCAGAGAAGCAGTTGCCGGTGAGTCCGGCATAGATGAGTATGCGGCCCTTGGCAGCCTTTACAGCGGTCTCGACGAGGAGAAGGCCGTCGGCAGCCGAAACACTGTTACCCTCGCCGGTGGTGCCCATCAGCAGGGGTGCAACGCCATTCTGCGCAAAAAATTCGATGATTCGTTCCACTGCGGCAACGTCAAGTGCCTGTGACTCGGTTACGGGTGTGACCATAGGTACGACCACACCGCGATACTTACAATTTTTCATAAACTTATTGTTAGATTTAGGATTCCGAAAGGTGATTTGTGAGTTAAAGAGATATGTTTTTCAGCACACATCTTCACGGTATCGGCTAAGGCAAATACAATGATTAGGGCAAAAGTAGCAAAAAAAATCGAGCCTGCACCCTTTTATATGAAAAAATGAGTCTTAAAATTGCATAATGTCACTTATTGTACTGTCAAAGGCACCCCGGACATTATCTCCCGCACGCCTGCACACAGTTCCGGGCGTCTGCGGCACTGTAAGCCGTAAACGCCCGGACGGTATTGTGGGGGGAGACTATCCGCCGGTGTGAACCCGACGGATGTGGGATGAGAGAATGTCGCCTTATCCTTCGGTGTGGAAGTTGGTGAATATTCCGCGCTCCTGCTTCGGGATGCCACCATCTTTTTCCTTCATGCCGTCGATNGCTTTGAGCATGAACGCGAGGTTCGTCCCGAGATTGCGCATGGTCTGCAATCCTTCGAGGTCATCCTCGACATCGGCAGCGGTGAATCCGTGAACCTCGTTCCAATATGTGCTTGCCACTATCGGCATGGAACTGATGGTGAAGTATTTGTTGATTTCATCAAATGCTCCGGTCGAACCGGCNCGGCGCGAGGAAACCACGGCGGCACCTACNTTCATGGTCTTGTCAATCACCCCGGAGGTACTGTAAAACAGGCGGTCGAGGAAAGAAAGCACCTGACCGTTGGCTCCGGCATAATAGACAGGCGTACCGACAANCATGCCGTCGGCTTCGGCGAGTTTGGGAGCGGTTTCATTCACAAGGTCGTTGAANACGCATCTTCCATGTNCACGGCAGAAATTACAGCCGATGCAGCCACGGATATCCTTGTTTCCGACGTTGACACGCTCGGTCTCGATACCGTTAGCCTGCAATGTGGTCTCTACTTCGCGCAGTGCGCGGTCGGTGCAGCCGCTGAGATGCGGACTGCCGTTTACAATCAGTACCTTCATTCTTGTTGGGGGGATGATTTTAGTTTATCGTGAAATATGCTTTTATAATTTTTTTACTTTTATTAACAACGGCTCAACCCCGCAAAAAGTTCCCTCCCCTAACCCGGAAATCCGGCGGGGAAAGGTAGAACACTTAGCGTTCAACCAAGCGAGTATCAGACAGTTTTTTCGCTGTCAAAGGGTAACAGTCATCAACTCAGTAGCAAACTTATGAAGTCCCTCTGAGATACGGTCAACCTGCTTACGCCGGGGAACTGAACGTCCGTTCATATAATTCGATAGTTGCTTCTGATTAATACCCGTAATCCGCCCCAGTCCGGCAAGAGAAAGAAAACGGGAGTAATATTTAAGAAAACTAACGACATCAAGGTGATACTCAATTTCAAAATCCCCCCTTATCTGTTCAGGCCATCTTTCTTCCGGTAGATTTTCTTTTATCAATTCAATAGCTTTTTCAGTATCTGCCTTTACCGCTTCGATAGAATCACCGGAGGCATAGATGCCATCGCAATTGTCAGAATATCCGGAATAAAAGTCGTCAGACTTTTCAATTACCATAATAATCTTTTCCATAATCAATATCTATTATGCCTAATAATCAATTAAATTCTGTCACCTACAACTAACAATATTTTAATACACGGTTCAAAGGCCATACTTTTTGATGAGTTTCAAAGCTAATCCTTTACCCATTTCTTTAGAGCCGTGGTAGGGAATTGGCTCTGAGAGTTGACCGTCTTTGATGTAAAAATAGTGGCTGCCCGAAGCATGACTGAAAACCCATCCGGCCTTGGCAAACCGTTTATGAAATTCAGAATATTTCATAATGCCTATAAGTTAAATTTAGCCCAACAAAGATAGCCAATTTTCTATTAATAACAAATATAGTCTTTAAAATAATAGCTATTTTACCATTATTTTAAGCACGAAACCATTTTNACATTTGCTACACCCAGCGACTAAATAATTCAAGATTTAAAGATGAAATTTAAACGGCCTATTTAGATTCTTTTCCAGCCAATTTGCAATAAAGCCTGTAAGCAATCGGCTTACAGGCTTTATTCCTTAAAAGAGTCGGGGTGAGAAGACTCGAACTTCCGACCTCCACGTCCCGAACGTGGCGCGCTGCCAACTGTGCTACACCCCGAACATTGTTATTTGTGCAACTTGGCATTTTTGCGACCACAAAGGTAATAACTTTTTATGTATCCTCCAAATAAAAATTTCGAACACCGACATTTTTGCCACTATTTGGACTAAACTACCTTTTTTGACGATGTTACAAAACCGTTACGACATTCCGAATGTTGATATTATACCATCCACTTTTAACTCAAACATCAACCTCTACTAAAAAACTCACACACAATGGCACCTCTTGATGAACGCACAATCCTTCTCTGGTTAGCAATAGTATTGCTTGTTGTCCTTGTGACAGTGACCGGAATGCTCCTCAACCGTTTCTTTACTTACCGTGCCCATCGTCGCGCACTGGCAGCCCTTCACGAGCGCCAGCTCCTCTCGGCCGTCCGCGTCAAGGTGCAGGATTCCCTCGTGCGTGTGGACTGAACGTGCTGTTCACAGCATCATCCTCAGAATATCGAGCGACCGCAGGTGACGCATCGACACATAGTGGATGGAATAATAATCGAGTATGGCATCGACAATAGCATTGCGCTCCGTGCGGTTAAAACGGAAGCGGTGCATATTGCCGAATGTCATGCGTGACAGTTTATAGGCTACTTCGGCAGCATCGGCAGCGAGAAATTCCCGGTGGAGAGGCATCGAAGCACGCCAACGGCCATCGGCAAGGTCAAACAACGAGCCACGGAGATAGGTAGAGGCATCAGGCTCAATCCCGAGATGACGGGCGAGGTTAAACAGGAAACAGATGTGGAAGTTCGAGGTCCGGCGGCCGTCAGCCTCGTCAAGCCGCCCGATGGAGCTGACGAGGAAATCGAACAGCGCACCGTCAGTGTCGCCCCCTTGCAGAGTGACCGCAAGGACTTCGGCAAGAAACATAGCCATCATCTGCTTGACGGGGTCGGAATGGAGCGATGCAAGAGGAAGCGACTGCGCCACCTGACGCATCGGAAGAATCTCCCGTCCGGGACGCACCTCGCTCACACATTCTATGACGGCAAGCGGCATGGTCAGCGCACGCACGCGGGCAGCCCCCTTGCCGCTTCCGGCAGGTAAAGCGAGCGACACCCGCCCCCTTTCGCGGCTGTAAGCCGTCAGGATGGTCTGGGTGTCGCTGTATTTCGTGGTCTTCAAGGCCACAAGATGAAGGTTCATCCCGCGAAATCAAAAGATTTTACCGGTGAGACGGAAAGTGAGTGTGGGATATACCTTGAGATATTTGATGTAATCCTTGAAATCATTGTCGGCTTCTTCGGCAAGGTCTGTAAGATTACCGGTGTCCGAGTAAACCTTGGGAGTACCTTCAAACTGCACACCGAGCTCGAAGTTGAAGTTGAGCAGACGGCGGGGAATCGCCCGACCCCAACCAAGGCCGAGATAAGGACGGAATCCGTTTACTTTCAGACCGCCGCGGACGTTGCCCTTACTGTCGACAGGAATCTTGTAGTCACCCACTTCGATACCGGCATTCTGATAGCCTTCAAGTTCAGAGCTGTGGCCGTGGAGCTTGATGAGCTTACTGCCTCCGAAATATGCACCGGCGGCCACGAAGAACGATCCGTGGGGAAGAGGATAGATATTGAAGATAAGAGAGCCCTGAGTACGGCCGATGCCGCAATCGACATCAACATCCGTATAGTGTTCCTGATCGTTTACATAGTATGTCGCATCGACATCGGTGCTGTATTTGATATTGGGCATGAAATGCACGCCGGCACGGACAGAGACAAAGCGTGTGAGAGGGGTCGCAGCTTCGACACTGATACCGTTTGTTCCGACACCGAGGCCGACACCGAGGTGATTGCAGATGCCGAGAACCGATTTAGCTCCGGGGACGGGGGCAGGGGCCTGGCAGCAAGTTTCAGCAGCATTAACAAAGCCGGTGAAGGATGCAAGACCGACGATAAGGGATGCAAAAAATTTCTTCATACGATTTACTAAGGTTTTGGTNGTAAAAAAATGATTGGATTTAAAAGATTATGCGATGAAGCCAACAAAGAGACATCAGGCAGATACCCTACATTAATTTATAATACATCGGGGACTGCCCGGTCAACCGAAAGCTCGGTTTTGCACTGCTTAGTTGTGCAAAAGTAGATAAAATACGCCTAATATCAAAAAAAAACTTAAAAAATTTGCGTGAATAAAATTTAGTGCTTAACTTTGCAATCGCTTTTGGAAAGGCCCATTCGTCTATCGGCTAGGACGCAAGATTTTCATTCTTGAAAGAGGAGTTCGATTCTCCTATGGGCTACTATCAGGACTTAATCAAGAAAACAAAAGATTTAAATTAACCGATGGCAAATCATAAATCATCACTTAAGAGAATTCGTCAGACCGAATCACGTCGACTTCGCAACCGTTACTATGCAAAGACTGCCCGCAACGCCGTCCGCAATCTTCGCAAAATGACTGACAAGGCTGAGGCTGAAGCAGCATTCCGCAAGGTAGGTGCAATGCTTGACCGTCTCGCTTCCAAGAAGTCCATCTCCAAGAACAAAGCCGCCAATCTNAAGAGCAAGCTGGCTCATCACATCGCTAAGCTCGCCGCTTAATAGGCAAGGCTTTCAGAAGATTTTTCCGACAAGCTATCTTGGTTAAGGAAGGGCCCATTCGTCTATCGGCTAGGACGCAAGATTTTCATTCTTGAAAGAGGAGTTCGATTCTCCTATGGGCTACCGCAACTCACCGATCAGATTTTCTGGTCGGTGAGTTTTTTTATTCCCAAAACCGCTGCACACCGACAGTGGATTTGTGCATTATNCCGTCATTTTTCAGTTCAAAACCGTATAGAGCTAAAATATTTAGTCAAATTTTTGTGTTTTACAACATATTATCGTATTTTTGCGGATAATTTTAACAAATTCATAGGTTCGCATTTGACATGAGTTTTCCATTGAAAAGCGCAGCAAGCACCGAGGGACGCCGCATGGCAGGCGCCCGCGCCCTGTGGCGAGCAAACGGCATGAAAGAAGAGCAGTTTGGCAAGCCCATCATCGCAATAGTAAATTCCTTCACCCAGTTTGTCCCCGGCCACACCCATCTTCATGAGGTCGGCCAGATTGTCAAGCAGGAAATCGAGAAGCAGGGATGTTTCGCTGCCGAATTCAACACGATAGCCATCGACGACGGCATCGCCATGGGACACGACGGNATGCTCTACTCCCTCCCCTCGCGCGACATGATTGCCGACTCAATCGAGTACATGGTCAACGCCCACAAAGCCGATGCAATGGTCTGCATCTCGAACTGCGACAAGGTGACTCCCGGTATGCTTATGGCCGCAATGCGCCTCAANATCCCCGCCATCTTCGTCTCCGGCGGCCCGATGGAGGCCGGCGATGTCAACGGCAAGGCTGTCGACCTCATCGACATAATGATTGANGCCGCCGACGAGACCGTGAGCGATGCNGCCGTGACAGAGCTTGAAAGGAAAGGATGTCCGACCTGCGGNTCCTGCTCAGGTATGTTCACCGCCAATTCCATGAACTCACTCAACGANGCCATCGGACTCGCACTCCCGGGCAACGGAACCGTAGTCGCCACCCACATCAACCGCCTCCAACTTTTCAAGAAGGCAGCCGAAATGATCGTGCGCAATACATACGCCTACTACCGTGACGGCGACGAGAGTGTCCTCCCCCGCAACATAGCCACCCGTCAGGCAATGCTCAACGCCATGACCCTCGACATCGCAATGGGCGGCTCGACCAACACTGTCCTCCATCTCCTCGCCGTGGCTCACGAAGCCGGTGCCGACTTCACGATGGACGACATCGACGCGCTGTCGCGCCACACCCCCGTGCTATGCAAAGTAGCCCCCAACTCCCATTATCATATTCAGGATGTCAACCGCGCGGGCGGCATACTCTCGATTATGAAGATTCTCGCTGATGCCGGTCTTGTCAATCCCGACGTGAAACGTGTCGACGGCATGACCCTCGGCGAGGCCATCGACCGTTATGCCGTCGGAGGCAAGCACTTCGACGACCACGCCGACGAACTCTGGAAAAGCGCGCCGGGCATGAAGCGCACCACTGAACTCGGAAAACAGATGAGCTACTATGGTGAACTTGACACCGACCGCGCCAAAGGNTGTATCCGCGACATGGACCATGCCTATGTCAAGGACGGAGGNCTCGCNGTGCTGAAAGGCAACATCGCGCAGGATGGCTGNGTGGTCAAGACAGCGGGNGTCGACGAAAGCATCTTCCGTTTCAGNGGCCCGGCAAAGGTGTTCACCTCGCAGGAGGCAGCCGTCGACGGCATNCTCCGCGACAAGGTCAAGAGCGGCGACGTAGTGGTCATCACCTACGAAGGCCCCAAGGGTGGACCCGGTATGCAGGAGATGCTCTACCCCACTTCCTACATCAAGAGCAAGCACCTCGGCAAAGAGTGTGCGCTCATNACCGACGGACGTTTCTCCGGCGGAACGTCAGGACTCTCAATCGGCCACATCTCCCCTGAGGCTGCCAACGGCGGCAACATCGGCCTTGTCCGTGACGGCGACATCATTGAAATCGACATCCCCGCGCGCAGCATCAACGTGCGTCTCTCCGACGANGAGCTTGCCGCACGCCGCAAGGAGGAGGAAGCCCTCGGCAACAAAGCCTTCACNCCGCGTGACCGCGACCGCAAGGTTTCGCAGGCTCTCCGCGCCTACGCATCAATGGTCACCTCTGCCGACAAAGGCGGAGTGCGCCACATNCAAGACTAACAACATCAGCTACTCACACATATTTNCAACTCTCTATGAGTGAACGNATCACAGGCTCAGAGGCTATCTGCCGCGCACTNCTNGCCGAAGGGGTCGACACCATCTTCGGCTATCCCGGCGGCCAAATCATGCCTTTCTACGATAAGCTATACGACTTCTCCGACGACCTCCACCANATCNTGACACGCCACGAACAGGGAGCCGTCCACGCAGCGCAGGGTTATGCGCGCGCATCAGGCAAGGTAGGCGTGGTGACAGTCACCTCAGGCCCCGCCGCCACCAACATCATNACCGGTGTCGCCGACGCCAACGTGGATTGCACTCCGCTTGTGGTCATCACCGGTCAGGTAGCAGTCAACTCGCTCGGCACAGATGCCTTTCAGGAAACTGACGTGATGGGNATCACACTCCCCATCACCAAGTGGGCTTATCAGATCCGTCGCCCCGAGGAAATTCCTTGGGCCATCGCACGCGCGTTCTACATAGCTTCGACAGGCCGTCCCGGACCTGTGGTACTCGACGTNACCCGCGANGCTCAGGTCGGCACTCTTGANTGGAGCTACGATAAAATCAACTACATCCGCAGCTACAATCCTGACCCGGAACTCCTTCCCGGCGANGTCCTGACCGCCGCCTCGCTCCTCAACCGCGCGGAGCGCCCGATGATTATCGCCGGCCACGGTGTGATGCTTTCCAACGCCGAGAAGGAACTCATCACCCTCGCCGAGAAAGCCGACATTCCTGTGGCCACCACACTCCTCGGCCTCTCGGACATCCCCTCNGACCATCCCCTGAACAAAGGCATGGTCGGGATGCACGGCAATATCGGCCCCAACCTCAACACCAACCGTGCGGACGTGATTCTGGCCATAGGCCTACGTTTCGACGACCGCGTGACCGGAGTAGTNAAGCAGTATGCCCCCGATGCCAAGATAATCCATGTCGACATCGACAGAGCCGAGTTNAACAAAAACGTCAAGGCTCACACGGCAATCCACGCTGATGCACGCAAAGCCCTCCAAGCCCTCCTCCCCCTTGTCAATAAAAGCAAGCACACCGAGTGGCTTGCCACATTCGACCGTCCCGAGGAAATCGAGCGCACGATGGTCATGAAGCGTGAGCTTGATCCCGAAGACCTCGGCCCCGACAGCCCCATGCGCATGGGCGAAGTGGTCCGCAAGATTTCCGAAGCCTCGGCCAACCGCGGCATCCTCGTCACCGACGTGGGTCAGAACCAGATGATGTCTGCCCGCTATTTCAAATACACCCTCCCCAAGAGCGTGATTACCTCCGGCGGCCTCGGCACGATGGGCTTCTGTCTTCCCGCCGCCATCGGCGCGAAAATCGCCTGTCCCGAGCGNGACGTGTTCGCCTTCATGGGCGACGGCGGATTCCAGATGACAATGCAGGAACTCGGCACCATGCTGGCCTACAACATCGGTGTCAAGGTCATCATCCTCAACAACGACTTCCTCGGCAACGTCCGCCAGTGGCAGGCAATGTTCTACAACAACCGCTTCTCCGCCACCCCGATGATTAACCCCGATTTCGTCACCATAGCCCATGCCTACGGCTTCCCCGCCGAGCGTGTGGCCAACCGCAGCGAACTTCCGGCAGCCATCGAGCGTATGATGTCCACCGAAGGCACCTATCTGCTNGATGTCAACATCGAGCCGGAGGACATGGTGTTCCCGATGATTGTCCCCGGTGCCGCCGTCGACGACATNCTTGTCAACGCCACAACCAAATATCAGGCATAAGTGACCCCAACGAAAGGAAAATAATGGAAAAGAAACTGTTNACAATCTCGGTCTTCACCGAAAATCAGGTCGGCCTACTCAACCGCATNTCCATCATCTTCACACGCCGGGGTCTGAACCTTGAAAGCGTCTCGTCGAGCGCAAGCTCTGTCCACGGCATCCATAAGATGAACTTCACCTGCACCTCCGACCGNGAGACAATGGAGAAGGTCATCAACCAGATCGAGCGNTGCATCGACGTGCTGCGNGCCTACTTCTATACCGACGATGAAATCGTCTACCAGGAAGTAGCCCTCTACAAGGTGCCGACCCAGAAGCTCCTCGACGAGAAGGACTTTGAGCGCATCATCCGCGTTCANAATGCCCGTATCCTCGAACTNACCCGCGAGTACACCATCCTCGAGAAAACCGGNCACGAGAGCGAGACACAGGCCCTATACGAGCTTCTCAACAAATACGGCATCCTCCAGTTCATCCGTTCGGGACGCATCTGCATCACGAAGTCGCCCACCGAACATTTCACCCACTATCTGCACGAGCAGGAGGCACGCCGNCCTGAATCCGAGCCGTTCTGACCTCAGAAATATTCCATCATCTCCCGCTCCCCTAATCATGGCACAGAAGTTATATACCAACGAATTTTATCTGACCGCATCCGANGTCAATGCCCAGCGCGAGATGCCACTCTCGCGCATGGTCACNACCCTTATCGACACGGCNACAGACCATGCCAACCTCATCGGTATAGGATTTGACCGTATGATACGCGAGGGCATTTCGTGGGTACTCAGCCGCCTGACCATTGATATCCTTGAATCTCCGGCGGTCAACCACACCTACCGGCTGTCGACATGGGTNGAAAGCACCAGCCGCCTGTTCTCGGACCGAGATTTCGAGATGACCGACGCCGAATCGGGGCGCACCGTGATGCGCGCCCATTCGACATGGATGGCAGTCAACATGACCACCCGCCGCCCCGGAGACCTCACCCCTATCTGGGAAGGACTGGACATCGTGAGCGACCGCCGTTTCGAGGGAGAAAAAGGTGGCAAACTCATGCCCGTACAGGATGCGGAGAGTGAGAAGACCTACCGCTTCGCCGTCTCGGACATCGATGTCAACCGCCACGTCACCACGCGGCGCTACATCGACCTGATAACCNATATGTGGCCGCTCGACCACTACGAGGCCATGCGTCCCTCCCGCTTTGAAGTCGCCTTCAAGCACGAAGCTCACTACGACGAGGAAGCGCGTGTCCTCTCCGCTCCCCACGAAGGGAGCCCCGAAATCAGCGATGTGTCCATCGAGGTCAACTCGACCGTCTGCTGCCTCGCCCGCATCCGTTTCGTCCCCCGTCAGTGACTCAAATACACCTCCCGGCTCCTCATCGAAGACTACTACACAAATATCACTTAGATAGAAAATATTCACACAAAGACTTTAAACCCCTATGGCAAAGTTAAATTTCGGCGGTGTTGAAGAAACCGTCATCACCCGCGAGGAATTCCCCCTCGAGAAAGCACGCGAAGTACTTAAAGACGAAACCATCGCAGTCATCGGCTATGGCGTTCAGGGTCCCGGTCAGGGTCTCGACCTCCGCGACAACGGTTTCAACGTCATCGTCGGTCAGCGTGAAGGCAAGACCTACGAAAAGGCTGTCGCCGACGGCTGGGTACCCGGCGAAACNCTTTTCTCAATCGAGGAAGCCTGCAAGCGCGCCACNATCATCATGTGTCTCCTCAGCGACGCAGCGGTAATCTCACAGTGGCCCACCATCAAGAAGCACCTCACTCCCGGCAAAGCCCTCTATTTCAGCCACGGCTTCGCCATCAACTGGAGCGACCGCACCGGCGTTGTTCCCCCGGAAGATGTCGACGTAATCATGGTTGCCCCCAAGGGCTCAGGCACAATGCTCCGTATCCTTTTCAAGGAGGGCAAAGGCACCAATTCCAGCTTCGCCGTCTATCAGGACGCGACAGGCCGTGCGCTTGAACGNACCCTCGCCCTCGGTATCGGNATCGGCTCAGGCTATCTTTTCGAGACNACTTTCCAGCGCGAGGCCGTCAGCGACCTCACCGGTGAACGNGGCTCACTCATGGGTGCCATTCAGGGNCTTCTCCTCGCACAGTATGAAGTTCTCCGCGAGAACGGCCACACCCCTTCTGAGGCTTTCAACGAAACCGTCGAGGAACTTACCCANTCACTCATGCCCCTCTTTGCAGCAAAAGGCATGGACTGGATGTATGCCAACTGCTCGACCACCGCACAGCGCGGCGCGCTCGACTGGATGGGTCCGTTCCACGATGCCATCAAGCCTGTCGTCTATCAGCTCTACGAGAGCGTGAAGACCGGACGTGAGGCACAGCGTTCAATCGACTCCAACACNCAGCCCGACTACCGCGAAAAACTCGAAGAGGAGCTCAAAGCCCTTCGTGAGAGCGAGATGTGGCGTGCAGGCGCAACTGTCCGCACCCTCCGTCCCGAGAACGCGTAAGCTCTCCCATCCGACATTACGGAANACTCCCCATATACCCNTCGGGGCAGCGNGCATGACCGCTGNCCNGACGGAATGAATNCCCNGCCTGCCGATGCTATGACTCCCTTTCCGGAGGTCACATAGCCCCGGNAGGCTGATGTATTTTGCACCACACCTTTGTCTCAGTGTCTACTTAAAATGAGATTGGCTGATTAGTATTTTGATATGNTAATTTCTAATTTTAATATAAAAATTTTGCAAATAATTATCTAAATCCCTAACTTTGCATATAATTAGATGAATTGAAGGTCTTTTTTGGAAAGTGACAAGCTGCGAAAGCTCCATTGCGCAACCATCCGACACTAAATTGTAACNATATTTCTCAGCAAGTCATACACACCACGCCGGTTTTCATTTCACATCCTGAATCTATATCATTTTCGTATCAAAATCTTAACCGTNTCTTAACCAATTATTATCTTCCTTTGGTAGTAAAACTTTAACTAATCTATGTCTACGACCTATGACAGCCATAGCACCACATCTTTTTACCCCCCCCCACAAGGGTAAAACACTGATTATTAATCTTTTACAAAGATTAATAACTTTTGTTGCGCTTTTCATGGCAGTCTTTGATGGGGCTGCCTCCTCTCCCGTCCCCTCCGTCGGTTCNGACCGGGAAATCGTGACTGACTCAACCCGGATTAACTTCCGCCAATCGCAGTCGACCCTCGACCTCGGTCTTGACGGNAACCGTGAACGCCTCGANAACCTCATCCGGCACATACAGGAAATATCCGGCCAGGACTCTACATTTGTAATCAGCACCTTGCGTGTCATCGGCTCGGCCTCGCCGGAAGGTTCGGAAGANATAGACCGCCNCCTTTCGGAAAAACGTGCCCAAGTCCTGTTNGATTATTTCGCCGCACACATCACACTCCCNGATTCGATAACCGACTTCGAATATCTCGGCCGNAACTGGAAAGGGCTTTACACACTGGTCGCCTCTGACCGTGCTGTCCCCTCGCAGNCCGAAGTGCTTGCCATGCTCCGTCCCGCCATCACCGACGGCATTTCCTCCACCACCGAAAGCAATNCCCTGCTCGACCGGCTTAAAACGCTGGCCGGAGGTGTCCCCTACGCATATATGTACCGCCAGCTNTTCCCTGCACTGCGCTGCTCATATCTCTATGTGGAATATGAAAAACAGATTCACCGTGAAGTCGAGCCGCAGCCGGCGGTAGCANCCGCTNCCATCGAGATGGTGATTGAAGAAACTCAGAGTNTCAACGCCGTNCCTGAAGAAACCGCAGTNAGTCAGGCGGAGATAAAGCCGGAGATGCANAAGCCCTTCTATATGGATCTCCGCACCAATATGCTNTTTGACATAGCCGCAGTGCCAAACATCGGAGCTGAGTTCTATTTGGGTAAAAAATTCTCCGTACTCGCCAACTGGATGTACGGGTGGTGGGACAGCGATTCCCATCACCGCTATTGGCGTATCTACGGCGGTGACCTCGGATTCAGATGGTGGTTCGGGAGCAAGGCTTCCGCAAAACCGCTGACAGGTCATCACATCGGAATCTACGGAGGAGTGCTGACATTTGACTTCGAGTGGGGAGGCACAGGATATATGGGNGGCATACCCGGCGGCACCCTCTGGGACCGCTGTCTCGTGAACACAGGTATCGAATACGGCTACTCTCTCCCCATATCGACTCACCTCAACATCGACTTCTCGATAGGTTTGGGCTACATGGGTGGAAATTACATAAAGTATTTCCCGTTTGACAACGAGTATTACCGCAAGAAGGAATACAAGATGCGTTTTTTCGGNCCGACGAAGGCTGAAATCTCACTCGTNTGGCTCTTGGGACGCGGCAACACCAACATCAGGAAAGGAGGTAAGCGATGAAATCATACTTCTACAAAGCGGCATCACTTTTGCTGGGCGGCTTCTTCCTGCTGGCGGAAGGATGCACACAGAAAGACCTNAACGACGATGCTCCGACCACTATCGCCGAATGTGTGGAGGTGGTTTTCGATTGGAGCAGAGTCACTGACCCGCAGGCTTCTTCGATGGTTCTCTATCTTTACTCCGATCAGCATGATCTGATGAACTATTGGTTCAAGAACCGCGACGGAGGCATCATCACATCATACGCCGGNAAACATACAGCCGTCTGCCACAGTAACGATGANCCCTACATCCATCATCTGCGCAACCAGCATTCCCACAACGACATAGAAATCTATACCGACGACACTTCCATGCTGGTCGGTCAGGGNATCTCCACGCGTGGACTGCCCCGTGCCGAAGGTACGGAGGAGGAACCAATACGCGCCACNCCGACCATGATATACGGCACTCAGGACAGCGAAATCACCTTCCGCGTCTCAAGCCTGAAACAGACNGTGACATTNTTCCCCGAAGAACTTGTCTGCCACTATTCTGTGGAATTTGTGGATGTGGAAAATCTTAAAAATGCCGACCTTCACATAGATGCCACCATCTCGTCACTCGCGGGAGGCTACTATCCGGGAAGGATGTCGGCCACATCCGAACCTGTNTCCCACACGTTCACACTTACCGCNGACGACCGACTGTCATCCCTGCGTTCCGANTTCCTTACATTCGGTCTCCCCGTAGGCGATGAGCGTCCTCACAAGATATGTCTCTATATCGCCTTAAAAAACAGAACCGGTAATTTCTACACATTCGACGTGTCCGATCAGGTGAACAAAGCTCCCGANCCACGCAATGTCAGCATCAAGATATACGGACTGAAACTGCCGGAATTACCCGACGAANCCGTCACTCCTCCCGAACAGGGAGGCATGAGCGTGGAAATNGACAGTTGGGACACCTATCATTTCGATTTGCAAGTCTGACAGATATTCCACAGAAACATTAATCCAAGCAAATAAATAAATCAATCAATAATTCTATAACCCTCTTTATTTATGAACAGACTTTCTTTAACTGCAATCGCAGGTGGTTTGATTATTCTTGCCTCCTGCTCACAAGAAGAAGTGCCTCAGGAACGACCGACTAATGATGGNTTACCTATCTCGTTCCGNGCCGGCGTAATCAGNCGTGTCAATCCGNCCCTCGATTACACNTCCAATCCGGCNACNTTCTATGTTACCGCCTATCCCAACANCCACAAGGCCGTCGGAGGAGAACTCCCCGATTCTCTCTTCTGGGATGAGCCTTTCTACCAGATGGGAGCAAATCTCTATGCCAGTACCAGCAATCAGAAGTGGCCCNCACAGGAGGTGGCCTCACAGGTTGAATTCTTTGCTTACGCTCCCTCTCTTGAAGAGATACAGGCTGCCGCTATGACNCAGCTTGACACTAATGCTGAAAATTACTCTACCCTTCTTTCCAACTACACACAGGGCATACAGTTCTTCAACCTGTGTCAGGACGGAGTGGCGCTTGACCCTATGGGACAGCAGAACTCCACGTTCAACGGCATACAGCTCTACAAGGGCTTCAAACTCGGACGATTCTACGTTGCGACAGACATCTCCAAGCAGGTTGACTTCATCACAGCCCACATAGCAGCNCCTACTCCCAANAGNGAAGATGANGCTCANTTAGGTGTGGANCTTAAATTCAGACACCAGCTTTCCAACATCGAGCTCAGAGCCTTCTCGGGTNACAAGGAGTTCAACATCGAGATTGCCGGTGTAAGGTTAGGNCGCCCCTATACAGGTTCCGCCATCTTCAACTTCTGCGATGCCGANGGCAATGTAAGCAATCCCGAAGGTGGCCAGTGGGGTATCTCGAAGGATCCTCAGAGACTTCCGGTAGAATATATCTACGGTGAAGGNGATGAAATATACCGTATGGGTGTCTTCAACAACNTTTCCGGCGGTCAGGTNGTCACCACTCCCGCACACACGACAGCCGCTACCGCCGTCTCCATCATGGGTAAGGGNGGCAACGCAATGGTGCTTCCCACCAAAAACGGNGCATGGGCCGGAGAAGAGAATCCTTGGATTGCATCCAAATATAGTGCAGCCATGGACGGCAAGGACCCGAAACCTTGGAGNGCCGACAGTCCGGAAGGTGATATGTATTTCAGTATTCTCCTCCGTGTCACTCTCAAACCGGATGCTTCGGAAGTAAATACACCGCAGATCTATCCCTACGGCAACAACACCACTATGAATGTGGTCTATCTTGAAAAAGAGAAGAATTCAAACAAAATCATCGGTCGCGTACCTTCAAGTACAGCCGCAGTCGGAGCCAACAACGAAATTGTCGAATTCGGATGGGCTGCTGTGCCTGTCGGTGTCAACTGGGAACGTGGCAAGAAATACATCTACACCCTTGACTTCTCTAACGGTGTAGGTGTTCAGGATCCCGAGGATCCGAAACCCGGCACTCCCATCATCGGTTCAGGCATCACATTCTCTGTTTCCGTCGTGAACTGGGATGAACAGTACCACAATACCGTAGTTCCGGCAGAATAAATCGAAGCCGTAATATATGTTCCGGGGTATGAATTACCCCATTGTCAACTGAATTAAAAGTATATGAAAATAATAAGAGTGACATATTTTGCTCTTGCGACGCTCCTCTCTGCTGCCTCCTGTTCGAAGGAGGCGGCAGAGTCGGAGATCGACTGGTCGAGCGGGGAGATCTATTTCCGNCCCTCCCTCTCGGATGTCGCCACGTCAAGAGCCGAGGATATGACGCTTGACCATCTTGAATCGTTTCAGGTGACGTGCTTTAATACAGGTGATATCAATAAAGATGCGGCAGGTTTTATCATTCCTTATTTNGAAGACGCCACTTTCATCCGCCGTTCCACCCCCGCGTCCGTGACATACATATCATCACCGGCCGAAGGGCCGCGAGACTGGCCTGCNGGTGGCGGACTCCTTAAATTTTTAGCTTTCTCCCCCTCACGCGCGGTCATGGCAAACAACAATTCCGCCATCACTGANGCNAACCGAAGCCAATATTTTAATCTGATAAACACCTCTANTGAAATCAATTCCACCACTGCCGTCGGCTACCGTNTCGGCACCGTGCGTGTCAACCCCGACATTTCACGGCAGTTCGACTTCGTGACCGCCGAAGCCTCCGGCGAGAGATGGAAGGATTTCAACAATGGCGTCGAACTCGCGTTCCACCATCAGATGAGTCAGGTGGAGCTGAAAGCATGGGGTTCGGGCGTCGCCTACAACTTTGACATAGCCGGTGTGCGCTTGGGCAATCCTGTGGTGGAGGATGTCTTCATCTTCTCCGATACCGACACACCGTCTGCCTCCGGCAGTTGGAAAACCGACATACAGGCCGTCAATGANAAGGTGGAATACCTCTACCGTGGCAATACCGCCGACGGACAGCTTCCTGCAAGCGGCGACAGGATTTTCCATATAACCCACACTGAACACAACACNGTTGAATCGGCAGAATCCATCATGGGACAAGGAGGCTGCGCTATGGTCATCCCGACAGTCAATCCGAAATGGGAAGGTCTTGCCGATCCTAACATCGCCATGCAGCCCTACGCCACCAATAAGATGTATTTCAGTATCCTCCTGAGAGTCACCGATGCTGCATCAGGCTACAANATATATCCCTATCCCGACAAGCCATACGAAATGACCGTCATCCACTATGCGGTAGACCGGTCAGGACAAATNATCACACGTCTCTACCCCGGCCTGACGGAAGGGACATTCTTCACCGACCCTGAGCTTCAGCAGCCATACGTTGCAACCGAAGGGGTGGAAATTCAGGATTTCGGGTGGGCGGCAGTGCCTGTCGATGTCGANTGGGATGCCGGAAAACGTTATGTCTACACCCTGAATTATTCNGAGGGTATCGGNGTGCATGACCCTGACGATCCNGANCCNGGCAAACCCATCGTAGGCAAGTCCACCATTTCATGGGGNGTAAGTGTAGACCGATGGGAATATGCCACTAAGAATGATGACTATGACCCTGATGT
Source organism: Bacteroides sp. (assembly GCA_014802345.1). Taxonomy (GTDB): domain Bacteria; phylum Bacteroidota; class Bacteroidia; order Bacteroidales; family Muribaculaceae; genus Duncaniella. Next base: position 47,242 of record JAAVCM010000030.1, read on the forward strand.
AATTGTCCCCTGAAAAATACAGAACTGACCTCCAACAAACCAATCAATGATCAAGAAAAAACTCATATATNTCGCCCTCGGCTCCCTGTTCGTACTGCCGTCATGCTCACAGGATGAACCTTCGAAGATTGAACATCCCGGCGACGGCAACCGGATATATTTCCGTTCNTATCTGCCTGNTGTCACCCAGACACGCGCAGGGGTGGTTTCTTCGGACAATTTCAATACCTGTCAGGTGACCTGCTTCAATCCTGACAATGCCGAGCTGGTCGACACTCTGTCGGGAGCGCTGACACCCTATTTCAACGATGTCTGCTTCCAAAAGGACGCATCAGGCCGTTTCCTCTCACAAGGAGACAACAAATGTATTTGGCCCGATGCCCAAAGCAAGCTGCATTTCTTCGCTTACTACCCCTCGGCCGACAGTCTGAAAAAGGCCTCCGGCAGCGGCTTTTTCAACTTTGTCAACGCCTCCNGACTCACCGAGGGTAAAGCCGTCCTTGACTATCGCATTGAAAAATTCCATGTGTCGACGGAGATTGCCGCTCAGGTTGACTTCCTCACGGCCTACGCCTCCGGTTCGCTGGTGGAAAATGCCGACAAGGGAATCGAACTTGACTTCAAGCACCAGTTGACACGCGTCGAACTCTCGGCNTGGGGTGCAAATGANAAATACGATTTCGAGATAGCCGGTGTGCGTATCGGCAATCCTCTTGTGGAGGGTGACTTCAACCTGTCCGCCCTTTCAACCTCAGCCTCGCCTTGGCTCAACNCCGAAGGACATCAGGCATCCGTCGAGCATATCTTCTCGACCGGTGAGGAGATTGTAGTCCTGAGCAANAGTGCCGCAAGCCATGCTTCCGAGAATGAAGCCGCATCTGTCATGGGGACGGCGGGACCTGCCATGGTCATACCCATGTCCAAAAGAATCGAGGCGTGGGAGGGCAAGAAAGACCCNGCGATTGAAGCTATCCCCTATTCCACCGATAAAATGTATTTCAGCATCCTCCTGAGGGTGAAGAATAAGGAGAACGAGGTGGCCTATCCTTATCCCAACGACCGCGACAATATGACNGTCATATATCTCGCGGTTGACAAGGATGGCAAAGTCACCAAGCGCCTCTATAAGATTGACGATGCCTACTACACCACCTCCGAAAAGAGNGANGCNGCCAAATACACTCCCANAGCCACNGAGGAAATCCGNGGCTTCGGATGGGCTGCTCTCCCTGTCGCTGCAAAATGGGAGGCAGGTAAAATCTACACCTACAAGCTCAACTATTCCGACGGTATCGGATGGCACGACCCGGANGATCCCAAACCGGGTGACCCTATCCTTGAAAGAGGTAAGATTCCTTTTGACGTGACCATCAATGAATGGACTCCCGCCGAGGGCTATGATTCAGATCTAAATGTTCCTAAACGATAACNCTTTGAAATCACATATTCATGACTAAGCNCAGACTGACATATTCACTTTTNGGCATACTTCTGCTCTCTGCTTCATGTTCGCAGGAGGAGGTGGGTAGCGAAAATCCCAAGGAGGCGGGCAGGATTGAATTCCGTGCCTCGCTCCCCGAAGTCACCACACGCGCCACCGAAGTGACAAGCTCGAACATTGAGAAGTTTCAGGTNTCAGGTTTCACTGCCGCTTCTACCTCCGTCACTCCCTATTTCCTGTATAAGACATTCAGCAAAAGCACAACCGACAAGTTCATATCNTACGATCCNCAGTGCTACTGGCCCAACAACGATGACCGTCTAAATTTCNTAGCCTTTGCTCCGTCATGCGAAGATATGCGTCAGGCNGGNGGNTTCGGCGATGCCGATTTCACCCTTCCCTCACCTGCTGAGGGGGAAAGCATNGCAGCCGAAAGCTATAAGCTCTCCGGCTTCCGTATCGCACGCGACATCGCCTCGCAGTCCGACTTCATCACCGCCATGGCTTCCGGCAGACTGCTGGACGACGAAGAAGATGGCATCACCCTCAATTTCCACCATCAGTTAAGCCGCATCCAACTCAANGCGTGGGGTGCGTCCAAAAGCTANAANNTGGAGATTGCGGGTGTAAGACTCGGCGGAGTCGGCACTCAGGGAGTGTTCGCCTTCACATCTGCNTCAGATGCCGACGANGCTTCAAAAGCAGGCGTATGGGAATCGGTCAACAAGGGAANGGTCGANTACATCTTCCGCAACGGCGACCAAATTGTGTCGCTCGACAATACCGATGNNTCGCCCATNACAGCAGACAAAGCCGTATCCATCCTCGGCAGTAAGGTCGGAGGTGAAAACAGCTATGACAATTCCGCCATGCTCATTCCCTCGGTCAATCCNGCGTGGAAATATAAGGAGAACGGAGCCAACGGCAGCGANAACGCCGAAGGAATGTATTTCAGCGTGCTGCTGAGAGTGACCGACACTACTCCTTACGACAATGGAANGATTGTCTACCCCTANGCCGACGANACCGACGGCATGGANATCATCTATTTTGCGGTCGATAAGTCNACAAAGAAAGCCGTGNAGACNCGCCTTTACCGTCAGGGTGACGACTACTTCACCGATGCCGCCCTTACATCGAAATACGACCTTGCAGCCAACTCCGCGGAAGTGAAGGCTTTCGGTTGGGCTGCTCTCCCNATAGGTGATGAGTGGAAGCCGGGCTATGTCTATACATATACCCTGAACTATTCCAACGGTGTCGGACTCCACGACCCGAGCGACCCCAAGCCCGGTGANCCCATCATCAGTGACCGCGTGCTTGTGAACGTCNACATAGCCGAATGGAAAGCAGGCTCCGTGACCGATGTGTCGGTGCCAAGAAAATAACTGANCGTCCTCAGCAGTTTACTGCTTGTGAACTTTTATTTTGTAATGTGNTGCAAANGCATTAATTTTNCATCACATTACATATTTTTTATCAGGCTGACATCCAAAGCCCTTTTCCTTCTTAATTGACAATGGGAATAGAAAGGAGGCTGTGTAATTACACAGCCTCCTTNCTATTATTCATCGGNCATTGATTCAGNCTCAATCGGTCTTCAAGCCCTTTTTAAGCCATGCGCCGGAGAAAAGCCTCCATAGGAATATTGCGCCTCGGAAGCAAAGTTCGATNCACATTGCCAGCCATACACCCGCAAGCCCCATAGTCGGGGCGAGGAGGGCGGCTATNGGCAATCGCACGAGCCATATACTTCCGAAATTCATTGCCGCCGGCAGGATGGTATCGCCGACACCTATCATCACACCGTANCTGACGATGGCGGCGGCAAACATAGGTTCGGCAAACGCCTCGATTCGCAGCGACTCCACACCGAGGGTCTGAATACCCTCGACAGGGGTCATAAGCTCCATGACCCACGGGGCGCAGACATACATCACCACACCCATGACCGTCATAGTGACCATTCCGAGTCCTACGGTGATATAGCCGAAACGCTTCGCAAGGTCGAGACGCTTCGCGCCGTAGCTCTGGCCGACAAGGGTGGTTGCCGCGTCGCCTATACCATAGCCCGGCATATAGCAGATACTCTCGGCTGTGACNGCGAAGGCATTAGCGGCAATCGCCATGACGCCGAGTGGCGCGACAATCACCGTGACGGCTATCTGCGCACCGCATATCACGGCGTGTTCGAGCGTCATCGGTGCCGATACCCTCATGGCCTTCGACAGCACNCCGCGCGTAGGACGGAACGACCCCGGATGACCTTTCAGNCAGATGGATTTCTCCTTGACGCAGAGGTACCACATCATGNCTCCCGCCGTCACCACTTCCGCAGAGACTGTTCCGAGTGCTGCGCCGAGTACCCCNAGCCCTGCACCGGGGACGAGGAATGTCTGACCGAACATCCCGACCTCACGCGAGGGNAAAATCAGGAAGAAATTGAAAATCACGTCGAGGACACACATCATGACGTTCAATCCTCCGGGAACCTTCATGTTGCCCACACAGCGGAGCATTGCACCGCCGAGATAGTTCATCGTGAGGAGCGGAAGGGCGAGGATGAAGACAAGGAAGTAGAGCGACGCTTTNGGGCAGACCACNTCCGTNCCTCCGAGCCAGTGAGGGAGCGGATAGGCTATGGCCGCNCCNACGATTACGGCAAAGAGGCTGAACAGCAGACACGCCACAATCGACTGGCGGAGGACGCGGCGCGCGCCATCATGGTCGGAGGCTCCTATACGGTGAGCCACCTGAACGGAAAAACCGACAGTGACGGCTGAACAGATGCCCCAGAAAAGCCAGAGGCTCGTCGAGACGAGGCCGACAGCGGCGGAATCGTCAGCACCGAGACGACCGACCATCGCAGCNTCGATGTACTGCATCATGATGCTCGAAAGCTGNGCCATCATCGCAGGCCACGACAACTGGGCGGTCAGCTTCAGTTGCTGACCGAACCCGAGAGGCGCACCNGAGCGGATAAGCGATATGTCAGCCATTGTTTTTCAGCACACGGCAGATGCGTTCAAGTCCCTCCTCGAGAGTGTTGCGCGGACAGGCGATGTTGAAACGCACATANCCGTCGGCTCCATACATCACGCCTGAGTTGATCCACACGCGGGCTTCGTCGAGCAGACGCTGGACAAGCTCGTCGGAACCCATCCCGAGNGCCGAGATGTCGACCCACGGGAGATAGGTGGCTTCAAGTGTGGCTATCGGACACTGCGGGAGATGATTGAGCATATATTCGCGGAAAAAGAGGTAGTTGGCATGGAGATAGCTTCTGAGAGCTTCAAGCCATTCGCTTCCTTCCGAAGAATAGGCGGCACGGAGGGCGACGACTCCGAAGGAATTCACGTCGCAGACCTCGTTGATGTTGACCGCACGGTCGATGAGGGCGCGCTGAGTCTCGTCNGGAGCGACGATGTTGGCAATCTGNAGTCCGGCAATATTGAAGGCCTTCGAGGGGGATATGCACACGATGGCTTTCGGGTCGACCGTGCCGTANGGGACATAGCGGTAGCCNGGCATGGTGAGTTCGTTGTGAATCTCGTCGCTTATGACCGTCACACCGTTGCGGCGGCAGATGTCGCGCACCTTTTCAAGTTCCTCGTGAGTCCANACACGCCCTGCGGGATTGTGAGGATTACAGAGAATCATAAGCACGTTGGAGGGATCGGCGGCAAGACGTTCAAGCCCGACAAAATCCATGTCGTAGGTAAACTCGCTGTCCGAGATGTCGCGGCGCAGGAGCGGATTCTCGACCACACGGCAGCCGTTGTTGCGTATCGACGAGAANAAGCAGTTNTAGACCGGAGTCTGGATAATCACGCCCGAACCTGCNGGTGCAAGAGCCTTGACGATGGCCGAGAGCGCGGGGACAATACCGGGGATGTAGATGACATCCCTGCGGTTGAACGTGTAGAGGTGACGNGAGCTGAACCAGTCGATGAGCGAATCGTAGTAATCATCATCGACGTAAGTGTAGCCGAACACTCCGTGGTCCACACGGCGGTGGAGTGCTTCGAGGATGCAGGGAGCGGCCTGAAAATCCATGTCGGCCACCCAGAGGGGTATCACGTCGTGGCGTTCGTCCCACTTGATACATCCCGTGCCTCGGCGAAGCACAATTTTGTCGAAATTGAAATCCTGTGCCATTATGTAATCTTATCTTTTAGGTTAGTCCGTGTCAGTTTTCAGTTGTAATCACGCAGTCGGCGGGGGCGAGTACATTNTCGTCAATGATGGTCTCCCCTATCGACTGAGCCTTGATTGNACCCGTCCGCGGATTCTTCACGCTCGTGATGGCTGAGTTGACCACTGCGTTGAGTTCCGAATCCTCAAAAGCGAGGTCGGCATCCTCGGCCATGGTGCAGTCCTCCATGACAAGGTTCTCGCAATAGCAGAGGGGCTGNGTGCCGGAGATGCGGCAGCGGACGAGACGGAGGTTCTTNGAATGCCAGCCGAGGTACTCGCCGGTGAGTTCGGAATCATAGACGGTGACGTTATCCGTGTTCCAGAAAGCATCCTTAGAGTCGATGACGGCGTTGCGGATGACGACATTGTTGCAGTACTGGAACGAATAGTTGCCCTGCTGACGGTAGTTGTCGATGTCGATGTCAGACGAGTGCATGAAAAGGTAGTCGGCGTTNGCCACCTCGACGTTGCGGAGCTTCACGCCGCGGCAGTGCCACATCGTCTCCTGTGCATCGGGAATCTTCACGTTGGTCAGCGACAGGTTGTCCATCTCGCGGAACATCTTCGGAGCCTCGACGAGTGTGTCGGTCATCGTAAGGTCGCGCGAATACCAGAGNGCGGCGCGTGCGCCGGGAGTGAAAAGGCAGTCACGCACCTCGAAGCGGTCGACGTGCCAGAAAGGATACTTACCCTCGAAACGGCATTTTTCCGCAACAATGTCGGTGCAGCATTTGAGAGCCGATTCACCGGCNTGGATGGTTACATTGACGAGTTTGAGGTCGTGAGAGGCAAAGAGGGGGCGTTCGCCTCCGAATTCCATATCTTTAATTTCTTTCATATAGCTTGTATGTTTTTGAGTTTTCGGAAATAGCTGTATCAAAATCTACACCGTCAGGGGGATAGATAAAAATTGTCGAATCCTACGGATGCAGGGCTTGCGCTGACCGTTTTTAAACTTGGTGAGAAAGGCTATTGTTCAATCTCATTAAATATAACGCAAATTTACTTAAATTAATTGAGAAAAAGCCAACGGAAAGCCGATAACCACAAAATGGGTATGACAATCCACAAAACGTATCAGCAAACGTTTGCAATTCTAAAATTTTGTTGTAATTTTGCCCCCGCAACGGTTCGCAGGCGTGACATCCTGCGATTAAAAGGGAACACGGGTGAGAATCCCGGACAGTCCCGCTGCGGTAATTTCCATTTGAAGGGTCAGCCCACGAGCCACTGGAAGCGGTCAACGCTTCTGGGAAGGCGGAGNTGAAAAAGAGGGTACGAACACTGCCAACAGGCATCGCTTCCCCCTCCGTATTCCCCGGAATAAGTCCGAAGACCTGCCGATGCACTACCTAACCAATGTTTTTCTTTCGAGGATGAGAGAACATAACTCAANTTTTTTCAGGTCATCAGATGTCGCCACCGTCATGGTGCGTTTTGTCGCCGGAGTGCTTGCAACGACTGCGCTCCCTATCGTCATATCCGCACAGACCCCTTCGAAAATCGAACTCGACACGGTGACGGTCGTAAGCCGGAAAGCCGCGAAGACCCTGAAAAGCACCGCTCCCGTCTTCAAACTCGACAACGCACAGTTCAACCGTCTCGGCGTGACCGACATCTCCGATGCCATCCACCGTCTGCCGGGAGTGAANCTCCGCGACTACGGCGGACTNGGTGGATTGAAAACCGTGTCGGTGCGTGGTCTCGGTTCACAGCACACGGCNGTGGTCTATGACGGCATAGTCCTCAGTGACTGCCAGAGCGGAGAGGTGGACGTGGCGCGCTATTCGCTCGACAATGTCGAATCACTCTCGATGGTCATCGGCGACAACGACGACATCTTCCAGCCGGCGCGCGTCGCGGCATCGGCTGCCTCGTTCAGCATTTCAAGTTTCCGCCGTCCNGACCCCGATAAGCCGCTCGACCTGACGGCTCAGGTGAAATACGGCTCTTTCGGCTACGTCAACCCATACGTCCGCGTCGGCAAAGCCTTCACCGAGAAGTTTTCGATGAACCTCATCGGTGACTATACATACGCTGAAAACGATTATCCCTTCCGCCTCAAAAACGGGCAGCACACCGTCACTGAACGGCGCAACAATTCACGCATGAACAGCGGCCACGGCGAACTCAATGCCATCTGGAGNCCCGACAGCCGCTCAAACCTCAGCGCGAAGCTCTACTATTACGACAACGACCGCCAGATTCCCGGCCCCGCAATCTATTACACCAACGAGAACCACGAGACACTCCGCGACCGCAATTTCTTCGGNCAACTNCAATACCGCAACGCNTTCACATCAAAGTGGTCGCTGCAACTCCACGGNAAATTTAACTGGGCTTCNTCGTTTTACCATGACGAGAACGGAAAATATCCCGGCGGAGAGCTGAACCAGAACTATTGGCAGCGCGAGGCATACGCAAGNGCCTGTCTCCTCTTTCTCCCGACCGACCGTTGGGCGCTNGACTATTCAGCCGACTATTTTTTCAACAACTTCACAAGCAATCTAACGACCGAGACTTTCCCGCGNCGCCATTCGGTGCTGCAATCNCTGACCGCNCGCTTCCGNACCCGCCGCGTGACCGCCTCGGCGCGTCTGCTCGGCTCGGTCTACTCCAACAGCGCCAAGCTCGGTGAAGGNGCGCGCGATTACAGCCGNCTTTCACCCTCGGCGAGTGTATCGGTGCAGCCGTTTGCCGACAATATGTTCTTCCTCCGCCTCTCNTACAAGAACATATTCCGTATGCCGACNTTCAACGAGACCTANTTCTATCATTANGGTAATCCTGACGTAAGACCCGAGACNGCCAATCAGTTCAACGTCGGCGTGACCTACCGNACACCCTCGGTNNCNTGGCTTCCGAACCTTGAAGTGACCGCNGATGCCTANGTCAATAATGTCAAGGATAAAATCGTAGCCATCCCCTACAATATGTTTGTCTGGACGGTGGTCAATCTCGACAAGGCNCGCATCTTNGGTCTCGACCTCACGGAGACGGCGACATTCAACGTNGGCCGCCGTCAGCAGATACTCCTGACAGGCAATTACAGCTATCAGCGCGCCGANCCTCGCACACGCTCGCAGGTCAACGAGTACAAGAAACAGATTGCCTACATTCCGCGTCATTCCGGTAATGTGACCGTCAGCTATGAGAATCCGTGGGTCAATCTGTCGGTACACACGACCGCCGTCAGCGGACGCTACGCCACCAACCACAACAATCCTGACACCCGACTCGGAGGCTATGCCGACGTGGGTCTGACNGCCTANCGTGTCTTCGGCCTACGGGGTCACAACCTCGAAGTGCGCGGCGACCTGATGAATCTCCTCAACCGCCAATATGTGGTCGTGGCGCGCTACCCGATGCCCGGACGGTCATGGCGAATAACAGTGAAATTCACACTCTGATGCAAAAAAATTAAGGATATCCACATAATAAAAATCAAAAACATCATTCCATTTTTTTCACAAACCANTTATGAAACTGAAAAAGATTTTTGCCATCGCTCTCTGCGCCCTATGCTTCACGGCTTGCAGCGATGACGACGATAATTCCGACAAGCGAATCGAAGGCGAGTATTACGGAGCTTTCGTGTTGAATCAGGGCAATATGAGGAATAATATTCCCGGAAGCCTGACAAANATTGACTACGAAACCGGNANNGCATATCAGAATGTTTACCGTGANGTCAACGGGCGNGTACTCGGCGACACCCCGCAGGATGCCATAATTTACGGCGACAGAATGTATATCGCNGTNTANCANTCAAANGTCATTGANGTAGTCAATAAAAAGACTCTCAAATCAGAGAAAACGATAACCCTCAACAGCACAGGCACACAACCCCGCGACCTNGCAGCNAANGGNNACTATGTCTANATTTCCATGTATGATGGATATGTATCACGCCTCGACACCAAAACTTTAACCATAGACAAGACCGTGAAAGTCGGACCGAATCCCGAGGAAATCGCTATCGCCGGTGACTATCTCTATGTCACTAACTCAGACGGCATGAACNACACCAATGGTTATGTCAATGGCAAGACTGTCTCAAAAATCAATCTTTCAACTTTTACCGAGGAGAAAAAAATTGAGGTTGGCCTCAATCCAACCAAAATCAAATCAAACGGTTCGGACATTTTTGTCATCTGCATGGGCAATTACGGAGATGTACCCGCCATGCTGAAACAAATCAAGAATAACGACACTGTCGAGGACCTTTTCCCGGCGACCATGATGGCAATCAACGGCAATCAACTCTATCTCGTTAATGATCCTTTCTATGGTACAGACACTGAATATATGCTCTACACGATTTCAAGCAATACAAAAAAATCTCTTGATTTCGCCAACATCGCCGTACCGCAGGGTATCGGAATCGAACCATCTACCGGACATATATTCATTTCCAGCCTATCGGCAAAAAGTGCTTACTCAGAACCATTTTATGTAAATGAATACACTGCTGACGGAGATTTCATAACCAAGTATGATGCCGGTGTCGGTGCTGCCTGCTTCGTATTCTAAATGAGACATTCAATTTTTCTATCTCTTATAGCTGCCCTGCTATTGCCCCTTCTGCACTCCTGCAAAGGGGGCAATAGCCTTAATTCCACAACGTGTGCCACAGGTGATACCATCCGCCTCGACTATGCCAAGAACCTGACCCTCGAACAGCACGACGGTTTCATCAAGGCCACCATCCGCAATCCGTGGGACACGACAAAAATGCTCCACACCTACATCCTTGTCCCCGACAGTATCCATACGCTCAAAGGGATTCCTGAGGGAACGGTGGTCAGAGTCCCGCTCCGGAATGTCCTCGTCTACTCGACGGTCCATCAGTCACTCATCGGTGAACTCGGTGCGCGCGATGCCATCGGAGGTGTCTGCGATGCACAATATATCCACAATCCCGAGCTCCTCCAGCGTATAGCCGACGGAAGGGTCGCAGACTGCGGCAACAGCTCCTCGCCCAACGTCGAGCGCATCATCCAGCTCAACCCTGATGCCATGCTCCTCTCCCCTTTTGAAAACTCCGGCAACTATGGTAAGCCGGGACAGATGGGAATCCCCATCATCGAATGTGCCGACTATATGGAAAGTACCCCGCTCGGACGCACCGAGTGGATGAAATTCTACGGCATACTCTTCGGCCGCGAGGCGCGGGCTTCCGAAATGTTCTCGGAAATCGAGGCCGACTACAATAAACTGAAATCCCTGACAGCCACTGTCGACACAAAACCCAAAGTGCTTATCGACCGTCTTTACGGCAATAGCTGGTATGTCCCGACAGCCAAATCAACAATGGGCACCTACATCACCGACGCGGGGGGCACAAATCCGTTTGTCGGGAAGGGCAACGCGGGAAGCGTAGGACTTGCGGGTGAGCAGGTGCTTCACGACGGTGGCGATGCTGATATATGGCTTATCCGCTACGGGCAGGCTACCGACAAGACCCTCCGTGAACTCTCCGCCGACAATCCGCTCTACGGCCAGTTCAAAGCCTTCAAACTCAAAAACGTCTACGGTTGCAATACCGAAAAAATCAACTACTACGAGCAGACTCCATTCCATCCCCACTGGCTGCTCCACGACCTTATCCGCGTCATCCATCCCGAAGTGCTGGACGGTGATACTGTCAACCGCTATTTCACACCTTTGAAATGAAATTCATCCTAACGACAATCTCGGTCATCCTTCTTTTTCTTCTTAACCTGTTCGTCGGTTCGGTCAGTCTGCCTTGGGGCGACGTGGCCGACATTCTGCTTGGACGCGGACAGGGAGGGGTCTCCGAGTTTATCGTTCTCGGCAGCCGTCTCCCGATGGCTGTCACTGCCATGCTTGCCGGCGCCGGACTTGCGGCTTCCGGCCTGATGCTCCAGACCGCTTTCCGCAATCCGCTTGCCGGTCCCTCGATTCTCGGCATCAGTTCAGGCGCAAGTCTGGGCGTGGCGCTTGTCATGCTGCTTTTCGGCGGTACCATCACCGCAGGAGTGTTCTCTGTCGGAGGATATGCGGCGGTCATAATCGGTGCATTTTTCGGAAGTCTGCTTGTCATGGGTATTCTGCTGTCGCTCTCGACCGTACTGAAAAACGACCTTATGCTCCTTATCACCGGCATAATGATTGGCTACCTCGTATCATCGGCCATTATGCTGCTCAACTACGCTGCGACCGCGGAAGGGATTCAGAGCTATGTGATGTGGGGCATGAGCACATTCAACGGCGTGTCGACTGACCGTCTGCCACTTTTCAGCGGATTGACCCTTGCGGGAATCGCTCTCGCCCTTCTGCTCGTCAAACCTCTCAACCTGCTGCTGCTCGGCGACGGCTACGCGCGCAATCTCGGCATAAACCTCACCCGTGTGCGCAATCTTCTGCTCCTTGCCACTGGCATACTGACGGCTACCATCACCGCCTTCTGCGGCCCTGTGTCGTTTCTCGGTCTCTCAGTGCCTCACATCGCCCGACTGATTTTCCGCAGTGACAACCACCGCATACTGATGCCCGCGACGCTTCTCGTCGGGGCGGCCGTCACCCTCTGCTGCAATCTCGTGTGCGTGCTGCCCGCCGACTCCGTGCTGCCTGTCAACACCGTCACCCCACTCTTCGGCGCACCCGTGGTGATATGGATTCTCCTGCGCAACCGCCGCCGATAAGCCGGACGACAGGGGAAGGATTAGGCGATTCGGGGATTATTGACTATTTTTGCGGTGGATTAAAATTCACCGTCATCATGTCAGAAACACAATCCAACAAACCGCAGCAACCCGTAGTCGGGCGTTTCGCTCCGTCTCCGACCGGGCGTATGCACCTCGGCAACATCTTCACCGCCCTCCTCTCGTGGCTGTCCGCAAGACAGTCGGGAGGCAAATGGATTTTGCGTATCGAAGACCTTGACCCGCAACGCTCGAAACCCGACTACGCCCGGCAGATTGAGGATGACCTCCTATGGCTCGGACTCGACTGGGACGAAGGAGGGCTGGACGACCGCGGACTTAACGGCCCTTACCGCCAGAGTCGGCGCGGAGAAATCTATTCCGACTATCTTGAACGGCTGAACCGCACGGGGCTGACCTACCCCTGTACCTGCACACGCGCCGACATCATGGCGACGCAGGCTCCTCATCAGTCTGACGGACGCATCATCTATCAAGGCACCTGCCGTCCCGACGGTTTCCCCGACGGAAATGCCGCCCCGCTCCCCGACCGGCCATATACCACCCGGCTCTATGTTCCTGACGAGACCATCACCTTCACAGACCGCATTTTCGGAAGCCAGAGCAGCAACCTCGCGCACGACTGCGGCGATTTTGTAATCAGGCGTGCCGACGGAGCTTGGGCCTATCAGCTTGCCGTCGTGGTCGACGACGCGCTGATGGGAGTGACCGAGGTCGTGAGGGGGTGCGACCTTCTGCTTTCCACTGCACAGCAACTCTATCTCTACCGTCTCCTCGGTCTTGAAGCCCCACGCTATGTCCATCTCCCGCTCCTGTGCAACTCTGCCGGACAAAGGCTCTCGAAACGCGACAGTTCACTCAGCATGGAGGAACTCCGCCGCCATCATAGCCCGGAGGAGACAGTCGGACGGATAGCATGGCTGGCAGGACTGACGGAGACAGAACGCCCATCCACCCCAACGGAGCTGTTAGGTTTGTTAAGCTGGGACACCCTCCCGCGCAGTCAGCAGATTCGGCTCCAATAAAATTCAGTCCTCCACGGGAGTCACGCGGTCAGCCTCGGTAATCCGGCGGATTACACCGCAAGGATTCCCGACACAAAGGCTGAACGGAGGCAAATCGCCCGTCACGACGCTTCCTGCGCCAATCACACATCCCTCACCTACCGTCACTCCGGGGAGGACAGTGACGTTAGCCCCAAGCCAGACATTGTCACCGATGGTCACAGGTTTTGCACGCATCACCCCGACATTGCGCTGCTCGGGGAGAAGGGCATGGTTGATGGTGTAGATGCCGCAGTTGGGGCCGATGAACACGTTATCGCCGATAGTGACCACCCCCTCGTCAAGAATTGTAAGGTTAAAATTGCCGGTGAAGTTACGCCCGATGTGGATATGCTTTCCGAAATCGCAGTGAAACGGCGAGTGAAGCGTGAAAGGTTCGCCTATGCTTCCGAATATGTTCCTGATGATAGCCTTACGCTCCTCGACCCTCAGCGGAGAGAGTGAGTTAAGTTCAAAACAACGCTCCTCATTCTCGAGCAGCATACGGTGGATTTCATCGTCGAATCCATAGACCCATTTACCTTTGTGGAGATTCTCAATAAGTTTCATAAATCAAATCAGGAATTATATTGAAGCATTTCTGCAAAGGTACGCAAAAAACAGGGCTCCCCCTAAATTAATCTCCTTCAGACTGCGAACTTTCGCGTTTACCGATTGTTAAATTTATAAATAATCATCAATGTTGACGGCTCTGCCGTCCGACTCCACTCTAAACTCAACAAAATTAACGTTTTAAACTATACAACTATGAGCGCTCAACGAAATTCAACAGGTACACCCGCAGCTATGCGCAACATCTTCGGTATCATCATGATCATCATCTATGTCGGAGTAGGCATACTTTTCTTCTGCGGTTATTTTGATATTCTCTTCCCGAGCTGGACATGGATTCGTTGGGTCGCCGGCGGCCTCTTTACAGCCTACGGTCTTTGGCGTGCCTACCGTCAGTTCAAGGGGATTGATCCCGGCTACGGCAACGAACGTAACGACTAAGATTCAATAAAAGTAAAGTCCATCCCTTACTCTAATCATACCGGAATTAACATCATGACAACAGCATTAAAGAGCATAGCGGCTGTCACGACATTTGCACTTCTTGCCCTCCTCAGCGGATGCGGCAAGAAGTCTTCATCTATGCAGCCGTCACCGCTGGCCAAGGTTGCCTGCGATGAATCGTTTGAAAACATCATGGAGCAGGAAATCAACGTCTACGAATACATCTATCCCAAGGAAGATGTCGTGGCCTACTATCTGCCTGAGAACGCCTGTATCGACTCCATCATGGCAATGGGCAGCGTAAAGTCGGCGGTCGTAGCCCGTCCGCTCACCGAGAAGGAAATCAGTTACCTGCGCAGCCATAAGAAACTTGTCCATCAGCAGCGTATCGCCGTCGACGCACTCGCCATCATCGTTAATCCCGCCAACCCTGTCGAGATTCTTTCACGCAAGGATATTGCCGAAATCCTCTCGGGAGAAGTCACCCGCTGGGATCAGGTCGAACCTTGCAAGCTCGGCGAAATCGACGTGATTTTCGACCACCAAGGCTCATCAACCGTAAAGTATATGCGTGATTCAATCCTCGGCGACAAGCCTTTCGGCCCCAATGTCTCGGCGGTGAAGACCAATCCCGACGTATTCAAGGCTGTGGCTGAAAACAAGAACGCCATGGGTGTCATCGGTGTAAGCTGGGTGTCGAGCGACATGAAGGGGCGTGAAAAGTCAGTCGAGGAGCTTGCTCAGGCCGTCGAGAAAAGCGACACCACAATGCTTGACTTCAATCAGGACGTGAAAGTGCTGAAAATCCGCGGCAACAATGTAGTTCAGGCATACAAACCCTATCAGGCATACATCTTTGACGGCAGCTATCCCCTCTTCCGCTCCGTCTACATGATTTCCACCGCCCCCGGCGGCACCACTACCCACCGCTTTTACAGCTTCGTCACCGGATTCCAAGGCCAGAAACTAATCCAGATGACAGGCATCCTTCCCGCGACACTACGTCCGCGTATGGTCGAAGTCGAATAGAACCGGCACACCCGACAGCCCACGCGACATCATTAACCCCAAAATTCAGAGAGCGGTTTGACGATAGTTTAAAATTATTGTTAAACCGCTCTCGAAATTTCAAAATTTTCCGTCAGATTCTTGCATATTGGAAATAAAATGTCGTATTTTGCGTTAGAATACATAATATAGGCCTAAACGGGCCCTGTTTTTCTATGTCCTGAGGGCAGAGTCGGAGCCGACTCAGACAAGACATATCTTCTTAATCGCCGACGATACAGAGCAAAATATAAAAACAAAAATAAACCATCTACAATGAAATTCCGTACATTCTTTTCCTTCGTCATCGGAGGCATGGCCATGACCGCCTTCGCTCAGACCGGCGGCTATCAGGACGGTGTCGACTACTACAACGCCGAACGTTTCGACAAGGCCAAAACCATCCTTGAAAAGACTCTCAACGACCCTTCGACCGACAAGGCTATCTCCTATTTCTATCTCGGTTCGCTTGAACTTGACAACGGCAACACTTCGGCCGCTGCCGACAATTTCAACAAGGGTATTCAGGCCAATCCCGCCTATGGCTACAACTATGTAGGCCTCGGCCAGATCGCACTCAAAAACGGCAATAAGTCCGAAGCTGAACGCAACTTCAAGCAGGCTTCCGAATCAAACAAGAAGGATGCCTCGCTCATGGCTGCAATCGCACGCGCATACTTCAACGTCGACCCCACCACCTATGCAAAGGAAATAGACAAATACATCGCCAACGCGATGAAGGTTTCAAAGAACAAGGAGGCTCAGATCTATGTGCTTAAAGGCGACATGGCCAAGGCAAGCGACATAGGTCAGGCTGCCGGTTTCTACGAGCAGGCCATTATCTACGACGAGGAGAGCGGCGACATCAACCCTCAGGCATACGTCAAGTACGCAAACCTCTACAACAAGGTGAACCCCGAGTTCGCTATCGGCAAGCTCGTCGAGCTCAACCAGAAGCTCCCCAACTCCGCCCTCGCCCAGAGCGAGCTTGCCGAGAAATACTATGACGGCAACCAGTTCACCAAGGCAGCCGAGCAGTATGGCAAGTACATCAAAAACCCCAACCACTTCCAGGGTGACGAGCAGCGCTATTCCGGCCTCCTTTACTTCGGCAAGAAGTATCAGGAATCACTTGACGTCGCAAATCAGGTACTCGCATCCGACCCCGACAACGAGTATATGCAGCGTATGGTGATGCTCAACAAGGCTGCCCTCAACGACTATGCCGGTGCTGAGGAAGCTGCAAAGAAGCTCTTCGCCCACACCAACGCGAAGTTCACCGCAACTGACTACACCACCTACGGTGACATCCTCGGCGAACTCAAACGTCCGCAGGAGGCAGTCGAAGCCTACACCAAGGCTTACGAGCTCAACCCCGAGAAGAACAAGCAGATTCTCGCCAACATCTCCTCTATGTACAATGACCTTGAGAACGATGCCAAGGCAGTGGAGTTCATGCAGAAATATGTTGACGCAGGCGACGCTACCCTCAACGACTACTTCATCCTCTCGAACCGCTACAAGAACCTCGGTCTTTCACTCCCCGAAGGTTCACCCGAGCGTACCGAAGCTGCCCAGAACGGTATCAAGTACATCGACCTCGCCCTTGAAGGTGCCGCAAACAAAGGTCCCCTCTATCGCAACAAGGCTACCCTTCTGATGGTCCGCGACGGAGCCGACACTACTCCCGAACTTATCGAGACCTATCAGGCCATGCTTGCTTCCTACGATGAGGATCCCGCCAACAAGGAGAAGTATGCCGACGCTTACAAGACTGCCTATATGCGCATGGGTTCCTACTATATGCAGCAGGGCGACAACGCTCAGGCACGCGAATACTTCCAGAAAGTCCTCGACCTCGATCCTCAGAACGAGCCTGTCAAGGAAGTGATGAAGAAGCTCTAAGCCTCTCTTATTCCGCCCATTCAGCGCAGACAGTGCGCTAAATGATAAAATTATTCTTACAGACGGCTCCGCGCCCGTCCCCGAAGCGGGACCGGTGCGGAGCTTTTCTTTTTTCAGCCGGCTAAGGGGCACCCACCGGGAAGATTTTCACGCCAGCCTAAACATTAAATTGAAAATCAGTGTTATAAGGTTAACAAACGTTTATGAGAGTAAATTATGAGCAACAACGATAACCTCCTCCAGATCTACGCATCCAGTTTCCGTAAAAACTGGGACCTTCCCGCCCTCACAGAATTCGGTTCCGGACAGACGATGACCTATGCCGACCTTGCCCGGCGCATAGCATCCCTCCATCTGCTTTTCAAGGAAAGCGGAGTCCGTCAGGGGGACAAGATAGCCATCATGGGACGCAACTCGATGTCGTGGGTTGTTGTCTACATGGCAGTGCTGACCTACGGCGCTGTCGTCGTCCCCGTACTCCACGATTTCAACGTTCAGGACGCACAGCACATCATAAATCACTCCGACAGCGTGATGCTTTTCATCAACGAAAGCATCTTTGACAATATGGAGTTTGAAAAGATTCCTCAGGTGAAGGCCGTCCTGTCGCTTGACCGCCGCGCTATTCTCGCCGAACACCCGGTGACAAACCAAGTTGCCGAAAAATTCCTTGCGAAACTACCTGAAAAGATGCGCCGCAAGTATCCTCACGGATTCACTACCGCCGACGTAGACTATCCCGAAATTGACGAAAGTGAGCTTGCCGAAATAAACTACACATCCGGTACGACAGGCTTTTCCAAGGGTGTCATGCTGACGCTCCGCAATCTCGGCGGCAACGTGCGCTTCGGACTTCAATCACACCTCCACTACCGCGGGTCGCGCGCACTGTCGTTCCTCCCCCTCGCCCATGCCTACGGTTGTGCCTTCGATATGCTCACACCCCTTGCCGCAGGTACCCACATCACCATACTCGGCAAACTCCCCACCCCGAAACTGCTTCTCAAAGCCTTCGCCGAGGTCAAGCCGAACCTCATCATCTGCGTCCCGCTGATTCTTGAAAAAATCTACCGCAACAAACTGCGTCCCATCATCGAAAAAGGAGCTATCCGCCATGCGTTGAAGATTCCCGGAGTCAACAATATCGTTTTCCGTAAAATCCGCAGTCAGCTTATCGAAGCCTTCGGCGGCGAGTTCGCGGAAGTAATCGTAGGCGGCGCACCGCTCAACCACGAGGTGGAGGAATTTCTCCGCCGCATAAAGTTCCCCTTCACCGTCGGCTACGGCATGACGGAGTGCGGCCCGCTTATCAGCTATACTCCTGCACGGCAATTTATTCTTGGCTCGTCGGGGCGCACACTCCCGACCATGGAAAGCAAGATTGCCGACAGCGCCGATCCTGCCCGCATCCCGGGCGAAATCTGCGTGAGGGGCGAGAACGTCATGCAGGGCTATTTCAAAAATCCCGAGGCCACAGAAGCCGTCCTCGATGCCGAAGGCTGGCTGCATACGGGTGACATGGGTACAATCTCCGATGACCGTACCATTTTCATCCGCGGCCGCTACAAGACCATGATTCTCGGCGCAAGCGGACAGAACATATATCCCGAGGAAATCGAGGCGAAGCTCAACAATATGCCCTACGTCGCCGAAAGTCTCGTCGTCGAGCGCGGCAAGCATCTTGTGGCGCTCGTCTATCCCGACTATGAGGCTATGGACCGCGATAAGATTTCAAACGAAAAACTCCCTGAAATCATGGAGCAGGTACGCACCGACCTCAACAAACTCGTCGCTCCTTACGAGCGTATCGACCGCATCCAGCTCATCGCCAACGAATTTGAGAAAACCCCTAAACGTTCCATCAAACGCTACCTTTACAACGCTTGATTCAACAAATATATCAAACACGGATGTAGAGCCTGCATCTGAAAAATTTGATTATACAGATACGTCCCAACAAAGATGGATTATGAAATAAAGATAAAGGTCCGCGACTATGAAGTGGACTCTCAGGGAATAGTCAACAACGCGAACTATCTGCATTACCTTGAAATCACCCGCCATGATTTCTGCGAATATGCCGGGACATCCTTCCGCACGCTTCAGGAGCAGGGACTCGACCCGGTGGTACGCAAGATAGAAATCGAATACCTCTCCTCGCTGACACTCGGCGAGACCATGACATCACGACTTAGCATGAAGCGCGAGGGTGCGCGTTTCATCTTCGTGCAGGACATCTATAATGCCGCTACCGGCGCTCACGTCGTCCACGCGCTCGTCACGGTCGTCTGTCTGGAAAATGGCCGTCTTTCGCGCGGAGACCTCCTTGCCGATGCCTTCCGCGAATATCTGTAACCGCACCTAAATCAACTCTATTTACTTCCCCTGTAAGCCTACCATGACTGACGACCTCCTGACCTACCGCATCGCTTTCTCCTCACTGCGCTCACTGACCCCGGCTCTCGCCACGTCGATTCTCGACCGCGTAGGCTCGGAGGAGAATTTCTTTGCGCTCACAGAGTCGCAGCTCTCGGCGGCCATGGGGTTCACAAACCGACTCTTCAAATCGTCGACACGCGCCGATGCCCTCGCCGGGGCAAAGACCGAAAGTGGGTTTATAGAGGCCAATTCCATCCGTACCCTTTATTTCCGCGACGATGACTATCCACAGAGGCTTCTTGAATGTGACGACGCACCGCTGATGCTCTACGGACTCGGCAATTGCGACCTAAATCACTCACGCTTCATATCCATCGTAGGGACTCGTCACGCCACGGCCTACGGCGTGGACTTCGTAGAGCGTCTGGTCAGCGACCTCGCAGAGCTGCTCCCCGAAAAGCCCGTGATTGTCAGTGGACTGGCATACGGCATAGACATCGCTGCCCATCGTGCCGCACTCAAAGCAGGCCTACCGACGGTAGCGGTGCTTGCCCACGGACTTAACACACTCTATCCCTCGCAACACCGCCAGACTGCCGTGGATATGGTGCGCAACAACGGAATGTTGCTGACCGACTATCGTTCATCCGCACAGATTCATAAAGGCAATTTCCTCGCCCGGAACCGCATCGTGGCAGGGCTCTCCGACGCTCTCGTGGTAGCCGAATCCGCTGCCAAGGGTGGTGCGCTCGTGACCGCCCGCCTCGCCGCAGGCTACAACCGCGATGTCTTCGCTCTTCCGGGACGCACGTCCGACAAGTATTCGGCCGGATGCAACTCCCTCATCGCCTCCGACATCGCCGCACTCGTCACCTCGGCTTCCGACCTGTGTGAACGTATGGGCTGGCCTGTCGCCGACGGCAAAGCGGATGAACAGCCGAGCCTCTTCCCCACTCTCACCCCGGAGGAGGAGGCAATCATCGAAATTATGACCGACCGGGGTGAAGTCAATCTCCCCGAACTCAGCAGCCGCATCGACATACCGATTCCCCGTCTGATGGCAATGCTCATCGACATGGAATTCCGTTCCATAATCATCAATATCCCCGGCGGACGCTATCGCCTACGGTAAGACCCTCCCCGCCGTCAATACTCAAAATCCCCCCTCTGTCATGGAAAAGAAAATCATCCCTTCGTCGGAACTTATCATCAATCCCGACGGTTCAGTATTCCATCTCCACCTCCGTCCCGACCAGCTCACTGACCGTGTCATCCTCGTCGGCGACCCCGGACGCGTCAACATGGTAGCCTCGTTTTTCGACACCACTGATTTTGAAGTGTCGTCGCGCGAATTTCACACGATAGGCGGAACCTACAACGGCAAGCCCATCATGTGCCTCTCCCACGGCATCGGCCCTGACAACATCGACATCGTTATCAACGAGCTCGACGCACTCGCCAACGTCGATTTCAAGACCCGCGAGGTGAAGGACACCAAACGCCGCCTGACCCTCGTGCGCATCGGCACCTCAGGCGCGCTCCAGCCTGAACTTAAAATCGGCACTCCCGTGATTGCCGAGAAGTCTATCGGTTTTGACGGTGTGCTTAACTACTACGCCGGACGCGACCTCGTGGCTGACCTCGATTTCGAGAAGCATTTCTGTGAAGCTGTCGGCTGGAATCCACTTTGGGCGAAACCATACGTTGTCAATGCCGATGAGGAGCTTGTCGAGCAGATAGGACGCGACGACATGGTGCGTGGCAACACAATCTCCGCCGTCGGCTTCTATGGACCGCAGGGACGTGAACTGCGTCTCCCCCTTGCCAATCCCGACCTCAACCGCCGCATCGAGGAGTTCCGCCACAACGGACGCAAGGTGACAAACTACGAAATGGAATCAGCTCCCCTTCAGGGTCTCGGCCGTCTGATGGGTCACCGCGCCATGACCGTATGCTCAATCATCGCCAACCGTATGAACAACGATGCCAATCCAAACTACAAGACTGCGGTCGAAGACCTTGTCGGCACTGTACTTGAACGCATCTGACGGTCAATCCATACCAATCATCTTCACATTTCTTCAATCCTCATCAAATGAAACTTTCCGCAACTATCCTTACGTTGCTCCTCGGCGGCATGACCCTCCATGCCGCCGGGCAGGGCAACTACACTGTCGACGTGCAGTTCAAGAATATCCCTGACAGCGTTCAGTTCACCCTTGCATCTAATGAAGATGACACCAACTATAAGCAGAAGGTGCGGACTCTTAACAACCGTCTGCATTTCGACATCGACATAGCCGAGGATTATCCCACCGAATTCTATCTTATAGGCAAAAATCCGGCAGATCCGAAAAATGACCGCTTCTATATCACTTTCTATGGCCGGAAAGGACTCAGACACACGATCACATCGGCAGCCGAAGGTTTTTCGGCCGACAGTGTGACGTATGCCGGAGCGCCGTGGGATGCATCCGTCAATGAATTGGATGCCTTCAGAATCGACAGCAACCGCCGTCGGAGACAACTCAGAGAAGAGAGGGATAAACTTTTAGCTCCATTTGACGTAAATGACCCCAATCAGCCTATCGAAATTGATTCAATTACAAGGGTGAAACTTAATGAAAAGGCGGAGCAGATTATGGCCGTACAGGATGAGTATATGGCAAAACTCCATGACTATGTGATGCAACATCCCGAATCTCCCGAGTCCCTTTCATTGCTTGAATTCAGATACACGGATTTTAACCGCGATGAAATCAACAGCATAGTTTCGCGCATACCCGCCTACATGAACGGCAGTCCTCGGCTTGACTTCGTAAACCTCATAAAAACCTCTCCACGCATAACTGTCGGCGACCGACTTGCCGACTTCGACCTTACCGGTGAGAATTTCGACGGCTCAAAAATCTCCCTCTCTCAATTCTCAACCCCCTATATTATCGTGGAGTTCAATTCCTTCGGTTGCGGTGCTTGCCGGAGTGCGGCAAAATATGAGCTTCCGGGATTTCTTGAGAAGTACGGTGAGGATGTGACTTTCGTAAGCTATTCAGTTGACGAAAAGCGCGAACAGATGGAACGTGCCCACAATCTCGACAACGCGACATGGCCGTCAATCTGGAACGGCTCAGGTTCAAGAAGCGAGGATTGCGTAAAATATGGCGTCACCGGCTATCCTCACTTCTTCCTCTTCGGCCCTGACCGAACCCTCATGGCAACATGGATCGGCTGGGGACCCGAAATTATCGAAAGACAGTATAAAAAAGCCACCAATACTACTGAATAGTTTAAACTATTCAATACGGCATACGCGCCACGGCGCGTCCCTACAAATGTTGGTGTGTATGGCCGGAAATTAAAAAAGGACTGCATCATAAATGTTTATGATGCAGTCCTTTTTAGTGGCGGGGGCAGGACTCGAACCTGCGGCCTTTGGGTTATGAGCCCAACGAGCTACCACTGCTCCACCCCGCGATGTCGTTTTTCGTGGTGCAAAGGTAGGAACTTTTTAATTCTCCTCCAAATTTTATCGGTATTTTTACGGTTAAAATAAGTTAAAGCGGTGAATTTTGCAGATTTATTATATTTTTTGAACCTACAATCAACCCTCACAATCAATTTTCGTCATCCGCAAGTAAGATTTTCGGTACGGATTTCGTAAATTTGCACTTATGCAAAACGGTTCATCATTTTTTTCGCAAATACCGCCGGTCACGAAAAATCTCATTATCATCAACCTGATAGTGTGGCTGGCCATGTTCGTACTCCCCGGACGACTCGGGACTGGTCTTGAAAACTTCGGAGGCCTCCACTACTTCACTGCCTCCGACTTCAACCCCGCACAGCTAATCACCTATATGTTCATGCACTCCACCCAGAGTTTCGCCCACATATTTTTCAATATGTTCTCGCTCTGGATGTTCGGCATGACGCTTGAACGCACCCTCGGCAGCGCACGCTTCCTGTTCTACTACATCTCGTGTGGCGTAGGCGCAGCCCTGATTCAGGAACTGGTGTGGATGCTCACATGGGAGGACACCTTCGTGCGTCTCCTCGCGTCGAGCAACCATCTCGACTACCCTGAGGCACGCGAGTATCTCCACCGTCTCACCTTCTCGCCGGAAGGGAAAGAGTGGCTTGCACGCAACCTTAACTTCTTCGTGACCATCGGCGCGTCAGGTGCCGTCTACGGCATCCTGCTGGCCTTCGGTATGCTCTACCCCAACGCCCCGCTCTACCTTTTCTTCATTCCTGTCCCCATCAAGGCAAAATGGATGGTGATAGGCATGGGTGCCATTGAACTGCTCATCGGGCTTAGCGAATCAGCGGGAAAGGCCGACGGAGTTGCGCATTTCGCCCATCTCGGAGGCATGATATTCGGCTTCCTGATAATCCTCTACTGGAAAAAGAAAGGCACCTTCCATGGCGGCTACTGATACTCTCCGGCAAATGTTGCGTGCCTTTGACGGCTCGACGATGCTGATGAAGATTATCTGGGTCAACATCGCCGTCTTCCTCCTGCTACGCCTCGCCGCCATAGGATGTATGTTCAGCGGCAACCCTGACTTCATCAACACCATCCTCGCCTTCATACAGCTTCCGAGCAATCCCGGACTGCTCCTTCTGCGCCCTTGGACGTTGCTGACCTATATGTTCGCGCAGTATGATGTGCTGCACATACTTTTCAATCTCCTCTGGTTCTACTGGTTCGGCACACTGTTCATGATGATTGCCACACCTCGTCAGCTTCTCGCCCTCTATCTCCTCGGTGGACTCGGGGGCGCGCTCCTCTTTCTCTTATGCTACGCAACGCTTCCCGTCTTCGCCTACCACAGCGCGATGCTCATCGGCTCGTCGGCTTCCGTAATCGCCATCGTGACCGCCACCGCCGTACTGATGCCCGACTTCCGGATGCACCTCCTTTTCATCGGCTCAATCTCACTCAAATGGATAGCCATAGCCACGATTGTCCTTGTCCTCATCGGAGTGACCGGCAGCAATGCCGGAGGTGAGATTGCCCACATAGGAGGAGTGGCGGTCGGACTCCTCTACGGCCTACGCATGAAACGCGGCCACGACATCACCCGCCCATTCAACCGGGCTTTTGACAGTCTGGCAAACATTTTCAGGGGCGGTTTCAGCAGAGGCACCCGGAGAAGCCAGACAAGCTGGACAAACAAAACAGGTCAGACAAGCCAAACAAGTCAGACCCGTCGGACCGGTCAGACCGGCCGGACCAGCCAGCCAAATCAGGGCAGTCCTTCCCCCAACTGCTCCCGCGACGACCGCGAGGCTCTCGACGCAATACTCGATAAAATCAAAAAATCAGGCTACTCCGCCCTGACTCCTCAGGAACGCCAACGCCTGTTTGACGTAAGCCGCAAGATAAAGTGAAAATTCCACGTCCACACAGTCCACTCCGATCCACCATACTCGCCGTAGGAGTAGGGTTGAATCTTTTCGTGGCAATGCTCACAGTGTTTTCAGCCTACGGAGGTACATTCGACCCTGAGGAGCGCGTCATAGCGGCTATGGCTGCCATGGTGTTGCCGTTGCTCCTGATTGCCGGAGGAGTGCTTTTCTTAGTCAACCTCTTTTTCGACCGCCGCCTTGTGTTCATCCTTCTGGCAGGATGGGCGGTGTCGTGGCCTTCGATAAGAGTTTTCGCGCCCCTCAACGGCTGGACCCGGAAACTTACCCCGGCGGAACAGAAGCGCTCATTCACCTTTATGACCTACAATGTCCTCCACTTCTGGGACTACCGCGGGCCTGACCATCCCGGCGTAGAGCGCAACGCTACCCTTGACTATATCCTCGACGCCGATGCCGACATCGTGAGTATTCAGGAATATGACAACCTTGACACCGGCGGCGAATGGAAGATTACACAGGCGCAGGTCGATTCGCTCTATAAACGCTATCCCTACCGCTATACACAACTCAACCACGGGTATGCACTCTTCTCAAAATATCCTTTCGAACCCATCCAGCTCGAACTTGAAAAGGTTAGCAGCAACGCCATCACCGGCTTCTGCCTCAACATTGACGGACACCGCATACACCTGCTCAACCTCCACCTAAAATCCATAGGCCTCACTCCTGAGGATAAGGAGCTTTACAAGGAAGCCCTTGCCGTCCCGCAGAACAAAGGGGAACTTAAACGTGAAATCAAAGAGGTGAAGTCGCAGCTTCTGAGCAAATTGGCCGAAGCCTTCCGTATACGCACCATTCAGGCCCGAAAAGTCCGCCATATAGTCGACTCCATCGGGGGGCCGTTCATAGTGGCCGGTGACTTCAACGACATCCCCGACTGCTATGCCGTCCGCACAATACGAGGCAAGGATATGCACGACGCATACGCCGAAGCTGCCTTCGGCCCGACAATCACATATCACGCCGACCGGTTCTATTTCCGCATAGACCAGATTCTCTACCGCGGCCCCTTCACCGCAATCCATACCGAGCGCGGCGACATCTCGTCGAGCGACCACAATCCGCTGCTGACCACCTTCCTCTTCAACAAAGGTGTCATTCCTCCCCCTGACGGACAAAAACAATAAATACCTTAATACACCAATCAGTAATGAACAAATTTCTAACCGCCGCCCTCGGAGCATTGCTGCTACCGATGGCACTAAGCACCCCGACCGACATGAGCGCACAGACCCGCCAGAATCCGTTCATGGTGCCTTACGACACCCCATTCCAGATTCCCCCCTTCGACCAGATTACCTATGACGACTATCTTCCCGCAATCGAGAAGGGAATCGCCGAAAAGAAAGCCGAGATTGACGCAATCGCCAACAATCCCGCTACCCCGACATTCGACAACACCATCCTCGCAATGGAGAAGAGCGGCGCACTGCTCGACAGAGTGATGCTCGTCTTCGGCGCACTCGACGAGACCGACAACAACGCCCAGATGCAGGCCATCTCCGAGAAAGCCTACCCGATGGTTTCAGCCGCCTCGGACGAAATCATGATGAACGACAAGCTGTTCCAGCGCGTGAAATATCTCTATGACCGCCGCGACCAGCTCGGTCTCGACGGCCCGCAGAAACGCGCGGTCGAACTCGCCTACAAGGACTTCACACGCAACGGCGCCCTACTCTCGCCCGAGAAGAAAGAGGAGCTTAAAGCTCTCAACAATGAGCTTACCCAGCTTCAGCTTACCTTCAACAAGAATCTTCTTGCCTCGACCAACAGTTTTGAAATCACCGTCGACGACAAGAACCGTCTCGGCGGCATCCCCGCAGGTATACTCAGCACCGCAGCCGACGAAGCTGCCAAACGTGGCAAAAAAGGCTCATGGGTGTTCACCCTCCACGCTCCCAGCCGTCTCCCGGTGCTGAAATATGCCGACGACCGCGAACTCCGCAAGCAGATGTATAAAGGCTATATGAATCTCGCCTCTGCCGCGCCCTACGACAACCGCCCTGTCATCGGCAAGCTCGTCAAGGCCCGCGCCAAGAAAGCAAATCTCCTCGGCTACAAGACCTTCGCCGACTACATGACCGACAACGTCATGGCGAAGACTCCCGAGGCCGCACGAAATCTCCTGCTCCAGATCTGGGGGCCGACACGCGACCGCGTCGACGAGGAGGTGGCTGAAATGCAGACCTACATCGACCAGTCGGGCGAATCGTTCAAGCTCGCTCCGTGGGACTACTACTATTACGCCGAGAAAGTACGCCAGAAGAAATTTGACCTTGACGAGAACGAGGTGAGCGCATATTTCGCCATCGACAACGTGCGCAAGGGCATATTCACCCTCGCCGAGCGCCTCTACGGAGTGACCTTCACCGAACTCCCCGACGCACCCAAATACAATCCCGAAGTGAAGGTCTATGAAGTCAAGGACAAGGACGGCAAGCACGTCGCCGTCTTCATGACCGACTACTTCCCCCGTCCCTCCAAGCGTCAGGGCGCATGGATGAGCGAATTCCGCGGTGCCTTCGAGGATGCCGACGGTACGTCTGCCCGCCCCATCATCTACAACGTCGGCAACTTCACCCGCCCCACAGCCGACACCCCTGCCCTTCTTACCATCGACGAGCTTCAGACGATGTTCCACGAGTTCGGCCACGGCCTCCACGGTATGCTCACCAAAGCGAAGCTCCGCAGTCAGGCCGGTACTAACGTCGACCGCGACTTCGTAGAACTCCCCTCGCAGATCACCGAACACTGGGCTCTCGAACCCGAACTCCTCAAAGAATATGCCTTCCACTACAAGACAGGCGAAGTGATTCCCGAAAGCCTCATCAAGAAGATTCAGGCCGCATCGACCCACAATCAGGGCTTCGAGATGACCGAGCGTGTCACCGCCGCCCTCCTCGACCTCGAATGGGGCGCACTCACCCCGGGCGAGAACGACGAAATCGACGTTGATGCCTTCGAGCAGAAGGTGGCCGACAAACTCGGGAAACCCTCGACAATCGCCTACCGCTACCGCTCTCCCTACTTCAAACATATCTTCGGGGGCGACCAGTATGCTTCGGGCTACTACACCTATATGTGGGCAGAGGTGCTTGACACCGACGGCTTCGAACTTTTCAGCGAAAAGGGCATCTTCGACCCCGCCACTGCCAAGTCGTTCAAGGAAAATGTCCTTGAAATGGGTGGCAGCGAGGATCCTATGACCCTCTTCAAGCGATTCCGCGGCCACGAGCCGAAGGTCGACGCGCTTCTCCGCGCCCACGGCCTCACTCCGCGTCCGGAAGGCGCGAAGGGTGGCGACATCAACATCCCCGGAGGCAAATAAACCCCTCTCCTGACCTGTCGCGGCACTCCGGCACCCCGACAGCGGCCACACAATGTTGAATAATTGTTAAAAAGCTCATTAATATGCTTTTTAACATATAGTTTAAGGTAGGCTCTTTCAAAAGAAAGACCTACCTTTGCCGTGTCAATTTAATCGGATACATTAATAATTTGCGAAACCCTAAAACTCACAAGTAACGTATTATTCTAAACTATTGCATATGTTAGAAAACAACCTACGTTAACTAATAAGTGAATCATAGGTTACGATCGGGTCACTCGTGAGAGTAGCCCGATTTTATTTTATCCCACTCCCTGCCCCGACGGAATTTATTGTGTCACCCGTGAATTTTTTGTGGTTAAATTATGTCAATCCTATTGTAAAAACCGCGAAAAAATGATACTTTTGCATAAAGGAATCCGATTTATTGTATCATCCTCATCAATTTTCTTATTTTTTAACATTAATTTTAAGTGCCTATCGTAACATTCCTACTCTAACCAATCAAACAGACACAAAATGGAACAACTGACTAAGCTTGCGGACCATGAACTGGTCGCCGCTTATGCCAACAACAACAACGAGGCTTTCGACGTGCTTCTGCAACGTCACCAACAAAAAGTTTATTCCTATATCTTACACATTGTGAAAAACAAGGATGTCGCCGACGACATCTTTCAGGAAACATTCGTCAAGGCTATAATGACCATCAAGCAGGGACGATACATGGAGCATGGGAAATTCTCAGGCTGGCTCACACGCATCGCCCACAACCTCATCATCGACTATTTCCGTCAGGAAAAAATCGAGAATGCAGTCTCGGCTGACGACGAAGGCTCCGACATCCTTAACCGCCGCGATCTCTGCGAAGGCAACATCGAGGACGCGCTCGTCAGCACCCAGATTGACGAGGATCTCCGCCGTATCGTCATGGCTCTCCCCGATGCCCAGCGTGAAGTGCTTATCATGCGCTTCTACCGCAATATGTCGTTCAAGGAGATTGCCGAAGCCACTTCTGTAAGCATCAACACCGCCCTCGGACGTATGCGCTACGCCATAATGAATATGCGCCGCATCGCCGCTGAAAACCACATCGCATTGGCCATCTGACCTCCGGGGTCAGACGGCCAATGCCTTTTTTCGCTCCTCCCCCCTCCTCCACAGCCCCCCGACCAATCCATCCATCACTTCACGTTTCATCCATCATCATCACCCATGCAGTCTGCGTCAACCATCCTTCGTCGACTCTGCCTCCTCATCCTTCTTGCTGTCAACCTGATTCCCGTCCATGCCGACGATGCTGACCCGAAACCGTCGGTCGACATCCTCCCGAAAGTCCACGGCGTCATCCGTCCGCGCTGGGAGATGGACACCAAGGGGGGCGAAAGCCGCTTCCAGCTCCGCGACGCACGCGTCACGCTCAACGGCAATCTCTCACCCGCCATCGACTACTTCTTTCAGACAAACTTCTGTGACCGTGGAAAAGTCCTCTTCCTCGACGGATGGGGACGCATTGCCTTCACACCCGCCCTCAAACTTCAGGCGGGCCAGTTCCGCCTCCCCTACGGCACGGACTGTTTCCGCGCTCCGCTCAACTATTTCTTCGCCAACCGCTCGTTCATCGGCGGGACGATGAACAATGTCCGTGGTGTAGGTGCAAAGCTCTCCTACGATTTCAATCTTCCCGCCGGGTCGACCCTCCTCGTCGAGGCAGGAGCGTTCAACCCCACCGTCATGTCCGAGCAGAATATCTGGGTCAAGACCCTCGCCTACGCCGGCAAAGCTGTCTACAACATCGGCAACGTCCATCTCTCTGCCGGAGCCGAGACCCTCATCCCCGACTCGATACGCATAAATTCCTTCACCGGCTCCGCCACATGGACCCGCGGCGGCTGGACAGTCGAGGGTGAATACATCACCAAGCACTATATCCACGATGCCTACAAGACCGCCCACGGCTACAATTTCTTCGCCAACTATGCCTTCCCTGTCAAGGCGGGTGTATTCAACGAGGCTTCGGTTCAGGCTCGTTTCGACGGCATGACGGCTTACAGCAACGGTACGCGCAACAAAGAGGGACGACTCACCACCACCAATCCCGCACGCAACCGCGTCACCGTCGGCGCGACGCTCACCTACCGCTATAAGGCCGTCCACTGCGACCTCCGCCTCGACTACGAGAAGTATTTCTACCACCACGATGCAGTGGTGGCCGTCGGTGCAGGCGATAAAATCTGCGCTGAAATGGTAATCCGTTTCTGATTTTATTCAGAAACGGATACAAAAAAAGGGTAAGCTGACTACATCGCACCGCTACAACCCGATACCGTTGCTTCGATCAAGACCTGGCGGAGTTCTCGGGGAGCTGGTCGTGTAGGACTTACCCGACTGCAAAGTTACCACTTTTTTCTGAATCCGCAAGCAAAAATCACCGAATATTTTTCACGCCTTTCGGACGGAGGGCGGCATGACGGTTTATTCGCTTGGTTTACACCATGATATGCAGCACCGTTTTCAGAATGACAGACCTACGGTCAGGTTCAGACCACCTGCATTATAATTAATCCGTGTGGGGTTATAATGAGGATCAGACCGAAACTTTCAGGTCACTGTCATCATTCGCACTTCTGTCATCGACATATAGAGGATAGCCGAACTTCTGCAAGGTAAAGGGAGAAGTCATGAAGTCAAGCAGCGCATCAACGTCCGTCGCCACAATTGCATTCTCAGAGGTAGAATCGGTGATGAACACATAAATTTCCGATCCACGGAGCAATCCCCCTTCACCCTTGAACGTATCCAGAAGTGACCCATGAAGACCTTTGAAGCAACCCATCACCTCGTCATACGTCCTATCACTTACGACGACGAAATATGCGGTAGCTCCGTATGTCAGACTCTTGACATACACCAGTTCCTCCTTATCAGCAGGAGGAGTCACAAACAAGCCCTCCTTCGGAAGCTCCATAGCTATTCTCATACCCTGCATCTCAATCTTACCGAACAACAGACTCTTTGGTGTCTTGATTGAGGAACGCAACCGTATGCTCTCAGCCATTCCCTCTGCAAATTCAGGATTATCAGGAAAAAGATAACCGAGGTTAGACATTGACCGCAGATTACAAATTCCATAAACTGCCGGAGAATGACTTGTCCCTACAAACTTCACCCACTCCTCCGATGCAAGTATATCTTTGATGAGTCCCTTATAATTGAACTGCGATGGAACAAATTCAGTATTCAACCCGGCAATCGTTTGTCCAAACGAAGCCATTACAGACACAACATTCTTTGCCCCGGACACCTCATCTTCAAAATCTTTACCGAAATTTGTCTTAGTAAAAACAGCCCCGACGTAAAGCGCATCTGATGGAGGAGTGGCCAAACTACCATTATAGTCTTCAATCCCAAGATAACGCGTCCCAATGAACATCTGATGCTCAAGTGAAATACCATTTTCTACAAGATAGTCCCACTTTATCTCAAATGTTCCCTCGTCCGGTTGCTCGGGCTCACCGCTTGGATCATTCTTACTATCGCAAGATACCATAGTTACAAAAATCAATAACCAAAATA
Source organism: Bacteroides sp. (assembly GCA_014802345.1). Classification (GTDB taxonomy): domain Bacteria; phylum Bacteroidota; class Bacteroidia; order Bacteroidales; family Muribaculaceae; genus Duncaniella. The sequence goes on from JAAVCM010000030.1 coordinate 79,297, forward strand.
ATCTTTCTACTCCCCTCATATCAACTAATCATATATTTTATTATTAATGCCGTCCGCCCGTTCCAGATCCAGCACCCGGATGACGACTTCCACTACCCCTATTAGATCCATTACCCTTATTAGATCCACCAGGATTAGTGGGGACAGGAATGCCAATCTTAAATACCGAATGATCCTTAGTGTAATATCCCTTACAAATAATAGGCAGACCCGGAGAGTATTGTGAATAAGATACCTTAAACGCGTTCTTTATCTCATCTATTGATGAGAAATATTGATTTACATTACCATCAGTGTTATCTGAGATTACATATATTGTAATAGTAGACTTTTGTAATATTTCTATATCCTTTGAATCATAATTTCCTCCCGCAGAAAATATATTAAATGTTACAGAGGCTTCAATAGCTTTCTTGACTTCTTCAAAAGAATACTCACTCTCTATTGCTAATATTGCAATCTTGCCATAAGTTATAGATCTAATAAACACAGGATTATCAGCGGACTGATCGTAAGAAGCATCTTTAAAAAAACTTTTTGTTGGCAAGTCCATCGAAACAGTAAAATTCTTGGAGATTAGTTGCCCTAATAATCGACTCTGAATATTAGTTTTATTTGAATTACTCTTTACTTTGGCTGAGAATATTTTACCCAAACCAGCATTGGTAGCAAAAGCCTTTTCAATATCTGAGTATGAATAGTACTGCGAGCAAGAAAATTCAAAGCCTTCCCGACCTTTTGTACTAAGATAATTCATGTATTCCTCTGAACGCAATACGTTCTTCATAAATAGTTTGTATCCTATGCTCCCCGTCTCTCTGGTAATCTCATCTATATAAGCATCGGGGAAATTAGTATATACATCTATTGGATTTCTAGGATATAGGATTTCTTTACCAAAATCTCCTGCAAATTCGCTTTCAGGATAAGCCGCACCTACATATACAATATTAGGATCTGTGACTAAAATATCAGCTACATAATTATGTTCACCATCTATAGGCGGTCTCGTGTCAAACGTAGATATTTTTGATAGGGTGGAGTCTACTTTTACAGGAAAAAGAGCGATCCCACTACACCTTTCACTACTATCGGATGAAATGGTGTAATCCCATTGAAATGGCGTATTATCAAATCGCCCTTCATCGGTATTACCTTGCTCTACCGACCTACTCTGAGGTTCATTCCATCCGGTACTCTCAGGTTCATCCGAAACTGAACATGACACTACAACTACTCCGATAAGGAGAGCTGTCAAAAATTCAATAAATCGTCGCATATTACTTTATATTTAATAGAATTGAACTTTTCCTTTGAAAATCTGATTTTCGGTAGTTCGGCAGGTAATTTCATACTCCCCTACTAAGACAGGTATATCCGTTTCAGGATAATCGGATGTAACCCATCCCTGCCAAATCGGTATCTGTTCGTCGCCGATAATGACCTGCATAGCCTCAATGCTATGCGATATAACAAAGGACAGATGTCCCCTTGTATATTGACAATATATTATTGCCACTTTTCCCGGTTTCTCATGACGATGAGTAGATCTCTTTAGTACGAGTTCTGCATAATTCTTAGTCTCCTTCTGTTCATCATCTTTAGCAGAGAGCTGAACCGGATGAACCAAAATCGAAATCAAGCATAATGTAATTGTAATAATTGCTTTCATAACAATGATTGATTAAATTTTCCGAAAGCAAAATTACACACTCTTTTGAGAGAAAACCTTATTTTAAGCCAAAAACAAGTTGGCGCATCTTTCTTATAAATTACTATTTATCAGATGATTATAATTTATATTTTCAGATATTTTTGGTGTACCAATTAGCCCAATTGCATAATATCCTTATTAGCAATGCTTTATACTCTCGTACTATTATTTTAACACATAATACCACTGTAATACAACTACTTAGATAATATCTGCAAGTATTTAGTCTTATTTTCTCCCTCAAAAACTTTTATTTTGTTTTTCAAACGCTTGCGGCGGTCATAGACTCCACTGACATTTTCAAGTCCTAAAAATAGAGCGATTGCAGGGGATGAAAATCCATAAATGGAGTAGAGAAATAGTAGATAGTCATTATTGATTAGATTCGGAAAATCCTCACGAAATGAAGTCATAATATTATCATAATGTGTATCTGCATACGATTCAAGTTCCGCTATTTTCTTCTCATCCTTTGAATATTGATCAATCAGCAATTCGATCTCATGTGAGATTTTCTTTTTCGCTTGTGCGGAATTAGGAGCAGAATAAAGCAACTGACATAATTTATCCAATATTTCGAACCTATCACCCATCATCGAAAGTATGAGAGCATTTGACCTTTTATCATTTACCATCATCATATCGCGTAAGTTTTCCGCTACTTCAACATTTCTGTCAATCAACAAGCGTTGCCTACGTATGTATCTGTTACCCTCATATACCATACCCGTAATTATTACTACTGCAAGACAACATACAAAGAATAGAACAATCTGTGTACGTTTCCTTTTTGCACGCTCATTAGCTATCTTATATTTATTATAGTCAAAGAATGCTCCCGCTAAATTCCGATCAATAGTTTCTTTCAATATCCCATTAATATTCTCAACTATTTCTTGTGAAGTTGCCAAAGCCTCTTTTACTGAATCCATCGCCAAATATAAGTCATACCTCAAATGGCTACTAATCATTTCATTCTCACTATATGAATTAGGCATAAATAATTTAGCTTCACTAAGTTTCCCTTGTTTCAACAAAACTACCCCCAAATAAGCTGAGTCCGAAGTCAATCCAGCCGGTGACATTGTGAGTTGTTTATAGTAATAAGCTGCGCTGTCATGTTGCCCCATTGCATAGTAGGACAGAGCAATCTGACGCGTTACATCTCCCCCAAATAATTCATCCTCATATTTCTTGGCTGTGTCGGCTAACTGTCGGCAAAGAGCTATCGCCGTGTCGTAGTCTTCATTACAATGGTGGGACATGGCAAGGTCAAAGAGAGCATCGTGGATGTAGACCGGCTTACCGAAGGAAAGGAAATTGTCGTACTCTATCTCGGCGAACTTCTGCATTTCATCATAATTGTAAGTCATGCGGTATATTTCACATATCTGCCCGGCGTTCATCCCTGCCCAAAACTTATCGTCGGCAGCGACAGCGAGGTCGTAGGAGTTCAAGAACGAGAACAGACCTTTGGTATAGTCACTGTCGTTCACGCGCATACGTCCGTAGTAATACTCCGCCAGCATCCGATGACGGGCATCGTCGTCGCGTCCCTCGTAGTACAGCCGTGAAGCGTCGATAAGCGAATCGTCAGTCGGGGGCATATAATTCTTGAACTGAGCCTGAGTCAGAAGAAGTCCGTAGAGCGCACGGTCGGCATCCGAGCGCAGTGCAGCCGTATCAACTGACCTCAGCAGCATCAATGACGAATCGGGCCGCTCCGCCATCAGTGACTCTGCATCACGGAAAATACGTCCCGTTGCGCCATCGGCACAACAGACACATACGAGCAGCAAAGGAAATATAAAGAGGAGTCGCAGGGAGTACATCGCAGATAATCCGGATTTTTCGTTCCGAACCGCAAATTTACCTGTTTTATCCGTGATTAAGCCGACAGACTGAGGGTTTATATCGCCATCACCTCCATATTTAACATTTTTAAGCACCCAGCCGTATGCAATTCCTACGGCGGTGAGGGAAAACGTCGCTACATTCGCTTTGCGACCCTGCGTAGGCGACGGAGCTGGTTTTTGATAAACAGGAAGACGGGATTGGGGGGCGACACGATGTCGGTCGCCATGGTCTCCGCCATCGTCATCGGCGGTTCGGTCCCGAACTGACCCGGATAGATGACAATAAGATTGTTGCCCGCCATATATTTCTGAAGATATTCGGGGACGGCATCCATATCGCCGTCAAACGACACCGAGGAGCGGCGCGCACTGACGACAATCAGGAGGTCGTCGTCGCTGATGTCGGTCGAGCGGAGTACAAAATCATCATAGCTCGCCACTTTGGAGAACGACATCCGTATCCCGAGTTTCGACTGGGCGATGACGGTGCGGATGAGTGGCGCGGTCGGGTCGTCACACCAGAACTCCACGCGGCAACCGACCTGACGGCAGAGATTGCCGACGGCCTGCACCCAGCGGCGGAAACCGGTCTCAAACTGAGCGTTCTTCGGGACGGCCACAAGTATGCGCGTGACAGTAGCAAGAGGGATGAAGCACCGCGAGAGGACTATCATGCGGTTGGTCGAGCGCAGGAGCTGCTCAATCTTGTCGCCGAGGAAGGAATCGATGATGCGCGTGCGGCGGTGGAGACCGAGGATAAGCTCGGTGATGTCGCGCTCCTCCATCGTGTTAAGCACACCGGTGATGAAATTGAGGTCGAAACGCTCTATCGGCGTGAGGTGGGTCTCGACGGCTGCGGCGGCGCGCTCTGCCACGTCGAGCGAGTTGCGCCCGATAGCCTTCGACGAGGCCGAATTGTCGTTGCGGACATGAAGGGCATAGAAATCTCCCGCCACGGACGTGTCAGGGAAACGCATCGACAGTGCGAGGTCGACAATCGAAGGTGCCGTGAGGGGATTGGAGATGGCTATCAGCGTGCGCGGATGGGTCGTCGAGTCGTCCTTCGTGCTCTCCTCGTCGGCCTGCTCGAGGAGCTGGACTTTGAGTTGGGAGGCGGCGCGCTCCGTCCCGAACGACGATACGGTACAGGTCACGAGAATCATCACCACAGTGCCGTTGAGGACGGTCACGTCAAAAAGGTGCATCTCATAGCCGATCATCACGACGGCGAGAGCCACGGCGGTGTGGGCGTTGGAGAGCTGATAGAGGATAGAGCGGTCGACCGACGTGAGTTTGTAGACCTTCTGTGTGACCCACGCGGCTATCCATTTCGACGACATTGCGACGGCACTCATGACGGCGGCGGTGTAGAGTGTCCCCCACCCGTCCATCACCACATGGAGGTCGATGAGCATACCGACACCTATCAGGAAGTAAGGGATGAAGATGGCGTTGCCGACAAATTCCAGCCTTCCCATAAGCGGCGAGCGCGCGGGGATGAAGCGGTTGAGGACGAGTCCGCCGAAGAAGGCACCGAACACCCCTTCGAGGCCGATGAACGACGCGAGGGCTGCCGCACCGAACACAGTCACCATGACGTAGATGAACTGCGCTATGCCGTCGTTGTAACGCTTGAAGAAATAGCGCGTGATACGCGGACAGATGTAAGTCAGCCCCACGCAGTAGAGGGCGAGATAGCCGAGGACGGAGAAGAGCGAGCTGACCGAGCCGTCGCGGTAGACACCGAGGACACCTGCGAGGACTATGAGCGATCCGATGACGGCGACAATCGTTCCGGCTATGGCTATGACGACGGCGGGCGACTTCGTTACGCCGAAGCGCGTCACAATCGGGTAGGCAATCAGCGTGTGGGCCGCAAACATCGAGGCAAGCAACGTCGCTTCAAGCAGGTGCATCCGCAGTGCGGCCATGGCTGTCACGGCTCCGAGCAGAAGGGGTATTATGAAGGTGAACAGTCCGAAGGTCAGCCCCTTGCGCATATTCTTGCGCAGGTGATACATATCAATCTCTATACCCGCGAGAAACATCAGGTAGAGGATGCCGACCTGACCGAAGACCTCGAAACTCATGTCGCGTGCAAGCAGGTTGAGTCCGTGAGGCCCGACGACGACTCCGGCCAATATCAGACCGATGACATGGGGAATCCTCAGACGGCCAAGCACGAGCGGGGTCAACAGGATTATTGCCATCACGGTCAGGAATATCGGGACGGGAGCAGTGATCATCGGCGCCGTGGCCGGTATAGCGAGTGATAGCAGCATAGCACTGCAAAATTAGCGAAATCCCCGCAATTTCCGAAATTCCCCCGCCATGAAAAGTGAATCAGCCCCATCTCAAAACTCCAAATTTTCGACCACACTCGAAAATTCACCCTCTCAACCCAATTTTTTCGAGTACAGTCGAAAGTTTCATATTTTATACACAGATTTTCGAGCACAGTCGAAAATTTTGGCTTTATGGTGAAATCGGTGGTGGATATAAAACAGCAGCGCCGACCCGGATGGATCGGCGCTGGATATTTAGTAGGGTATCAGAAGTGTATCTGAAAGTTCAGACGCTGTCTGACGGATTTATCAGAGTTCGGTGTGGGCTACGTCGATTACCTCGGGAGCTTCCTGACGGGGGCTGACAGGCATATCGAAGGCATCTTCGATGTCGTCCTTGCCGCCGACCACGATACGCTCGTAGGAGCGGAGACCGGTACCTGCTGGGATGAGGTGACCGCAGATGACGTTCTCCTTCATGCCCTGAAGATAGTCGACCTTGCCGTTGATTGCAGCCTCGTTGAGGACCTTGGTGGTCTCCTGGAACGATGCAGCCGACATGAACGACGATGTCTGGAGGGCGGCACGGGTGATACCCTGAAGAATCTGCTCGGAGGTGGCGGGCTGGGCGTCGCGCACGACAATCGGACGGAGGTCACGGCGCTTGAGCGATGAGTTCTCGTCGCGGAGCTTGCGGGCAGTGATGATCTGACCGGGCTTGACGTTCTCGCTGTCGCCGGCGTCGGTGACAACCTTCTTGCCCCAGATGCGGTCGTTCTCGTCCATGAAGTCGCGTTTGTCAACAATCTGCTGCTCGAGGAAGCCGGTGTCGCCCGGGTCAAGGATGTTGACCTTGCGCATCATCTGGCGGACGATGACCTCGAAGTGCTTGTCGTTGATCTTCACACCCTGCATACGATAGACGTCCTGAACCTCGTTGACGATGTACTCCTGAACGGCTGTCGGACCCATGATGTTGAGGATGTCGGCAGGAGTGATGGCACCGTCGGAGAGGGGTGTACCCGCACGGACGTAGTCATTTTCCTGAACGAGAATCTGCTTCGAGAGCGGAACAAGATACTTCTTGGTCTCGCCGAGCTTGGAGGTGACGGAGATTTCGCGGTTGCCGCGCTTGACCTTGCCGAAGTTGACCTCGCCGTCGATTTCCGAAACGATTGCGGGATTCGACGGGTTGCGTGCCTCGAAAAGCTCGGTCACACGGGGGAGACCACCGGTGATGTCACCGGCAGAACCTGCGGCGCGAGGAATCTTGACGAAGATTTCGCCTGCCTTGAGCTTGGCACCGTCGTCGACCATAAGGTGGGCGCCCACAGGGAGTGCGTAGGTCTTGACGATGTCGCCGTTGGCATCGAGGATATTTGCCTCAGGAACCTTGCCACGCTCCTTGGACTCGATGATGATTTTCTCGCGGAGACCGGTCTGCTCGTCGGAATCGACGCGGTAGGTGACGTTCTCAACGAGGTTGACATACTCGACCTTACCGGCGGCTTCCGAAACGATGACGGCGTTGAAGGGGTCCCATTCGCAGATTACGTCACCCTTCTTGACGGTAGCGCCGTTGTCGAAGAACAGTTTTGCACCGTAGGGGATGTTTGCGTTGGTAAGCATCATCTTGGTGGTCGGGTCGACGATACGCATTTCAGCGAGGCGGCCGATGACCACATCGACGTTGCGTCCCTTGGCATCGACCTCGTCGGTCTTGACCGTACGGAGTTCGTCGATTTCGAGAATACCGTCGTAGCGCGAGGTGTGCGAGTTGACGGCAGCGATATTCGAAGCCACACCACCGACGTGGAACGTACGGAGTGTAAGCTGCGTACCCGGCTCACCGATCGACTGTGCGGCGATGACACCGACAGCCTCGCCCATCTGCACCATGCGGTGAGTGGCGAGATTTCGGCCGTAGCACTTGGCGCAGACACCTTTCTTTGACTCACAGGTGAGCACCGAGCGGATTTCGACAGACTCGATGGGCGAATCGTTGATACGGTCGGCGGCGATGTCGTTGATTTCCTCGCCGGCAGCGACGATGACCTCACCGTTGGTGGGATCGACGATGTCGTGGACCGAAACACGGCCGAGGATACGCTCGCCGAGCGAAGCGACAACCTCGTCGTTGTTCTTGATTTCGGTGCAGACGAGGCCGCGGAGCGTACCGCAGTCCTCCTCGTTGATGATGACATCGTGGGCCACGTCGACCAGACGGCGGGTCAGATAACCTGCGTCGGCAGTCTTAAGCGCGGTATCCGCAAGACCCTTACGCGCACCGTGGGTTGAGATGAAGTATTCCAGCACCGAAAGACCCTCCTTGAAGTTCGCAAGAATCGGGTTCTCGATGATCTGACCACCCTCTGCACCGCTCTTCTGGGGCTTGGCCATAAGACCACGCATACCGGAGAGCTGACGGATCTGGTCCCTCGAACCACGCGCACCGGAGTCAAGCATCATGTAGACAGGGTTGAAGCCCTGCTGGTCAGACGAAATCTGCTTCATGAGCGTGTCGGCGAGGCGTGAGTTGACGTGCGTCCAGATGTCGATGATCTGGTTGTAGCGCTCGTTGTTGGTGATGAAGCCCATCGAATAGTTGTTGAGGACTTCCTGCACCTGCTCGTAGCCTTCCTTGACATACTGCTCCTTTTCGGCAGGAATCAGCACGTCGCCGAGGTTGAACGACAGACCACCCTTGAACGCCATGTAGTAACCGAGGTTCTTGATGTCGTCAAGGAATTGTGCGGAGCGGGGAATACCGCAGTATTTGATTACACGCGAGATGATGGTACGGAGCGATTTCTTCGAAAGAATCTCGTTGACGTAGCCAATCTCTTTGGGTACATATTTATTGACAAGCACACGGCCTACGGAAGTATTCTCGACAAGGTGCTTGATGGGATTGCCGAACTCGTCGATGTCGTCGACGACAATCGAGACTGGAGCGTGGAGCGTCACACGGCCTTCGTTGTAGGCAATCTCAGCCTCCTCGGGGCCATAGAATTTCAGACCCTCGCCCTTGTCACCCTTGCGGAGCTTGGTGATGTAGTAGAGACCGAGCACCATGTCCTGAGAGGGGACGGTGATAGGAGCGCCATTGGCAGGGTTGAGGAT
>JAAVCM010000031.1 GCA_014802345.1 Bacteroides sp.
CTCGGGGGAATCCATCACCTGATACCAAACGCCGGCCATGGGGCCCTGCCACTGGACGAAGTTGTCGAAGCAGCGGGTCAGCAGGTCAATCACCTCGCCGCGGCGCTCGTAGTCCTCGGGAAGCACGTCGAGCAGCTCGACGAGAGCCATCGTATACCATCCCTGCGCGCGTCCCCAGCAGTGCTGCGAGAGTCCGGTCTCGTTGTCGCTCCAGAACATCTCGCGGCTCTCGTCCCATGCGTGGCGGTTAAGGCCCGTCTTGGGGTCGTAGGTGCGGTCGTAGGTGCTTTTCACCTGATCGACGGCATCGTCATAGATAGGCTTCGCAAGTTCGGGAGTATAGATCTGTGAGGCGGTCAGGACACGGAAAGGAAGACCCATGAAAATACCGTCGAGCCACACCTGATAGGCGTAGATGGCCTTGTGCCAGTAGACACCCTCGTTAGTGCGGGGCTGGTCGTTGAGCTGACGCATGAGAGTGTTCATGGCTTTAAGATTCTTCTGTTCGGGGAAATGCTCGTACATACGGCTCACGAAATGTCCGGTGCGCACGTTGTCGAGATTATAGTCAAGAAGTTTATAGCCACGAATCTCGCCGTCGGGCGAAATCATGGTGTCGGTGTAGAGGACACAGTAATCCTTGATGTCGTCACCGCCGTAGCGCAGATATGTGTCGAGCATCGATTCGAGTTCGATACCCATGACGTAGCTCCATTTAGGACGGTTGGAAAAATCGAGCATGTAGCTTTCAGGCACGCGCTGCATTTCCGAGCGGGTGAGCCATTCGGAATAGTGCTTCGGGCGTTCATCTGAGACTTTCTTTGCCGGGACTGTGGAGGCGATTGCAGAGCCGAATGTCGCTAACAATACGCCTGCAAGCAGTAGCTTTAACTTTTTCATTGCTGGTTTAAGGTATGTATTGATGATAAGGTGGGGGGACTGTCATCCCTCGGGGATGATATTGTATTTTAGATAGCGCAAATTTACGAAGAAAACTCGTAACTGCCAAATTTACTTTTAAATGTGCGATTTGGATTATTAGAATTTAAAAGCTATCTTTGCATATAACTGACGTAGACAACCAACCTCATCACATCAATATACCAATGAAATTAAAGCATTTTATTGCAGCCGCACTTCTGGCCGGAACGCCGGTTGTGATGTCGGCTCAACTGCTTCCCTATCAGAATCCTGCACTGTCGGCAGAGGAGCGAGCCGAAGACCTCTGCAAACGCCTCACTCTGGAGGAGAAAAGCCGTCTGATGATGAACACATCCCCTGCCATCGACCGACTCGGTATTCCCGCCTTCGACTGGTGGAGCGAGGCTCTTCACGGTGTGGGACGAAACGGACTTGCAACCGTGTTCCCTTCTTGTATCGGAATGGCGGCCTCGTTTGACGACGACCTCATCGAGGAGGTGTTCACAGCCGTCAGCGACGAAGCCCGCGCCAAAAACACCCTCGCCCGCAAGGAGGGAAAAGTCGGTAAATACAAATGTCTCTCATTCTGGACCCCCAACATCAACGTGTTCCGTGACCCCCGATGGGGACGCGGACAGGAAACCTACGGCGAAGACCCTTATATGAACGGCCGCATGGGTCTGCGGGTGGTCAAGGGTCTCCAAGGTGACGGCTCCGACAAATACTATAAACTTCACGCGTGCGCCAAGCACTATGCCGTCCACAGCGGCCCTGAAAAGACGCGCCATAAGTTCGACATCGAGAATCTGCCTGCGCGTGACCTCTGGGAGACTTACCTCCCCGCCTTCAAGATGCTCGTTCAGGACGGCAATGTCCAGCAGGTCATGTGTGCCTATCAGCGTTTCGAGGGTTCCCCCTGCTGCGGTTCTGACAAACTGCTCAACTCAATCCTGCGCTACAAGTGGGGCTTCGACGGACTCGTGGTCAGTGACTGCGGTGCCATCGGCGATTTCTACCGCGAAGGTCGTCACGAAGTGTCGAAGGACGCACAGGCAGCTTCGGCTCTCGGCGTACTCAGCGGAACCGATGTCGAGTGCGGTGGTGTTTATAAGAATCTTCCGGCAGCCGTCAAGCGCGGCGACATCAAGGAATCGGATATTGACGTGAGCGTCAAGCGACTCCTTAAAGGCCGCTTCGAGCTCGGTGATTTCGACCCTGACTCGCTCGTAAGCTGGACATCCATCCCGATGAGCGTCGTAAGTTCGCAGGCTCACCGCGACCTCGCGCGCAAGATGGGACGCGAACAGATGGTGCTCCTTAAAAATAACGGCATCCTCCCCCTCTCACCGACGGCGGACAATATCATGGTCATGGGCCCAAATGCCGCGGACTCGACAATGATGTGGGGTATCTACTACGGACAGCCGGGTCACACAGTCACTATCCTCGAAGGCCTGAACGCCCGTACAGGACGGTCGCTCCCCTACTCGCGCGCCTGTGCCGTCACCCAGATGACTGACCGCGAGAGTGTGTTCGGCAATCTCAAGGATTCCAAGGGACGCACCGGCATGGAGGCAGCCTACTGGAACAACACCACCATGAGCGGCACGCCTGATGTCGAGACCGTCTACACTTCCGCGATTCAGCTCGACAACGGTGGAAACACAGCCTTTGCTCCCGGCATAAACCTCACGAATTTCACCACACGAATCAAAGGCACCTATACCGCTGATCGCGACGAGACCCTGAACATGATCTACAACAATGATGACGGTCTGCGCATCATCATCAACGGCGATACCGTCCATGACCGCTGGAAGACCGACCCGCTGAATTTCCGTGAGCGCGAGTTTGCTGTCAAGAAGGGACAGACCTACGACATTCAGGTGGACTATATGCAGCTTGAAGATGACGCTACGCTCAATTTCGACATTCTCCGTACACGTTCCGTCACACCTGCCGAGGCTGTCGCAGCCGCCAAGGATGTAGAGACCGTGATTTTTGTCGGCGGCATCTCACCCGCCTACGAGCGTGAGGAGGCAAAGGTACGCGAACCGGGCTTTGACGACGGCGACCGCACGTCAATCGAACTCCCCGCACCCCAGCGTGCCATCCTTCGTGCGCTCCACGACGCAGGCAAGAAGATTGTACTCGTGAATTGCAGCGGTAGCGCGGTAGCCCTCACTCCCGAAAATGAAATCTGCGATGCAATCCTTCAGGCATGGTATCCCGGCGAACAGGGTGGCCACGCCGTCGCCGACGTGATTTTCGGAGACTACAACCCTTCGGGCAAGCTCCCCGTGACCTTCTACAAGGATGATTCGCAGCTTCCCGGATTCGACGACTATCTGATGAAGGGACGTACCTACCGCTACATGAAGGACGAGCCCCTCTATCAGTTCGGCCACGGTCTCAGCTACACGACCTTCGACATCGGTTCGCCGACCTACGCCAATGACAAGATAAAAGTCAACGTCAAGAACACAGGCAAGCGTGAAGGCACTGAAATCGTGCAGGTCTATATGCGCCGTCCTGCCGACACCGCCGGCCCCAACAAGACACTCCGAGGCTATGCGCGTGTAAACCTTGCACCGGGCGAAAGCAAGGAGGTCGAGATTGATTTTCCGCGCAATCTGTTCGAGAACTGGGATGAAGCCGCACAGGAAATGCGAGTCGTCCCCGGCGACTATGAACTGATGGTCGGTTCGTCAAGCGCACCGAAAGACCTCAAAACAATCAAGGTCAGGATTTAATCACACTATTAGATTTAGAACATCCCGGTTATGTAGGGCCCTACATAACCGGGATGTTCTGTTTCAGGCGAGTATCATCTCTACCGGACAATGGTCGGAACCTGATATGTCTGCCCGTATATTGGCATCAAGCAACCGTGACCGCAGACGTTCACTGATGAGAAAATAGTCTATACGCCACCCGACGTTCTTCTCACGGCTCCGCGCACGGTAGCTCCACCATGTGTAGGCATCCTCCATATTCGGATGCAGCGCACGGAATGTGTCAATGAATCCGAGATCCAACAGGCGCGAAAACTCACCGCGCTCCTCATCGGTGAATCCTGCGTTACGACGGTTCGTTTTAGGATTTTTCAGGTCAATCTCCTTGTGAGCCACATTCATGTCGCCGCATATCACCACCGGTTTCATCCTGTCAAGTTCCGCAAGATAGCTTCTGAAAGCCTCCTCCCAATTCATGCGGTAAGGCAACCGCGCCAGTTCCCCCTGCGAGTTTGGTGTATAGACATTGACAAGGTAATAGTCATCCATTTCAAGGGTTATGACGCGCCCCTCGTGGTCATGCTCGTCCACTCCGATGCCGTATGTGACATTCTGCGGTGTCAACCGCGTAAAGACAGCCGTCCCGGAATACCCCTTGCGGTCAGCCAGATTCCAGTAGGATTCATAGCCCTCGAATTCAAGCTCAAACGCACCGGGACTCAATTTGGTCTCCTGAATACAGAAGAAATCAGCGTCGAGCGACGCGAATATATCGTTGAAGCCTTTGGCGCAGACAGCGCGCAGGCCGTTGACATTCCATGATACGAATTTCACAATTATTTACACTTTAAATTAAATCATTAATAAGCAGAATATTATCCCTGTTTAAAGGTCATTCATATCTGCAAAGGTAACTATTTGAGATATTTTTTTGAATAAATATGTAACTATTTTCCAATCCCTGCGTCTAATTAAATGTAAAAACTGCTTACCCTCCATTTCAATTATGATAATAAGTCTGAAAGACGTCAACAAATCCTATCCCGGAGTAGTCCCTCTCCATGTACTCAAAGACATCAATCTCTCCATCGAAAAAGGGGAACTTGTCTCGATTATGGGTGCTTCCGGCTCAGGCAAATCCACTCTCCTCAACATCCTCGGTATCCTTGACAACTATGATTCCGGCGAGTATTATCTTGACGGCGTTCTTATCAAGGACCTCAGCGAAAACAAAGCCGCCGACTTGCGCAACTACATGATTGGATTCGTGTTTCAGTCGTTCAACCTCATCAGCTATAAAAACGCCCTTGAAAACGTCGCCCTGCCGCTCTTCTACCGCGGAGTGTCGCGCCGACAGCGCAACAAGCTGGCCATGGAGCAACTTGAACGCATGGGCATGGCCGACAGAGCTACCCACCTCCCGAGCGAACTTTCCGGCGGACAGAAACAGCGCGTAGCCATAGCCCGCGCCCTCATCACCAATCCGTCCATAATCCTTGCCGACGAACCGACCGGCGCTCTCGACTCGAAAACATCAAAAGAGGTGATGCAGGTGTTCCGCGACCTCAACGCCGAGGGAATGACCATAGTAATCGTGACCCATGACCCCGGTGTCGGCGAACAGACCAACCGAATCATACGCATAGTCGACGGCAGGATTGTCTGACCGTCACCGCCCTGATTTTTTCCACCAATCATCTCTCCCTGTCAACGTCAACGCCAACATCATGTTTGATCTTGCAAGTGAAATAATGGCAACCCTGCGCAACAACAAGTTGCGCACCGCCCTGACGGGTTTCGCCGTCTCGTGGGGCATATTCCTGCTCATAGTGCTGCTCAGTGTCTCGCGCGGACTCGTCAACGGTATGGAAGCAATGTTTGACCAGCGCGACACCGAGACGGTCTCTATCCGTGGCGGGTACGCACAGAAAGCCTACAAGGGCATGAAAGAAAACCGCCGCATACAGCTCAAAGACGGCGACCTCGCAGTGCTTGCCTCCCAAAACGCCAACGTCCTCTCCGAAGTCACCGCCCAGATTTCCAACGATACCGCCAAGGTGACAAGCTCCAAGGACTATCTCACTGACGGCTACCGCGGGGTCTATCCCGCCGAGATGCGCAACAGTGGAGTCGATCTCGTCAAAGGACGCTTCATAAATCAGAATGACATCAATCAGGGGCGACGCGTGGCGGTGCTTAACGAAGAATCCGCCAAGACCCTTTTCGGAGATAAAGCCGACCCCATAGGACAGCTCGTGAAGATAAGTGACCTGTCGTTTACAGTCGTCGGCACCTACAAGCAGGAGTGGCGACGCGATGTATTCATCCCCTACACCACCGCCCGCTCCATGAGCGGCGGTTCCGACAAGATCAACAACATCACCGTCAAGCTCCGCAACGTAAGCACAATCGAGGAGAGCGACGACGCGGAACATTCTTTCAGCTCGACACTCGGACGACAGCATACATTCGACGAAGACGACAACGGCGCACTGTGGATATGGAACCGCTTCTCGAACTATATGCGCCAGTCGGCGGCGATGGGAGCTATCGGTATGGCCGTCTGGATTATCGGCCTGCTGACGATGCTGTCGGGTATCGTCGGCGTCAGCAACATCATGTTTGTCTCGGTCCGTGAACGTACCCACGAGATAGGTGTGCGCCGCGCCATCGGTGCGCGTCCCGCAAGTATCCTCCGCCAGATTATCCTCGAAAGCGTCGTCATCACCACCCTTTTCGGCTACATCGGCATAATCCTCGGAATGTTGACCGCCGAAGGTATCAATATGCTTCTGGGCGACAGCGGCAACTCACCGATAAAGGATCCGACCGTCGACATCTCGATAGCCGTTCAGGTGACACTCGTGCTGATTGTGGCAGGCGCGCTCGCAGGACTATTCCCGGCCATGAAGTCTCTTAAAATCAAACCCGTCGAAGCCTTGCGCGACGAATGATTTCCCACTCCCACTGATAACTAACGATGAAAAATCCCGTATTCGACATAGAGAACTGGCGCGAGATAGGCACCACGCTTGCTCAGAACAAGACGCGCACGTTCATGACAGCCTTCGGCATCTTCTGGGGAACCGCCATACTCGCCATGCTCCTCGGAGGCTCAAAGGGTCTGAAAAGCTTCATGGGGCGCAATTTCGAAGGCTTTGCCACGAATGTCGCCATTGTGTTCCCCGGGCGTACCACAAAACCCTACGCGGGGTTCAACAAGGGTATGGGTCTCGAACTCAACTTGCAGGACGTAATCAACATCCGCCGTGCCATCCCTGAGATTGAATCCTCGTCGGCGGTCAACAATCTGTGGGGCACCGCGCTCTACGGGCAGAAAAGCACCACCGCCATGCTCACCGGTGTCGAGAGTGACTACGACAAGATATTCGTCCCCAAGATGTACGAAGGTCGCTTCATCAACGAGGCTGACAACAACCGCGCCCGAAAGGTCTGCGTGGTCGGAAAGAAGGCTGCCGACGAGCTGTTCGGCAACGAATCAGGCATCGGTAAGGAAATCTCGCTCAACGGCATCTACTACAAAGTCGTCGGCATCGCCGGACAGACTTCTGAAATCCGCATGGGAGCCGAGCTTGACGAATCGGTCATCATCCCTTACAATTCCATGCGCGCCAACTATAATCTCGGAACTAAGGTCGGGATGTTCATGATGACACTCAAAAGCGGATATGCTCCGGGCGACTACGAGAAGACAGTCCGACGCCTGATAGCCCGCAACCATCCGGTGGCACCCGATGACAATGGTGCGGTCTTCTATTTTGACGTGTCGGAAAAGTTCGAGATGGTCGACAATATCTTCCTCGGAATCACACTGCTTGCCCTAATCGTAGGCGCGGGGACATTGATGTCGGGAATAATCGGTGTCGGCAACATCATGTGGATTATTGTGCGTGAGCGCACCCACGAAATCGGCATACGTCGTGCGATAGGCGCGAAACCACGCGACATCATCATTCAGATTCTCTCAGAGAGCATGGTGCTGACGACAATAGCCGGAATCGCGGGAATATCCTTTGCAATCATCCTCCTCGCCGGTGCGGAATATGCCTTCTCCGACGACCAAGGCACCATAGCTTTCCAGCTATCTTTCAATCAGGCCGTCTACATTCTGGCGACCTTCCTCATCCTCGGCAGCGCGGCTGGACTCATCCCGGCTGTGAAGGCAATGAAAATAAAGCCCATCGAGGCACTTACCCAGAAATAAACCACTCTTCGGAAATAAAAAAACAGTAATCACAACAGAACAATGAAGAAGTTTTTGCGGATTTTTATGTGGTGTGTAATCGCCGCAATATTCATCGGGACTTTCGTCTATCTTTTCATCAAGTCACAGCCTGAAAAGGAGACTTACGAACTTGTAAGCCCCACCGACGGCACTATTGAACGCAACACCGTCCTGACCGGCAAAATCGAGCCGCGCGACGAGATTGAAATCAAGCCTCAGGTATCAGGCATCATCTCCGAAATCAATGTCGAGGAGGGCGATATGGTGCATGAGGGGGACATCGTCGCAAAAATCAAGGTCGTCCCTGACGAAGGCCAACTGTCGTCGGCCCTCTCGCGCATCAACACAGCAAAAATCAATCTTGACGATGCACGGGTGAAACACGAGCGCAACCAGTTTCTCTACGACAAAAAGGTCATCAGCCGCGAGGAGTTCGAAGGGACGGCGACAGGGCTTGCCCAAGCAAAGGCTGAACTTGATGCAGCCGAAGATGCCTACTCTATCGTGAAAGAGGGGGTCTCGAAGACCAATGCCAAGCAGAGCAACACCCTTGTCCGCGCGACAATCACCGGCCTCGTGCTTGACGTTCCTGTCAAAGTCGGAAGCTCGGTCATCCAAGCCAACACGATGAACGACGGTACGACAATCGCAACCGTCGCCGACATGAACAATCTCATTTTCGAAGGGAAGGTCGACGAGACGGAAGTGGGTCTCCTCTCAGTCGGGCAACCTATGGAAATCTCCATCGGTGCGCTCCCCGACCTCAAACTCAATGCCATCATTGAGCTTATAGCACCCAAGGGGGTGGAAACCAACGGTGCCAATACGTTTGAAATCAAGGCCGCCATCAACGTCCCGTCGGGCGACAAACTCCGTGCGGGTTACAGTGCAAACGCGACCGTCAACCTCAGTAAAGCCGAAAATGTCCTCTCCATCCCGGAAAGCGTCATCGAATGGGTCGGCGACAGCACGTTTGTCTATGTCATGACCGACAGTCTGCCTGAACAGAAATTCGAGCGCACACCCATCAGCACCGGGACATCAGACGGCATCAACATTCAGATAAAGGATGGAATCGACCGCAATGTCAAACTCCGTGGTGCAGCCATCAAGAAAAAATAAGGAACCCTCCCAACTCCCAAAACAGCAATACACACGATGAAACGACGTATCATCACCACCCTCCTACTGTCCGTCTCGATGGTTCCGGCACTCTTCGCCGGGACATGGAGCCTCGACAGTTGTCTCAGCTATGCCGTGAGCCATAACCTCAACGTAAAGGCTGCGGAGGTCAACATACTGCAAGGCGAACAGGACGTGATTGCAGCCAAAGACGGATTTCTCCCACAGCTTAACGCGGGCGCGGGTGAAAACTGGGATTTCGGCCGCGGTCTGACTTCGCAGAACACCTACGCCAACCGCAATACCTCGATGTTCTCATGGAACGTCCGGATGTCACTCCCCATCTTTCAGGGTCTGCGCAATGTCCGCCAGCTCCGCTACTCAAAATCCAACCTGAGCATGGTCGAGAAGCAGACCGAAGCATCGCGCGACGAAGTGCGCCTGAGCGTCATCAACGCCTATCTTCAAGTCCTTTTCAACAAGGAGATTCTTGAAGTGAGCCGTGAGCAGCTCCGCCTCTCCAACGTGCAGCTCGAGCGTCAACGCGTCCTGCTCGAAGGCGGCAAAGTCCCGGAAGTGGACGTGATTCAGGCAAAGGCTCAGGTGGCGCAGAGCGAGGTGCAGGTGGTCAATTCCGAGAATGACCTCGAAACCTCACGAATCGAACTTGCGAAGCTGCTTGAACTCTCAGATATTGAACACTTTGATGTGGAACCCATCGACGATGCCGCCACTTCCATCCTGAGCGCAGAGGATGTCTATACCAACGCCCTCGCCTCCTACCCTGCCCTCCAAGCAGCACGCCAGAGCATACAGGTGGCCGACGATGGTATCAATCTCGCCAAGAGCGGCTATCTCCCCACACTCAGTTTCAGTGCCGGATTAGGGAGCAGCTACTACACCGTGTCAGGTGAGCAGGGCAAATCCTTCGGCTCACAGATGCGCGACAATTTTTCGAAAAGCCTCGGATTTTCACTCAATATCCCCATATTCGATGCCTTCTCGACACGCAATCAGGTTCGACAGGCTAAAATCAGAAAAATAACCGCACGGATTCAGCTTGAACAGCAGGAAAGCGAACTCCACAAGACCATACGCCTCGCCTACCGTCAGGCACTCGGGGCAGAGAAGAAATATGAAGCCGGCAAGGTGGCTGTCGAGGCATCAAAGGCCGCTCTCGATGCAATGACTGAAAAGTACAACTACGGAAAGGCAAACGCGACCGAGTGGGAGCAGAGCCGCTCGGACTACATCACGACCCTCGCCCAGCAGGTGCAGGCAAAGTATGAACTTATCCTCCGCACCCGAGTGCTTCAGTTCTACAATCGTCACTGAAACTGCCTCAGAACCCCCTGAGAGGCATCTCCACCACACCCCTGCCGACTAAATGCAAGTCCAGCAGGGGTATTTTGCTGCATATTGCGTCTAAAAACCTGTATTTAATCTTTTTTAACCCAAAAATGGAACTCTTGTCAATTTTAGTTGATAAATTTGTATGCTCTTTAACATAGTTCCACGGCACAGGTCATGATTAGAAGTACAATTGATAAGATCCTTACAGAAGAACTCACGGAAATATGGAATCTCCTTACCAATGAGGAGAAACGACTGTTAATCGACAACTTTACTATTCATCACTATAAGAAAAACAAGACAATTTATGCCGAAGGAGATGAACCTGAATATCTCTGGGCCCTCATCGACGGAAAGGTAAAGAAATATAAGGATGGTGTCGGAGGCCGCGTGCAGATTCTCCGTCTGATAAATCCGGGTCAGTATTTCGGCTACCGTGCATATTTTGCCGGTGAGCCTTACGTTTCGAGTGCCGGTACTCTTGAAGAATCAGTACTCGGGACGCTCCCCATGAGTCTCGTTCAGGAGATGATAAGCAAGAACAACCGGCTCGCCATGTTTTTCATCCACGAACTTTCACACAACCTCGGCAATTCCGACACTAAAATTGTCAACCTGACCCAGAAACATATCCGTGCGCGTCTGGCCGAGGCTCTGCTCGTCCTGCGCGACAACTACGGTTATGAGGACGACGACAACATGACGCTCAAAATCTATATGGCCCGTGAGGATCTTGCCAATCTTTCGAACATGACCACATCAAATGCCATACGCACCCTCTCGAATTTCGGAAGCGAGAAAATCATAGTCGTAGACGGCCGCAAAATCAAAATCCTCAACGAAGCGTTGCTGAAAAAGATTTCGAAATTCGGCTGAGACCGACAGTGATACTACCATCAACGCCGCGAGGCGTGAGGACTTTCCATTAGACTCCGTGACGGATTCACAATCAAACGTCAAAATTCACAATCAAAGCCAAAAGATCAGCAGATGTCAAAAAAAGTAAAATTCGGTTCTAAAATAGGGTTGATAGCCGCAACTGTCGGTTCGGCGGTCGGCCTCGGTAATATATGGCGTTTCCCCGCCGAGACTCAGGCTAACGGAGGTGCCGTGTTCCTGTTGATTTACATAGCCTGTGTGTTCATTCTGGGTATCCCCGTGATGACGGCGGAATTTTCACTCGGACGTGGAGGCAACTCCGATGCAATAGGAGCTTTCCGCAATGTCACCCCCGGCAAAAAAGGCTGGTGGGGAGTCGGCGCGCTTGCCATACTTGCCTCCTATCTGATTCTGTCGTTCTATATGGTGGTCTCAGGGTGGACTCTCGAATATCTCGTTCAGTCGCTCACGGGCAACCTCTATGCACCCGACAACGAAGCCCTCGACCTCTCGACCGTGGCAGGTGAGGAGCAGTTGTTCAGCAATAAAATGGAAGCCTATATTGCCGGAACATATCGTCCGTTGGTGATGACGTTCCTGATGATTGCCGCCAATCTTTTCGTGCTGCTCAAAGGTGTGCAGAAAGGCATTGAGAAGATGTCAAACATAATGATGCCCGTACTGTTTGTCCTACTCCTTATCTTCTGCGGTGTCTCGCTGACCCTCCCCCGCGCTGCCGACGGTGTCATGTTCTTCCTCAATCCCGATTTCTCCGCACTCTCGCCGAAAACAGTGGTCAACGCTCTCGGTCAGGCATTTTTCTCTCTCAGCCTCGCAATGGGCATACTCGTGACCTATTCCAGCTACTATCCTGCCGACACGAAGCTGACACGCACTGCCGTGACAGTCTCGCTGCTTGACCTAGGGACGGCGATACTGATGGGACTGATTATCTTCCCTGCAGTGATGACTTTCGGTCTTGCCGACCAAAATCTTGCAGGTTCGGCCCTCGTGTTCATCACACTGCCTGAAATCTTCGCTCAGATGGGCGGGACACTGTTCTGGTCATCGCTGTTCTTCCTGCTGCTCTCGGTAGCCGCATTTACTTCCACCATATCCCTTGCCGAAGTCTCGGTTGCGTTCATGGAATGTCACTTCGGTATGTCGCGCAGACGCGCGGTAGTCACCGTGGTCAGCCCTCTGTTCATACTGAGTTCCGTCTGTTCGCTGTCGGTCGGCGCGTGGAGCGATTTCAAGATTTTCGGCCTGACCATTTTTGATTTCCTCGACACTATTGCGACCAACATCATGCTTCCGGTCGGAGGCATCCTGCTCTGCATCTACATGGGATGGGTTGCCCCGAGGTCTTTCTTTCAGAAGGAACTCACCAACAACGGCACTCTGACTTCCCATGCTTTCGGTGTGATAGCCTTTATCGTGAAGTGGATCGCCCCGGTACTTATCGCTCTCGTCCTCGTAGGCCAGTTCATCTGACGGCCGGGAGAGAGTCATGCTGTGGACTACGCCTCTATCATCTTGCCGTCGGGATATGAAATCTTTCCGGTGGCAATCTCGTAGGTAATCACCGTGTCGTGCATCGTCAGTTTATAATATGTCTTGTCGCGGTTGATGGCATAGACCTCTCCCTGCTGCTCTATGCCTTGCAGGTAATTGAACAGGGCCGGAGGGAGCTGATTGTAGACAAGCACCTCAGGAAGCCTCACACCGTTGCCGTCGATAAATGTCCAGTGATATTCCTCGTCAAACGACAGCGACGCGCCGTTGTTGATTTTGACCTTGTAGCCGTCGGTGGTCTGTGAGAAACTCTTGACACCGCTGCCGGGATAATACTGCTCGATGAACGAGGTGATGGGTGTCGGTATTTCATCCCATACGTTGCTGCTCGAACACGCTCCCAAGAGAAGAACCATAAGAATTGCAGGAAGCAAAAGAAGTTTTTCGAAACGTATCATAGTTGAAAAGGTAGCTTTGTGGTTTTTGAATTTATTGTAATTCCTTTAGAATTGAAAACACTTTCAGGGGTGAAAAGTTGGGGCGCAGTCTAACAAGTGATAAATTTCCCTAACCTTTCATAATCTTGTCAACCGACACTCTGTAATGGTGTTTATTTAGTAAACAGAACGATAACCACGGGCATGAGGCTCGCATGAGGCCTCGCCAGTCCCGACTAAAAACACACAATATTATGGATAGAAAAATCAAACTTTCCGACTTGAAGTCGGCCGTACAGGAAGCATACGACAATCACAAGAACGATACCGGAGGCACGCCCAGCCAGAAAGTGGCTGACATGAATCAGGGTAAGTTCGGCATATCGGTTCGCCTTATTGACGGAACGAAGTTTGACGTCGGTCATTCGCAGGCCCAGTTTGCCATGGGTGCCATCTCGCGTCTGCCGATCGCCATTCAGCTTTTGACTCAGATGAAACCGCAGGAACTCGTCGTGAAGATGGGTCTTGGCAACAAGGGATGTGGCTGCGGATGCGGCCAGAAACCTGCCGAACCCAAGGAACGCATCAAGGGTATGCACGCCAAAGGTGTGCGCGCCGCAAGCCTCGTAGAGCCTGTCGGTGATTTTGACGGCAAAATGGAAATTCTCTCCAACCTTATGATTGACCTTATGGGGTCGTCGCCCGTGCTTGACGACAAGCTCTATGAAGCCACACAGAAGAAGGCTGCAGAGAAGGACATTGTCAACTCCTATGCTCAGGTCGGCTATGAGCTTTACGATGAAGCCGGTCTGTCAGTCAACCTCTACAATCGTCTCCGCTCTATGCTTGTGACAACCGAGCAGCTTGCAGAGATGGGTGCGACTATCGCAGCCGATGGTGTGAACCCAGCGACAAAGGCTGTCGCGTTTGACGGCTCCCTCTCGGCTACCGTCTGCGCAATGATGGCTGCCAAGGGTCCTAAACACATGGGTAAGCCATGGATGATTATCACCGGTGTACCTGCAATGTCAGGGTTCGGTGGCGGTTTCGTGACCGTCATCCCCGGTTTTGGTTCAATCGCTGCCTTCTCACCCGAGCTTAATGAAGCCGGTGTACCTATGAAGGCCGCACGCGCCATCAAGGATATTGCGACCAAACTTAACCTCAACGTCTTTGGAAGCGCACGTGTAGAACTTGAAAAATAATAATAGGGTAAGTTGCAATAGATTTCCCGATGCGGAGACTGCGGAATAGTCCCCTGCTTGAAAGTCGGGAAGCAGACATCAGCGACGAGGCCGTCGGCATATCCTAATGCGGGAAAGCCGAGGGTCTCGTTTTTTTTATCGGGTAAAAAGGCGGAAGCTGATTGAATCCTCGCGTTTTTTCGGTGAAATTGACCGCAGTAAACAGGAGAAAAGCGTAAATTTGCCGTATGAAATTCTCAGACCGCCTCTCAGCCTTCGGCTCCCAATCGGCAGCCTCAGCCAAAAGCCTCGTGAAAGTGTTGCTCCAGTCGCGTTCCCCCTCCGTCAGTGTCGCGCGTGCGGCGATGGAAGGGAAGCCCCTCATAATAATGGGCAACGGTCCTTCGCTGACCGATGTCATACGCTCCTTCGGTCCGCAACTTGCCGAAAGCGTCACAATGGCTCTCAACTTTGCAGCCAATGCCGATGAATTCACCACCCTACGACCCGATTTCTACCTCATGGCCGATCCTCATTTCTTCGAGGGAAGGGAGAGCGACCCGAATGTAGGCAGACTGTTCCGCCGGCTGAACTCGGAAGTGTCGTGGCCGATGACCCTCTATGTCCCCGTCGGACACTCGGCACATTCTCTCGGACTTACCAACAGCTTCCTGACGCTGGAAACGTTCAACTTTGTCGGAGCAGAAGGTTTCAGCCGTCTTGAACGTGCGCTCTACGACCGCGGTCTTGCGATGCCGCGCCCGCGCAATGTGCTTGTCCCGGCAATAATGACTGCCATAAGAGCCGGATTTCGTGACATCTATCTTGCAGGGGCAGACCACGGCTGGCTCACGACGCTGAGTGTCAGCGAGGAGAACGAGGTGGTCAGCATCCAGCCACATTTCTATAAGGATAATGACGAGGAGAAAAAGCGCGTGACATCCGTCTATCGCAACGTGCGTCTCCACGACATCCTCCTGAGTTTTCATCTCGCCTTCAAGTCCTACCACAGCGTTGAGGCATACGCCCAAAGTCTCGGATGCCGCATCTACAACTCCACACCGGGGTCGTTCATCGACGCATTTACCCGCCGTCCCCTCCCCTTTCAGGAAAAAATCTGAGTTTCCTGAAGGAATGAAAAAGGATGCCTGACAGAAGGTATAATTATTCCCGACAGAAGTACAAGTTAGGAAAGTCACGAAGATGAAGATGCTAAATAGGAGTGCTGAGGATTCCAAATAGAAGGCAAACAGAGGTCAAGCAGAGGATAAATATTTTTTTCGGAATAATTGATGTCCATTAAAAAATTTTTACTACCTTTGCACCGTTGAAATCAACAACAGCCGACGAGTCGGTCAACCGAATATGGAAAAGATTTCAACGACACATACTAAGGAAAGATGCCGGAGTGGTCGATCGGGGCGGTCTCGAAAACCGTTGTTCCCTTACGGGAACCCAGGGTTCGAATCCCTGTCTTTCCGCTAATAAGCTGTAAATCCATGATTTACAGCTTATTTCTTTTAGATGGAGTGAAATAACTGAATGTTGAGAGTTTGCATCATGACAAAGATTATAGAATGTAGTAGCGGCGACTATCCATCATTAGCTGAAATTTGGGAGAGATCAGTGCGCGTGACACACAATTTCCTGACGGAAGATGACATTGCCGACATCAAGAAAATGCTTATCCCTGATTATTTTCCTAATGTCGAGCTGTTTGGCCTATTGGTTGAGGGAAGTATCGTCGGTTTCATTGGTCTCTCAGGTGATAAAATTGAAATGCTCTTTATCGACAATGATAAACGAGGTTACGGCTACGGCTCTGCACTGATGGATTTTGCAAAAGACAGAGGTGCGACTATGGTTGATGTGAACGAACAGAATCCCTCCGCCGTGCAATTCTACACAACGAAGGGATTCAATATTGTCTGCCGTGACGAGACAGATGATGCGGGACGTCCCTTCCCTATCCTCCATCTGTTATTGTAAATAAGTATACTACATGGCCTCACTCAATCCTGACAGTACGGGTTATGCCTACATCCTGAACAAACTGCTCGTTATGACTGACTATTAGAAGTGTACCTGAATATTCCCTCAATGTTAATACCAGAATATCCATGCTTGATATGTCAATGTTGTTGGTCGGCTCATCGGCAATGATGATGTCGGGAGCCTTTTCGCTGACAAGCAAACAGCATAGTGATAATTTCAATCTCTCTCCTCCGCTTAGACTTACACACTTCTTATCCCATGTTGACATAGGGAATAAAAAGCGGTTCAAAAGCACTTTCAGTTCATATTCCGGTTTATTGCCACCGTAGGTTTCCAGTTGTTCATAAATGGTAATACCGCTGTTGAGAAATGAATACCTTGGTCTTCTCTCCTCCACTGAGATCGTGCATAGGCATATCCGGTGTTATATGACTTATGCCCCATCTGCCAAAAGCTTTATTCAAGCGTTCCTGAAGATCCCAGTCATCATTAATTACCGTAAAATCATCAATCGTAGAATTACCAGCTAATATTGAAGCAAGTGCTTTCAGTTTATCAGCAATCCCTAACGTTTCAGCCACAGTTTTGTCATTGAACTGTCCGAAATGTTGGGGTATAAAATATGGAGACATATCGTATGTCATACTACCTGTCGCGGCCGATAACTTACCTGCAATTATTGACAAGAGTGTAGATTTACCTATGCCATTGTTTCCGATAATGGCACATTTCTCTCCTGAATATACAGAAAAACTTATGTTTAAAAAAAGGATGTCTTTATTGGGATGTATGTATGACAAGCCCTGAACGTTTAGGCCCATAATTATTTGCAATCATTAAAATGTAAGAAAAAGTAATAATACAAACCTATACACCGTATATGCCGGGAAAGATTCCGGCTGTAATTCTTCTTTTTTGTGTATAGTTATCCCTTTCTTACATGATTGCAAGTAAAATTTTTGCAAAGGTAATACTTTTGCCTAACAATACAAAATTCAACGATATGAAGTGGGGGGCTTCCACGGTTTATTTACTTGAACTTTCAATATTTCGAAATGTCACTTCTCCAAAAGACTGTTTCTTAACCATATATTTAGAAATACAAAACATAAACCAGCAAAAATTAACTCTTTATGCTGATAGTTTTCCATGAACTACCTGAGTATAAAATTAAAAATATGAATGGCGGAGACGGTAGTGTCTCCGCCAAGATGTATAACTATCCTATAAAATCGGATTATGGTGAGTCGACTCCCCCAAGGAGAGTTCAATATGGCTATACAAGCTTGAGAAATGAATAGAGCGGAAGTTTTGGCATGATCCCTCTCTTCGCCGATAGTCGGATTAGAGATTGAGATATGTCCTCAGTGCCTCGACATATTCCTCGAAAGCCCTGCGGCCTTCCGGGGTGACGGAACAGGATGTCCGCGGACGCTTCCCTGACATTCCTTTCTCAACGAAAATGTATCCTGCCGATGAGAGTTTGTCGAGCTGGACACTCAGATTCCCGGCTGTTGATTCGGTTTTCTCTTTGAGATAGACGAAATCTGCTTCTTCAACATTCATAAGAATTGACATTATGGCAAGCCGGAGTTGCGAATGTAGGAGCGGATTCAGTTCTTTCATTGATTTTTAGCTTTATGGTTGAGTATATGGCCGGGGATTATCATCATGGCGACGAATGCCATAATAAAAATCGGCAGATACCAGTTGGCATAGAGGACAATACCACCCGCGATGAGACAAAGTGTGATTACACCGACGGTCAATCCGACAAGTCCACCGAAAAACAGGCTGTTTTCCCTAAGCAGTATGCCCTGTGCTATTTCAGCGCAAGGAACCACGAGGAGTGAATAGACCAACATTGCGGACCAGCAGTTGACATCTGCGAAACATTGCATCAAAAGGCAAAGTATGGCGACCACGATTTCGGAAACGCCCACGATAGTCCAGAGCTTTGAGGTCACTCTGTCCGAGTAGGTCTTGACGGTCTTTCTACCTCTATGATTTTTCTTCATCACAGAGCCTGCGGTAAACCCGACCACCGGAATTGCGAACCATAGCCAGTTCCACGCATTGTTGTGGGTCACGTCAAGCAAAATCCATACAGCAATTGTGGTCAGGACAACGAGGTAGCCCCACATCAGAAGGATATTGGCATTGCCGATGTAGCGCTCTTTCGTGCGGGCAATCATCGAAGTGATAATTTCAAGACTTTCTTTTTCAGTCAGTTTTCTGTCTTCCATTTTGAGAGTTATTTAGAGGATTAGACTTTGGTTTATTTTATAAACCATTTTATTCTTAAAAAAGAGCGGTCGCGCGATTCCGCTCTTATTCCGCAGCAAAGTTAATAAGGTTTATTTTATAAACCAAATTTAATCAGGAATTTTTGAGAAATATTTTTTACAATAAAACCCTCTATTTCCTCCCCATCCCACATCGACCATGCCCTACTGAAAATCCGTTCATCAGCCTTTTTATCTAAGAGCAAATGTCGGGGATTTCATAATTTTATCGTAACTTTGTATAATACAGGGCTGTCTCTCCGCGAGACTCCACAGATTTGTTTTCAATATTCTTATCCATTTATTTTCCCACTATTTTCAGACAGCTATGTTTTTCCTCCGAAATCTGTTCCTATATATACCACTGTGGCTATCGGCATTTATTCTACTTCCGGCCTGCCGTGACTCCCACTCTCCCACTCCCGATATATCCGGTGTGTTTGTACCGGCCGTCCCGGAATATTCCGACGTAGAGATGTGGACTATCGTCCGTAATGATGACGACGGTATCGGGGCGGATGTCTTCTACGTCCCCTCGACATGGGAATATGACTGGCGTACGCCCGACGGACTCATCAGCCATCACGCCGATCCGTCAAGAGCCGACCACCGTGCCGACATGAGTATCGAGATTGACGGGATTGCCGACTATATGGCTGACGGTAATAATTTCTACTCCCCCTATTACCGCCACATTACCCTCGACTCTTGGGCGACGCTCAACGAGGACACCATCAACCGGCGCTACCACGACGTGGCTTTCGTGGATGTGAAAAATGCCTTCGACTATTTTATCCGGAATTTCAACAATAGCCGTCCCTTCATCCTCGCCGGTTTCAGTCAAGGTGGTAAGTCGGTGGTGGAACTGCTGAAAGTCATTGACGAGAATACGCGCGGACGTATGATCGCAGCCTAGGTCATGGGCTACAAGGTGACTCCCGAGGATATACGCAATCATCCATCTATAACTGCCGCAAGGGACTCGGCGGATACGGGAGTGGTCGTGTGCTACAATTCCGTAGCCGATGTGAAATATGTGAAAGACGTGGTCAGTACGCCCAACGTGATGTGTATAAATCCTGTAAACTGGCATACAGACGCAACCCCAGCCATACTCAACGACACCATAACCGTCACCCTTGACCCTCAGGCCAATGTCCTTGTCGTCAAGGGATTTGACGGCAGCTATCTCCCGAATATCCTCGACATCCTCAACGTCGGCGACTATCACGGTGCTGAACCATGGCTGTACAGCGAATGTCTGAGAAAGAACATACGGCAAAGGACAGAATCCTTCCGGACGGCAAAATCACGTCGATAGACTATACCCGGCATCCCTGTATATGTCCTCTCCCTTACAACTCTTTCTTTATCCGTAACCCACTCAGCCCTAAACCCGTCCTTGGTACTCCTCCATCGTTCTAAGAAGAAATTAGGAGTAAGTCATCATACTCCTACTTACATTCTTTCATGTCCTCTTCCCCTCACAAAAAACTCGGTTTTTCACACCCGAAGAACGAGTTCTTAAAATTTATTGCCTAATTTTGCACTCGCAGGTAGAATCTGAAGCTAATTTTGCACTTGTAGGTAGAATCTGCGGCCAATTTTGTACTTGCAGGTAGAATCTGAAACTAATTTTGCACCTGCCAGTTGAACCTGCAGAACCTGCGGGTAGAATCTCCGGAAATTTGATTTTCAAAAAAAGTCCGGGTCAGATTTGGAAAATCATTAAAAACTTCCTAACTTTGCATCGCTTTAGAGAAGGCCGACGGCCAACTTTGGGCTATTAGGATTGTCTTATGGTGTAATGGTAGCACTGCAGTTTTTGGTTCTGCCTGTCTTGGTTCGAATCCAGGTAAGACAACATGAAATAAATGGAGATTAGTTGTTACAACTAATCTCCATTTATTTTTTATTTTAAAGCCAATAAACTATCTTACATAACAAGAGAGCCGGACGTTAAGTATCCGGCTCTCTGAGTATATAGTTATAGTTGGTTAATCTCTGCGGAATATATCGCGGGTATAGACCTTGTGGACTACGTCGTCGAGGGAGGAGTCGTAGCGGTTGGCTACTATTGCATCCGAAAGACGCTTGAATTCCGTCAGGTCGTTGACAACGCGCGAACCGAAGAAGGTGGTGCCGTCCTCGAGGGTCGGCTCGTAGATTATCACCTGCGCACCCTTGGCCTTTATACGCTTCATCACACCTTGTATGGACGATTGGCGGAAATTGTCCGAGTTCGACTTCATCGTCAGGCGGTAGACTCCGATGACGCATGGTTTTTCCTCCTTACCCGAATAGTAATTGGCCTGGGAGTAACCATACCATCTGGCCAGACGAAGCACCTGGTCGGCGATGAAGTCCTTGCGGGTGCGGTTGCTCTCGACAATAGCCGTCATCATATCCTGAGGCACGTCGGCATAGTTGGCGAGGAGCTGTTTGGTATCCTTGGGAAGACAGTAGCCGCCGTAGCCGAAGGAGGGGTTGTTGTAGTGTGTGCCGATACGCGGGTCGAGACCGATACCCTCGATGATGGCGCGGGAGTCTAATCCCTTGACCTCGGCGTAGGTGTCAAGCTCGTTGAAGTAGCTGACACGCAGGGCAAGATAAGTATTGGCGAACAGCTTCACCGCCTCGGCCTCCTTCATGCCCATGTAGAGCGTGGGGATATCCTTCTCCTCCGCACCTTCCTGCAAAAGCTGGGTAAAGGTATGGGCTGCCACGTTCATCCTTTCAACATCGGTGACGGCGAGTATGGCGCTGTTCTCCTCGGCGAATCCGGGACGGTCGATGAGCTTCGGGACACCGGCGATGATACGCGAGGGATGGAGGTTGTCGTAGAGTGCCTTGGACTCACGCAGGAATTCGGGGAAGAACATCAGGTTGAACTCCTCCACTCCCTTGGCCGCGTACCTGACGTAGAGTGAGCGGCAGTAACCTACGGGGATGGTCGACTTTATCACCATGACGGCCTTAGGATTGACTTTCAGCACGAGTTCGATGACATCCTCAATGTGGTGGGTATCGAAACAGTTCGTCTGGGAGTCGTAGTTGGTCGGGGCAGCGATGACGACGAAATCCGCATCC
>JAAVCM010000032.1 GCA_014802345.1 Bacteroides sp.
GTAGGGACGCGCCGTGGCGCGTATGCCGGATAAAATCATAATGCCTGTGCCAAGTAAAAATCATAAACTATACACTATTTCACACGGCATACGCGCCACGGCGCGTCCCTACAGTATAAACTCGATTTCGTCGAGCATCGCCCGGCAGAGGGGGGCGGTCAGGGGTGAGGCGGTGGCAAGTTCCGCTTCGGCAAAGGGGCGTATTTCTGCCGGACGACTGTAAAGAAGATTGAACATGAGCCGGAAGCCGCCGTAACGCTCCATCTCGTCCGGCGACGTTGCGGCATCCACCGCCACATCCATCGCGCAGGGGAGGTGGCGGAGGAGACGGTGACAGAGAATGTCGGTCACCTCGGTTGCAGGGGATTCACGCAGCATCTCCGAAGCGCGTGTGCGGGTCATCTCCTCACGCGGGTAGACCATCGGGGCAAGCAACAGGCTCTCCCGCGTGCGCGTGTCGCTCCAAAGCTGTTCGGCCAGTTCACGCGAGGGGGTGAGTCCCCCGGCAATCTCGACAATCTGAGGCAGGTTCAGCCCGAAAACCATTTTGTAGTTCAGTCCGCCCTTGCGGATTGTGTCTGCCACAATACCGTTGCGCATAGCGAAGAAGCGGCGTTTTATCTCTTGAATCTGATTGAATTCTGCCATTGCTGAAAGTATCTACTATCGTTTATAACTTGGATTTTCAACAAAAATACAGATTTTTAATCATTTTTCATAATTGGATTGTTAGAAAAGTAGATAACTTTCATCACATTCATTTTTCAGTCACATCTGACCATTTTTGTCCTTATGAGAATCCATGCCCTTCTCTCGCTTGTTGTCGGTCTTCTTATGTCCGTCAATCTCAATGCCGCCAATCCACAGTCGTCAACCCCCGTAGTCACGCCCGAAGGATTCGTCACCCCGGGAGGAGCCATCGGCACACCCCCGCGTCCCGATCGCCCGAGCGTCGGGCTGGTACTCAGCGGAGGAGGCGCGAAGGGCATAGGCCATATCGGTTTCATTCAGGCTCTTGAAGACAACAATATTCCTATCGACTATATCACAGGCACGTCGATGGGTGCGATTGTCGGCGGACTCTATGCCTCGGGGTTCAGCCCTGCCGAGATGCTGGAACTGATAGCGTCGAAAGGTTTCGCGTATTGGAGTACCGGTAAAATCGATCCCTCCTACACATATTTCTACTCCTCCCACCGCGACACGCCATCATTCGTGACGCTCAATCTCGGCAAGGATTCCACACAGATTACCTCCGTGCTTCCCATAAGCCTCATCAATCCTATCCCGATGAACTATGCTTTTCTTGAAACCTTCTCGCCCTACACCGTCCAGTGTGGCGCGGATTTCAACAAGCTCTTTGTGCCGCTGCGCACGGTGACCTCCGATGTCTACGCCAAGCACAAGGTCGTGCTGGGGCGCGGACCGCTCGGCGATGCAATCAGGATGTCGATGTCGTTCCCGATGATTTTCGAGCCGATAGAGCTCAACGGTGTCCCGATGTATGACGGCGGTATCTATGACAATTATCCCGTCGACGTGATGATGGAGGAATTCAAGCCTGACGCGGTCATCGGTGTCAACGTGGGTTCGGGCAAGTCGGCACCCGACACGCGCAACATGATGGACCAACTGGAAGAGATGATCATGCAGCCCAACAATTATCCTTTCCCGACGGACAAGGGTGTGAACGTGCGCATAAATCTTGACGAGTTCGGACTGCTTGCCTTCGACAAGTATCAGGAAATCTATGACATCGGCTATCGCCGCGGTCTGGAAGTGATGGATTCAATCAAGGATAAAATCAAGGTCAGGGTGGACAAGAGCGTCGTCGAGGCCGCGCGGCGCGAGTTCAAGGCCGCCACGCCGGAGGTGAGAATCAACAATGTCACCGTCAAGGGCGGAACAAAGGTCGAAAACAACTTCCTCCGCTCCTTCTTCACCCACCGCTCAGGGCCCATGAATCTTGTCGAGGGGCGCGACGCTTACTATCGCGCCATCAGTTCCGGCAAGTTGCAGAACTTTATCCCGACCCCGATGTACAATGAACGCGACAGCATGATTGACCTTGACTTTCAGGCCATCGTCAAGGACCCCTTCTCCGTGGGTGTCGGCGGCTACATCTCCTCGTCGACCAATAGTATGCTTTTCTTCAACGCGGGCTACAACACCCTTAATTTCAACTCCATAAAGACCAACCTCAACGCATGGCTCGGCCAGAGCTACATGGCTGTCGAAGGTGATTTCAGCCTGATGCTCAACACCGAGCGTCCCTCGGCAGTCCACGTCAAGGTGGTCAGCTTCCGCCAGAAGTTCTACGAGACGGAGAAACTCTTCTACCAGATTCATGAGCCTGATTTCATCCGCAAGTCCGAGACCTTCGTGAGAGCTTTCTATTCGACCGCGCCGACACTCCGCAGCGTTCTGACGGCCGGAGCAGCCTACGGACATCTGACCGACCGCTATCACGTCGATCTGGTCGAAGGGCAGTCCAATCCCGAACATGAGAAGGGTATTTTCGATCTGGGGCAGGTGTTCGCCACATGGGAGAAGAATACACTTGACAATACCTACACCCCCACCTCCGGCACCGATATCCGCGCCAACGTAATGGGAGTGATGGGTCACTACCGCTCGCGTCCCGGAGGGGCTCCTGAGCGCGATGCCGACCGCCATCTGTCATGGTTGCAGGCCGACGTGCGCGCCTCCGAGTATTTTGACATCAACAAGAACTTCTCTCTCGGCGTGGCAGGACGCGCGCTCCTCTCCACCCGTAAGCTCCTCCCGACCTACGATGCGTCCATCGTGGCTGCCGAGGCTTTCCATCCCACTCCGTCGAGCTACAATCATTTCAACGCCAAGCTGCGCGCCAATTCATTCGTGACCGCCGGGCTTGAACCTATCTGGAAAATCTCGGGGTCCTTCCAGCTCCGCGGGTCTTTCCACTGTTTCCTCCCTGTCAGGAAGATTTCCTATGGCTTCCCCTCGTCAGGTGAGACTGACGGTGCGCGCTCACTGGTCGCGCCCGAGGCAAGCGCGAAGTATGACGGATGGTTCAACAGTCCCGAATTCTTCGGTGAGGTTCAGGCTGTGTTCTCCCTCCCCTTCGGGTCGGTCAGTGCCTACGGCAACTACACCTCCGCCCACGACAACAACTGGAACTTCGGCATCTCCATCGGTGCCTTCCTCCTCGCCCCGCGCTTCTTCCATTAATAAAAAAATGCCCCGTCAGAACAGATGATAGACACCGGACGCTTCAAGACCATTTTCCTCCCGCCTATTTACATTTTTTCTGTAACACGCAAATTTTTAGGGCATAATTGTTTTGTAATCCAAATTTTTCGTATAATTTTGCAATTGGACGAGTTCCTCATCATAAATGAAACTTAACTAACAATAAACCTGAATACCATGGCTATTGATAAGTTCGAATTAACCCGCAAAATCACCGAAGAACTTAATGAGGAAATCGGTGTGCCTACAATTTTCATCTTTCCGAACAAATCAAAGGAGACATCTCTCACAAGCAGTAAATTCGGAGGGTTGCCCTACTGGGACAAATCATTACCGTATCCGACCGATAAAGACGGTAATAAACTCAAATTACTCGCCCAATTCAATTTAGGCGAAATTTCAGAAACTTGTGAGTCGGATCTTGGACTGCTGCCTAACGAGGGTATGCTTCAGTTTTTCCTCTTGGCAGGGGAGGATAATTTTTATGGTTCTGATTTGGATGACGCCACCAACAATAACAATTTCCGCGTAGTCTATCATCCTGTAATCAAGGAAGGCTTCACGGTGAAGGATGCAGAGCAATTACAGATTCCGACATTTTCAGATGAAGAAAATGATTATGAACCAATCCGGGGTGAAACGGGCCTTGATTTCAGCCTTGAGAAAAACGCATCACCCGATTACGGCGCCTTTAATGAGAAGTTCATAGAGAAGGCCGCTAAATACGGTTGGCGAATAGATACGAAACCAGAGGACATTAACGATCTGTATGAATTCTTAGAGTCGGAGGTCGGTGATGAACTTTATGAATGTGCCTACATTGAGGAAAATTGTCTGTTAGGCTATCCGGTATTTGCTCAGTATGACCCTCGTGATGAAGAAGATTATCCCGAATATGACACGCAATTATTCCAGATGGTAAGTTCTTCTAATGAAGAAGACTCCGATTTTATGGAATCTTGGGGTGATATGGGCATGGCCCACTTCTTCATAAACCACAATAAATTGATAGAAAAAGACTTTTCAGATATAATGTATTATTGGGATTGCTACTGATACTCCCCAATACCACGCTGAAAAATCCGTAACCCCGCTGTATGGGACCTGACCATATCGCATGAAAAAAGTCCTTGGCTTCCGAAAGTCAAGGACTTTTTTCATGCTACATTTCAGTGCTGATGCGAGTCGTATGTACCGTATTTCCCGGGATACGTTTTATTCACCTCCCGGCAGAGGAATATATTGAAAAATTTCACTATTTTTGTCACAAAATAGCTCTGTCGGCTGTCATATAGGCAAAAGGCAATCCCACAACAAAATGACCCGCCAGAACAAATGATGGACACCGAATGCTTCAAGACCCTTTTCCTTCCGCTCGGACGGCAGATGTATGCCGAAGCTCTGCGCATACTCCGCGACCCGGCAGAAGCCGAGGATGCAGTGCAGGATGTCTATACCCGTCTGTGGGAGCGGCGGAAAGAGTTGGAGGGAATCTCCAATCCCCGCGCCTACGCCTTCACGATGCTGCGCAACCACTGCATCAGCCTCTTCAATTCCAATGCCCGCAGGCACGTCGATAAACCGGCGGAGGGACTTCCGGAGGAGACAGGGCCGAACCTCGGCGACGAAATCGACACCCGCGACCGCGTCAGCAAAATCTTCGGGCTTATCGGGAATCTGCCCGACAATCAGCGTCGAATCATCACGATGCACGATGTCGAAGGGCGCCCGAAGGAGGAAATCGAGAAAGCCACCGGACTCTCCGCCGCCAACGTCCGTCAGTTGCTGAGCCGCGCACGGAAAGCCGTCAGAAGCCATTTTTCAAAATAACGTCAAAAACCACAGCATGATATGACCAACCCACCCTACACCGGCCGTCTCCGCACCCTGCTCGACCGCTACTATGCCGCCGCGACCTCTCCCGCCGAGGAAAACGAGTTGCGCAGTCTCCTCGCCTCCCCTGACCTTCCCGAGGAGTTCCGCGAGGACCGCGAGATGATGGCACATCTGACCTCGGTGCTTCCCCCCGACGGTTTTGAAGAGAGGCTGGCAGCCGGAATCGACTCCCTCGCGGCATCCGAAGGTGACACCGCCGGTAAAAGGCTCAGGTTCAGCCGCCCGATGCTGTGGGGAGCGGCGGCCTCGCTCCTGATTGGTCTCGGTTTCGGACTCTCGGCAATCCTCAGGCCGCACCCCCTTCAAGGGAGCGACCTTACTCCCGAGGAGACCTACGCACAGACCCGGATGGCACTCCTGACCTTCGCGGAGGCCCTCAACCGTGGCTACGAGGGGCTGGAACAGGCCGAAATCACCACCGAAAACGCTACGCAGAAAGCAATGGAGATGCTCACTCTCATTGCTTCGGACACAAGCACCGAACAGCCAGCCCGACTTACATCAAGATAAAGAAACACCCAACCTTTAACCCATCAATCCTCTGCGACATGAAACGACTGATAGCAATAGCCATGCTCGTCGCCGCCTTAGTGACAGGCGCGGCAGCCGAAAGTCCCCTCTACAAGAAGTGTGAGAACGTCAAGGGCATCACGACGGTCTACATCACCCGACAGATGCTACAGATGGCGGCTACAATGGCACCCAAAGACGAGAGCGCGATGTCACTTCTGAAAGACAAGCTCGACAACGTGATGATCGTGACAAGCCAGAATGCAAAAGGTGCCGACTATATGAACAAGCTCCGCAGCGAGATTTCGTCACAGAAAGGTTACGAACAACTGATGAGAATAAACGATGACAATGAAAATGTTGTTATAGTTCAGAGACCTGTCACTGATGACAAGAAAGAATATGTAATCTCCGTCATTGGAAAAGACCACGCCACCATGATTGTCCTTGAAGGACGGCTTACGCTCGAAGACCTCTCACGCCTGAGCAAGGGTGTCGGCGACGTGGCGGTAGGCCACCCCGCCTCCTGAACAGGCGCAGTGGCGGCAGAAGAACGCATTTTAGACAAGCCTAATAAATTCTTATTAGACTACGATGAGCAATGCCTACCCGTGAGGGCAGGCATTGTGTCGTTATGCCGTAGGGTGGATTCCTTTGGAGTTAAGGAGGCCCGTTTCTTTCCGCTTCTTTCTGCGGCTGTCCTTGGTTTAATGAATATTTAACGCCCCCGGAGAGGGTTATGTTAGGGAAAATGCCTAATTTTGCAACTTTACAAACTCACGATTGCCCAATGCGTTCAGTCACTGCCCTGAGGCTGCTTTTCATACTGGCGGTCACCGCCTTTCTCGGAGCGTGTGCGAGCATCGGCCATCCCGAAGGTGGCCCGCGCGACACGACTCCCCCTGTCTTCATACGTTCAACCCCCCGTCCGGGTCAGGTCAACGTCAGAGGCAACAAAATCATTGTGGATTTTGACGAAAACGTTGCGCTTGACGATGCCATGAACAAAGTCGTGGTCTCCCCCGCCCAGCGCACCACTCCCGTGGT
Source organism: Bacteroides sp. (assembly GCA_014802345.1). Classification (GTDB taxonomy): domain Bacteria; phylum Bacteroidota; class Bacteroidia; order Bacteroidales; family Muribaculaceae; genus Duncaniella. The sequence goes on from JAAVCM010000032.1 coordinate 6,688, forward strand.
AAGTGCCAACGGTCACCGCGTCACCGTGGAGCTGCGCGACACCCTCAAACCCGATGTCACCTACACCATCGACTTTTCCGATGCAATCAAGGACCTTAACGAAAGCAATATCCTCGACGGTTTCGCTATGGATTTCTCCACCGGCGAAACCATCGACACCATGCGCATATCGGGTATGCTCTTTGAGGCGCGCACCCTTGAACCCGCACAGGGGATGATTGTCGGTGTCTACGATAATCTGTCGGACACCGCCATACGCACCCTTCCGTTTGACCGCATCACCAAGACAAACCAGCTCGGACAGTTCACCCTCCGCGGCCTGAAAGAAGGCACCTACCGCATCTATGCCGTCAACGATGTCAACCGCGACTATCACTGGGACCGCTCGGAGGACGTGGCTTTCTACGACGTGACCATCTCCCCTTCGGCAGAGGCTGCCGAGTTTACCGACACGCTCGTCAACGTTGCGGGCGAGGATTCAATCGTCACCCGTCCGGGGACGCGCTTCCTGCCCGACGATATACTGCTGACGTGGTTCAACGAGGGCTACACCCCGCAGTATCTCCGCAACCACAGCCGCTCTGACCGCCATCTGATTGAGTTTGAATTTTCAGCCAAAGCCGACACCCTCCCAATCATAAAGCTCCTCAACACCATGCGTGCCGGCGAGGACATCTCGCAGTGGACTGCCCTTGAAGCCAATCCGACGCTCGACACCCTGCGCTACTGGATCACCGACACGGCTCTGATGGCGATGGACACGCTGATGGTCGAGGCACGCTATCTTATCACCGACACCCTCGAACAGCTCTCGATGACCGTCGACACCCTGCGTCTGGTCGACAAAGGTGCCCGTCAGCGCAAACGTCAGCTCGAAAAAGCCGCCGAGCAGCGCGAGAAGCAACGCGAGAGGGAGCGCAAGGCATTGGAAAAGCAGGGGGTGAACCTCGATTCGCTCGACGCTGCCGACACCATACCCCCGCGTCCGGAACCGGTGAAGTTCAAAGTGGTCTCCCCTCAGCAGCAGGACCTCAACCGTCCGCTCCTCTTCGCATCCGAGACCCCGATTGCGAGTCTCGACAGTTCGGCGGTGCGCATCGAGCAGATGATTGACTCCGTGTGGTATCAGCTCCCCGCTCCTGTCATCGAAAAGCAGTCGCCGCTCAACACCATGAAATTCATGGCTGACTATAAGTGGGAGCCGGGAACCACCTACCGCCTGACAATCGACTCCGCCGCCATCTATGATGTCTACGGCCTTGCCAACGACTCCATCGGCTTCGAGTTCACCACAAAGAAGCCTGACGACTACTCCACCCTGTCGTTCAACATCTCGGGGCTTGACGGCCGTCCGGCAGTCGTCGAGGTGCTTGACGCTTCCGACAAGGTTGTGGCCGCCACTCCGGTCAAGGGCAACATGGGCAGAGTGGAATATCTCTCGCCGGGAACATATTACGCACGTCTTTTCATTGATGCCGACACCAACGGGGTCTACTCCACCGGTGTGCTCGATTCCATCCAGCCCGAGGAGGTCTACTATTACCCCAAAAAGGTCACTTTGAAGAAAAACTGGGGTGTCGAGCAGCCGTGGAACATCTATGAACTCCCGCTCGATATGCAGAAGCCTCAGGAAATCAAGAAGAACAAGCCCAAACGTAAGAGCGGCGAGCCTGACCCGAACAGTGGCGAGGAGGATGAGGAGGAAGACGAGTTCTTCGACGACCCCTTCATGAACGCGGCCTCGCGCAATCAGCTCGGACGTTCCACGATTGACGACCGCCGGAGATAGAGTAAAATAATCGCATCTGCAATGTCACAGATTTTTGCAGTTCGGTGGAATTTCGTAAATTTGCACCTCAGTTATGAGCGCCATCGAAGACATAAGGCAATCACTCAGCCACGAACTCAAAGAGCTTGACACTCTGATCAGCCGCACTCTTGATTCATCAAACCCCTTGATGAATCAGGTCATTAGCAACTATCTGCGTCATAAAGGCAAACAGCTCCGCCCGATGCTCGTCATGCTGACGGCCAAGCTGTTTGGAGGGGTCAACGACGTTGCCGTGACAGCCGCAGCCTCGGTGGAGATTCTTCACAACGCCTCGCTCATCCACGACGATGTGGTCGACGATTCCGACCGTCGCCACGGCCACGAGACCATCAATGCCGTATGGGACAATCATGTGGCAGTCCTCGTCGGTGATTTCTTCGTTTCCAATTCGCTCAAACTTGCGACCGAGACAAACGACCTGCGTGTCATCCGTGCGATTGCCGACCTCGGTAAGCTCCTTTCGCTCGGCGAAATGGATCAAATCTACAATGCCCGCTACCACGAACTCAACGAGGAGTCATATTTCAAGGTGATTTCCCACAAGACTGCTTCACTTTTCGTCACCTGTGTCTCGATGGGAGCCTATTGTACCGGGGTCAACGACTGGCGGCTGGGTGCCATCCGTGAGTTCGCCGAACTTTTCGGACGCTGCTTCCAGATAAAGGATGATATTTTTGACTATTTCGACTCCAAGGCCATCGGTAAGCCTACCGGCAATGACCTGCGTGAAGGCAAAGTGACCCTTCCCCTGCTCTATGCGCTGACCAAGAGCGATGCGCCTGAGAGGGACGAGATGCGTGAGCTTATCCGCAAGGAGGGAAGTCTGTCGGAGACGGATATCCGCCGCCTCATCACCTTTGCCAACGAGAACGGCGGTGTCGAGTATGCCTATAAGGTGATGGAGGATATGCGTGCCGAGGCCGTCAGGATTCTTTCGCAATTCAACTCCCCCGTTACCGCCGAATTCATCGCCCTCCTTGACTTCGTAATCCTCCGCGAGACCTAACTATCCCACAAATGTCCTCCGTCCTCCCAACCAAACCTAAGCAGAATGGCAACATCGACATTCTGAAATTCGTCATGGCCCTGATGATTGTCTGGCTTCACAGTGGTTTCTGGTGCCGGTCACTCTCGCCCCTCCTCCGTATTCCTGTCCCGGTGTTCTTCATCATCACTTCATGGTTCTTCTTTCGTAAGCTCTTTGAGGCGGAAGCAAAGGAGGATAAAGAGGGACGCAACCGCCTCATGCGCTTCACCAGACGCAATCTGATTCTTTACGGTTTCTGGTTCGTGGCTACTTTCCCGGTGACATACTTAAACCGGCAGTACGGCGACATGGGTCTTATCCGCTGCCTCGGGGAGATAATCTATGGCGCAACCCTTCAAAGCACATTCGTAGCCTCATGGTTCATCTCTGCTTCTGTCATCTGCGTAGCCATAGTCTATGCCCTGCGTCGTCACCTCTCCGTGCCGCTCGGTATCGGTGCTTTGCTTTACCTGTTCTGCTGTATCAACACGAACTACTATCATGCCTTCCCCGCATTCAACGAATGGTGGGAAGGGATAGTGGGTAACTACGCGGTATACACCAGCTTCCCTGCCGGACTCTACTGGGTGGCTTTCGGCGCTGTCATCGCGCGTCGCGGCTCAGAGCCATCACCCATGTCGGTGACACCGTGGTTAGTCTGTTCGCTGCTCCTTCTGGCCGGGGAAAGCATATTTGTCATGTCGCAGGATTTTCAGAACGCCGACGACTGCTATCTGTCCTTGATGATAGTGGCACCTCTGCTGTTTCTTTGGATTCTCTCCATGAAACCGCGTGAATTTTCTTTCGCCGTCAGTCTGCGCAAGGCATCCACCATTTTCTACTGTCTCCACGGCTCAGTCATACGCATCCTTTATCTCCCGGTCGGCATGGCATTAGGTATGCTGCCCGATATGGCATTGAAAGGTATCTATCTGATTCTTGCCATCATAATATGTTCCATCGCCAGCTACCTTCTCATAACCCTCTCCCGTCGCCAAAGCCTCCACTGGCTCAAATACTCCTATTGAACCCTAAAACGCCTAACTCAATCAGTTAAACCGCGAAGAAATCCATAAATTAAACCGCGAAGCGGTGACGCAATCGTAGCCCCGCCACGACTGAGCGATGGCGAAGCAAAAATTGACCGTAGGGAAATTTTTTGACCGCCGGAGCCATGGAGCGTGGGGTATGGAGGTGCGGGGTATGGAGGGAAGCTAAACCGCGGAGCGGTGATGCAATCGTAGCCCCGCCACGACTGAGCGATGGCGAAGAAAAAAATTGACCGTAGGGAATTTTTTTGACCGCCGGAGCGATGGAGGTATGGGGGATGGAGATGCGGGGTATAGAGGGAAAAAACCACAGCAAAGTCCATCAGCTAAACCGCGGAGCGGTGACACAATCGTAGCCCCGCCACGACTGAGCGATGGCGAAGAAAAAATTTGACCGTAGGGAAATTTTTTGGCCGCCGGAGCGATGGAGGTGCGGGGTAATGTCGATTCAACAGCGTTGGGCTTCGAAGAAGTCCGACAAAAAAGCAAAAGAGAAATTCGGATTTGCGTGCAAACATTAAAAACATTAATTTTAGCCCTCCAAAATTTTCATACCATGAGTTACGTTTCATCCTTATACCACATCGTATTTACCACCTACCGCCGCAAACCGGTCATAACCGATGGTTACCGCCACAATCTTTATGCCGTAATAGCAGAAGAAATTAAATCTCTCAAAAGCAAGGCACTTATAATCAACGGCACTCAGGATCACATCCATATTTTATTGAATCTACACCAATCCATTGCATTGGCCGAAATCATGCGTAACATAAAATCAAAATCTTCGGTATGGATGAAAACATCCGGACTATTCCCGCTATTTGAAGGATGGGAAAAAGAATATGGGGCCTTTTCTCTATCAGCCGGTCATAAGGAGGCCGTATATGCCTATATTCTTGACCAACAGAATCATCATGCCGTCAATGCACTCGAAAACGAGTATCGCAGATTAGTCATGAAAGCGGGATTACAGGTTTATTCTGCGGATAAATGATGGTCAATCGTTTGACTGACGTCTTCGACGCCAATTCTGATGACATCTGTATACCCCGCACCTCCATCGCTACGGCGCACAAAAATTTTCCCTTTGGTCAAATTTTTGCTTCGCCTTCGCTCAGTCGTGGCGGGGCTACGATTGCATTACCGCTACGCGGTTTAGCTGAGGATTTTTGCCGGCGTTTTTCCCGCAAATCTCAATCGAGCGAAGCCGAGATACGATTGCATCACCGCTGCGCGGTTTAACTGATTAGATATAGAATTCACTACCTGCATCGGGCTTACTCTATTTCATCGCCTCGTGGTGAGCTATTCAGCCCCCTCCCCCTCAATTAATTTCATTATATCCTCTGAATTATTCCATTATATCCTCTGATAGTTTTATATACCCAGATAGTTTCTGAATTTTTCGACGGAGGTGTTCATTATGAGGTCTTCGGGAAATTCGGTCTCGTTGAGGAGCGGGGGGAGATATTCGTAATTGGCGATGTCAAAGGATATGTGGGCATCACTGCCGAGGATTACAGGAACTTCGTAACGCTTGCAGAGACGGAGAATCTCAAGATTGTTGCCCAACGCCTCGGTCTTGTGACGGACGGGATTCAGCGAACTGTTGTTGATTTCAAGCAACGTGCGGTTCTTCTTGGCCGCAATCACAAGCGGCTCGAAGTCGAGCTGCGCAGTGCCGTCGCCCGGATGACTGATAATGTTGATATGGGGATTAGCGATGACCTTCACCACACCTGCCGTGTTCGCCTCGCGGGTCGAAGGAGTGTAGCAGAGCGAATGTATGCCCGCGATGCGCAAATCGAGCTTCGACATCAGGTCGTCAGGCAAATCAATGTTACCCTCACTGTCAAGAATATTGATTTCCGCGCCAAGCATCAGCTCGACACCATACATCCGTCGCGGCACCACATGAAGATTCCTGAAATAGATCAGCTCACACGTTCCGGGGATGCCGGGCGTATGCTCCGTGATGCCAAGCAGACGGAGACCCTTGTCCGCCGCCTCCTTTGCCATTTCCTGAATAGTGCTGTAAGCGTGTCCGCTCATCAGCGAATGGGTGTGTACGTCAAGTTCGATTTTCATATTGGAAGATAGACTGTTCTGCAAAAAGAGAACAAGGACGAAAGTTTCAGCCTTTCATCCTTGTTCAGCGGGAAATTCTTTTTGCGCTTCAGGATGGGCTTGAACCAACGACCCCCTGATTAACAGTCAGGTGCTCTAACCAACTGAGCTACTGAAGCA
>JAAVCM010000033.1 GCA_014802345.1 Bacteroides sp.
CGCCCGACTATGCCCGGGAGATTTACGATGATGCCGTGGAGCAGGTGAAGAGTACCTACGACCGTACTTTCGATCCCGTCACCGGCCTCAACCGCCATGCCTGGGACGAGAGCCGCGAGATGTTCTGGAGCGACAATGCCACCGGCCTGTCGCAGCACTGCTGGGGACGCGCCCAGGGCTGGTACACGATGGCTCTTGTGGAATTGCTCGACGCTATGCCCGAGGACTATGCGCGTCGCGGCGAAGTGATGGATCTGCTCACCAAGTCGTTTGACAGCATCCTTCGCTGGCAGGATCCCGAGAGCGGAGTGTGGTATCAGGTGATGGATTCTCCCGGCCGTGAGGGCAACTATCTGGAGTCGACCTGCTCGTCGATGTTTGCTTACGCACTGCTCAAGGCAGCCCGCAAGGGATATGTGAGCGATCCCCGCTATCTCGAGGCCGGAAAGAAGGCTTATCAGGGTATCATCGACAACTTCATCCGCGAGGATGAGGACGGCACAATCTCGCTCACTGACTGCTGTGTTGTTGCCGGTCTCGGCCCGGGTATCAGCGACGCTGTGCTGAAAGCCGCTCCCAAGGTGAAGGAGAATAAACGCCGTGACGGTTCATACGCCTACTATCTGAGCGAACCTATCCGCGATAACGATGCCAAGGGTGTCGGTCCGTTCATCTGGGCTTCCCTTGAAATGGAGGATCTCGGCTACAACGTCGATTCCTTCAAGAAGGGTCACAAGAAAGCAAAGAAATCTTCAAAGAAATGAAAGTATTGAAACGACTGTTTTCAATGGTTTTGCTGGCAGCGGGGTGTCTGACACTCGCTGCCGGTAGTACCACTGAAAAAGCAGTTTCCGAACGTCCGCGGAATTATTCCGAATGGCTTACCCGCTCGGAGATGAAGCGTGAACCGAGGAGCTATATGCTTGATTATTCATGGCGTCCCAACTGGGGCTATGTCATGGGTATCGAGCTTGAATCAATGCTTGACACCTATCTGCGCTACGGCGGTGACGACATAAGGGATTATTGTCTTCTCTACACCGACACTATGATTGCACCTGACGGAACAATCAAGCATTACAAGCTGGATGCCTACAATCTCGACAATGTGCGCACGGGACATTTTGTCAACCGCATGAATCAGAATTTCCCCGAGCAGAGATACATCAAGGCTATGAATACCCTCATGCGTCAGCTCAACGACCAGCCCCGCACTAACGAGGGTGTCTACTGGCACAAGGCCATCTATTCCTATCAGGTGTGGCTCGACGGTATTTTCATGGGTCTTCCTTTCCGCGTCCTGACCGCTTCGCAGATCTATACTCCCGAACTCGCCAAGCCCATCTATGACGATGCCGTCGATCAGGTGAAAAGCACCTACGACCGCACCTACGACCCCAAGACGGGCCTTAACCGCCACGCATGGGACGAGAGCCGCGAGATGTTCTGGAGCGACAATGAGACCGGACTCTCGCAGCACTGCTGGGGACGCGCACAGGGATGGTACACGATGGCTCTCGTCGAACTTCTTGATGCACTTCCCGAGGATTATGAGCGCCGCGGCGAGGTGATTGACCTGCTGACCCGCTGCTTCGACAACATCATCAAGTGGCAGGACCCCAAGACCGGCGTTTGGTATCAGGTGATGGATTCCCCCGAGCGTGAGGGCAATTATCTTGAATCCACCTGCTCGTCCATGTTCGCCTATTCGCTCCTCAAAGCCGCACGCAAGGGCTGGGTTACTGACCCGAAATATCGTGAGGCCGGCATCAAGGCTTACGAGGGTATCATCGACAACTTCATCCGCGAGGATGAGGACGGCACAATCTCCCTCACTAATTGCTGTGCAGTTGCGGGTCTCGGCCCGGGCATCAGTGAGGCTGTATTGAAAGCGGCTCCGAATGTAAAGGAGAATAAACGCCGTGATGGTTCATACGCCTACTATCTGAGCGAACCTGTCCGCGACAACGATGGTAAAGGTATCGGTCCGTTCATCTGGGCTTCCCTTGAAATGGAGGATCTCGGCTACAACGTCGATTCCTTCAAGAAGAATCACAAGGTTGTTGGAAAGTAAACGAAAAATCTACAATATCATTTGTAATATTTCAGAATTTAGATTGAAAGACGATTCGTCGGCAGACCTCTGAATTTCTATATGACATTCAAGTGAAATCTTTATGATATTCAAGAGGTGCTATGTATTGTTAAAAGAGTGCTACAATTCTTGTCATACTAAATCAGCGCACTGATACTTTCAATCTGTTTACAAACCTGCATCCCCGCTGCTCCGTCCCCGACAGGGCAGCGGTTTTTATAGTACATAAGATTCAAATTTCAGACAGAATCTTTCAAATTTTATGAAAAAGAATAAATTATCATTGTCCAATCTTAAGTCCCAGCAGAAAGGCTTCGTTTAATTCCTTAGAAAGCATATTTTCCCGATATGACGATTTATCTTTTTCATCAAATACCTCAACAACATATTTTGAGTAATCACTGAATTGATAAGTATTGTATAAACAGACCCTGTGCGGTTGTGAGAAAATATGCCCTAGGAACCTTTCGACATTCTCCATTGCAGAAGTAGGCTGAAATTCCTTCGGGGTATTCATGGTATATAGGGTGATTATTTTAGCTCTTTTTGAAGCAAGAGATTTATACTCTTTTTCATAGGAGCCAAGGGAAAAACATAGCCTTTCAAGAAAAGCCTTTATGGAACTTGTCACATCCATGAGATAGATAGGAGATGCCACTACAAGACAATCTGTGTCGGTTATCTCTGTCAGAACTGTTGTCAAATCGTCATTTATAGCACAAGTGCCATAGGATTTTCCATTCTTTAGTTTGCAAACAAAACAACTCTGGCAACCTTTGAATGAAAGGTCGTTTAGATTGAACTGCTTGACTTGAGCCTTTGGATAAGTTGATGATATTCCCGCTTTAAATGAATTGATCAGGGTGGCGGTATTACCATGCTTTCTGGGGCTGCCATTTACAATTATTACTTTCATTTGTTGACGATATAAATTAAGGTGGTTATACTGATAAGATTATTGCTATTGTCATTTTAATTCACTAATTTTGTGTTGCAAAATTAGGTGAAAATCAAAGGATAAGCAATAACTTACCAAATGGTTTGACACTTACCTGAAAGTTAGTGTTGCTCATTATCATAATGTTTTGCACTCGTTGATATGGCAAAAAAATTGGACTATGAATATTGCAAGGCTGCTCCGATGCTTGAATGGCTTGGAAACAAATGGGCTTTAGTTGTTCTTGTGAAAATCAAAGAGAGTGAGCCGGTGCGTTTCAATGAGTTATACAGAAATATACCATCTGTATCTGAAAAGGTTTTATCGCAAGTGTTGAAACAACTCACACAAGATGGTCTTTTATGCCGAAAAATTTTTCCTGACGTACCTCCAAGAGTTGAGTATTCCCTGACAGAGTTTGGGTGTACATTGTTGCCACACATTCAATCGTTGTTAAAATGGGGACAAGATAATTTTGATCGGATAATGGCTAATCGACAAACGAATTCTTTGCATACTTAGTGTGGATATTGTTATCCTTACACTTGAACTAAATCATCCCCCCAAGCTATTCCCAAGTTACTATTAAAGGAGAGTATAATACAAGAGAGGAAAGACGAAAACAAATATTGGACTTTTGTAAAGTTCCTAAATTCCGTAATGATATCATGGAGTATTGAGATTAAAGGACAGAAAAAGTTTCAAAGAAACGTGTCTGAATCCAATGATTGCCGGGGGTACTGATTATGATTGAACCGAATAAACCTACGAGTGTAAATCAAAGATATATCTCAGTGATAAGCGAGTGATTGGTAACAATATCGGATTTATACCTTACAAAAATATGTGGGAATTGCGCGTAAAATCGCAATTCCCACGTATTTTTGTAAGTAAGTAAAAGTAATGATTACTTCTTGAAAGCGTTGTGGAGGGCTTGGAGGGCGGTGGTGAGACCGTCTTTGTCCTTGCCACCGGCCTGTGCGAAGCCGGGCTGACCGCCGCCGCCGCCCTTGATGGCTTTGGCTGCCTCACGGACGATGGTCGAAGCGTTGAAGCCTTCCTTGATGAGATCATCAGTGACGGCCACGGTGAGCAGGGGCTTACCGCCCATATCAACTGTGGCTGCTACAAAAGCTGTCTTTTCAGGTGAGAGTTGGCGCACATTGAAAGCCACTCCCTTGACAACTTCGGGGATACGCATACCTGAGAGCGTAGCAAGGGTGATGCCATCGTTGACCTTTTCAGCTTTGCCGACACATTCACGGGCTATCGTGCGGATACGTTCCTGCATATATTCGTCGGCCTGCTTGCGGAGTTCGGCGTTCTCCTCGATTGATTTGCGGAGAGCTTGCAGAACGTCGGGTGCGTTGTGGAGAAGTTCAGCCACGTTGCGCATATTGTCAGTCAACTGGTCGACCATATTCTCGGCGACTTCCGCAGTTACGGCCTCGATACGGCGGATACCTGCGGCGATACTCGATTCGGAGATGATGCGGATTGTACCGATGTTTCCTGTATTGGGTACATGGGTGCCACCGCAAAGCTCGACAGAGTCACCGTATTTCACCACGCGTACTTCTTCGCCGTATTTTTCACCGAAGAGAGCCATCGCACCCATGTCAAGAGCCTCGGCGATGGGGACGTGACGGTGTTCGTCAAGAGGAATTGCCTTGCGGACATTGGCGTTGGCGATGTGTTCGGCTTTGCGAAGTTCCTCCGGTGTCACTTTCTGGAAGTGAGAGAAGTCAAAGCGCAACATTCCGGGAGACACGAATGAACCCTTCTGTTCCACATGAGTGCCTAACACTTCGCGGAGGGCGGCGTGGAGGAGGTGGGTTGCCGTGTGGTTACATTCTGTGGCACGGCGGTTGGCTTCATTGATCTGAGCGATAAATTCAGCCTCGACGTTCGAAGGAATTTTCTTGCTGAGGTGTACGGCCTGACCGTTTTCGCGTTTTGTATCGTAGATTTCAATTTTCTCCTCGCCGTCGATAAGCCAGCCGCTGTCGCCGACCTGACCGCCCATTTCTGCATAGAAGGGGGTCTGGGTGAGGACTATCTGATAGAAATCCTTGTTTTTCTGCTTGACCTGACGGTAGCGGAGGATACGGGTGGGGCATGAGGTGGTGTCGTAGCCGACGAACTCGGTCTCACCTTCGCTGACCACTACCCAGTCGGTAGCCTCGACAGCGGCAGCATTGCGGGCGCGGGTCTTCTGGGCTTCCATCTCGACATCAAATTCTTTCTTGTCGAGGGTCATGCCGTTCTCTTTAAGGATGAGTTCGGTAAGGTCGAGGGGGAACCCGTAGGTGTCGTAAAGCACGAAAGCTTCCTTACCCGAAATCTCCGTCTTACCCTGCTTCTTGGCGTTCTTGATGGCCTCGTCGAGGATGGAGATACCCTTGTCGAGAGTGCGGAGGAATGAATCCTCCTCCTCCTTGATGACCTTCATGATAAGTTCGCGCTGGGCAGCAATTTCAGGATAAGCCTCACCCATAGAGTCGATGAGGGTATTGACGAGCTTATACATGAATGCCTGCTTCTGGTCAAGGAAGGTATAGGCATAGCGGACGGCACGGCGGAGGATACGGCGGATGACGTAGCCGGCCTTGGCGTTGCTCGGGAGCTGGCTGTCGGCAATCGAGAAGGAAATAGTACGGACATGGTCGGCGATTACACGCATGGCCACGTCGACGCGGGCATCCTTTCCGTATTCCTTTCCTGAAAGTTCGGCGATACGGTTGATAAGGGGGGTGAATACGTCGGTGTCGTAGTTGGATTTCTTCCCTTGGAGAGCCATACACAGACGCTCGAAGCCCATTCCGGTGTCGATGACCTTTGCGGGGAGTGGTTCGAGTGAGCCATCGGCCTTGCGGTTGAACTGCATGAACACGAGATTCCATATCTCGATTACGAGGGGGTTGTCCTTGTTGACGAGTGTCGCCCCGTCGATTTCCGCACGCTCCTCGTCACTGCGGAGGTCAATATGTATTTCCGAGCAGGGGCCGCAGGGACCTGTGTCGCCCATCTCCCAGAAATTGTCATGCTTGTTGCCGTTGATGATGTGTGAGGCGGGGAGATGCTTTTCCCAATAGCCCGCAGCCTCGTCGTCGCGTGTCAGACCCTCGTCAGGCGCACCTTCAAATACGGTGGCATAGAGACGGTTGGGATCAAGTTTGAGGACATCAACAAGATATTCCCAAGCCCAGTCGATGGCTTCCTTCTTGAAATAGTCGCCGAATGACCAGTTGCCGAGCATCTCGAACATGGTATGGTGATATGTATCCATGCCCACTTCTTCAAGGTCGTTGTGTTTGCCCGAAACTCGCAGACATTTCTGTGAGTCGGCCACGCGCTGGTATTTCGCAGCCTTGTTGCCTAAGATAATATCCTTGAACTGGTTCATGCCCGCGTTGGTAAACATAAGGGTGGGGTCATCCTTGATTACCATCGGAGCTGATGGGACGATGTGGTGTCCCTTCGAGCGGAAAAACTCTTTGAAAGATTCGCGTATTTCCTTTGCTGTCAGCATAGTGTATGTAGTACTTTTAAGTGTTTGCCTGATGATTGGTCAAATAATATGCAAAGATACGAAATTTTTGTTTTTTTAGACTGTTGGAAACGGTCTTATCCGAATAATTGTCTGAGCCATTCCACGAAGGCGGTACATATCGGCGGAGTCGTAGTCAGATATTTTCGGGTGATTGCAAGTCCCATAGGTATACCGGGTGTCTCCTGCCATGAGAGCCATGTGTGTATGCGTGCTTTTTCATGGTGAAGATGTGAATAGCGGCTTAGATGCTCCCCTTCGATTCGGGATAGGGTCTCGTCAACGATTGGGAGAAGTTGATCACCGTCAGGGATTAGCATGGTTGTAAAGTTCTCCAGCATCCCTGCTGTGTTGTTGTCGGGCATGAGCCACAGACCGAACCGGACATTTTCAGAAATTTCCGGAGACAATATAAGTCCTTCTTTCGGACAATTTTCAGGAATATCAGAGTACATACCTGACTTTATCAGAGTTTGTCTGACTGATTGCCATCTGGCGTCCGCATCCATATCGGCATCTATGATGACTCCAACTGTCCTTGTGATGCTTGAGCCTTTGAGTCTGACCGGTAGACTTCTCATAAGGTTGTCAATCCCTTTTGAATCAATTATTTTGAAATTCTCTTTGATCGCAAATTGCTGACAAAGTGCCATAACGACATGGAGGTCATCATTTCCCTCGACCAAAAGCTCCTGAATCATGCTCATAACTTTCAGCGTATTTCAATATTTTGGGCTGCTACTATTTCCAGCTCTTCAGGGCTGTATTCGGTTGCGGCGACCTGCCCGTTTTTAAGTTCCAGACGGATGAAACTGCCTTCCTCCTTGTAACGCTCATCTTCCAATACCTTGCTGAAACTGCTGATGCAGTCAGATGAATGAGTAGTGGCGAAAATCTGAACGTTGAGTGATTTGGCTAAATCAAAAATGACTGACCATAGTTGTTTTTGGATGGTATAATGGAGACCATTGTCAATTTCGTCAATCATCACGCAGCCGTTTTCACAATTTACAATAGCGAGGATTATGGATAAGATATGATTTATGCCGTCACCCATACTTTTCAGAGGGACACGTCCGTTCAATCCTTTGACTTTGACCACAGGATAACGGTTGCGTGATAAGGAGTCTTCAAGGAATGCCAGATTTTCAACTTTCGGTTCGATAATCTGCAACGCTTTGATTACGGCGGCTTCCTTGTCTGTCAGAGTGACTGCATCCCATAGACGGGATGTGTGAGCCTCGTTGTCATAATTATTATAATTGACGCCTAAAAGTCGCTTCGCGGATGTGGATTTATTGTCGGTCAGGTAGTATTTATGATGTTTCAGAGGGCGGACAAGGGGCAATCTGGTAGAGGTTTCACTGTTGCGCATTATTTCCAGCCCTAAATAGACGTCATCACTATAATCCGCAGGCTCATCAATTGGCATCATTCTTTGATATGTCTGCGTGCCATTCTGAAAGGACTGTAATATATAGTAAATGAACCTGATTGTCATCCGGCTCTTTCCATCTGTAATAAGTATGGTATTTTCAGGGCCGATGGTGGAATTTCTGTTAGTGAAGAGGGAAGAGATTGCGTTGAAGTTACTTTTGAGCATATCTTCGTTAGTCGCTTCGGGCCGCGAGTCGGCAAGTATTTCTCCTCGGCTGCTTAATATGCCGTTCAGTTGCGAATCAGAGATGTAAAGACGTATGGCCTCCAATAAAGTTGTTTTCCCAAGATTGTTTTTCCCGGAAATCAAATTTACGCGAGCCAATTTGGGAAGGCGCAGATCCACCAAATTCTTAAAGTTCTGAATATGCAGCGACTGAATCATAAATCGTATGGAATAAATACATTGCAAAGATACTATATTTTTACGTCTCTTAGAAGTAATATATCTTTGATTTTATACAACAAAAGCCCCGACATCCGTATTTCCGACGGGGAGTGCAGGGGCTTTTAATGGGATAATTTGATGGGTGACCGTGCGCCATCAATCTTCAAGGTAGTAGATGATGGTGGAGACGACGCGGACTTTTTTGATGAAGGGGGTGGAGGAGTCGCTGTCCTCGATTGAGAACTGACCCTGTGAGGCGGTCTTGATTTTTCCGACTCGGCTCTCGCTGTCGGCAGCAAACTGGTCAGCGGCGGCACGGGCGTTTTTGGTCGCCTCGGCAATCATCTCCGGCTTGATTGAGTTCAGTCCGGTGAACTGATAGTTTATGTAGGAGTTGGAGAAGGCTATACCTTCTTTGAGCAGTTCAGACTGGCGGTTGAGCAGTTCGCGCACCTTCTGCACCTTCTTTGTAGTGACGGTCACGGTACAGTTGATTGAGTAGTTGTAGTTAAACGAATCAGAGCGGTAGCGGTTAGATGTGGCATCGTATGTGTCAGGGGGATTCACAGAGATTTCATCGGTGCTGATTCCGTTTGATGTGAGGAATTTGACGATAATGTCGTTGTTGGCACTGACTTTATTGTAGAGGGTCTGGAGGTCATTACCGGCGAGGGAATATGTGATTGGCCATGTGACGAGGTCGGCAGGAACTTCGCGCTCGGCAAGTCCGCGGACGGTCACTTCGCGGTCACGGAAGGCGATGTTGTCAATGCCGGCTTTCAGGATAAAACCGAGGATGACTATGCCTGCGGCAAGCAGTGCGGCTGAGATGACGGTGGAGGATTTCATAGTGAATTATTGTTTTGAAAATGAAATATGTGAATGACAAAATTACATATAATTGCTGAATGACGTATGGATGTGAGGTTGAAATTTTGGCCGAAAGTTGGTGAAAAATTTATAAATTTGTAGTCTGAAACAAAAAATCCAATCATAGTCCAATGGCAAAGAAGATAGTCGAGACACCGCTGATGAAGCAGTATATGGCGATGAAACAGAAGCATCCGGACGCGATACTTCTTTTTAGGGTGGGTGACTTTTATGAAACATTTTCTGAGGATGCCATAGCTGCGTCCGAGATTCTCGGCATTACGCTGACGCGACGTGCCAACGGTGCCGCACAGTATGTCGAACTCGCCGGATTTCCTCACCATGCGCTCGACACATATCTGCCGAAACTCGTCCGCGCGGGGAAGCGTGTCGCAATCTGTGAACAGCTTGAAGACCCGAAAACGACTAAGAAGCTCGTCAAACGCGGAATCACCGAACTCGTCACTCCCGGTGTCTCCATCAACGACACCCTGCTCAACAACCGTGAGAACAATTTCCTTGCCGCCCTCAATTTCACACGTCAGAATGTCGGTGTGGCGTTTCTTGACATCTCTACCGGCGAGTTTCTTGCCGCGGAGGGTTCGACGGACTATATCGAAAAGCTCCTTGCCAACTTCACCCCGAAAGAGGTGCTTGTCGAGCGCGGAAAAAAGAAACTAATAGAGGAGAGTTTCGCCGAGCATTATCTGGCTTTCGAGCTTGACGACTGGGTGTTTACCGATGATGCGGCGATGGACCGGCTGCTCAAACAGTTCGAGACCAATTCGCTGAAAGGTTTCGGCATACACTCCATGCCGGCGGCTGTCGTTGCGGCAGGTGCTATCCTCCACTATCTTGACATCACACAGCACACTCAGATCTCACACATCACCTCGATAGCCCGCGTCGAGGAGGAGAAGGCCGTGAGGCTCGACCGCTTTACCGTCCGCAATCTGGAACTGGTCAGTTCAATGAGCGAGGAGGGCAGGAGTCTGCTCGACGTGATAGACCGCACCGTCAGTCCTATGGGGGCGCGACTGCTCCGGCGGTGGATTCTCTTTCCGCTCAAAGATGCAAGAGAAATAAACAGCCGTCTTGACATCGTCGATTACTTCTTCAAGGCTCCTGACGACCGTGAAGAGCTGAAAGATGCCCTTGCGCAGATCGGCGACCTCGAGCGTCTGATTGCAAAGGTTTCGGCCGGACGTGTCAACCCGCGCGAATTGATGCAACTGCGCCACGCCCTCGAGATGATTGAACCCATACGCCGTATATGCCTCAACTCCGGGCAGCCGGCACTCGTCAGCATCGGCGAACAGCTTAATCCATGCTCGGGAATAGCGGAACGCATCGGACGGGAGATTCTCCCTGACCCTCCGACGGCTCTCAACCGCGGACCCGTCATCAACGACGGTGTCGATTCAGAGCTTGACGAACTGCGCGAGATTGCCTACAAGGGTAAGGACTACCTTATGCGTCTCCAGCAGCGCGAAAGCGCACTGACTGGTATTCCCTCGCTGAAAGTGGCATACAACAATGTATTCGGCTACTATATAGAGGTGACGAATACCCACCGCGATAAAGTTCCCGCCGAGTGGATACGCAAGCAGACCCTTGTCAACGCCGAGCGCTACATCACTCAGGAATTGAAGGAATATGAAGAAAAAATCCTTGGCGCGCAGGACCGCATAGCCATCATCGAGCAACGCATCTATTCCGCTCTTGTCCATGACCTGTGCGGCTATATTCCTGCGATACTCCTTGATGCGCAGATGGTGGCGCGGCTCGATGTGTTCAGCTCGTTCACTCGCGTAGCGCTTGAAAACCGCTATAACCGTCCGGTGGTCGATGACTCGCTTGAACTTACGATAGTCGAAGGTCGCCATCCTGTCATCGAAAAGGAGTTGCCTCCGGGCGAACCTTATATAAGTAACACTGTCAGTCTATCCAATACGGGGACTCAGGTGATGATGATTACCGGGCCGAATATGGCAGGTAAGTCGGCATTGCTCAGGCAGACGGCGCTCAATGTACTGCTTGCCCAAATAGGTTCGTTTGTGGCGGCTGAGAGTGCGCACATAGGTGTCATCGACAAGATTTTCACGCGTGTTGGTGCAAGTGACAATATTTCGCTGGGTGAGTCCACGTTCATGGTTGAAATGAACGAGGCAGCCTCGATTCTCAACAACATGAGCAGCCGCTCACTGATACTTTTCGACGAGCTTGGACGCGGAACATCGACCTACGACGGTATTTCGATTGCATGGGCTATCGTCGAGCATATCCACGAACACGGTGAGGCGCATCCGAAGACTCTTTTCGCCACGCATTACCACGAGCTCAACGAGATGGAGAAAAGTTTCAGCCGTGTGGTCAACTTCAATGTGTCGGTCCGTGAGATAGACGGGAAGGTCGTGTTCCTCCGCAAACTAGAACGCGGTGGTAGCGAACACAGTTTCGGTATCCATGTGGCGAAACTGGCGGGTATGCCGCAGTCAATTGTCAAGAGGGCTGGCGAGGTGCTGACCCATCTAGAAAAGGTAAACCGCGATAGTGATGAGCAGGTTTCACGCAAACTCTCAGGCATGAACGACGTTGCCGAAGGGATGCAGCTATCCTTTTTCCAGCTTGACGACCCGGTGCTTGCACAGCTACGCGACGAAATCCTTGACCTCGACATCAACAATCTGACCCCTATGGCAGCCCTCAACAAGCTCCATGACATTAAAACCATCCTCACCGGAAAGTGAGGGGGACGTATAAAAAACAAGTATTCCTGCCAGCCTAAAAACAGGGGTCTGGCAGGAATACTTGTTTTTTATTTAGAGGATTGTGGAAATCTTATTTGCCGAAAATGCCACCTAACATACCTCCGGCCTTACTTTTAAGCCCGTCGACGACGTTATCCTTGATACTGTCGATATTAAGATTGCCCACACTGCTGAGAAGTCCGTCGGCATGAAGTTTGGAAATAATGTCGGGTAAGGAAAGATTCTTGAGGTCAAGAAGTTTAAGGGCGCTTGTGACCTTTGAGATGTCAAATGAATCACCGAATTTTTCCTTTAACTGGGCGAGGATTTCCTGAATGTCCATAGTTGTGTTTGATTTGAGTTGATGAGTATTGTGTTTCTTTTAAAACGTATGAAAGTCCTGTAAAGTTCACATCATTCGTAGCGTATGGCCTCGATCGGGTCAAGATTGGAGGCTTTCATTGCGGGAACCCATCCGAAGAAGATTCCGGTGACGGTACAGACGGCGAAACTCAACACAATCGAGGAGGCGAGGATTGCAGTGGGCCATCCGGCGATTACATTGACAAGCCAAGTAGCCACGCAGCCGACCACCACGCCAATCAGACCGCCGGTGACGGAGATAATCACTGCTTCGATGAGAAATTGGAGCAGGATGTCGATTCCGCGGGCGCCGATGCTCATACGCAGACCGATTTCGCGTGTGCGCTCCGTCACGGAGACATACATCATGTTCATGATGCCGATGCCGCCGACGAGAAGCGAGATGAAGGCGATGCAGGTCAGAAGGACGGTCATCATGTCGGATGTCGAACTCAGCATCTCGCTCAGTTCCTGCTGTGAACGGATGCTGAAATTGTCTTCGTCATCAGCACCCAGACGGTGGTTGGAGCGCAGAAGTTCGGTAATTTCCTCGGTAGCCTCCGGGGTCATCTCCTCAGAGAGGGCGGAGGCGACCACCTGACCGAGATAATCGACGGCGAGGATACGTTTCATCACGGTAGTGTAGGGGGCTATCACCACGTCATCCTGATCCATACCCATCGAGTTAGTACCTTTGCTTTTAAGCACTCCTGTGATTGTAAAGGGGATTTTGCCGAAACGCACCACCTTGCCGATGGGATTCTCACCGTTGGGGAAGAGATTGTCGACAACGGTCTTGCCGACAACGCAGACTTTGGCTGCTGACTTGATGTCGGCCTCAGTGAAGAGTTCGCCGTCCTCGACGGAGAGTTTACGGATGTCGAGATACTCGGGTGTCACGCCGTAGATGCTCGAAGGCCAGTTGTTGTTGCCGTAGACCATCTGTCCTGAACTGGTGACTACGGGGCTGACAGCCGAGAGATAGGCTGTACGGTCGCGCAGAGTCTCGTAGTCGGTCACTTTGAGCGTCTGCATATCGTCGGAACTCTGGCGGACACCGCCGCGCTGCATATTGCCCGGATGAATCATAATCATATTGGAACCCATCTCGGAAATCTGCGCCTTGATGCTCTCTTTTGAGCCTTGACCGATGGCAAGCATACAGATGACGGCGGCGATACCGATAATGATGCCGAGCATCGTCAGGATGGCCCGCAGCTTGTTGCGGTTGAGCGCGCGCAATGCTATTTTTAGAAGATTGAAGAAACTCATAGGTCAGTCGTCGTTTACGGGGAGTGAATCAAGCATCTCCTGAGCCGAGGCAGGGGCTTCGTTGTAGGTGTCGGAGATGATTTTTCCGTCGCGCAACACGATGTTGCGCGACGAGTAGGCTGCAAGTTCAGGATTGTGGGTCACGAAAATGATGGTGCGTCCACGCGCGAAAAGCTCCTGAAAGAGGACAAGCACGCTGAACGACGTGCGCGTGTCAAGATTGCCGGTAGCCTCGTCAGCGAGTATGATGACAGGGTCGTTGACAAGCGCGCGGGCTATCGCCACACGCTGCTGCTGACCGCCGCTCATCTGATTGCTTTTGTGGTTGAGGCGGTCGCCGAGCCCGACGGCCATAAGAGCTTTGATTGCACGCTCGCGGCGTTCCTTGGCAGAGACGGAGGAATTGTAGAGCAGCGGGAGTTCCACATTCTCGATTGCCGAAGTCTTCGGCAGAAGATTGTAGTTCTGGAATACGAAGCCGATTTTGCGGTTGCGCAGGCGTGCGCGCTCGTTCTTGCTCATTTCGCGGACACTTGCCCCGTCAAGAATATAGTCGCCCGACGTGGGGGTGTCGAGACAGCCGAGAGTGTTGAGCAGCGTCGATTTACCCGAGCCGGAGGTACCCATGATGGTTACAAACTCTCCCTCGCGGATGGTGAAGGAGACTCCGCGCAGGGCGTGGACCGTCTCGCCTCCCACCTTGAAGTCGCGCCTGAGGTCGCGCACCTTGATGATTTCACGTTTTTCCATAGTCAGCAGAGGTGTGTTATTTTTTCTTGCTTCCGGGATGTTTTGGCTGGAAGGGACTTTGACCTCCCTGCGGCCCATTGTCTTCCTGAGGGGTCTCTACGGAATACTCCACAGCTACTTTCGTGCCGGGTTCAACGCCGGAGATGACGCGGTAGTTAATACCGTCGGAGGCTCCGACCGTGATGAATACGGGAGTCAGCGTGTTGTCCTTCACCACCCACACACGTTTCCTGTCCGGGTCGGACGGGTCATTGAAAGCCTGCGTGTCAGTCCCTTCGGGGATAGTCGGGAGATTCTTTACATCAGGATAGTCGTGAGGG
This sequence comes from Bacteroides sp., assembly GCA_014802345.1. Lineage (GTDB taxonomy): Bacteria > Bacteroidota > Bacteroidia > Bacteroidales > Muribaculaceae > Duncaniella. The sequence goes on from JAAVCM010000033.1 coordinate 14,733, forward strand.
ATGAAGCGGGTCGCCTTCGCGGGAACAAGAGTGACATCCGATTCATTGAGCATATAGATGGTGAGGTTGGCGGTGAGTCCGGGGATAAGTTTGTGGTCCTCATTGTCGGCTGATACAAGCACCTCGTAGGTCACAACGTTGCTTTCTGTGGTCGGGCTGATGCGCTTCTGAGTCACGGTTCCGTGAAACACCTGATCAGGATAGGCATCGACGGTGAAGGTCACTTGCTGACCCTCCTTGACGCGGCCTATGTCGGCTTCGTCGACATTCGCAACCACGCGCATATTGTCGAGGTCGGCGATGGTGAAGAGGTTGGCAACGGTCATGTTCGATACGACTGTCTGTCCGACCTCGACATCGCGGGAGATGACGATACCGTCAATCGGGGAATAGATTTCGGCGTAGGTAAGGTTTTTTGCTGCACGGACGCGGTCGGCCACCGATTTGTCGTAGCTTGTCTTGGCTACTTCATAGTCGCGGCGCGTGGTGTCAAATTCGTAGTCTGAGATGAGTTTCTTCTCGTGGAGTGCTTTGTCACGTTCATAGTTCGTGCGGGCATAGTCGTAACTTGCCTTCGCGCTTTTGACATTGGCTTCGGCTGATGTGAGTTCGCTCTGAAGAAGCACCTTGTCGATTTCGGCTATTAACTGGCCTTTCTTCACTTCGGAATTGAAATCGACAAGGATATTGTCGATGATACCTGTGACCTGCGTACCGACATCGACCGATGTCACTGATTCGAGTGTGCCGGTGGCGGTGACGGTTTCGCTGATGGAGCCTTTGGTGACATCCTCGGTCACGAGGCGGATCGACTGCTTCTTGCCGCATGACGAGAGGGCAAGCAGCACCACAGTAGCCGGAAGCAGGATTGATTTGAGTGAGATATTCATGGAATATGATAATTTTTATGCTGTTGATTGATGATTTTTGCGATGAAAATATCAGAGTGTGACTTCGCCGGTACGGAGAAATTCGACCATCTTGCGGGCGAGGACAGCCATATATTTTGCTTGAAGAAGTTCGCGTTGAGCCGAAACAACGGCCGAATGGCTCTGGAGCAGTTCGGTCAGTTCGACATATCCGACCTTGAACTTCTCGTTGGCAAGTTCGTCGCTCAACTGAGCCGATTTCAGGCTCTGGAGGCCGGCGGTGTAGCGCATACGCGAAGATTCCATGTCGATGTACCACGTTTCGAGTGTCTGCGCGACTTCGATGCGCCGGGCATCCGTGTCGAGTTGACTTGACAGTTTGTTGACCTTCGCCTGAGCGACTGCTGTCTTGGTGGCTTTGCGGTCAAGGATGGGGACGGATACTGAGAGACCGATGTTCTCGTTGAAACCTTGCTTCATCTGTGTTCCCCAACCGCCGGTGGAGTTGGTGTAGTAGCCTGTGCCGACTCCCGCACCTACGCTGATCTGAGGGTAGCGCGATGCGTTGGCAGCCTTTATGTCCTCCTCGGCTATCTCGGTCGAGAGTTCGTTGTAGCGCATGAGCGCGTCGGTCGAGAGTGCAAGCTGATAGCTTTCGCCGATTGGCGGGAGTGAGTCGGTCACCTCCTGTTCTGTGAAGTTGTATGGTAGCACGTCAATCTTGCTGTCGATGCCGAGTTCAAGGAGATTTTTCAATTGAAGAACGGCTGAATTTAGCTGAGCCTGCGCCGAGACGACGTTGTAGCTGTCCTGTTTGGCCTGAGTCTCAAGCTGCTGATAGTCGACGAGCGAAATTTTGCCTGATTCCATCATCTGCTTCGCACGGTCGGCCTGCGCACGGCTCACTTCGGCAAGCTGCGAGTTGACGACGATTGTTTCCTTACAGTATAGGATGTTGATGTAGGTCGACAGTAGTTCGGTGCGGATGTTGCGCATGATGTTGTCGGAGGCATAGCGCGAACGCTCCACGTCGGTCTGACTGCGGCGGATGTCGCTGTCGCGTTTACCGCCGTCCCAGAGAGTCCACGATGCGTTTAGATTGTAGGAACTGGTGTAGGCGTTGCTGCTACCGTTGGACCAAGGGGCATTGGAGTAGCCCTGATTCGTACCGAAATCGAGCGAGGGTTGCCATTGGCCTCGTGCCTTTTCAAGCGAGATGGCCGCACTTTCTTCTGATAGCATCGACTGGCGGAGGCTGATGTTGTTCGTGCGGGCATATTCCACACAGTCGGCATAGCTCCACTGGCGTGGAGTTTCATCGGCAAATGCCGTCAGGCCGGACAACGCCAAAGCCAGTGCGACAGACCTTAGGCCGGAATCAATTAACATGATGAGACAGATTGAAGTTGATTATTTTGAATGAGAATAGATGAATGGAGTGATAGCCGCAGGGCTATGGGTCTTTATAGTAATAACCTGATAATTAGATTAGAGGTTCTGGAGTGTCCGTGAAAAGTAGTTTTTCGGGGGCGAACTGACGGAAAATAACGATAAATCCTCTCTCTAAACGTCTGCATAATGGATTGTTATTTCCGTCCTGTCAGGACATTCAGCAGGGAGGGCAGATGTTTCTTCAGCATATAGAATGTAGCGAGCAGAATGAGGACTGTGATAACCACAGATGACGCATAGACTGCAATAAGGCTGAAATCATTCATAGGATTGAATATGAAGTATAATATCTTTAAAATTCTTGCACAGATAAGTATATGTGAAACATATATGAAGAAACTTGATGAGGCGAGGAAGTTGTTAATCTTACAATAGTTGTTTTTCAGTAGCCATACGGCCATATTGTATGCGAACAATAGACCGACTACAATATTGAGATGTTTAATTACAGATGTCGCGCCGGGATAACAATATATTGCTATCATTCCCAAGATGCCTAAAAATGGATATAGAAAAACCGATACGTTGAAAAAGTATCCGAACTCAGAAATCATATTCTTCTTGTAGATGCTCATATATGCACCCCATGAGAAAAAGAAAAATGCAGTCAGAAAGCCATCTTCCAATGCAGATAGGTTCAGGAATATCGAGCCAAACCATAGGAGAGCAGAGAAGATTATTGGCCAATATCTGAATTTTCGGATAAGTTTATATAAAATTGGAGTAAAGATTACCACAATTATCAGGTCACGAACAAACCACAAGGGAGCATTTATGGGATTACTAAACGCATCATCTCTACCGAATAATTTTGAATCAGACCAGAATGAAATCAAACAGTTGCTGAGGGTTGGGTCGAAAGTCTTGTCAGGATCAGTGTAATGTCCAAACATTGGTAAAATTCTGAGAAGTGTTATGGCTAATGCCATCAGATTCCATATAAAATATGGTATTAGCAATGTTTTAATACGATTTTTAAGTTTCTGGATGTATTTCTCGTGTGTAAGATTAATATTAAGAAAGAATACATAGCCCGAAATAAAATAATAAATAGGGACACTCTGTCCGCGTAAAAAGGATTGGATGAAATCAACTAACAGTTTAAATATTGGAAAATCTTCCAATTTGAAATGAATCCAAGAGGGCTGTTCTGATAATGCCGGGAACGTATGTACGACCACTATTATAACGGCTAATGGAAACCGCAGCAGATCGAGTGCTTGAGAATGTAATCCTCGATGGGATTGAAGTTTCATCATATTGTATGTACACCAAGTAGGATGATAGATACTTAGACAAATTACTGAAACCCTTTCATGTAACAGTTAGGAAATAGAGGAGCGAAAGAACTATATGGAAGAGGAGAGGGGAGAATGAGTTCGGAATATGAATGGAAAACAGTTTTTTTATTATCTCGGACCGCGGCCGGGACCACCGGGGCCATGACCGGGACCACGGTGCATGAATTCGCCTCCGCCCTGCGGCTCGTTGCCCTTGCCGAAGGAATTGAAGCGGTAGCTGAGAGTCACCATAAAGTAGCGGTTGAGCGAGTTATACTCAGAGTCTTCAATATAGTTGGCATTGACGTTGCGGCTGATGTTGTTGCGCTGATTGAGGATGTCGTAGACCTTTATTGCGAGGGTAAGGGCCTTGCTGCGGAGGAACTGCTGGGAGAGGGTGGCATTCCATATCCATGAGCGGGTGTCATAGCCTGAGGCATAGCCTGAGGTGGCTGAGTAGTTGATGTCCGTCTGGAATGTCAGACCCCAAGGTGTATAATATGTACCGTCGAAACGGCCGCCGTAGCGGTGTACAGTCTGGTTGGCGGTTTTCTGCACACTGTTGTGGGTCGTTTGCAGAGTATAGTTCGGGCGGAGTTCAAGTTCGAAATTGTCGGGGCGGAAAGTGATGCCCGGGCTTTCGCGGACTGAGAACGAAGTGGAATTGTTTTTCACGCCGTTGTTGAAACCGACATTGTGCTGAACGTTAGCGAAGATATGGTTCGATACGCTCCAGAGCTTATTGCGCAGGGGCATTGAGAACATATTCATCAGTCGGCCGTTCCAGACACCGTTGACGTTGACATATTCGGTGAGTCGTGAACCGTAGTCGTCGTAAGTGGTCTTTGATATGATGGAGTTCTGCGTCACCTGAGCGTCGGCCATAAGCATGATGGAGCGCTGAGATTCCATATTGAAATCCTGAAAGCGGACATTGATGTTGTGGCTGAACGAAGGGTCGAGGTTAGGGTTACCCTGCACCTTGTTGGTCGGGTTAGAGATGTCAAGCACAGGCTGGAGCTGGCTCATGGAAGGCTGTGATGACTGACCGCGGTAGTTGGCCTGAATCGAGGAGCGTTTCGAGAACTTGTAGCGGTAGCGGAGGAACGGTGCGTAGTTGACCACCCAGCGGCTAATGTTCTTGTCGGCATTATCGAGATATATCGACTTTGACATCTGGGGAACGAGCGCGAGACCTGCTTCAAAGTTGGTGTTTGCACCGACCTTCTTGTAGCCGATACGGATGTTCTGATTGAAATAGTTGTTGCGGTAGCGGTTCGAATAGTCGGGGTCAGGGTCCTCACCTACGGGGGGGAAGATGTCGAGGTCGTATTCATCGGGGATATTGTAGACGAGCTTGTCGGCATTGTTCCAGCGGTAGTTTGCGCGATAGGCGAATGTGAGGAAGTTACCGTTTGCCACGTTGCCTAAGGGTTCGGTCCATGTGAACTGGCCCATTGCCTGATTGCTCCATGTATGATTGTCGGTGTACTGGTTGAGAAGCTCGGAGTCATCCTGAGTGTTGTCCGGGTCCTCCTCCATGATGTAGCGGATGAAGTCGTTGACTGATGTCTCTTTCTCAATTACGTTAGAGAAGCGGTATTGACCCGACACGGAGAATGAACGCCCCTTGTGCTTCTTGAAGTTGTGGGAATAGATGAGTCGGCCCCCCGCCTCGTAGGAATTACCCTTGCTTGAACTTAGCGAAGTGTTGTCACTGACCTTATCCATCGAGTGGTTGAAGTAGGAGGTAAGTTCGCTATTGTTGGAGTTGTTGTGGTTGTAGGAGAAATTGGGACGGAATTCAAGGGTGTTGAATGAGTCGGGTTTCCAAAGGATGCGGAAATCGCCTCGGAAATTGTTGCCACGGTCGCGGGTCGCCTTACGGATTTTTGAGTAGGTCGAGGGTTCCAGCTGATACTCGCGGTCCTGACGGGTAGTGGAGTTTGCGTCGGTGTTGCTCCACATGATGTCGCCGCCGATGCGGATGATTTCCTCCTTGCCCACGTTGAAGTTGAGGCCGAGCGCACGGCTCTCGGTGATGCCTCGGTTTCCACCGAAACGACGGAATCGGTTACCGTTGCTGTCGGTAAAACCTATCTGGTTGGTATTGTTGAAATTTCCGAGGATGGTAATCTGATTGCCGTCCCAGAAGCGGTTGACATTGAACGAACCCATGTAGCGGTCGTCGGAACCATAGCCACCTTCCGCTGTGCCGAACCATCCCTGATTCATGCCTTTCTTGAAGGTGAGATTGATGACGGTTTCGTCCTCGCCGTCGTCGACACCGGTCAGGCGTGCCATATCGCTCTTGCGGTCAACTACCTGAAGTTTGTCGACCATGTTTGCCGGAAGGTTCTTGGAGGCAACCTGAGGGTCATCGCTGAAAAACTCCTTGCCGTCGATGAGGATTTTGGATACGGTCTTGCCGTTGGCGGTGATTGCTCCGTCAGTGCCGACCTCGACACCCGGGAGACGTTTCAGAAGGTCCTCGACCACGGCGTTGGGCTGAGTGTGGTAGGAGTCGGCGTTGTATTCGACCGTATCCTCCATCACCTTGATAGGTGTCTTTACGGCTACGACGCTGACTTCGCCGAGGAGATGGGAGGCTTCCTTGATGCGGAGTTCGCCGAGGCGGAGGTTGGAGGAACCTACGGTGATGGGCTTTTCAAGATCGGCATAGCCGATGTAGCTGACGGTAAGAATGTACTTGCCTGCTTTGACTCCGGTGAAGCTGAATTTGCCGTCAATGTCGGTCGTGACACCTGCTACGAATGCGCTGTCCTTGGCAGCAAGAAGTTTGACGGCGGCTTCCATCATGGGGTCGCCGGAATCCATGTCTTTTACGATGCCGGTCACGTTGGCGGCGTGAATCGCGGCTGAACAGAGTGTAAAAATTAAAAATGTGAGTAGTGAAACGGAACGGATGAAACGTGTCATGCTGTTTTCGATCTTAATCGTGATGAATGTTTGTCTGATTACTCCTTTGTGACGGTAAAATTACTCAAAAGTTTAATTGTAGGCGGAGGCTATTCTACCTATGGGACGCTTTCGCCGATAAACGGGAAAGATTGGAGTGAATGTTAAAATGTGTTTGGCCGAAGGTAGATAAAAATAAACAGACGACCCGAAAATACGGGTCGTCTGCCGAATATTCTGAATCGGATATAAAATTATTCCGAAACGACTTCGAAGGGGATTTCAACCTTAACGTCACGGTGGAGGTTGATGGTGGCGGTGTAGTGGCCGATTTCCTTGACGGGATCAAGAGTGATGAGCTTGCGGTCGATGTTGTGACCGAGCTTCTCGAGAGCCTCGGCAATCTGGATGGCGTTGACAGAACCGAAGATTGTACCGGTCGATGAGGTCTTTGCGCCGATGGTGAGCTGGACGTCTTTAAGGGCTGCTGCGGCAGCTTCGGCGTCGGCCTTGATGCGGGCGAGCTTATGGGCGCGCTGACGCTGGTTTTCGGCGAGAACTTTAAGAGCTGATTCGGTAGCGATCACAGCTTTGCCGGTGGGGATAAGGTAGTTACGGCCATATCCGTTCTTAACTTCGACTACATCGTCTTTGTAGCCAAGGTTGGCGATGTCTTCTTTGAGAATGATCTTCATAATTGCGGATAGCTTTTAAAGTTATTTCATCAAGTCGGTAACGTAGGGGAGGAGGGCGAGGTGACGGGCGCGTTTAACGGCCTGAGCGACACGACGCTGGAACTTGAGTGAGGTTCCGGTGATGCGGCGGGGAAGGATTTTGCCCTGCTCGTTGAGGAACTTCTTGAGGAATTCGGGATCCTTGTAGTCGATATACTTGATACCGCTTCTCTTGAAACGGCAGTATTTTTTCTTCTTGACGTCTACCGACAGGGGAGTGAGGTAGCGGATTTCAGATGCTTGTGCCATGATTTAGTTCTCCTTTACTTCTTCAGTGACTGTGGTTGTTACTTTTGCGCGGTTGCTGCGACGCTTTTCAGCATATTCGGCAGCATACTTGTCGAGACGGAACACGAGGAAGCGGAGTACACGCTCGTCGCGGCGGAATGCAGTCTCAAGTTTCTTGACGATGGTGGGATCGCCGTCAAACTCCACGAGTGAGTAGAAGCCGGTAGATTTCTTCTGAATGGGATAAGCGAGCTTGCGAAGGCCCCAGATCTCTTCGTTGACGATTGATGCACCGTTGTCGGTGAGCACCTTCTCGAATTTTTCTACCGCTTCCTTCATCTGCTGGTCAGACAAAACGGGAGTTAAAATGAAAACGGTTTCGTAGTGATTCATTTTACTTTGGATGGTTATTTGATTGGTGTTTAATTGTCCCGGTTTTTGAACGGGTACACTTTTTCGGCTGCAAAGGTAGGCATTTTCTCCGACCTGACAAAGCTCTGACACGATTTTTTAGAATTTATTTCGCAAAAGACGTGTGGCTTCTAAAAAATTTAATCTGTAAACCCTAAATTTATCTATTTTATTGCCCACGACGGTAAAATATTGTATATTTGCATCCGATTGGGTAAAGACCCGTCGTCATTACATTTTGATAACAAGAGGCGTTATGTCTTCTTCTTGTGTGTGAAAAGCGTCGGAAACTATTCACTTATAGACAAGAGTTGGCTTAACTGTCTCCACGCATACGCGTGGGGCTGTTAATTCCCACATCTGTCTATATAAGGTATTCCGACCACCTTCACACTAAGACGTGGCATTGCAGTTCCACGCTTCGTGATTCTATTCCTCACCTATGGTAACGATGGTGGTTATATAAATATTTAAGAATTTAATTCAACTAATGAATTTTAATTGAGTTTTTATGCTTGGAGCTTTAATTTCATTCTTACTCGTTTATGCAATATATGCTTTTATAGACTGGCTTCGTAATTCAAAGAAACCTTTCAAACTTACTGTGTTGCCTCATAAGAAAATTGCTCGCACTGTTTGGATATACTGTGTATTTTTGATTTCGGTTGCTATTATCATGGTTAATTTTAGTGATTTTAATCGCCATAGATTTTACAGACCGATGTATGGGCAATATGAGGGGTTGTATTTCCCTTATGGACACTATTCAGATTTGAATATTGGAGACATTCGTGATAAGTTTGAATTTAATGGTAGACATATTAGACATTCGGCAATATTACTTGGACATTATTGGGAGGAACTGTCTAATGACGATTCTAATTCCCATTACAAACGCATATTGAAAACCTTTCATACTTATGATTCTGAAAGGAATTCCAAAACGTTTGGTCGAGGTATGATTCTTCGCGTTTATGATTTGGATAATGAAATTACAGATTTGCCGTTTAATGAGAAATTGGTGTATGAGAATATTATAGATTCCTTTGTTTCCGATTCTTCTTTTTATAAACTTTCACAGAACTTCGATCCCTATCCTGCCATTGAAACTGCGACATACGCAACATTATCGATGGATAACGATTCGTTACCTCTTTTTAAGAAGCATATCACTATTTTCGCTAATAACCGTGCATATGAACTTAACTTTTATGTTGATAAGAAGATAGGACCCATAGCTGATTCCAACCCTTTTGATTTTTTAGATGCTGAATTTATCAAGGTGGCAAAGAGATTGAATCTCCATTCCTATAAGGAATGGCAACGGCAAGAGTCTGAGTATAATAGTAATCTGAATATAAAATGTGTGATTTTTATTGTTTTATATATATTTTGTATACTCGGAGCGCTTTCTTTTGCATTCCGTTATTATAGGAATATTGGAACGATAAATCCTAAAGCTGCCAAGATTACTGTGGTTTTGTCAATTTTCAATTTCGTTACGTTTGTTATTCTTGGTATTGGTTTTATTGCTGCCTTTTGCTTTATTCATCATGAATATATTCATGAGATGTATCAGTATCGTTTTGCAGCATATATAAATGATGAAAATGCTGCCACATCTGTTTTATGCTATGGTGCATATTTCCTCTTGTTGATTATACCAACGAATAGATTCTATATTAAGAGCTATACACAACCAAAGACAAAAGAGGCGAATTCTAAAACAAATCATAGTTTGATATATTGGTTAGTCCGTCCGTTTGTTTTAATGTCCAAATTCTTGTCTAAAAGTACAAAAATAATTAGAGACGAATACAATAACCAAATATCAGCTAATAATTAATATTATATATATTGTGACATAGACGCTTTATTAATCGATGCCTCACTCAATTCGGACTATCTATCCTAGCTGCTACATATCTTCGGGGACTGCCGAAAGGGAGTGGTTGTATAAGTAAGGATGTATCGCCTCAGGTATGACGACCATTTTAATTCAACCAACACCGGGTCTCTACTAAAAATCTACTGTCAGGCGGACGTTGAGCTGGCGACGGGTGAGGTAGTTGGGGACGGCATACTGGATGTCGTTTACGTCGGTAACCCAATAGTAGGAGGCGACGTTTGCAATGTCGAGGAGGTTGAACACGTCCACGCCGAGCCATACGCTCTTGAAGTGGCGGCTGAATCCGCTGCGGCTCTCGCCCTCTTTGAGCGGGGAGAGCAGGGCATAGGAGAGACCGATGTCCACGCGTTTGTAGGGGGGCATACGGAAGAAGGCTATGTCGCGTGACGAGCGTGGAGCCGTCGAGGGTAGCCCCTCCATGAAGATGCCGCGTAATGCGAATTTGAGTTTAGGAAATTTCGGGAAATAGTCTGTGAAAAAGAGTCCGAGGCTATAACCGCGGTCAGTAGGGCGGGGGACCTTGACTCCGCGGATGGTCTCGCTCGTTTTCATCAGCGAGAAGCTGACCCATGAGTCGCTTCCGGGGACAAACTGGCCGAAAAGTTTGAGGTCGAGTCCGGTGGTATAGCCCGAACTTTCGTTGATGCCCGAGTAGACGATTTTCAGGTTGTCGATTTCGTAGGGGACGAGGTCGGAAAGAGCCTTGTAGTAGATTTCGCCTGAGAGTTTGAACGGGCGGCTTAATGCGCGGAATGTGTAGTCTGTTCCGGCTATGACATGGAAACTCCGTTGCGATTTTATCTCATCGTTGAGTATGATAGTCTGGTTTCCTTTGTCATCGCTGACCGGCACGCGGTATTCCTTGTAGAAGGGACTCTGATAGTAGAGTCCTGTTGCGAAGCGGAATGCCCACGAGGGGGATTTTTCGGGGATGAAGCCTACGGTGACGCGCGGACTGACGAGAAATTCCTTGTTGAAGCTCCAGTAGCTGACGCGGAGTCCGGCATTGAGTGTGAGGAATCCGGCGGCGGTGTTGATTTTCCATGCGTCGCGGGCATAGGCCGAGAATCGTGTTGAAGAAAGGTCGTGGTAGGAGGCGAGGTTGTAGACCATGCGCAGGTTCACGCCGTCGGAAGGGAGGGAGAACCCGGCGGAATCGCGCAATTCCCATTCACGGCTGCGGTCCATTATGTTTTCGCTCTGGACGTTTAGACCGTAGGCAAGCGTGTGGCGCGGATTGATTGCTGTCTCTCCTTTAAGGGCGAGGGATAGCACGGATGCTTTGAGTCGGTTGCGCGCGTGTTCGTGGTAGCGGCCTACTCCAAGTTCTCCGCCGACATCCGAGTTGCCGGCCTGATCGAGCCAGTATTCGCCCGAAATGTCGTAGGCCACGAGTTCGTCTGTAAGGTAGGCTGAGGCGAGAAGCTGGAGATTGGTCGAGCGGCTCATGCGGTAGTCAAGCGAGAGCGCGCCGAAATATGTCTCGAAGCGGTCCTTTTCATGGCCATCGAAATAGACGGTGAACTGCTTGGCATCCGTGGTGGTGCCGAAAGTGGTCGTGCGGTTCTGGGGGGTAAACTTATAGTGGTTTAGGGCGATGTTTCCGAGGACGGAGAGTTTGAGTTTCGGAGATAGCTGCCAGTTGAGGTTGGTCTGATAGTCGAAGAAAGTAGGGTCATATTCCCCCTGAGTGTCCATCGAACTCAGCAGTGAGGAGTTGCGCTTGTAGCGCAGGCCATGGAGCTGTGAGAACTTTTTAGAACCCTGACCGATTGAGAGCGACGCACCCATTAGGCTTGCCGAGAGTGAGCCTTCGAAAGATTCCGGCTGCCGGTAGGTGATGTCGAGGACCGATGACATCTTGTCGCCATACTCTGCCGGGAAACCTCCGGTCGAGAAGCCGATGGCTCCGACGAGGTCGGGGTTTATGACGCTCAGACCTTCCTGCTGTCCGGAAGTGACGAGTAGGGGACGGTAGACCTCGATTCCGTTGATGTAGACAGAGTTTTCATCATACGAACCGCCGCGTACAGAGTATTGCGATGACATTTCGTTTGAACCCGTCACTCCGGCCATGGTCGTGATGAGTGATTCGACGCTGCCGCCGGAGGCATCCGGATTCTTGCGGAGTTCCGAAGCGTCGATTGCGGTGATCGAGCCGGTCTGCTTTTTCAGTTCCGTGACTTCGACCTGCTGGAGCATTTCGGTCGTAAGTTGTAGGCGCATATTGAGGGTGACATCACCGCTTGCGTCGATGAGGCGGCGGGTTTCCTCGCGGTAACCTATACATGAAAAATGGACGGTGATGGTGTCGGCGGGGGGACAGGAGAGCGAATAGTCACCTTCGAGTCCCGAGGTCGTGCCGATGGCAGTCCCGGCTATGCGGACGGTTGCAAACTCGACCGGTTCGCCGCTGGCATCGGTGATTTTACCGTGGATTTTCACCTGTGCATAACCCAATAGGGCAATGAGCGGCGAGAGGAACAAGAGAAGGAATATTTGGCGATGGGCAAGACCCTGCATGGCGGTTGACAATATGAAAATTACAATTGGTTTACAATGTAATAACGCCACAGGGCATGAAAAATTGTATTAGCTGATATTGCACTTGCAGGCTGAATCAGCTAATCAAATTTTTCATGTCAAGAGATTTATGCAGCAAAGTCATGGATTCTATGACGTGTGCAAAGTATAAATTCTAATCAGGGTTGCCACTCTTACGGTTCTACAGCAGTGGTAGCTCCGAAAGCATCTGTTTGAGGCATATTCCCAGACGAGGCATAATCGTTCATTACATATTCATCTATCCATTCTTTTGCACTTTTACCACTGACAGCCTTACAGAGATTAGCCAAGTAGCGCGGTGAAATGGAGAGTTTGTCAGCGTAGTATGCGACTTCGTGAGGCTTTGCCGGTGTGCTTATGATAAGATTAATAAATTGTCGTTGTTTTTTAAGTGAAAAAAGCCTTAACATATATCACTGAAGACATACATTAAGGCTATATCTGTAAGATCTAAAATCGATTTACTTCATTATCTCCGAAGATGGGATGCAGGGAATACCCATATTGCGAATGTCGAAGATGTTCGCGTTGGCAACTTCTTCGGTAGCGGCGGAACAGCAGTCTGTGACTACCGTTGTGTCGTAATCCAGACCCATGGAATCGACTGCGGTCGAGCGTATGCAATTAGGATATTGTGTACCGGTGACGAAAACCTTCTTGACTCCGAGGCCACGGAGCACCAGATCAAGGTCGGTCTGGAAGAATGCGCTGAAACGCTGCTTGGTGATGCTTATGTCCCCTTGCTTTGGCTTTATTTCATCGGGTATTGCAGCTCCGGGGGTGCCGGCAATGCATATTGGATGACCTTCTTCGAAATAGTGTCGGCGGAACAACTCTGCATCTATTCCTGAGGGTCGGTGGATACGATATATGTAGATTACAGCCCAGCCATTTGCACGTCCATAATCAAGAAACTTTGCTATGGCCGGAAGGGTTGCATAGGCTCCCGCCACATGAAGCGGAGATGAGGGTAAGACCCAATCGTTCTGCATATCGACCACAAGTATCGCATTGTCCGCTTGCGTCAGCATGCCGTCAATCTTTTTATTCATAATTCTTTGATTTTAGTATTGATACTTAAACAAGTTAGACTGCCAAAAGTTCTTATCGCTTACTTATTTCAGGTTTTGGTAACCTTAACACAAATATAAGATGTGCGAGAGCTATAGCCGCACAGACATCACCAAGAATAAAGAACCATGGACGTGAAAAATATGCCGGATCTGAGGTCGTATATAGTCCAAGTCCTTCCGGAAGGAATGTAGCTATTGTACCGCAAATAATGAAGAAGGCGAGTCCTACAGAACCACGACGTCTTTCTTTCTCACGAAACATTTTAATTGCCGGGGCTATCGCCATCAATACATTGGTCGAGATAAATACATCAAACATTATCCGGTCCGATGCAGAAACGGTTAATCTGTTGACTTGCAAAAGAGTATAAATCTAATCCGTACAAGCCTCGTACATTTTCTCTATTTGTAAGTGGTTAACCTACTGCGATTTAATACATTACAAGCCGCATTTGCCAAACTGACAACAGTGACTCAATGCAAAGTTACTCATAATTTCCCGATTATCAAAGCAATATCCAAATTTTAACATTCGCCACCATACGCAGCGCCGTACAAATTCAGTTAAAATGCACTTGTCTCGTTATCGCGACAAATGTCTTAAATATGTCTTGAAAACACGCCATCTTGTCGTGATAATGACCTTAAACAAGCTGTTCCAGTCGCGATTATCGGCTCAAAATAGTCGCATAAATATGGAAAATCGGCTCATTGGGAGCTAATTCATGCCATATTTACTTCAATTTTGAGCCGATTTAAGTAGTATCCGTTCTAATGTTTGGTAAATAAAACAACTCTTAGAATATAGGTTTGCCGTAAAATTTTGAACAAAAAAGCATGTTAAATATGTTTTAGTATTCAAATTTTTACTATCTTTGCAGTGTGAAAAGTCTATTGGAACAATTAGGAAACATACCTGTCTCTGCTGCTGCCTTAGAATCTCTATTCCCCAATATCAAGGGTGGTAACCAGAAGATCAGGTTGCTTGAGCGCAATAAACAGGTCATTCGGCTCAAGAGGGGACTCTATGTGTGTAGTCCAAACGAGACGGGCATTCCTTTGTCAACAGAGCTGATTGCGAATCATCTCTATACACCTTCGTATGTTTCCATGTCGTCGGCTCTACGCTATTATGGATTGATACCGGAAGAAGTCTACGTTATGCAGTCCATGACGCTGAAGCACTCCCGTGATTTCGATACACCTGTGGGACGATTTGAATACACCTATATTTCCAAAGATGCGTTTTCAGTGGGGTTATCCAGTATCAAGAAAAACGAATATGCCTTTGTGATTGCCACTCCTGAAAAAGCGTTGTGCGACTTGATTGCCAACTCTCCCGGAGTGAATCTTCGCTATCCCAAAGATGCGGCTCTTTATTTGGAGGAAGATATCAGAATGGAGTTGAGCGATTTCAAGCAAATGAATC
>JAAVCM010000034.1 GCA_014802345.1 Bacteroides sp.
GGCTGAAATAGTATAAACCTATCCAGCATGGCATACGCGCCACGGCGCGTCCCTACAAATATTCACTATATTATCACTACAAAAAACAGAGCCTCCCCGTCCTGCGAACATGACGGGGAGGCGTACATATTATTATAGTACCTATGTTATACAGGAGGAATACTATTTAGGCACATACACTTATTATATAAAATACGCATATTGTACCGGAAAAAGATGCGGAGGCTTATTACCAGATGACGATGCGCTCGGCTTCGGGGCGGAACATCGGCTGACCTTCTGTAATGCCGAATGCCTCGAAGAAAGGAGTGATGTTGCGGAGAGTGACGTTCACGCGGTTCTTACCGAGAGAGTGTACGTCGCCGGTAGTGAGGGAGCGAATCTCTTCGTCACGGATATTGTTGGCCCAGAGATTAGCATAGTTCATGTAGAACACCTGTTCAGGTGTGAAGCCGTCGATTTTAGCTTCCTCCGACTTGATGTCGACACCCTTCTTGGCCTGAGCATCGAGGAATGCGGTCATAGCCACACGGAGGCCACCCTGATCCGCGATATTCTCGCCGAGAGTGTACTGACCGTTGGCATGAACGCCGGGAAGCACCTCAACTTCATCAAACTGGGCGATGAGACCCTTGGTTTTCTCCTCGAAAGCCTTGGAGTCAGCGTCGGTCCACCAGTTGACCATATTGCCTTGGGCATCGAAATTACGACCCTGATCGTCGAAACCGTGAGTCATCTCGTGACCGATTACGACACCGATACCACCGTAGTTCTCGGCATCCGATGCATTCGGGTCGAAGAAAGGAGCCTGAAGGATAGCTGCGGGGAAGACGATTTCATTTGCCAGCGGGTTGTAGTAAGCATTGACAGTCTGAGGAGTCATACCCCACTCGGTGCGGTCGACGGGCTTACCCCACTTGGAGTAAGTTTCCTTCTGATGCCACATGCCGACATTGTGCATATTGTCATAGTAGCTCAGTTCAGGATTGATTTCCATGGAAGTGTAGTCTTTCCACTTGTCGGGATAACCGATTTTCACTGTGAAGGCAGCGAGTTTTTCCTGAGCGCGAGCCTTGGTGGAATCACTCATCCAATCAAGATTCTCGATATGCTTGCCGAGGGCGGTACGCAGATTCTCGACGAGTCCGAGCATATACTCCTTGGAGCTTGCGGGGAAATACTTCTCGACGTAAAGCTCACCGACAGCCTCGCCGAGAGCGCCTTCGGTAGCATCAATCGCACGCTTCCACAGGGGACGAAGCTCCTGAACACCGCTCATCACCTTCGAGAACTCGAAATTAGCATTTGTGAAATTGTCGCTGAGTGCCGACGATGCCTGATTGACATACTTCCAGAGATAGTAGTCCTTGATTTCGCGGTCGCTGAGGGTAGCCATCAGCTTGTTGGCCTGATCTACACTCTTCAGCGCGGTGACAATCACGGTGTCGGGCGAAGCAATGCCCATAGTCTCGATGAAGAAGCGGTCCCAGTTGATGGCGGGATAGCTCTCTTTGAGCTGTGCGAAAGTGCGGGGATTATACATGGCCGGGATGTTGCGGCTCTCCTCGCGGGTTAAGGCAGCATCGGCGAGGGCAGTCTCGATTTTCATCACGTTCTTCACGATGCGCTGTGCGTCCTCCTCGGAGTAGCCGGCATTCTGCATCTGGTCGGCAATGAGTTTCTTGTAGGCATTGCGGACAGCGGTATTGCGCTCGTCGTCGAGCAGATAGTAGTCACGGTCACCGAGCCCCATGCCACCACCGGAGACATACATTGCATAGACAGTGGAGTTTGCGAGATCCTCCATCGGGCCTGCGCCGAAGAAGGGGCTTGCATAATTGCCGTGCATCCACATAAAGAGGTCCTCCATCCCTTCGTGGGGAGTATCCTCAATCTTTTTCAGGTCGGCGAGGATAGGTTTGGCACCCTCAGCATTGCGGCGTGCAGTATCCATGGCCTGAGAGTAGACGGTCCAAACCTTGTAGGCCACGCTACCCTTCTCGGGGTCGGAAGCACCGAGATTCTGAATGAGATCGCGTACACGATTCTCGGATGAGTCGTTGAGGATGTTGAACTGGCCGTAGCGGGCGTGTTCGGCAGTGAGGGGATGAGCATCCATCCAGCCCTTGTTGACGTGGGTATAAAAGTCGGTACCCGGCATTACGGTATTGTCGATGTAGTCGGTGTTGAGGCTGGCGAGATGCTCTGCCTTGTCACCCTTACATCCGGTGAAAGCAACTGTCAGTGTCATGGCAACTGCTGCGATAGGAAGAAGTTTCATGTTAATATAATATATAGTTGGATTTAATGAGTTCTTGGTAATAGTCTCAGAAATGACCTTCGGCGCGTGGAGGATGGCTTTAAAGTTGCAGCGGCACAAAGTCTCGACATAAGCGTGCGCGTGAAGGTGGGGAAACAAGCTCTACGGCAGGGGACAAGTGGCAATAGATTCAGCCCTTGGCTGCTGTTTCGGTTCCGAGTGCGGCGAGGATGTCGCGCAGCTCCTCCTCGGTCGTCGTCAGGCGTCCGCGGCAGGCTTTGAGCAGTTCGGTGGCACGGCGTGTGTAGGCCGCAAGATGATCGATGTCGCAGTTGTCGCTCTGCATCATCCGCAGGATACTTTCAAGCTCAGCTACGCTTTGGGCGTAACTGAGCTCGCTTATAGGTTTGAAGTCCGTCATGGAGAGTCGTTGGTTGTTTATAAAAAATCTTTATTAAGTGTGGAGGGAGGAACATTTTCGTTCCCCTCCCCCACTCAGGCTTTCAGCGCCGGATGGCTGTCGATAGCGTTGACGATGTTCGAGAATATATCCTCGACCTGACCTGAACCATGGATGGGGGTGTACTTGCCCTCCTTGTTGTAATAGTCGCGCAGGGGCGAAGTGGTGGAGTGGTAGACTTTGAGTCGGTTGCCGATAGTCTCGGGATTGTCGTCGGCACGTCCGCTCTCTGCACCGCGCTTTATGAGTCGCTCCATCAGCTCCTCGTCGGCCACCTCGAGGCCGATGACCGAGTGGACCTCCTCACCGCGCTGCTCAAGCATCTTCTTGAGGGCATCGGCCTGAGGAATGGTGCGGGGGAAACCGTCGAAAATAAATCCGTTGGAAGTCGGACGCAGACGATCCACCTCACTGGCGAGGATGTCGACCATAAGGTCGTCGGGGATCAGATGACCCTTCGATATGTAGCTGTCGGCAATCTTGCCGAGTTCAGTCCCGGCGGCGATCTGTGAGCGGAGCACCTCGCCGGTCGAGATGTGGGTGAGACCGTAGCGGTCAATGAGTTTCTTACTTTGGGTGCCTTTGCCACTCCCGGGGGCACCGAAAATCACAAGATTAAACATTCTTTATCCTATTTATACCTATTAATTTTACCCGGGCAAGCCTTCCTCTGAGGCTTCCCTGACTGACAGTTTATAATATGTGTCTGTTTTTTATCGTCATTTCACCTCCTCGTCAAGGATGTAGATGTCGTTAAGGTTACGCGCCAGACCGTCGATGTCAAGACCGTAGCCGATGATGAATTTTTTAGGTATCTCGAAGCCTACATAATCCGGTTTGAGTTCCGGATGCTGAAGGGCTTCGGGTTTGAAAAGGAGAGTGGCTATCCTCACCGATGCGGGATTGAGGGCGTGAAGGTCGGCGAGGAGTTTCACCATAGTGTTGCCCGTGTCAATAATGTCCTCTACCAGAATGATGTCGCGTCCTTCGAGATTCTCCGTAAGCCCCATTACCTGCTTCACGACTCCGGTCGAGCCTGTACCCTCGTAGCTCTTGAGCCTTACGAAAGTAAGCTCCGCGTCGATGTCCTCACAGGCGCGGAAAAGGTCGACGGCAAAAGGAGCCGCTCCGTTAAGCACGCACAAAAACAACGGTTTGCGATCGCCATATTCGTCGACAATCGACTTGGCAATCTCGCCTACGCGCTCTGTTATACGAGAGTTCGATATGAAGGGACGAAACGTCATCCCCTGATAGCACTTACGTTTCATGGTTCTGACAGATGAAATTTTGTGCAAAGTTACTCAATTTTCCCGACACTTCACAACGCAAAATCAGAAGTGGGTTCAAAATTTATTTTGCCACCCCACAAATTTCAGATTTTATTGTCTCATATAGTACGGATAATTGCTCTTTATCTTTAATGGAACCGGAATGGATGTAGAGAATCCTACCATCTTTTCCTATTACTACATTTAAAGGCATAATTCCACTTTTCCCGTATTTTTCATTAGCCTTACGGTCTGTGTCCAAGTAAGTAATCTCGGATAGATACCGCCATTTACTGTCCAACCGGCTATTAAAAAATTTCTGTAAATCATCAGATGTGGCATCAATACAAACGGGGATAAAATGAAAAGACATATCATTACAAAATCTCTCTGCTACTGATGGAATAAATTCAGGTTGTAATTCCTGCAAACAATTGCCACACCATGTAGCCCAAAATGACAGCAAGTAGCAATGACCCGGATTTATCAGACTGTCTACAACACTTTTATCCATATATCTCATCAAACGAATCTGTGGCGCCAGTTCCCCTACCGAAACTGACAAACTTTGTTCCCGATAATTTTTATTCGTCAGAGAAAAAATGCCCTCCAATTCGGCAATGACCTCCGGAGGGCGCATAGCTAAAATATACTTTCCGGGTATTGAGACAGAGTCGATGTAATGAGTCAACGGGAGTTCCCTGCTCTTTACAACGAGTGTATCGTAGTTAAATTCGCTTGAAACGTAATCAAGGCTGTCAGGCATCTGAATCCAGAACGAGTCGGACACTTCTATCCTCCCGACATAATAACGTGTTGGAACGGCCGCCAACATAGTTGTTGCCAATAGAATAACAAAAGTAGCATAATACCTCTCTTTCATTTCAGAACGTCATTATTGTTAGCTTCTTTTATCTATTTAATAGCTTATCGGAGTTCTTCTTGCAATTCTTCACTTAAATTTTACAATAAAATCCCTTTTATTCCTATCATAGTCACTAACAGGGATAAGGATGTTGCAAGCGTACTTCCGACCCGACAAAAATACGAAAAAAGATATTATGCCCTATCTCACAACTGAAAAAAGAGATTTTACAGATGAGGAAGGAGACTCCACCTTAATCAGAACGTGCAGGTGAAGGTGAAGCCGGGGGCACCCCCGACGAGGGTCGGCATGAGGGAGGAGGTAAAGGCAGGACGCTGGTTGATGACCGACGGATTGTCCTTTCCTAAATGTGCCTTTCGCTCGTAGCTGCCACGGAAAAGGTTGACAACCTCATTGACCGGGTCGACGAGAAAGACAACGATGTTGCCCATCAGACGCGAACCCCACAGGGTGTAGTCATGCTCGACGATGTGACGTTTGCATTTGTAGAACAGCTCGCCGATTATACTGCCGACAACGGGGGTGATGACGATGTCCTGATACGAGGGACGCTCCATGCACGCCTCTACTCCGAACTCCCACCCTACGGTCGAAATCAGCGTCGAGTAGAGCATCGAGCCCCAGAAGCTGAAACCACACGAGCGTGCCGCCATGAAGTAGGCTGCTCCGGCATACGGGTGAAGTATGTAGTTGAAGATAGCGTTGTCGTGGTCAATCTCCGGGTCTTTGACGAAGATGTTCTTGTACCAGCGCGAGTAGAAAGTGGTGTGCTGATATTCCTCGCGGTTCCAAGCTGTCGCGTCCTCGGGAAGACACTGCAAGACGAACAGCGTACCGAGGAATGCACCCGAAAGGACGGCAGTGTTGATCCACATCCTGTGCCAGTCGGGATGTGAACCGCGGTGGCGCGAATATGGCTCCATGTAAATGCTCCAATGGCGCTGAGGAATGTCGGCCGAGGGAATAGGTATATTCGGGTCGTCAGCGACGGCCTCGACAGGGGTGACTGCCGGGAAACTTCCGGGAACCCTCAGCGGGCTGGTCGTATCAAAGGGCCTCAGCGATGTTTCGGTGACGCTTAAATCAAGACTCTCAACCATGAGTGAATCACTGCTGACAACGTTGAGTGAGTCACTGTTGATAATCTGAGCGGCTGCCGGCTCGAATGAAGCCAATGTGATGCAGCCGATCATCAGTGCGGCAAGGCACCCTGTGTGTTTTTCGCTCGTTCTCATAATATAAATAGTTTTATATTATTAAAAAAGCCGTGCGCCTGAGAGGAGAATGAAATAGGAAGTGTGTGTGGAGTGTGTGTATGTGAGGAGCGCGTCGGCTAAATAGTTGTATAGTATGTCGTGAGTTCATCCCTGCCATCCTTGCGACAGTGGGAAGAAATCGGTGTCGGATATCGGTTTCTGTAATAATAACACCTCACCGACCGCCATCGGCGATGCTTCATGAGCTAAAAAATCTTAACGCCCCAATCTTTTTCACTGATGTTACGGCCGAGGAAAAAATGTGGTCTTTACTACTCCGGCGACCTCAACAATTTCACTCCGCCGGACGTTATTAGTGCGAGAATCACTTTCAACATCAACATCACAACTAACCGTTAAAACTACTATTATTATGAGCGAGAGAAAAACCAAATCCGGAACCACCCTTTGGGTTGCCATTGGCGCGGTTGTCCTTATCATACTTCTTATACTGTGGCTGACAATCGCTGACCTTCTCGGCGATACCGACGTAGCCGCCTTCATTCCCCCGATGTTCTGAATCCTCCCGCGGGATTTCAATACCCGCTTCCCAATAAAAGATAAAAAAATACAGAGAGCTTCACATCCATGCGGATGTGAAGCTCTCTGTATTTTTTTAAGTTAAAGAGCCACCTGAGCTTACTCACCTCACGGTGATAGGGCTTGGGGCTCTTTTGATGTCCGGGCGATGGAGTTGGGGGACGCCCGGACGGGCGGGTATTCAATATCTTACCGGTTATGCCTTCTTGACTACGCGGCGCTCCTTGATACGGGCCTTCTTGCCGGTGAGGTTGCGGAGGTAGTAGAGTTTGGCACGACGTACCTTACCATACTTGTTAATGGTAATTGAGTCGATGAAGGGTGACTCGATGGGGAAGATACGCTCAACACCGATGTTGTCAGAAATTTTGCGAACGGTGAAACGACGCTTGTCGCCATCGCCCGAGATGCGGATAACTACACCGCGATACTGCTGGATACGCTCCTTGTTACCTTCCTTGATGCGGTAAGCCACGGTGATGGTGTCGCCGGGCTGGAAGTCGGGATGCTGCTTGCCGGTGGCAAATGCTTCTTCAGCAACTTTAATTAAGTCCATTTTTCTATACGGATATTAAAAATGTTAACACTACTCGCAATATTCGCAGGCTGCGTGTCCTGCCAGAGATTACGAAATCGGCTGCAAAGGTAAGCGAAAATCAGGTGAATTCCAAAAGTTTGATGAACTTTTTCTTACCTCGTTTTCATCTGTCGCTCCACGGCGGTCTCCTCGGCTCTGACCATACGGCGAAGGGTTCGGCGGATGGTCTTCCATTTGGGGAAGACGACGCGTGGACGCAGAGGGCCGTAGCTGACCGCTATCACGACGAGCGAGAGGAGCGCGAGAATCAGCAACCAGCCGTAGATTTCCTTCATCGAGACCACAAGCGCCTGTGTCTGCACCATCCCGTAGAGTTGACCCAAAGGTATGTGGGCGGCAGCCGGATTGAAGTCGGTCAGACCGGCTCCGAGAAGCGCGGCGTTCTTAGCCATCGTGTGGCGCAACAACTCTCCGACAATGGCAGGGCCGAGTGTCGCACCCATCACCGCGCCGGTGAATCCGTTGATGGTAAGTGCCTGCGGGAATACCTGAAACGGCAATCCGCTCTGGACAATCGAAGTCAGGAAAACTATCGAGATTATGACAGAGGCAGCTCCGCGGAAAAACAGCGGAATGAAAAGCATCTCCTTCTCCACCCCATAGTCTATCAGGAAATAGAAATATGCCAGATAGATGGCGGCAAGGGCAAACCCAATCGCCGTCATGGTCTTGTAGCGCCACTTGCGAAGGGCGAATGTGACGTAGGTGAAACCGCATCCGGCCACGATGCCAACAAGCACATACCAATTCAGGTCTATAAGGTTGGTTTCGTCAAAACCGAGGATATTTGCCGCGTAGGTATGCTCGAAGACGTGTTCAGTAGCCAGCAGGGTGAAAAAAACGAGGTAGACACCTGTCGCGCGCACGACGTTCCTGTTTCTCATAGCTCGGAAGGTGATGTAGGGATGATGCAGGAAGGTGGCGCGCCATAGGTTTATAGCCATACAGACCAAGCCTATAAGTGCCGCACCGCGTATCTCAGCCGCATCCCACCAGTCATAAAAATTCCCGTAGACACAGATGAACGTGAAACACATCATGAATCCTCCCCACAGGACGGCACCTATCCAGTCGATGCCGAGAAGCGGAATGAACATCGGCCCGCGCATCGGTTTCAGCAGGAGCATCACCAGCAGCATCATCAAGGCGAGAAGTCCCGTCATGGTCCACTGCATATATTCCCATTGGGTGAAAAAGGTAGTGTAGATGGTGGCTATGCCGCTGAGTTGGATTACACTGTCGACAATTATGTAGACATAGCAGAAGAACACCGCCATATCCCTGACAGGAGTGAGCCAGAGCTGAATGGTTGAGTTGCAGGCCAGAGTAGCCTGCATCCTGAACCAACCCGCGACCAGACAGGTCACCACAAGCACCGGGACAGAGGAGGTGTGCGCGCAGATAAGGTTGGCCGCCAGCAGCACCGCTCCTGCGGCAAGCAGTTGGGTGCGCGTCGAGAAGCGGAACTTTATCCTGAACATGACCGCAAAATTTATGGACATGCCGATGAGCGACGCATAGCCCGCCATAAGTATATCCTCCTGCATCAGTGCGGTAGTCCCGACCATGTCCGAAGCGGCGGCAAGATAGACACCTCCCGAAAACTGGACTATAAGCACAAAGAAGATGAATAGCCAAGGTTTCAGCCGCCGTGGAATTACGTTTGAGACCTCAGGTATGTCAAAAGGCCCCTGAGGTGCGTGCCAGTCTGCCATATCAGTACCTTATCTCGCACTCTACGTTCATTCCGGCACGCAGACGCTCCATGTCGGAGGGACTGTTTGCCTTCGAAAACTCGATTCTAACCGGGATACGCTGACGCACCTTGACGAAATTGCCTGCTGAATTGTCCTGAGGCATGAGCGAGAGAGATGCGCCGGTAGCCTTGGAAAGTCCGGCTACCTCACCCTTGAAGACCACCCCGGGGATAGCGTCGACCTTTATCTCAACCTCACTCCCCGCCTCGATGTGCTGCAACTGCGTCTCCTTGTAGTTGGCGGTAACCCACACGTCGGCGGAGTCAACAATGTCGAGCAGCGTCTGTCCCGGCTGCACGAGCTGACCGGTCTGTATCTCCTTGCGGGATGTATAGCCGTCGCAGGGCGCAAGGATAACGCAGTACGACAGATTGAGTTCCGCCATTTCAAGCATGGCTTTCGCAAGCTCTATCCCCGCCTCGTTCTGGGCTATGCGCTGGCGGGTCTCGGCGACGACATTCGACGTGGCCGCACGCTGCCGGGCAAGCATACCGTAGCGTGCCTTCTTAGCTTCGTAATCGGTCCTTGCGGCGTCATATTGCTGCCGTGTCACGGCATCCTGTTCAAGAAGTTTGGTGTAGCGGTCAAAATCAGTCTTTGCCATATCCATCACCACCTTTGCCTCAGCAATGGAAGCATCGGTGACTGCGACGTTTGCCGAGGCGACCCCTACGCTCCTGTCGGCCACCTCGCGTCCGGCAAGTGCGTTCTGATAGTCGGCGCGCGCCTGTGCAACACGCAGACGCATATCGGCATCGTCGATGACGACGAGGGTGTCACCCTTCCTCACCTGCTCGTATTCATTGAAGCGTATTTCCTTTATGTAGCCCTGCACACGGCTGTTGACGGGGACAATCTGCTGCTGAACCTGCGCGTTGTCGGTAAACTCGACATTGCCGAGGCGGATGAATTTGCTTCCGACCCAGACGGCTGCAACGGCAATCACGGCGAGGGTCAGTATGTAGGATATAATTTTCTTGCTGCGGTGGTTCATATCTTTCCTGATGTGAATAAGAGTTTGTAGTAGTAATAGATGATATTGATTCGGGCGTTGACGAGTTGCTGCTCGGCATCGAGCTTGGAGTTGGCGGCATCGAGCATATCGGTGATTAGAGCCATGTCGGAAGAGTAGCGTGTCGAGGTTGTCTTGTAGTTCTTCTCGGCGAGCTCAACGCTCTTTATCTGCGTTTTCAGTTCCTCGTAGGCTTCCATGTAGCGCACATAGTCGGCTCTCACACCGAGACTGACGTTCTCGCCGGTGGCTTCAAGCTGCTCGGAGGCATGGCGGGTGGCGGCACGGCTCTTGGCGAGAGACCTGTCGGTCTTGTAGAGCGACGATAGATTATAACTGACCCCTACCCCGACGAACCAGTAGCTCAGATTGCGGTTGATTGGCGGCACCTCCACGAGTATGGGGCCGTCGATGGTCCAACCTGCCTGCAAACCGATTTTAGGGAGTTGTTCACTCCTGACCAGCGACTCCGCTTTGCGGCTAATGTCGACTCCCGAGCGGGCGAGTTTAAGGGCAGGAGCGTTGGCTGCCGCCTCCTGCTGCCACCAGCCCTCACCTTCCGTCGGCAGTGACCGCGCGAGGATGGTGGAGTCGGGAATGACCGTGGTTCCCTCGGGAAGTCCCGCCGTCACCGTGAGGTTGTGGTTGAGAATGTCGAGCGTATTGTTGATTTTCACAAGCTGCAATTCAAGATTCGAGACAAGGAGTTCATAGCGGGTGATGTCGTTCTGCAACGCCGTTCCCTGCTCGTAGCGGGCTTTCATCTCGGCGAGTACCTTGCGTGCTTGGGCAATGTTGCTCTCCACAACCCGCCGCAGATTCCCGTACTTGTATATGTCGAGATAGAAACCGGTTAGCTGAAAGCGGATATTGTCGCGCTGAAGCTCGGTCGCGTAGCGTGCGGCGGTCGATTTGAGTTCAGCAAGCTCGATGGAATTCGTGATCGCACCTCCGGTATAGACAGGCTGGGTGACATTGACTGCCAGTCCGTTGCCGAAATGCGGTATCGGGGCTTTCTGATAGTCCGAAAAGTTTCTTTTCGTCGTAAACCCGTCGCCGATATAACTCAGGGAAAGTGTGGCGTTTATGTCGGGAAGACGGCCATCGCGGGCCACATTGACTTCGCGCCGTGCCTCCTCCTCGGCGCTGAATGAGGGACGGAGCTGCACGCTGTTGGTCTCGGCGATTTCAAACAGGTCCTCTATCGACATGACCCGGCTCGTCTGACCTAAGGCACGCACTCCGCCACTCCACAGGGTCGCAACAAGCAACCCTGTGAGCAATCGGTGATTGTTCATTAGGGGGATTTTAAATAAAAAACGTGATGATTGGATTGAATTTTCAGCGCACCCGTCTTGTCAGACCCGGACGATATTCCGCTACATTTCTATCTCCGGCAGCTTACCGGGAAGATATTTGTCTGTCAGGGAGCGCAATGAGATGGCCGCAAGCTCACGGCATCACCTCCCGGAAGGTCTTCATTGCGTACTCTTCCAGTTTTCCTTAAATGCGTAGTTCTGCACTGCCGCAGGCATCTCGCCTGCCTTGATACTGTTGTCTGTCATAGCAAACGGCTCTTTATGAACCGTGCTGCAAAATTACGAAAAACTTTTCACAAACCCGCAACTTCAACAAAATCCCCCCAATTCGCGGTCGCTTTTCTTTGCGGTCACGATAAAAAGACCTAATTTTGTAAAAACCGTATCTGAACAGCTTTAAAGTTTTTTACCGGCCATCACCAATGGCCTTACAGCCATACACTCTATTTCCAATGAACAAATTTCCTAAATTCCACACCCTGTGGCTGGCGGTCGTCATCATCCTCACCGCTTCATGCTCCCGGGGGATTGAAGTAGACCCCTACGACCCTGATATACTCTACATGGGACGCATACTCCGCTCCGACTCCATGCCTCCCACATTCTGCTATCCCGGTACGACCGCCATGCTCAATTTCGAAGGTTCGTCGATAGCGATGGCAGCATCTCCCGGAAGCGGCTACTTCATGGTGGAACTTGACTCTCTCCCACCCTTCAAAATCAACTTTACTACATCCGATTCACTCATCATCCTCGCCGACTCTCTCGCCGCAGGCCCCCACTCGCTGCGCGTCACATACGCAATCGAGGGCTACGACAAGCACCCTCAATTCCGCGGTTTCCATATAGGAGGGGCTGACGCACAACTTCTGCCCGCACCCGAAAGACCGGAACTTAAAATTGAATTCATCGGCAACTCCATCACCTGCGGTTACGGGACGGAGGCCGAGAACGGCGATATCCGTTTCAGCTACGACAACCAGAACCACACACTCAGCTATGCCTACCTGACAGCCCGCGCCCTCGATGCTGATTTCAACATCGTAGCCCGCTCGGGAATCGGGATGTACCGTAGCTACAACGGCCCGCGCGAGGGAACCCCTGATGAACGTATGCCGGGAGAATATGACCGTACCATCATCTACAACCCATCGCACTACTGGAACCACCGCTCGTTTAATCCCGACATCATCTGCATCAACCTCGGTACCAACGACACGTCGCTCGGCAACTATGACATAGCTCTTTTCGAGGAAGCCTATAAAAAATTCCTCGCCCATCTCCGTCTCCTACATCCTGATGCTAAAATCGTGCTTCTCACGGGACCGATGCTCCACGGCAAGGCTCTCGACGATGTGAGAAAGACCCTCGACCGTCTGGCGGAAGCCGACCAGAATTTCTACCGCTTCGATATGTCGGAGCAGACAGGTGAGCTGGGCTACGGTGCAGACCATCATCCCTCGCGCGCCCAAGCTGCGAAAAATGCCGGGGAACTGACAGCATACCTCCGTCTAATGACCGACTGACACAAGTCTGTCAGGCCACAAACACCTGACCGTTAATCCAGATTCAGCACTTCATACTTAGACAACAGTGGATAAGAAAACCTTTTCGACACTCCTCCGCGACCGTATCCTCATCCTCGACGGTGCCACAGGCACGATGATTCAATCCTACGGCCTCACGGAGTCCGATTTCCGGGGTGAACGCTTTGCCGACTGGCCCTGTGATCTCCGCGGCAATAACGACATTCTCGTCCTGACCCGTCCCGAAATCATCACCGAAATAGCGGGAAGCTATATTGATGCCGGTGCCGACATCATCTCGACCGATACCTTCAACGCCAACGCAATTTCAATGGCTGACTACGGCATGGAATCACTCGTCGGCGAAATCAACCGCGAGGCTGCCAAACTCCTGAGGCATCTCGCTGATGAACGTTCAGTCGCAACCGGCCGTCAAATCCTCGTCGCAGGTTCGGTCGGCCCGACAAACAAGACCGCTTCGATGAGTCCCGATGTCAATGACCCTGCACTACGCAACATCACCTACGATGACCTTTATGCCGCCTATCTCGAACAGATAACCGCACTTATCGAAGGTGGTGTCGACCTCATCCTCTTTGAGACAGTCTTTGACACCCTCAACCTCAAAGCCGGACTCGACGCGGCACGCAAAGCGATGGAAGTGACCGGGCGTGACTGTGGCATCATGGTCTCCGCGACAATCTCGGGACCTGACGGACGCACCTTCTCAGGGCAGACCCTACCTGCCTTCATTGCCTCGATAAGTCATGCCGACATAGCGTCGGTCGGTCTGAACTGCTCTTTCGGGGCTGCCGAAATGCTCCCCCACGTCGCAGAACTGGCGCGCATCGCCCCGTGGCCCATTAGCTGCCATCCCAATGCCGGACTTCCAAACGCGATGGGTGGCTATGACGAAACTCCCGAAAGCATGGTGAGCCATATCAACGAGTATCTCGACCTCGGGCTTCTCAACATTGTCGGCGGATGTTGCGGCACCACCCCCGCCCATATAGCCGCTCTTGCGGAGGCTGCCCGCGGACGTATACCCCACGCTGTCCCCCCTGCCGTTCAGGGACTTCATCTATCCGGCCTTGAACCGGTCGACATTCTTCCCGGTTCGCTGTTTGTCAACGTCGGGGAGCGGTGCAACGTAGCCGGTTCGCGCAAATTCCTCCGTCTAATCAAAGAAAGAAATCTCGACGAGGCCATCACCATCGCCCGCCGTCAGGTGGAGGACGGAGCCCAGATAATCGACATCAATATGGATGACGGAATGATGGACGCGCGCAAGGAGATGTGCGGGTTTCTCAACCTCATCTCCTCCGAGCCTGACATTGCCCGAGTCCCCGTGATGATTGACTCCTCGAAATGGGATGTCATCGAAGCTGCCCTCAAATGTGTTCAGGGAAAACCCATCGTCAACTCAATCTCCCTCAAAGAGGGTGAGCAGCAGTTCCTCGACCATGCCCGCCGGCTGATGGAACTCGGAGCGGCAACGGTGGTCATGGCATTCGACGAAGCGGGACAGGCCGACACATTCGAGCGCAAAACCGAGGTCTGCGCCCGCGCCTACCGGCTCCTGACCGAAAGGCTCGGCTTCAACCCGGAGGACATCATATTCGACCCCAATATCCTCGCCATAGCCACCGGCATAAAAGAGCATGACCGCTACGGACTCGATTTCATCCGCGCCGTGCGCTGGATCAAGGAGAATCTGCCCGGCGCAAAGGTGAGCGGAGGTGTCAGCAATCTCTCATTCTCCTTCCGTGGCAACAATTATCTGCGCGAGGCCATGCACGCCGTGTTCCTCTACCACGCCATCGCCGCCGGAATGGACATGGCAATCGTCAACCCCTCCTCGTCGGTCACCTACGAGGAGATTGAACCGCAACTCCGCACATTGCTGGAAGATGTGGTGCTGAACCGACGCGAGGATGCAGCCGAGGAGCTTATCGAACACGCCCAGAAGATGCTGCACGAGAAAGAGAACTCCGCAGGCTCCACTCCCTCCGGGAATCAACCCCGCGAGGAGGAATGGCGGCATCTCCCTGTGGGGATGCGCCTCACCCATGCACTTATAAAGGGAATCCATGACCACCTTGATTCGGACATAGCAGAAGCCCTGACGGTCTACCCCGACCCGGTGGCAATCATCGACGGGCCTCTGATGGATGGTATGAACCGCGTCGGCCAGCTTTTCGGCGAAGGGAAGATGTTTCTTCCTCAGGTCGTGAAGACAGCACGCACGATGAAAAGAGCGGTGGGCATACTTACACCTGCCATCGGGGAGCGCAATGATTCACGTGAGGCAAGCAAAAAAGGGAAGGTGGTTTTCGCTACGGTCAAGGGTGATGTCCACGACATCGGCAAAAATATCGTTTCGATAGTACTCGCCTGCAATAATTACGAAGTGATTGACCTCGGCGTCATGGTTCCGGCAGAGAAAATCGTCAGCACAGCCATCGCCGAGAAGCCTGACTTCGTATGTCTTTCAGGACTCATCACCCCATCGCTTGAAGAAATGGTGCGCGTAGTGGAACTGATGGAGAAAAGCGGTCTACGGATTCCGGTCATGGTAGGTGGCGCGACAACATCGCGCGTACACACTGCCGTCAAGATTGCTCCCTGCTATTCCGCCCCGGTGATTCATGCCTCCGATGCGTCGCAGAATCCCCTGATAGCCGCCCATCTGCTCGACTCAGCCACACGCGAGGACTACATCGGATGTCTGCGTGAGGAATACGCCGCGCTGCGTGAGCGCGAACGTCTCCGCAATATACCGAAAATCCCACTCGAAGAAGCACGCGCACGCTCTGTCCGCACCAAACTCAAACCATATACCCCGGTTATCCCCGTGAAACCGGGACGCACGGTAATCGACATTCCCGTAGCAGACCTGATTCCATACATCAACTGGCGTTTCTTCTTCAACGCATGGAAAATTCCGGGCGACTATTCATCGGTCGTCACCGTCGGTGATTCTCCCGCTGAACGTCAGGAGTGGATTGCCTCAAACTGCCCGGAGCTCCCTGCTAAGGGTGAGGTAATACTCCATCTTTACTCCGATGCAGCTACCCTCCTGCGGCAATTGGCGGCAGATGGGGCGACCGCATGCGCTGTCGTGACCCTGACACCCGCTCACTCGGAGGGGGACGACCTTGTAATCACTCTCCCGGATTCGCTGTCGGGCGACGCGGAAATCCGCATCCCGACCTTACGCTCCCAGATTCCCGAAGGTGATTCACCAACACGCTCCCTTGCCGACTATCTACAGACGGATAACGACTATATCGGCGCATTTGCGGTGACAGTCAATCTGAGCCGTCAGGAAGAAAAATTTGGATATAACGATGAATCCTATGAGTCATTGCTTCTCCAAAGTCTCGCTCACCGACTTGCCGAAGCAGCCTCTGAATACCTCCACGCCCGTGTGCGCCGCGAGCTTTGGGGATATGCCGCTGAAGAGAATATCACCCCGGCTGATATGTTCCGTGGGCATTATGCGGGCATCCGTCCGGCAGTAGGCTATCCATCGCTCCCTGACCAGAAACTCACCTTCGCGCTCGACCCTCTCATCCGTTTCGATGAAATCGGCGTCACTCTCACCGAGAATGGAGCCATGGAGCCATCGGCAACCGTCTGCGGACTCTACCTCGCCCATCCCGAGGCTTCCTACTTCCTCATCGGACCTATTGCCGACGACCAGATTGCCGACTACGCTGCCCGCCGAGGACTCACGCCCGACGAAATCCGTACCCTCCTCGCCCACAATGCCTGACACCACGGTACATTAACGTACTTAATACTTAATCCCCATACTTAATACTCAGACAACCCTATGCTCATTAAAACCTACGGAGCCGCCGTCCACGGTATTGACGCTCTCATAATCACCATTGAGGCTATGGCCGAACCGGGAGTCCAGTTCTCGCTCGTCGGGATGGCCGACACTGCCGTCAAGGAGAGCTACCAGCGCGTCCTCTCCGCCATCACGCAGTCGGGTTACAAGTGGCCGCGCCGCCGTATGGTGGTCAATCTCTCGCCTGCCGACGTGCGCAAGGAGGGGGCTGCCTACGACCTCCCTATCGCAGTGGGAGTATTGGCTGCCTGTGAGCAGATTGAACCGGCCATACCTCTTGATTCCTTTATGATTATGGGTGAATTGTCGCTCGACGGTTCGATTCTTCCCATTAAGGGAGCGTTGCCGATGGCTATAAAAGCACGCGAGATGGGTTTCAGAGGGATGATAGTCCCGGTTGCCAACGCGACGGAGGCGGCCGTCGTCAACAATCTGGAAGTCTACGGTATGGCTACTCTCCGCGAGGTCATAGAGTTTGTGAGCGGACGGATAGCACCCGCGCCGGTACAGGTAAACACGCGTGAGGAGTTTGCCCGCGCAGCCGACGTGTTTGACTGCGATTTCTCCGAAGTCAAGGGTCAGGAACTCGTCAAGCGTGCTTTCGAGGTGGCGTGTGCCGGAGGCCACAATATCCTCATGGTGGGTCCTCCCGGAGCGGGAAAATCAATGATGGCGAAGCGTCTGCCGACAATTCTACCCCCGCTGACTCTCGCGGAGGCTCTCGAAACGACAAAGATTCATTCCGTGGCGGGAAAACTGCGCAGCGGGTCACGCCTGATGACCTCTCGCCCCTACCGCGCACCGCACCACACCATATCACCGGTGGCGCTCGTCGGCGGTGGTGCAAATCCGGCTCCGGGCGAAATCTCGCTTGCACATAACGGAGTGCTGTTTCTCGACGAGTTTCCTGAGTTTTCGCGTCAGGTGCTTGAAGTGATGCGCCAGCCTCTCGAAGACCGCCACATAACCATAGCCCGCGCGAAATACACCATTGACTATCCCGCCGGATTCATGCTCGTGGCCTCGATGAACCCCTGTCCCTGCGGCTACTATAACCACCCCACCAAAGCCTGTATGTGCAATCAGGGTGCTGTCCAGAAATACCTCAACCGCATCAGTGGGCCGCTGCTCGACCGTATTGACCTTCAGGTGGAGATTTATCCGGTGGATTTCGACGAGTTGTCGTCGACGCGCGAGGGTGAACGGAGCGAGGCTATCAAGGCACGCGTCGTCCGCGCACGCGAGATTCAGGCGATACGTTTTGCCGGAGAGCGTGGCATCCACAGCAACGCACAGATGAATTCGCGGCTTCTGCGCACATACGCCTCTATCGACCGAGAGGGCCTCGAAACGCTGCGCGAAGCAATGACCCGTCTCGACATGAGCGCCCGAGCCTACGACCGCATCCTGAAAGTGGCACGCACCATAGCTGACCTCGAAGCTGCCACCGGCCTAATCTCAGCTTTCCCCGACCCTTCCGCAGCCCGGTCAGCCTATCAGACCGCCCTCCGTGCCGCAGTCAGCTCTCCCATACGTCCCCACCATCTTCACGAAGCCCTCTCCTACCGCAACCTTGACCGTGCCAACTGGGGCCGCACAGTTGACAAGATGCCGTTCTGAAAAAAGTGACGGGAAAACTCATGTCGCGTAAAAACAATGTATCTCTACCATCAAAAATAAATATTCTATCTGGCAAATCAGATATTTTATTTTTTTTGGAATAGATTCCAAAAAATCAAACCTTAGCAAAAGTTTTTGGAATCCGTTCCAAAAACTTTTGCTAATTTTGTGTCTGAAAAATCATATAAGCCATGAATTTTATCGAGCGTCCATATTATATGAGCCGACTTTTAACACTGCGCAATAAGCGTGTGATAAAGGTCATAACCGGGGTGAGACGATCCGGGAAATCGACCCTGCTTGAAATGTTCCGCCAAAAACTTATGGAAGAAGGGGTAGATGATAAGCATATAATCCACATAAATTTCGATGACTATGAGTATGTGGAATACCGTGATCCAAAAGCACTTTATTCTTACATAAAATCACAGATTCATCCCGGCGAAACGACTTATCTTATGTTTGATGAGATACAGAACGTCAAGGATTTCCCCGAGGTAATCAACAGTTTTTATCTCAAACCTGAGATTGACATATATCTGACAGGTTCGAATGCCTATATGCTCTCCGGAGAGATAGCGACACTCTTGTCAGGACGCTATGTCGAAATCAAGATGCTCCCAATCTCCTTTAAGGAATATGTCAACGGATTCAATTTAGCCAACAGTCTCGCAGAAGCGTATCGTAGATACATTGATTGGAGCACTTTCCCTTATGCTTACGAGATGAACGACCGCAAGAGCCTGCGTGAATATCTCAGCGGTCTTTACAGTACGATTGTGCTTAAAGATATAAACCAGCGTTACCGCATAGCGGATATGATGATGCTCGAGAGTGTCATACGTTTTGCAGCGGATAATATAGGCAATCTTATGTCGACCAAACGCATTGCTGACATTCTGACTGCCGAAGGACGTAAAATCGACATAAAGACTGCGGAACGCTATCTCACCTGTCTGGCTGAGTCGTTCCTCCTTATGCCTGTCAGACGCTTCGACATAAAGGGTAAACAATTTCTGAAAACACTTGAAAAGTACTATATAATCGACATCGGGTTACGCAGTATGCTTCTCGGACGAAAGAATTTCGATGTCGGACGGATTCTTGAGAATATAGTATATCTGACTCTTGCCGGAAGCGGGAAAGAAATATATATCGGGAAGACAGGTGACATGGAGGTGGATTTCGTCAGCATAGATGAAAACGGCACGACCTACTATCAGGTTGCCGCGACAGTCCGAGATAATGCCACACTACTACGGGAACTTGCCTCGCTTCGCAGCATACCCGACCATCATCCCAAAATCCTGCTCACACTTGATGAAGATCCCGAAGCGGACTACGATGGCATCAGGCGCATCAATGCCCTCGAATGGATGATGAAGCAATAAGTTATCCTTCCTACATTTATAGGAAACCTCGAATTTTTTAATGCAAATGTCAGATTTTATTTAAAAATGATTGAAAAACCATCCATCGACACTGACCGGCGAGTTGCGGCAGGGAAGGGCTGGCTTGCGCTTTCGCCTGTCATAGTGTTCCTGCTACTCTATGTGGCCGTTTCCGTCATTCTCGACGATTTCTATAAGATGCCCATCGCCGTGGCCCTAGTCGTCGCCTCCATGTGGGCTGTCGCCATATATCGCGGAAGGCCACTTATGGAACGTATCGAGACTTTCTCGCGTGCCGCCGGACATTTCAACATCCTCTACATGATATGGGTATTCGTCCTTGCGGGTGCGTTTGCCACACTCGCCAAGGAAATCGGAGCCATCGACGCGACAGTCAACCTCACCCTCCGCTTCTTCCCTCCCGAATTCGTCATTCCGACGCTCTTCTTTGCCGCCTGCTTCATATCCCTATCGGTCGGTACATCGGTCGGTACCGTTGTCGCCCTGACTCCGCTTGCAGTTGAAATAGCACAGATGGTAGATGCCAACACAGCGTTTTATGTCGCGGTGGTCCTCGGCGGAGCCTTCTTCGGCGACAACCTGTCGTTCATCTCCGACACCACCATAGCCGCAACACGCTCACAGGGATGCAATATGGCCGACAAGTTCAAGGCCAACCTCTGGATTGCCCTCCCCGCCGCACTCGTCACCCTAATCATCTACATCATAATGGGTCAGGAGACCCCGGCGATGGAGCTTGCCGGCGATAGCGACTCTTTCCTCATCCTGCCCTACATCGTGGTGCTTGTCACGGCGATAGCCGGTATCAACGTGACTGTCGTCCTGTCGCTCGGCATACTGACCGCCATCATAATGGGGCTAATCAACGGCGTAGGCCTGATAGACATGGCTTCCTTTGCCGGTGCAGGCATTGACGGCATGGGCGACCTCATCATCATCACGCTTCTTGCAGCCGGGATGCTCGGACTCATAAAGGCGGCAGGAGGCATACAGTTTCTGCTCCAAGGACTCACCTCACGCATATCCGGACTGCGGGGCGCGCAGGCGATTCTTGCAATACTTGTGGGCATCGTCAATCTCTGTACGGCAAACAACACTGTGGCTATCATCACCGTCGGTGGTATCTCGCGCGACATCGCCGAGCGCTACGGCGTCGACCCACGCAAAAGCGCGTCGATACTCGACTCGGCATCATGTGTGGTGCAATGCCTGATACCCTACGGCGCACAGACGCTGCTTGCCACCTCCCTCGCCGGAATCTCACCCGCCGCACCCTTCCCCTATCTCTACTACCCGTGGGCGCTTGCTGCCATGATAGCTCTATCAATCATATTCCTTTTCCCCAGAAGCCTGAACAAGAAACCTGCTCCCTAACCTCCTATATCCTGCCACGCGTCACTTCCCCCCTCA
Organism: Bacteroides sp.; assembly: GCA_014802345.1. Classification (GTDB taxonomy): domain Bacteria; phylum Bacteroidota; class Bacteroidia; order Bacteroidales; family Muribaculaceae; genus Duncaniella. The sequence goes on from JAAVCM010000034.1 coordinate 21,187, forward strand.
CTATAAACCCTAAACTTCAAACTCTTCATAATGTCCCGCAATCTTCTCGCCCGCTATATCTGGCTCATAGACACCATCAGACGCTACGGAGCCATCACACGCGAAAAGCTCAACGAACTGTGGATGCTATCACCCTACTCCGACGGTGCGCCCCTTCCGAGACGTACATTCTACAACTACCGCAGTGCAATCGAGGAACTTTTCAACATAAACATCGAGTGCAACCCGACCACCTACGAATACTACATCGACTCGGGCAACTCACATCAGGCGAGTGTCACCGACTGGCTGCTCAACTCAGCCGCCATGAGCAACGTACTCTCATCGGTCAGGGATGTCTCCGACCGCATCTTTCTCGAAGATGTCCCCTCGGCGCGGCTATATCTCTCGCAAGTCATCTCGGCTCTCCGCGAACATCATCCGCTTCACTTCACCTATCGGCCTTACACGCGTGTCAATCCGACGCGCGATGTGGTCATAGAGCCTTACTTCCTTAAGATTTTCCGTCAGCGGTGGTATGTCACGGGACTCAACACCCGCGACGGCATCATCAAGACTTATGCGCTCGACCGCATGGAGGATGTCTCGATAGGGAGCGAGACCTTCACGGTGCGCCCGGACTTCGATGCCGAGAATTTTGTCAAGGATTCCTTCGGGATAGTCTTCACGCAGGCCGAACCGCACGCCGTAGTCATCCGAGCGACTGCGCGCCGTGCCAAATACCTGCGCGCACTACCCCTCCATCACTCGCAGCGCGAGGAAATCCACGATTCATTCTCTGATTTCCACTACCGTCTGCGTCTGACCCCCGACTTCGTTCAGGAACTTCTCTCGCTCGGAGCTGACGTGAAGGTAATCTCCCCGCCCGAACTCCGCGCCATGGTTACGGATGCCCTCCATAAAGCCCTTGACCAATACGAACCCACCCCTCAACACTGATTCCATCAATGTAGGCTGATGATAATTTTAAAGTCACGGAGCGAGCTATCAGATAGCTCGCTCCGTGACTTTAAAATTTATAAATCAATCTATTACAGTCGCTGAGGAGAGAATGAATTATTTCAGGGCGACGATAAGATTGAGGGCAGTGTCTTCGACGATGAGGTCGCGGAGGGCGATTTTGTCGACCACAGCCTTGGTCTTTTCTATCTCGGCGAGGTTGACGGTGACACGGTTGTCGTCACCAAATTTCACTCCGTCGCCAAACTCTGCCAATTTATTTTCCAGCAACTTGATTGCGCCTGATATAATCATGTCGAGTGCCATACCTCCCTTGTATGTCAGGGTGACGGAGTCGCTGGTCACTTCATCAATTTGGATATCCATGCCTATATGGACATCCTTGATGAACATCTTCTGAATGAAGGTCACACGGAATTCCTTGTCCGACACTTTCGAGAAGGCAAGGTCTTTCTGATAATGGCTGTCGACGTAGGCGTGGAGTTCCTCGAAAGAAAGAGAAATTACCATAACAGATGATTTAAAACGTGTGGATTGGATAAATTATCAAGCTTACTGCTGGGTTTCGGCCGAGAAGGGGAAGTAGCGGAGAGTGGTGCTCACGTTATAGTTCTTGGGATAACCTTGGTTGTTCTTGCCGAGGGTACAGTTGTAACTGAGGCTTGCACCGGTGGAAAGATAAGCGGTGAGGCTGATGTCAGACATGGAGTAGTCAGTCAGCGCGGAAGCGGATGAAGCCTGCTGGTAGTCATAGACAGGATAGGTCACACCCGGTTCGGTGACGATGCGGAAGCCGCCGTCAATGATGGTGACAGGAAGATTGCGGACTTCGAGACGCTCGGTGTCATAGGAATTTTTCTCAAACTTACCCTCCATTACGAAGAGGCTGGCCGTCATCTTCTCGGAATTGATGGTAATCATGTAGGTACCCACTTCAAGGTCCTTTCCGGTGAAGACGGGGTCTGTCGCACCCTCGGTTTTGTTTGTGACAGTAGCCTGAGCATAGTAGCCGAGAACGGTAGGATAGACAGTCACATCGTAGCGGTCATTGACGGTATAGGTAAGATCGTAGATGGCAGGAGAGCGCCAAGGATAGCCGCGGAATTTGATGGTGTCGAATTCGTAAGATGCGCCCGCCCCTACGGGAAGTACATTGTAGGCTGTAAAGATGGTGAATCCGTCAGTGCTGCTAATCTGGGTGGACATCGTCGGAAAACGCAGATTAAGGGTCTGGTCAGCATTGAGCTTGAGGTTGGTGATGTCCATGTCCAGTGCCAGATCGTTGTGGAACACGAACTTATAGATAGGCGAATGACCGACATAAACCGTATTTTCCTGACGGTCAACAACATAGTTAAAGCAGTCAGAGTAGGTAAAATCATAGTTCGTTTCGTTCTTTCCCGAACCGAGACACGAGGTGAGCGAAAGAGTGGCGGCTGCGATGACGCCCAATGAGAGAAGGTATTTCTTCATAGCTGATTTATTGATTTATCTTTTTGATTGATTTTATGTTAAGACATACTATTAATCAACGTAGGGGCCGACACTATATTGCAGCGTGCTGAAAGTGCGTTTTGTTAAAAAAACACAACATCGACCGCGCAGTGCGGCTACCCTACCCTCCCGGGTCCCGACGCGCTCAGAGCGAACGGAAGTCGAGCCGGAGAGTGACACCGCCACGGACGGGCAGTCCACGCTGGAAGAAACTGTTGGACATGGATTCGTAGCGGAAAGTGGAGAATCGCGTATCCGTGAGGTTCTTGCCCCAAAGGTCAAGTGACCCGAACGGAAGGTCAAACCTCACGTTGGCACCGAGCTGTGCATAGAATGGCTGCTTGTAGTCATTGGCCTCGTCCCAGTAGATTGCGCCCGCCGCACGCATATCGGCGGTGAGGCTCACTCCGCGGACAAATCCGGAATCACTGAGCGGACAGCGGTAGGTGGCCGAGAGATAGAGGGTGTTGGAAGGTGCGTAGGGGACATGATTGCCCTTGTACTCGCTTCCGTTGTAGGTGAAGCGGCGGAAAACGGCATGAGTGTAGCCGTATGCGAGATTGAAAGCCCAGTGGCGCGTGGGATTGTAGGCGAGGGTGAATTCTCCACCGGTGCTGCGGGTGCGCTCGGCGTTGATCATCACGCGCCCTGTCGTGGTCCCCTCGGGGAACATGGTGAGCTGCTGGTCGCGGCAGTCGATGAGAAACAGAGCAAACGACGAGTAGACACGGCCACCGTCAACACTGAAATGGCCGCCAAGCTCGTAGTTCCACGACACCTCGGGATGATATTTCACGAGCGAGGCAACGTCGTAGGTCTGTCCGGCCTGAGTCTGCGGACGGCCACCGCCGCCCCCCATGGCTCCTCCCATCGAACCCATCATCTCGTCTTTGAGGCGCTGCTGAAGGAATTCGGAGAACATCTGAGTGTTGAATCCTCCCGCCTTATATCCCTTCGAGACTGAGGCGAAGATGGCTGAATGGGGAAGATGATAGGTCAGGCTGAACTTCGGGAGAAGCTGCATGAAGTGTTGCGACAGGCGGTCGGCATCATCGATGTCGACGCTCACAGAGCCGAGGGGACGGTCGCCGCGATACATGGTGCATGACGATGAGCTGCGGCTGCGGTAGCGCAGTGCCGTATGCTCGTAATCGAGACGCAGGCCGAGCGCCACGGTGAAGTTGCGCCAGTCATACGAACTCTGATGATAGGCCGCCAGACCTTTGGCCGGCATCTTGAAGTCGGAACCGAGAAGCAGATGGTCGTCGTCCCAGCCAAGACGCATTCCGGCGGGAAGCATCTGATTGACGTTTCCGAGGATGAGTTTGTCGATTCCGTCCTCCTTGAAGTTGACGGGGGCATTCATGTCGGCATACTTGTAGAAACCGAACACTCCGGCAAGCCAACTGTAAGCCCCCGCGCTGCCGCGGAGGACGACATCCTGCGTGACGCTACGGTCGCGCTGCTTCTGCGTAAGTGTAAAATAGCTCTCGGGAAGGAAATCCTGATCGAGCGTGAGATTGTCGTCGACATACTGGAAGCCCGTGATTGAGGCAAGGGAGAATTTGGATGTCGACCAGTTGAGGGTCAGACCGTCGGTGAAGGTCGAGCGTTTGTAGAAACAGGTGTCGTTGTAGCTGATACGGTCGGTCGACTCAAAGGCGTAAGGATAGCCGCTCTGACGTGAATGGCCGTAGGAGGCGACGTTTTCAAGCAGCAGGTTGTCGGCGGGCCGCCACGATGTCTTCCACCTGACCGACCCGAGTTTCTCGCGATCGGCACGCTCACCGTTGTAGGCGTTACGGAAATATCCGCCGCGATACGCACCGTAGGCGCTGACCGACATTCCGAGTCCCTTCGTCAGCAATCCGTAACCCGAGAGTCCGAGGCGGTAGTTGTTGCCGGTAGCACCCTCCGCCATAGCGCGGAAGCCCTGATAGTGGAGAGGCGAAAGGGTCGTGACATTGATGAGACCGGCGATGGTGTTGCGTCCGTAGAGCGTCGACTGCGGTCCTCGCAGGACCTCGATGCGCTGGATGTCCTGCATATCAAAATCATAGGCATCCTTGTTGAGATACGGGATATTGTCGACGTTTAGCCCGACAGCAGGCTGGTCGATGCGCGCGCCGATGCCTCGGACATAGATTGAGGCCGTCATTCTCGAACCATATTCAGGCATGAAAAAATTAGGCGCGATTTCCGATACCCCCTTCATACCCGCTACATTGAGCCGCTCAAGCTCGGCCTGACGCAAAGTAGTGACCGAGACCGGCTGACGCAGCAGTGAACGTGCCTGCTTGATTGATGTGACTGTGACCTCACCGATGGCGAGTGTGTCAGGACCTTCCAAAAGACGGGGTACCGATGGTTCTCCGTCAGCCGAAGCCCTGAGAGGAAGTGTGGCCAGCCCGATGAGCGTGGCCAGCAACACATTGCGGCTTGATAGCATGGGATATGTGATAGAGTTGGTAAAATCAGAGTGCAAAGGTAAGAATTATTTGGTAAACCGCCCTATTCTGCCGTGATTTAGAAGATTTAACAAATCACCGTGGTATTTCGATTGTATATATATAGAAAATAACTACCTTTGCGCCCACAAAATTTGTGGCAATCAATTAACACTAATATACATATCTCTAACACATCACCACCATGTACTGGACACTTGAACTGGCATCAAAACTTGAAGACGCACCCTGGCCCGCCACCAAGGAGGAGCTTATCGACTACGCCATGCGCTCCGGCGCCCCCATGGAGGTTATCGAAAACCTTCAGGAGATGGAAGACGAAGGCGATACCTACGAATGTATCGAAGACATCTGGCCCGACTACCCCCAGAAAGAAGACTTCTTCTTCAACGAGGAGGAGTATTAAGCCGAAATCAGGCGAAATCATCGCCTTAAATAATTAAAGCACAAGCGATTGATGAGTTGAAAAATTAACTTGTCAATCGCTTTTTCTCTTGTGTAGAGCATAAAATGAGGGGCGTAACCGGATGGATGCGCCCCTCAAGGGTATAGGATTAAGTATTTGGGATTTGCCGGTTATTTCACTGCGATTTTCTTCACGGTGTTGCCCTGACGGATGATGTAGAAGCCGGCAGGGAGGTCAACGGTGGTGTCGGCTACCTTCACGCCGTTGAGGTTGTAGACTTCGTAAGGAGCATCCTCGTTGAAGCTGGTAATGACCTCATTGATAGAGGATGAATCGTATACATTGATATTCTTGAAGTTTTTCCATGGTTCAATATCCTCACTTGCTGATACACCGGCTTCCGACAAATAAAGTGTCGCTTTTTCGTAGGTTTCATTTGAAAAAATACTTGACACTCCATTCGTAAGTTGATCTGCCAAATAAATTATTGATGTCAAGTTAACACAGTCAGTGAAAGCTCTTCTACCGATAGTAGTGATGCCTGCGGGGAGGGTTATTGAGGTCAGACCGCTGCAGCTCATAAAGGCACAATCGCCGATAGAAGCAACTCCATCAGGAAGGGTCATCGAGGTCAGACCACTGCAGCCCATGAAAGCATAATCGCCGATAGAAGTGACTCCCGCAGGGAGGGTCATCGAGGTCAGGCCGCTGCAGTTCGAGAAGGTAAACGAACCGATAGAAGTGACTCCCGCAGGGAGGGTCATCGAGGTCAGGCCGCTGCAGCCCGAGAAAGCAGCCGAACCGATAGAAGTGACTCCCGCAGGGAGGGTCATCGAGGTCAGGCCGCTGCAGCCCGAGAAGGCAGACGGACTGATCGAAGTGACTCCCGCAGGGAGAGTTATCGAAGTCAGGCCACTGCAGCCCAAGAAGGCACCATCAGCGATAGTAGTGATATTCCCGGGGAGGGACATTGAGGTCAGCCCGCTGCAGTTGCGGAAGGCAAACGAGCCAATAGAAGTGATGCCGGCGGGGAGGCTTATCGAGGTCAGGATACTACAGCCATCGAAAATCTCCGAGCCGATAGAAGTGACTCCCGTAGGGAGGGTTATCGAGGTCAGGCTGCTGCAATACGAGAAGGCACCATCAGCGATATTAGTGACACCTACGGGGAGGGACATTGAGGTGAGGCTTTCGCAACGGCGGAAGGCAGCTTTGCCTATAACAGTAAGGCTGGCCGGAAGAGTTATCGAGGTCAGGCTACTGCATTGAGAGAAGGAATATTCACCGAGAGAAGTGATACCAGCGGGGAGGCTTATCGAGGTTAGGCTGCTGCAACGGTGGAAGGCATACACACCGAGAGAAGTGACGCTCTCGGGGATTGTTACGGAGGTCAGGCCGCTGCAATACGAGAAGACCCGATCGCCGATAGTAGTGACACTCTCGGGGAGGATCATTGAGATCAGGCTTTCGCAGTTGTAGAAGGCACGATCGCCGATAGTAGTGATGCGATACGGCACACCTTCATCACTCTCATCCTTCTGATAATTCACATACTCCGGAATTGTAACATTCCCGGAAATATTCGCTGATGATGAGATCATACACTCTTTAGTGTCATTGTTGGTGACAGTGCAGTTCAGGGTTCCCCAATCGTAGTTACAGGAGAAGTCTTGGGCGAAAGCAGGAAGCGTGAACATTGTGACAACAAATGTCTGTAAAAGTTTTTTCATTGCTTTTTATTGATTTATTATTTGGTGAATTTCTTCTTGATTACTTCTGAAAAAGTCGATCCCTTGCATCAGAATACAAATACTCATTTTCATCGGATAGTTTTCGTTGTACATTCCTTCGTTTAGATAGCTAAACAATGTTGCCATACATCATCATCGTAGATTCCAGCTTTTTCCTATTACCCGGAGGAAAATTGTCAATAGGACTGTGCGTCCCAAAGTTATTCTCAATGAAAACTCTTATATCGGGAAATTTAGTGAGATTAAATCCTACACACGGATTGGATTTAACCCACGACAAGCCATGAATCAGATGACCACTCAGACGTTTAATGATATGATAAACGCCTGTCGGTATATCGACAGATACACGATTTTTGATACCGTAGTTATGGATGATATTCCGCCATTGAGAATTACCAGTCATAAAATCTCTGTGCCTCCGGACTCCCCTCATTGGCGTTAGGTTAGAAAAAAAGAAAGCGTGAGAGCCGTACCTGTTGCCCGTTCCGCTTTCTGAGGCCTTCGCATTGCCCATCGTAGTAGAACGAGCAAACTTGCGGAAGCCTCACGCAGAATATGTGCATATACTCCGACAACTGACGCTCACGCGTCCGTTGCCGGCGGAATATACATATCCACAAGGCATCTACAGTTTGCTACATTCTTGACTACGATTGAAAGTTGCGAAGTTTCAGAAAGCCAAGAAAGAGCGTCGAGTAAACGCTTTTCAAAATGTCTGCCGACCCTCCCGCGTTGCCCTTGACCGGGCTTCCGCAGTGCGGTCTGCGATGCAA